>NZ_AKJM01000047.1 GCF_000282335.1 Pseudomonas sp. GM48
CCCAGCTGAGCTAATCACCCTTCGCTTCGGTGTGGCGCGCATTCTACGGAGCGACCCAACCTCTGGCAAGCACTTTTTAAAATAATTTTCTCAGGCCTTCCAAAGGCTTAGAGAAAGGTTGGCCTATGGCACGGCGAAGACAATAATGCCCCCCTTTGTATAAAGGAGAGACTCACCCCATGTGGTTCAAAAACCTGCTTATCTATCGCCTGACCCAAGATCTGCCTGTTGATGCCGAGGCGTTGGAAACTGCACTGGCCACCAAACTGGCGCGTCCATGTGCAAGCCAGGAGTTGACCACCTACGGTTTCGTCGCGCCATTCGGCAAAGGCGAAGATGCACCGCTGGTGCACGTCAGCGGTGACTTCCTGCTGGTGTCCGCGCGCAAGGAAGAACGTATTTTGCCAGGCAGCGTCGTGCGTGACGCGGTCAAGGAAAAGGTCGAAGAGATCGAAGCAGAGCAAATGCGCAAGGTCTATAAGAAGGAACGCGATCAGATCAAGGATGAAATCATCCAGGCCTTCCTGCCCCGTGCCTTTATCCGCCGCTCGTCGACCTTCGCCGCCATCGCGCCGAAACAGGGCCTGATCCTGGTCAACTCGGCCAGCCCGAAACGCGCCGAAGACTTGCTGTCGACCTTGCGCGAAGTGATCGGCACCCTGCCGGTGCGCCCACTGACCGTAAAAATGTCCCCGACCGCGACCATGACCGAGTGGGTCACCACGCAGAAAGCCGCGGACGATTTCTTTGTGCTGGACGAGTGCGAACTGCGCGACACCCACGAAGACGGCGGTATCGTGCGTTGCAAACGCCAGGACCTGACCAGCGAAGAAATCCAGTTGCACCTGAGCACCGGCAAAGTGGTCACTCAACTGTCCCTGGCCTGGCAGGACAAACTGTCGTTCGTCCTCGACGACAAGATGGTGGTCAAGCGCCTGAAGTTCGAAGACCTGCTGCAAGATCAGGCGGAACAGGATGGCGGCGACGAAGCACTGGGCCAACTGGATGCCAGTTTCACCCTGATGATGCTGACCTTCGGCGACTTCCTGCCGGCGCTGGTTGAAGCACTGGGTGGTGAAGAGACTCCGCAGGGGATCTAAACCCTGGTGATCTCAACCTGTGGGAGCGGGCTTGCTCGCGAAGGCGGAGTATCAGTCGACATCTATATTGACTGACACTCCGCCTTCGCGAGCAAACCCGCTCCCACATTTTATTTTGTGGTGCTACTTAATAACAAGGATCAGGCCATGCGCGCATTGGCTGCATTGAGTCGTTTTGTCGGTAACACGTTCGCTTACTGGGTACTGATTTTCGCCGTCGTGGCGTTTCTGCAGCCGGCGTGGTTCCTCGGCCTCAAAGGCGCCATCGTGCCCTTGCTCGGGCTGGTGATGTTCGGCATGGGCCTGACCCTCAAACTCGAAGACTTCGCCGAAGTCGCTCGCCATCCATGGCGGGTGGCCTTGGGCGTGGTTGCACATTTCGTGATCATGCCGGGGATGGCGTGGTTGCTCTGCCAGGTGTTCCACTTGCCGCCGGAAATCGCCGTCGGCGTGATCCTGGTCGGCTGCTGCCCAAGCGGCACGTCGTCGAACGTGATGACCTGGCTGGCCCGTGGCGATCTGGCGCTGTCGGTGGCCATCGCCGCCGTCACCACCCTCCTCGCCCCGTTGCTGACGCCAGCGCTGATCTGGCTGCTGGCCTCGGCCTGGTTGCCGGTGTCGTTCATGGAGTTGTTCTGGTCGATCCTGCAAGTGGTGCTGCTGCCGATCGTGCTGGGCGTGGTTGCCCAACGGTTGCTCGGCAACAAGGTCCGTCATGCGGTGGACGTTTTACCGCTGGTGTCGGTGGTCAGCATCGTGATCATCGTCACGGCAGTCGTCGCCGCCAGCCAGGCGAAGATTGCCGAGTCCGGCCTGTTGATCATGGCCGTGGTCATGCTGCACAACAGCTTTGGCTACCTGCTGGGATACTTCACCGGACGCCTGTTCAAGTTGCCACTGGCCCAGCGCAAGTCCCTGGCCCTGGAAGTCGGTATGCAGAACTCCGGATTGGGTGCCGCGTTGGCGAGTGCGCACTTCTCGCCACTGGCGGCAGTGCCCAGTGCATTGTTCAGTGTCTGGCACAATATTTCCGGGGCATTGCTCTCCACGTATTTCCGCCGCATGAGTGAAAAGCAGGATCGGGAAATAGCGGCGCAACAGGTCAGTGACTGACTTGAAAACTTGATCCCCGGATTAATGCTGGGCACTATATTGCGCATCGCGAGGACGACCTCGCGGCTCGATCGAGTCATTAATCTGGGGACGACCCCGTCAGACGATGGAGGTCTTTCATGTCCTGGATCATTCTGTTTTTCGCCGGCCTGTTCGAAGTGGGCTGGGCCGTCGGCCTCAAGTACACCGATGGCTTCACCCGCCCGCTCCCCACTGTGTTGACTGTTGCGGCCATGGCTATCAGCCTCGGCTTGCTCGGCCTTGCAATGAAGGAATTGCCGCTGGGTACGGCCTATGCGATCTGGACCGGTGTCGGCGCCGTTGGCACGGTGATCGCCGGGATCATTCTGTTTGGCGAGTCCATGGCGCTGGTGCGGCTGGCGAGTGTGGCGTTGATCATTTCCGGGTTGGTTGGGCTCAAGGTCAGCGCTTAGGCTACAACTGCCTTCGCGAGCAAGCCCGCTCCCACAATTGGAATGCAATCCTACTGTGGGAGCGGGCTTGCTCGCGAAGAGGCCCGTACTGTCACCGACTATCTAACTGCCCCGCGCAACTCCCCCACCAACGTCTGCAACCTGGCCGGTTCAGCCACTTCAACCGCCACCGCCGGCCCAGCCACCAACGTCACTCGCGACCACAGGCGGTGAAACAGCCCCTTGCCCGGATCGCGACTGAAGAAGCTCCCCCACAAACCCTGCAAGGCCAATGGAATCACCGGCACCGGAGTCTCTTCGAGAATCCGCGTCAACCCGCCCTTGAACTCATTGATCTCGCCATCAGCGGTCAATTTCCCCTCGGGGAAGATGCACACCAGCTCTCCGTCCTTCAGATACCGCGCAATGCGCGTGAAGGCCTTTTCGTAGATCTGGATGTCTTCATGACGCCCCGCGATAGGAATCGTCCCCGCGGTACGGAAGATGAAGTTCAGCACCGGCAGATTGTAGATTTTGTAATACATCACAAAGCGAATCGGCCGACGCACCGCGCCGCCAATCAACAAGGCATCGACGAACGACACGTGGTTGCACACCAGCAGCGCCGCGCCTTCATCGGGGATCAAATCCAGATTGCGGTGCTCGACGCGATACATGGAATGGCTGAGCAGCCAGATCATGAAGCGCATGGTGAACTCGGGGACGATCTTGAAGATGTAGGCGTTGACGCCGATGTTCAGCAACGAGACCACCAGGAACAGCTGCGGAATCGACAGTTTGGCCATGCTCAACAAGACGATCGAAACAATCGCCGACACCACCATGAACAACGCGTTGAGGATGTTGTTGGCAGCAATCACTCGCGCCCGTTCGTTCTCCGCCGTACGTGACTGGATCAGTGCATACAGCGGCACAATGTAGAAACCACCGAAGATCCCCAGACCGAGGATGTCGAGCAACACCAGCCAGGTGTGGCCAAAACCGAGGATTTCGATCCAGCCATGGCCTGAGGCGCTGTCCGGAATTGAGCCGGAATGCCACCACAGCAGCAAACCGAAAACGGTCAGGCCGAACGAACCGAACGGCACCAAACCGATCTCGACCTTGCGCCCGGACAATTTCTCGCAAAGCATCGAACCCAATGCGATGCCGACCGAGAACACCGTCAGAATCAGCGTCACCACGGTTTCGTCGCCGTGCATCCACTCCTTGGCATAGGCCGGGATCTGCGTCAGATAAATCGCCCCGACAAACCAGAACCACGAGTTGCCGACAATCGAACGTGACACCGCCGGCGTTTGCCCCAGGCCGAGTTTCAACGTGGCCCAGGACTGGCTGAAGATGTTCCAGTTCAGGCGCATTTGTGGCGCGGCGGCCGCAGCGCGGGGAATGCTGCGGCTGGCCAGGTAACCGAGCACGGCAATGCCGATGATCGCCGTGGACACCACCGGCGCGTAATGCGCCGAAGACATCATGACCCCGGCGCCAATGGTGCCGGCAAGGATCGCCAGGAAGGTGCCCATTTCCACCAGGCCGTTGCCACCCACCAGCTCATCTTCATGCAAGGCTTGCGGCAGGATCGAATATTTCACCGGCCCGAACAGCGCCGAGTGAGTGCCCATGGCGAACAGCGCCACCAGCATCAGCGACAGGTGATCGAACAGGAAGCCGATCGCTCCGACCACCATGATGGCGATTTCCCCAAGCTTGATCAGACGGATCAGCGCATCCTTGGCGAACTTTTCCCCGAATTGCCCGGCCAGTGCCGAGAACAGGAAAAACGGCAGGATGAACAGCAGCGCACACAGGTTGACCCAGATAGAGCGGTCGCCCTCGATGGTCAGCTTGTACAAAATGGCCAGGATCAACGACTGCTTGAAGACGTTGTCGTTGAACGCCCCGAGGGACTGGGTAATGAAGAACGGCAGGAAGCGCCGGGTACGCAACAAGGTGAACTGCGAGGGGTGACTCATCTTCCATGTGTCCCTGATTATGTAGAGAGTGGCCTGGATACTGTTATTGGAGTATCGAACGTCGATCCAGGCCACACCTTACCTAATCTTTGCCGGTTATTTCTTCAATCCGGCAATGCACGGCGAGACAAACAGCTCGCCCCGCCAGGCACCCAGCACCGTGCGCTTGCCGACGATCAGCCACATCACCGCCAGCAACGCCACCAGCACACAGCCAAACACATTGAAAAACGTCAGGTTCAAGGTGCTGGCCAGTTTCAACGTCGCTAGAGAATAGACGCCCAACGGAAAGGTAAAGCCCCACCAGCCGAGATTGAACGGAATGCCGGCACGCAAGTAGCGCACGGTAATCAGCAGCGCCATCAGCATCCACCACAAACCGAAACCCCACAGGGTGATGCCAGCCACCAGCCCCAATCCTGCCGCAATTTCACCGACTCCCGGCAGACCATTGGCGGAGAAGATCAGCGGTGCATCTGCGCCCAACACCAGCATTCCCAACGCGCCGGTGCCGATCGGACCAAGGGCCAGCCAACTCGAGGCGGCCATGTTTTCGTGGGGCAGTTTATGCAGGGCCATACGCAGCAGCAGAATGGTCAGGATGCTAAAGGCCACCGGCAGGGAAAACGCCCAGAGCACGTAGCTGGTCACTAGCACCACCAGTTGCGAGTGAACGTCGGCCAAATGCGGCGCCAACAGGCCTCCGCTGGCGGCCGCCACTTCTGCCGCGACCACCGGCAACAACCAGACGGCGGTCATCTGGTCGATGCTGTGCTCCTGACGGGTGAACATCATGTAGGGAATCAGCACGCCGCAGGCCAGAGACATGGCGACATCCAGCCACCACAGCACCTCGGCCAGCGAAATCACCCCTTCGCCCCAGCGCGGCAGGCCGAAGACCAGGAAGCCATTGATGATGGTCGCCAGGCCCATGGGGATAGTGCCGAAAAACATCGAAACCGTGGAATGGCCGAAAATCCGTCGTGCTTCGTTGAAAAACAGCAGCCAACGCGCGGCGTACAGCGCCGTAAACAGCAGAAACAACGCGATGTTGAACAGCCACAGGGCTTCGGCAAAGGCGTGCAAGGCGGGCATGGCGACCGGCAATTGCGCCAGTGCCAACGCCAGCACACCGGTGCCCATGGTGGCCGCGAACCAGTTTGGCGTGAACTGGCGGATCACTTCGCGTGGGTGCTGCAGGTGACTGAACGGTTTGATTCCGGGCTTGATGCTATTGGCGCATGTCATGGCGAACTCCTGTCCTCTCGTGAGGTAGAGCCCATGTTAGATCCGAATAGAATATCTATATAACGGGTAATATCTCTATATGTTATCTATTACATAGATATTTAATCAGGAACTGGCCTCACATGCCCTGCCTGAACGCGGGCGCATCAAACCTGCCAAAGCGCCAAGGGCCAGAAGAATCAACACCGTGCCATAACCGTCGACGGTCGCCACTAAACCGAGGGTTCGGCTCAGGCTCCCGGCCAGCAGCGATGGCAGGCAGAAGGCAAGATAGCTGAGCGCGTAATACGCCGATACCAGCCCGGCACGCTCATGGGGCAAGGCCAGCGGCACCAGACTACGCAAGGTGCCAAGAAAACCGGAGCCGAAACCACATCCTGCGACCAGGGTGCCAAGGAAGAACAGCAGCAGGCTGGCACTGTGCACACCCAGCAAAATCAACACGACACCCGTTGGCATCATGCTGGCGCCCAATAACAACGCCTTGCCGGCGGGTCGGTTGCGCATGCTGTAAATCATCAGCGCACCGGTCAACGTCAATGCGGCAACGCTCGCCCCGCCGATCATGTTCGAGGTCGAGCCCGTGGCCGTGCGCACCAAGGAAGGCGCCAGGGAAGCGTAGAAACCGCCGAGAGCCCACAGGGCAGTATTGAGCGGCAGCACCCGCCACAAAGTGGAGCGCGCTTGCAGCGGCACATGCAGAGTAGGTCGCAATGAGGCCCAAACCCCGGCCTGCCGCGAGACGCTTTCCGGCAAACGCCAGACATACAACGCCTGCATCACAAACAACGCCAGCAGCAGCCAGAACGTCAGGTGCAACGGCGCCGGGGCGAACTCGGCTAACGCACCGCAGCCCAGCCCGCCAATGGCCATACCGGTCAACGGTGCAACGCTATTGACCAGCGGCCCCCGTTCGCGGTCGGTATCCAGTAGCGTTGCGCCCAACACCGCGGTAGCCATGCCGGTGGCAAAACCTTGCAGCACCCGGGCACTGATCAGCCACGCAACGCTATCGGCGTAGATAAACAGCAGCATCGCCAGGATATTCAGCACCACCGCCGTGAAAATCACCGGTTTGCGCCCCAGGTAATCCGACAGCGATCCGACGGTCAGCAACGCCGCCAACAGGCTGAGGGCGTAGACGGCAAAAATCAGGGTCAAGGTCGCGGCCGAAAACTGCATCTGCTCCTGATACAGGTGATACAGCGGCGTCGGCGCGGTGGAGGCCGCCAGGAAACTGAGCAAGGTAATTGCCAGAAACCACAGGCTGGCACGATTTGAATGAGAACTGGGCATGGACCTACTCCGCAAAAGCTAAATATTTGCTTTTGCGGAGTGTGCTACTGCCTCCCTCTTAAAGCAAATTCTTTGTGTTAAGGTCCGAGGCACGGCTTTTACAGGAAACTCAGGATGACAGCTCCCACCTTACGCCCGGGCGGACGCAGCGCGCGGGTACAAGAATCGATTCATTCGGCCGTGCGTCAACTCCTCGAGGAGCAGGACCGCGCCAGTCTGACCGTGCCGCAAATTGCTGCGCGCGCAGGCGTTACACCCTCGACCATCTATCGGCGCTGGGGTGATTTGTCGGCGCTGCTGGCCGACGTCGCCCTCGCCCGCATGCAGCCCGACAACGACCCCACCCACACCGGCAGCCTGCGCGGCGATATTCGAGCCTGGGCGGAACAGTACCTGGACGAAATGAGCTCTGAACCTGGTCGCAACATGCTGCGCGACGTACAAGCGGCTCTCAAGCCAAGTTACTGCGCGACGATCATTGGCGGGCAGTTGCAGACAATCCTCGACCGTTTTCCCAACGAGCCCGTGCCGGGTGTCGATCGGCTGATCAACCTGATCGCCGCCCCCATCGTTTTCCGCATTCTGTTTTCCGAAGCAGCGCTGGAGGTTGAAGAGCTGCATCGGTTGATCGAAATTGCGTTGATTGCGTAGTACCGCTCTTCGCGAGCAAGCCCGCTCCCACAGTTGATCGCGTTTCTCCTGAAAGAAACCGCCCGAATGTGGGAGCGGGCTTGCTCGCGAAGAGGCCTGTCCAGCCACTGGAAATACCCCTGCGACACCCCGCCACGCCACGACCTTGGTCGACACTGACTAACGCTGGCGGTCGTGCGAGACTGTCTATCCGGGCGGGATGCCCGAGTGTCTTTTGTCTGGAGTCCCCATGTCGCTGTCCACCGGGCTGATTGCCGCCGTCGCCCTGGCCTATATGGCCATCATGTTCGCCATCGCCTTCTATGGCGACCGTCGCAGCGCGCCCTTGCCGCCGCGCATGCGAGCCTGGGTGTACAGCCTGTCGCTGGCGGTCTATTGCACCAGTTGGACCTTCTTCGGCGCCGTGGGCCAGGCCGCCGAACAGCTCTGGTCGTTCCTGCCGATCTACCTCGGGCCGATCCTGTTGCTGGTCGGCGCGCCGTGGGTCCTGCAAAAAATGGTGATGATCAGCAAACAGGAGAACATCACCTCGATCGCCGACTTCATCGCCGCGCGCTATGGCAAATCCCAGTCATTAGCGGTGGTGGTGGCGCTGATTTGCCTGGTCGGCGTGTTGCCCTACATCGCACTGCAGCTCAAGGGCATTGTGCTCGGTGTGAACCTGCTGATCGGCGCCGGTGCCGACGCCATGGGCACTCGCGCCCAGGACACCGCACTGATCGTGTCGCTGGTATTGGCGCTGTTCACCATTGTCTTCGGTACCCGCAACCTCGACGCCACGGAGCACCACCGCGGCATGGTGTTGGCCATTGCCTTCGAATCACTGGTCAAGCTGTTCGCGTTTCTCGCCGTCGGCGCCTTCGTGACCTACGGCCTGTACGATGGTTTCGACGACCTGTTCGACCAGGCCATGCTGGCGCCGCGCCTCGAACAGTACTGGAAGGAAACCATCAACTGGCCGTCGATGGTGGTGCAGACCGGTGTGGCGATGATGGCGATTATTTGCTTGCCGCGGCAGTTCCACGTGACCGTCGTCGAGAACATCGATCCCCAGGATCTGCGTCTGGCCAAGTGGGTATTTCCGGCCTACCTTGCCCTCGCGGCATTGTTTGTCGTGCCGATCGCACTGGCCGGCCAGATGCTGCTGCCCAGCTCGGTGTTGCCGGACTCGTTCGTCATCAGCCTGCCCCTGGCCCAGGCGCATCCGGCGTTGGCCCTGCTGGCGTTTATCGGGGGCGCATCGGCGGCCACCGGCATGGTGATCGTGGCCAGCGTGGCACTGTCGACCATGGTGTCCAACGACATGCTGTTGCCCTGGCTGCTGCGTCGCAACAACGCCGAGCGCCCGTTCGAAGTGTTCCGCCAGTGGATGTTGTCGGTGCGCCGCGTCAGCATCGTGGTCATTCTGCTGCTGGCCTACGTCAGTTACCGCTTGCTGGGCTCGACCGCCAGCCTGGCGACCATTGGCCAGATCGCCTTCGCTGCCGTGACCCAACTGGCCCCCGCCATGCTCGGTGCGCTGTACTGGAAACAGGCCAACCGCCGAGGCGTTTTCGCTGGCCTCGCCGCGGGCACGTTCCTGTGGTTCTACACCTTGATCCTGCCGATTGCCGCCCTCAGCCTCGGCCTGTCCTTGAGTACATTCCCGGGGCTGGCCTGGTTGCACAGCAATCCACTGAACCTGCCAATCACCCCGCTGACCCAAGGCGTGGTGCTGTCGCTGGCAGGCAATTTCACGCTGTTCGCCTGGGTCTCGGTGCTGTCGCGCACCCGGGTTTCCGAGCACTGGCAGGCGGGCCGCTTCATCGGCCAGGAAATCAGTGCACGCCCCAGCGCACGCTCGATGCTGGCGGTACAGATCGACGACCTTCTGCAACTGGCGGCGCGCTTCGTCGGCGAAGAACGCGCCCGTCAGAGCTTCATCCGTTTTGCCTATCGCCAGGGTAAAGGCTTCAACCCGAACCAGAACGCCGACAGTGAATGGATCGCCCATACCGAACGCCTGCTGGCCGGTGTGCTCGGTGCCTCTTCGACCCGCGCGGTAGTGAAAGCCGCCATCGAAGGCCGGGAGATGCAATTGGAGGACGTCGTACGGATCGCCGACGAAGCCTCTGAAGTCCTGCAATTCAATCGAGCGTTGCTGCAAGGGGCTATCGAGAACATTACCCAGGGCATCAGCGTGGTCGACCAATCGCTGAAACTGGTGGCCTGGAACCGTCGCTACCTGGAGCTGTTCAACTACCCGGATGGCTTGATCAGTGTCGGTCGGCCGATTGCCGACATCATCCGCTACAACGCCGAGCGCGGCCTGTGCGGCCCCGGTGAAGCCGAAGTGCACGTCGCCCGTCGCCTGCACTGGATGCGTCAGGGCCGGGCCCATACCTCCGAGCGCCTGTTCCCCAACGGCCGGGTGATCGAACTGATCGGCAACCCGATGCCGGGCGGCGGCTTCGTCATGAGTTTCACCGACATCACTCCGTTCCGCGAAGCCGAATACGCGCTGACCGAAGCCAACGAGGGCCTGGAGCAGCGGGTGGCGGAACGTACCCATGAACTGTCGCAGCTCAACGTGGCCCTGACCGAAGCCAAGGGCACCGCCGAAGCGGCCAACCAGTCTAAAACCCGTTTCCTGGCGGCCGTCAGCCACGACTTGATGCAACCTTTGAACGCTGCCCGACTGTTCTCCGCAGCCCTGACCCATCAGGAAGAGGGCTTGTCCGAGGAGGCGCAAAAGCTGGTGCAGCATCTGGACAGTTCACTGCGTTCAGCTGAGGACCTGATCAGTGACTTGCTGGATATTTCCCGCCTGGAAAACGGCAAGATCAATCCGGACGCCAAGCCGTTCGCACTAAATGAATTGTTCGACACCCTCGGCGCCGAATTCAAGGTACTGGCCCGGGAACAAGGGCTGGAGTTCCGCGTCCGGGGCAGCAGGCTACGTATCGACAGCGACATCAAACTGTTGCGGCGGATCTTGCAGAACTTCCTGACCAACGCTTTCCGCTACGCCAAAGGCCCTGTGCTATTGGGGGTTCGCCGGCATAAGGAAACATTGAGCCTGGAAGTCTGGGACCGTGGGCCGGGTATCCCGGAAGATAAACGACAGGTGATTTTCGAAGAGTTCAAGCGCCTCGACAGTCACCAGACCCGGGCCGAGAAAGGCCTCGGCCTGGGGCTGGCGATTGCCGACGGGCTCTGTCGCGTGCTCGGCCATACCTTGCGCGTACGCTCCTGGCCGGGACGCGGCAGCGTGTTCAGCGTCAGCGTGCCGCTGGCCCGGGCGCAAACCGCAGCGCCGGTCAAAGTCGCCGAGCTCAATGGCAAATTGCTCAATGGTGCGCAGGTGCTGTGTATCGACAACGAGGACAGCATCCTGATCGGCATGAACAGCTTGCTCAGTCGCTGGGGCTGCCAGGTCTGGACCGCGCGCAATCGCGAGGAATGCGCAACGCTGCTGGGCGAAGGCGTACGCCCGCAATTGGCGCTGGTGGATTACCACCTCGATCATGGCGAGACCGGAACCGATTTGATGGCCTGGTTGCGCACGCAAATGGGCGAGCCGGTTCCAGGGGTGGTGATCAGCGCCGATGGCCGGCCGGAGACGGTCGACCAGGTGCATGCCGCGGGGCTGGATTACCTGGCCAAACCGGTGAAACCGGCGGCGTTGCGTGCGTTGTTGAGCCGGTATTTGCCGCTGTAGCGCGGTTCAACACAGCCTCCTGTGGCGAAGGGGCTTGCCCCCGTTCGACTGCGCAGCAGTCGTCAGTCCGGCAACGCGTTTTACCTGAAGAGGCTCATTGAATGGTTTGGGGCCGCTACGCAGCCCAACGGGGGCAAGCCCCCTCGCCACAAGGTCCGCGGTCGACCGGGGGCTACTCCGGCAACTCTACCAACCCATCGACATCGGTCATCGCCCGCTCCAGCAAGTCCGCCGGCAGGCTCTTGCTCGCCCGCGCGCCCAGCAGCTTGAGCTGTTCACTGCGACTGACCAGGTTGCCACGCCCTTCTGTCAGCTTGTTACGTGCCGAGCTGTAGGCCTTGTCCAGTTGCTGCAGGCGATTGCCGACTTCATCCAGGTCCTGGATGAACAGCACGAACTTATCGTACAGCCACCCGGCCCGTTCGGCGATTTCCCGGGCATTCTGGCTTTGTCGCTCCTGCTTCCACAGGCTGTCGATGACGCGCAGGGTTGCCAGCAACGTGGTGGGGCTGACGATCACGATGTTGCGATCGAATGCCTCCTGAAACAGTGTTGGCTCTGCCTGCAACGCGGCAGAAAACGCCGCTTCGATCGGCACGAAGAGCAACACGAAATCCAGGCTGTGCAAACCGTCGAGGCGCTTGTAATCCTTGCCGGCCAGGCCTTTGACGTGATTGCGCAACGACAGCACGTGCTGCTTGATGGCGATCTGGCCGATGGCCTCGTCCTCAGCCGCGACGTATTGCTGATAGGCCGTCAGGCTGACCTTGGAGTCGACCACCACCTGCTTGTCGCCCGGTAGATAAATGATCACATCCGGCTGGAAGCGCTCGCCGTCCGGGCCCTTGAGATTGACCTGAGTCTGGTACTCGCGCCCCTTCTCCAGCCCCGCGTGCTCGAGCACGCGCTCAAGAATCAGTTCGCCCCAATTGCCCTGGGTCTTCTGCCCTTTCAAGGCACGGGTCAGGTTGGTGGCTTCATCGCTCAAGCGCAGATTCAACTGCTGCAGGCGCTCCAGTTCCTTGGCCAGGGAGAATCGCTCGCGAGCCTCGTTCTGATAGCTTTCCTCGACACGCTTTTCGAAGGACTGGATGCGTTCCTTGAGTGGATCGAGCAATTGCCCCAGACGCTGTTGACTGGTTTCGGCAAAACGCTGCTCGCGTTCATCAAAGATTTTCCCCGCCAGTTCGGCGAACTGCGCCCGCAGTTCGTCTCGCGAGCCTTGCAGGTCGTTGAGGCGTTGCTGGTGACTGTCCTGTTGCTCGCGCAATTCGGCGTTGAGCGACGCGGCCTGGGCATCCAGGCGGCGCAATTCTGCTTCTTTTCCGGCGCGTTCGATATTCCACGCATGGGCGGCGTCCCGGGCGTCGTCACGCTCGATCTGCAGCAGGTCGACTTCACGACGCAGTGCTGCCAGATCAGCCTGTTTAGCGGAATTGGCCTGGGTCAGATCAGCGATTTCATCGCGGCTGGACTCGAGTTGTGCATTCAAGCCGTCCTGCGCCAGTTGCGCCATGGCCAGGCGTTCCTGCAGCAGTGCAACGTCTGCCTGCGTAGTGCTGGCCCGACGCTGAAGTTGCCAGGCCAATACCAGCAACGGCAACCCTGCCGCTGCCAGACCCAGCAATACGCTGGTCAAGTCCATTGCCATAGCCACTCCTGCCATTCGGATAAAGCCTGAAGGTTAACCAAGGCGTCCGGTCTTGGACAGCTCAGTCTTCGATCAGCCCCAATTCCTGTTGAGCGCGGCGATCGCCTGCCCGAGCGGCCTGACGCAGCAGGTCCTGACCGATCCGGCGGTCCCGGGCATTCCCGCATTCGCGGCACATCAACTGGCCAAGGCGACTTTGCGCAGCCACCACGCCTTCACGGGCCGGTTGCTTGAGCAGACGTCCGGCGAGGTGTTTGACGTTAGGGTTTTCGCCCAGGTGCGGGCTGTCCAACAGCCACTCTGCCACACGCATGGAAAAGCGCTTGGTAGGGGCAACAGAGGGTGGTGTGGAGGAAGAGGAAACGGAGGCTGAGCGAAACTTCATAAAGCACTGTGGGGCAGATCGGAAGGCGCGCAACTTTACTCTCTTTTTCTTACAGGTAAAGCTGAAAATATCCCGGCACGCCCGTGCTAGAGCAAGCGCTCGGGACAATCCACAGAAGCTGTGGATAACTCAGTGGACAACCGCCCTTGAACCGGCTCAAAGCCCTGTGGAATGGGGCCCGCAGTCAAACTGACGATTTTTTCACCAGTAAAAAAAAGCGATGTTTTTCATTGACTTAAATTTTGGTTACAGGCAGCCATTGCGCTTGAACGTGAGATGACAGCAGGGTGACAGACTGCGCAACTAATGTGCACAAGTGCCTTTGTGACGGTTATATCAATGCACTTTTTCGGCGCATTTTTTGACGCTCCTGGGGATAAACCCTGCCGAACCCGGTATTTAGACGACTGCGTTGCTACAAACTTCCATGACCGGCGGTCGGATACTGTCCTGATACAGGGCGTATCCATCGGAGGCAGTGCAGCTTTATGCCGGCCAATACAACCCGATCAGGCACCTGCCGGGAAATTGTTTTCGCTAACACGCTTCCCTTGGCCAGTTCAATCCGTTAGTATCCGCGGCGTTAGTACCAAGCTGAAAGTCAATTCTGGTCGAACACATCCCCCCGGTCAGCCTTCCCAACGGAAGCCTCCACCGAACAATCGGGATCGACCACCTCGATGGTTTCCAGGTAAATCTTGCGCCAACACAACCTTTGAATCGAAAGCAAAGGGTGTTGCTCCGCCTGCTTACTCTGCTCGAACCAACCTGCAAATTGATCAGGATCTTCACCCCGGGCCCAGAACCTTTGCCCTCGATGTGTTGCCTGCCCTCCTAAGTACCTACCTGCCAGCCCAAGCGCGCCAACTTATCAGCGCTTCAAACTGGCTGCTTTGTTCCAGTCGGGTTCTTCGTTCGATCAATGGTGATCGTCGTCACTGGAACGTTTTAACTTTGCACGGTTCTTATCCGTGTCGCTTGTAGGAACACCAATTATGTCCACTCAAATCCACACTCAGGATGCCATTCGCACCCTAACCAACGCTTTTGCACCGATGAACTGCCTGATCATGGCCGCTCGCAAAGGCTGCTTCAGCTTCACCCTGGTCAACGAACACGGTATCGCTCGTCACAGCGAACGCCTGTACCCCGATCAATACTCCAGCGCCGAGCCGCTGCAGGCCGTGATCGAGCGTACCCGTCAGGCACTGGTTGCCTGAAACGCCAGAAAGGCTGGAAACCCGAAAGCCCTGCCCGAAAAGCAGGGCTTTTTATTGCCCGATGTTTCCCTTCCCTCGAACCACGACTAAGCACGATCCGATATAACGGTTATAACTGCTCGCTGGAAATATTTTAAAAACAGGCCTTTACAGCGCGAATATGACACTACACTTCAACTCAAGCGGCTTGACCCGCTTGCGGCGAGCCTGAGCCGATTCACTGCTGCCAAGCCCCTTCAGGTATCGCCGTCCAATCCAGGTTTCGAGGGTTTTATGGGTATCGCTGCCAGCGAACTGTGCCGCTACGTGATTCGTCCGACCTTGATCTACCTCGGACGTCATAGCGCTACTGCCGAATCCCTGCTGCTGGGCATTGCCGCCAGCCAGTCCGCCCTTGGTTCCGCCCTGCATGACCGCCGCGGGCACGGCCTGTACCGCATCGCCGAGCCCCGCCACCAGGCCCTTTGGGACCATTACCTGGCCCTTGATCCGGAGCGTGCAAGCCTGGTCCGCGGCCTGGCCAGTCAGCATGCGTTTCTGAGTGGCCCGCACCTCGAATTGACCGTCAACCTGCGTTACGCCACGGCCATCGCCTGGCTGCTGGTGGAAGAACAGAATACCCCCCTCCCCGCCCCCGATGATTTGTTGGGTATGGCCAGAATCTGGCGCCAGACATTTCAGCCCCAGGGGCGTCTGCGTGATTTCACCTGCGCCTGGCAAACCTGTGTTTCTCCCCTGAATCAAGTAGCCTGCTGACACCTCTGGATCCAAAGTTCGCGCATCACGCCGCGATTTTGGTCGGATTGTCCTACAAAACCGCTCTAAATCAAGGCATACAGGCTATGGCGCCGGGACGAAAATGTTGGTAGTTTTCGCCCCGGTGATCACCAGGAGTTCTAATAATGAAAAAAGTAATGCTCAAAACCACCCTTAGTCTCGCCGTTGCCTTGGCATCCACCCAGATCTTCGCAAGTGGCTTTGCCCTCAACGAACAGAGCATCAGTGGAATGGGGACTGGTTTTGCGGGACGCTCTTCATCTGCCGATGATGCAAGCACTGTTTTTGGCAACCCTGCCGGCATGTCGCGAATCAAGCGCCAGGAAGTCACTGGCGGGATCGCAGCTATCGATGCCTCGTCAGATATCAAAGACGCCCAAGGCGCCCACCCGGGTACCAACAAAGGCGACATGGTGCCATTCACAGCCGTTCCGATGGGCTATTACGTCAAGCCGATTGATGATCACTGGGCATTCGGCCTCGGTGTCTACGCACCTTTTGGTCTGATTACCGACTATGAAAATGGCTTCCAGGGTGCCGGTTTCGGCAGCAAGAGTGAAGTCAAGGTTGTCACCTTCCAGCCTACCGTCAGCTACGCCTTTAACGACAAAGTATCGATTGGTTTCGGCCCGACCATCAACCGCATTGGCGGCACTCTGGAGTCGGATGTACCTCTTTTTGGCGATACCCACGTCAAAATCAAAGGGGATGATGTCGCTCTTGGCTACAACTTCGGGGTCCTGGTACAAGCAACAGACACCACTCGTGTCGGCCTGACCTATCACTCGAAAGTGAAATACAAGATTGAAGGTCATACCGATATCACCGCAGGCGCAAATTCACCTTCCGCCTTCCTGAAAAGCAATCGATACGATGCTTCGCTGAAAATCGAAACACCTGAATCTGTCGACTTCTCCGTGACACAACAGCTGACGGATGCGTGGACCCTTTATGCAGGTTCCACCTGGACTCGCTGGAGCCGTTTGAAAGACATCACCGTCAACAACGACGGCGTAACGGCGGCACAAGGCGGTGCATTGTCCCCGGCCCTGTTCGGCACCATTACGGAAGAGCAGAACTGGCACAATACCTGGGCCTACGCCATCGGTACCTCCTACCAGCTGAATAAGCAGTGGGTATTGCGCACCGGCCTGAGCTTTGACCAGTCGCCTACCAACAATACCGACCGATCCCCACGTATTCCTACAGGTGACCGCACAATCTTCAGCCTTGGCGCCGGCTACAACGTCACCGATGATCTGACCATCGACGTCGCCTACTCCTACCTGAAGGAAGAAGCTGTCAAGGTGAATCACTCCAACCTGGTAGACAGTTACAGCGCCAAGTACGAAAACAGCGCCAATGGTTTCGGTGTCGGTGCGACCTACCGCTTCTGATGATTCCCGGCGAGCCTGAAGCGCTCGCCATCGGAATCAAAAAAGCCCCGCTCTCCTCACGGAGGCGGGGCTTTTCATTTGCAGGTCAGGGGGTTGAAACGAGCGGTGGCGAAGCCAGGGCTTTTTCTACCGCTGCGATGAACTCGGGATCATCCGGTTTGGTCAGGCTGGAAAAACTGGCGATCACCTTGCCTTGGCGATCCACCACGTACTTGTAGAAATTCCACTTCGGCGCGCTGGTTTGACTGGCGAGGACCTTGAACAAGTGCGTCGCCTCTTCGCCACGAACCTTTTGCGGCTCGGTCATGGTGAAGGTCACGCCATAGTTGACGTAGCAGACCCTGGCGGTCTCGGCGCCATCCTTTGACTCCTGCTTGAAATCGTTGGACGGGACGCCAATCACCTCCAGGCCTTGACCCTTGAAGCGCTGGTTCAGCGCCTCAAGGCTTTTGAACTGCGGAGCAAAGCCACAGAAGCTTGCGGTATTGACCACCACCAACGGTTTGCCGGCGAAGCGCTGGCACAAATCGATGGATTCCCTGGCATGCAACTTGGGCAAAGAGCCTTGCAAAAGATCCGGGCAATCTGCCGCGTGAGCCACCCCGGTAAACGCGACCAGTAACGCAGGAACTGCAAGCCAGCGCATCAACATGTCTGGACATCCTTGAGAAATCGTCAGGATTCGACGTTACTCGCCCCGCCATCCCCCTAGCAAGTCCCCATGCCCAACTGCAAAAGCGCCAGCCCGCCCTGATGCCAGCCCCACCACGTCAGGGCAAGCAGCAAGGCGAGGACAGCGAAAATCGTGATTCGAGGCCAGAGACTGTTCATGCCGCACTCATTTGTGTTTGCAGGCGTGCCACCGGACGTTCACGCACCGGCCAGTTCAGGGCGGCAGCCAACAGACTGAGAAGAATCGCAACCTGCCAGATCAAGTCATAGCTACCGGTACGATCGTACACCACGCCACCCAACCAGCCGCCCAGGAACGAACCGAGCTGGTGAAACAGGAAAACAATCCCACCGAGCATGGACAGGTTTCGCACACCAAACAAGGTCGCCACCGTGCCGTTGGTCAACGGCACCGTCGACAGCCACAGAAAGCCCATGGCCATGCCGAACAGATAAGCCGTCGTGGTCGTCACCGGCGCCCACAGGAACAACGCAATGACCACCGCCCGCAGTAGGTACAAACCAGTGAGCAAACGCGGTTTGGACATGCGCCCGCCAAGCCAGCCGGCGGTATAGGTGCCGAAAATGTTGAACAGGCCGATCAGCGCCAGCACCGTGGTGCCGACCGTGGCCGGTAGATGCTGGTCCACCAGATAGGCCGGCAAGTGCACACCGATGAACACCACCTGGAATCCGCAGACAAAAAAACCGAACGCCAGCAGCCAGAATCCGGAATGCGAGCAGGCTTCGCGCAGCGCTTCGCCAAGGGTTTGTTCGTGGCCCATGACGGGCAGCGGCTTGTCCTTGAGCATGCTCACCAGCGGCACGATCAACGCCACCAGCAAGCCCAGCGCCAGCAGCGCCGCGGACCAGCCAAGCCATCCAATCAAACCGAGTGTGCCGGGCAACATCGCGAACTGGCCGAACGAACCGGCAGCACTGGCGATCCCCATGCCCATGCTGCGTTTTTCCGGCGGTACTGCGCGGCCGACCACACCCAGAATCACCGAGAACGACGTACCGGACAGCCCAATGCCGATCAGCAGGCCGGCACTCAGGGACAGGGTCATCGCCGAGTCGGAGAGCCCCATGCAAATCAGCCCGGCCGCGTACAGGACGCCACCGATGAGCACCACTTTCGCCGCGCCGAAGCGGTCGGCCAGCGCGCCGGTGAACGGCTGAGCGAGCCCCCAGATCAGGTTCTGCAAGGCGATGGCGAAGGCAAAGACTTCGCGCCCCCAACCGAACTCGGCGCTCATCGGCGCCAGAAACAGCCCGAAGCCATGTCGAACGCCCAGAGACAACGCAAGGATCAGCGCACTCCCCAACAGAACCCAGCCGCATGTACGCCACATCGATGTCATTGTTGTTCTCCGGTAGCGGGTATATACCCGCTTAAGTTCGAAAAAACCGGCATCACGCCAGTTCGTCCAGCAGCTTCAATAAAATTTCGCGCTTCTCGGCGCCCAGGCGATCGATCAAGCGTTGCTGTGCGGCTTCCCAGGCCGGCAAGGCAGCCTTCAGGCGCTCTGCCCCGGCCTCTGTCAGCAGGACGATACGGTTACGCATGTCCTCGCCCTCGACCAGTGTCACCAGGCCCTCACCTTCCAGCACCCGCAAATTGCGCCCCAAGGTGCTGCGATCCAGCCCCATGGCCTCGGCCAGGGTCGAGATGCTCGGCTGATCCAGACGCTGCAGATTGCACAGCAAAGAATACTGCGCAACGTTGATCCCGAAGCCGTCGAGAGCGCCGTCGTAATGCCTGCTGACACCACGGGCGGCGCGACGCAGGTTGATGCATAAACATTGAGAATCGAGCATGGTGCGTGTATATACCCGCGAGCGTGTTAAATCAAGTTACAAGGGAGTGGCGCCTGTTAGATCGCTATCGCGAGCAAGCCCGCTCCCACAGAGATTTTCGGTGTGCCCACTTTTTTGTCAACGAAACTGAACCCTGTGGGAGCGGGCTTGCCCGCGAAGAGGCCAGAACATTCACCACTACGGCGTTCAGACTAATGCCAATCCAACCAACACCCCTACCTCCAGCAACTCCAGCATTGCCCCTGCCGTATCGCCCGTCGTTCCACCGAGCCGCCGCAGCATCACCTTGCGCAGCCAGACAAACCCGAGAACCGCCAGCAACACTGCCATTACACCGCTGACGCCTGCAATCAATACACAAGCCAGTGCACTGAACGCCAACACCTGCTTGCCCGCCGAACGCGGAAGATGATCGGCCAATGCCTGCCCCAGACCACCGGCGCGCACATAGGGTGTAGTCAGGAACAAGCCGAGCAACGCACTGCGGCCTATCAATGGCACGATGATCAATGCCAGCGAATGCGGCTGTTCGATCAGCGCCAGTAGCGCGGTGAATTTAAGCAGCAACACCAGCACCAGTGTCACCACGGCGATCGGCCCGCTACGCGGGTCTTTCATGATGGTCAGTGTGCGCTCACGATCGCCAAACCCACCGAGCCAGGCGTCGGCACTGTCAGCCAGGCCATCCAGATGCAACCCGCCGCTGAGCAGCACCCAAACGCAGAGCAGCAGCGCCGCGTGCAGCAACGTCGGCGTGCCAAGCAGCAGCCAGTTGATTACCCACAGAATGACGCCAAACAATAGTCCCACCAGCGGATAAAACAGCAGCGACCGTCCCAACGCCTGAGGCTCAGGCATACCGGGCAGGCGAATCGGCAGGCTGCTGAGAAATTGCAGGGCGATCCAGAATGGCAGCATGGTCAGCGCATTTCCTTTAACAAGCCAGCCGGCTCCACGGTCAGCGAAAACAGCGCGCCATGCCCGACCTCGACGTTGAGCAGTTGCTCTCGCGGCAGCCCTCGCGCCTGTGCCAGCAATAGACGCATCACACCGCCATGGCTGATCAGCAAAATGCGCTCACCGGCACAGGTCGAGTGCAAACGCTCCAGCGCTGCCAGCACCCGCGCCGAAAACGCTGTAACCGGCTCACCCTGAGGCGGCGTGAACGAATAAGGATCGGCCCAGAACAACCCCAGGGCCTGCGCGTCGGTTTCCATCAACGCCGCCGCGCTTTGCCCTTCCCAGGCACCGAAATGCAACTCTTGCAGGTCTTTATCCAGATGCACCGGCACACCCAATTGCGCACCGAGTTCCTCGGCAAACCGCGCACAACGCTGCAGCGGCGAACTGACCAACCGATCCCATGGCCCCAGCCCGACCACGGCGGCGCGCATCTGCGCCCAACCCAATTCGGTCAACGCATCATCGATGCTGCCGCGCAACCCGCCGCCGAATTCGGTTTCACCGTGACGCAACAGATCTACGCGCAAGGTCATGCCGGACGATCTGCCACGGCGGCTTCGGCGAAGGTCGCCATCTGCCCGTGCAGGTCGCAAGCCAGGCGCAGCAGCGGTACTGCCAATGCCGCGCCACTGCCTTCGCCAAGACGCAGGCCGAGATCGAGCAACGGCTGCGCATTCAGGGTTTCCAGCACATGACGATGCCCAGGCTCGGCGCCGCGATGCCCGAACAACAGCCACTGCCGACACTCTGGATTCAAGCGCACCGCAACCAGCGCCGCGACACTGCAAATGAAGCCGTCCACCAGCACCGCGACACCTTCTTGAGCGCACGCGAGATAGGCACCGACCAGCGCGGCGATCTCAAAACCGCCGAGGTTGAACAACGTCTGCAAGACATCGCTACGCTGCGCGCCATGCAATGCCAGGGCGCGCTCGATCACCTGGGCTTTATGGCTGACACCTTCGGCGTTGAGCCCGGTGCCGGGCCCGGTCAAATGACCTACTGGGCAATCAAGCAGCGCGCACGCCAGGGCGCTGGCGGCGGTGGTGTTACCGATGCCCATTTCGCCACCGATAAACAACTGCGCACCCGTGGCAATTGCCCGCTGCACACTGTCACGGCCGGCCTGCAAGGCAAGTTGCCCCTGGGCCTCGGTCATGGCCGACCCCTGTACAAAATTGGCCGTGCCCGGGCCGACGTTCAGGTGGCGCACGCCCGGCAGGTTCAACGACGGCGTCACCGTGCCAAGGTCAACCACCTCAAGGGAAGCGCCCAGTTGTCGCGCCAGCACGCTGATCGCAGCGCCACCGCTGACGAAGTTGTGCAACATCTGCCCGGTCACTTCCTGGGGAAACGCCGACACGCCTTCGGCGACGACGCCATGGTCACCGGCAAAAATCGCGATCCACACGTGCTCCAGACTCGGCTTGACCCGCCCCTGCAAACCCGCCAGTTGCACCGCCACCGATTCCAGCTGACCGAGGGAGCCGGCCGGTTTTGTAAGTTGCTGTTGCCGCGCCTGCGCTTGTTCGACCACTTGGGTATCGACCGGCTTGCACGGGTTCAGCCACCAGGATTGAGTCATAACGCAGTTCCTTTCAGAGTCAGGGGCAGGCCGGCGACGGTCAGGACGACGCGCTGACAGCGCTCAGCCAGAGCTTGATGCAGCCATCCGGCTTCATCGACATAGCGGCGAGTCAATTCGCCCAGCGGCACGACACCCATTCCGGTCTCGTTGCTGACAAAAATGATTTCACCCGGCAACGATGCCAGGCATTCGAGCAGAGCATCTCGCTCGGCTTGCAGGCGCCCGGCATCGTCGAGCATCAGCAGATTGGTCAGCCACAGGGTCAGGCAATCCACCAGCAGGCAGCGGTCGGCGCGGGCGGATTCGCGCAGCACCCGGGCCAGTTCGACGGGCTCTTCGATCAATGCCCATTCAGCAGGACGACGAGCGCGGTGATGGGCCACCCGCTCGCTCATTTCTCCATCCAGTGGCTGGCTGGTGGCGATGTAGGTGACGGCCAGAGCGCTGTCGATGGCGAGCTTTTCAGCCAGGCGACTCTTGCCGGAACGGGCGCCGCCGAGGATCAGTTGGAGCATGGTTACATCCTTTCAAATGGGCGGTGAGGCCACTTCAGTCTTCGCGAGCAAGCCCGCTCCCACATTACTGTGGGAGCGGGCTTGCTCGCGAAGAGGCCAGAGCTTTCACCTCAAATCCCGCAAAGCCGCCGCAATAGCCCGGTATCCAAATGCTTCTCCACCAGATCCGCCAGCCGCTCGATATCACGCTCGCGCAAGGCGTGGTAATCCACGGCCTGCACATCCTGCAAACCGGCCCAGCGCAGCAACGCGCTGCACGCCGCCGGCGATTCGAACAGGCCGTGCAGGTAGGTGCCGAAAATCTGCCCGTCAGCACTTTGCGCACCATCACAGCGGCCGTCATCCAGTTGCACGGCGGCGTTTTCCAGCGCTGGCCCGGAGGTCACGCCAGCATGAATTTCATAGCCTGATACCGGCGCATCTTCCAGCGCCAGGCGGCCACGCACATTGCGCAGCTGCTTTTCTTGTTCGAGCTGGGTCTGGAACGCCAGCAGACCCAGGCCGGCGCTGGAACCCGGTGTACCTTCGAGGCCCAGGGGGTCATGCACTTGCTCGCCGAGCATCTGCAGGCCGCCACAAATCCCCAGCAGTTTTCCGCCATAACGCAGATGCCGGGCGATGGCGGTTTCCCAACCGTTGGCCCGCAGGTGCGCGAGGTCGCTGCGCACACTTTTCGAGCCAGGAAGAATGATCAGGTCGGCGGGGGGAATCGCCTGGCCGGGGCCGATGAATTGCAGGTCTACCTGCGGATGCAGGCGCAGCGGATCGAAATCGGTGTGATTGCTGATGCGCGGCAGCACCGGCACCAGCACTTTCAGCACCTGTTCGGCTTTATCGGTCTGGCGTTGATCGATACCGTCCTCGGCCTCCAGGTGCAGGTCCATCACGTACGGCAGCACGCCGATCACCGGTTTGCCGGTGCGCGCTTCAAGCCAGTCGAGACCGGGTTGCAGCAACGCGATGTCGCCACGAAAACGATTGATGACAAACCCTTTGACCCGCGCCTGCTCGCTCGGCGAGAGCAGTTCGAGGGTGCCCACCAGGTGGGCGAAAACCCCGCCGCGATTGATATCGGCGATCAACACCACCGGGCAATCCACTGCTTCGGCAAAGCCCATGTTGGCAATATCGCCGGCCCGCAAGTTGATTTCCGCCGGAGAGCCCGCGCCCTCGACCATCACCAGCGGATACGCCGTGCTCAAGCGCTCGTGGGAGGCCAGCACCGCCTGCATGGCGATGGTTTTGTAGTCGTGATAGGCGACGGCGTTCATGGTCGTGACGGCGCGGCCATGGATGATCACCTGGGCACCGGTGTCACTGTTGGGCTTGAGCAACACCGGGTTCATGTCGGTGTGCGGTTCGAGGTGCGCGGCTTGGGCCTGTACCGCCTGGGCGCGGCCAATCTCGCCACCGTCGGCGGTCACCGCACTGTTGAGAGCCATGTTCTGTGGCTTGAATGGCACCACCCTGACACCCTGACGCGTGACCCAACGGCACAGCGCGGTCACCAGCGTACTTTTACCGGCATCCGATGTGGTGCCCTGCACCATCAGCGTGGTCATTGGTTTTCCTTGGCGAAATCTTCGAACGCCTGCGTCAGTCGCACCCAGGCGCTTTCATCACCGGGCAAGCCGAATCGCAGGCTGCTGTTGTGCGTGAACAACCGCAGGAGAATGCCGCGCCGGGCCATGAATTCATGCAGTTCTTCGGCGCGCTCGGTGATCAGCCACTGGAACAGCGCGCAACCGCCTTCGGGCTTGAAGCCGTGTTGTTCCAGCAACGACGCCAGGCGCTCGCTGGCCGCTTCGGTGCGCACCCGTTGCCGCGCCTGCGCTTCGGTATCGCGCAGACAGGCCTGGCCCACTACCCGGGTTGCCCCGCTGACGGCCCACGGCCCCACTTGCTCAGCCAGCAGCTTGAGCAACTTGCGCTCGGCCAGCACAAACCCCAGGCGCACACCGGCCAGGCCGAAAAACTTGCCGAACGAGCGCAATACGATCAATCCGACTTGATGGGCAAACGGCGCCAGGCTCAGTTGCGGCGTGTTATCCATGAACGCTTCGTCCACCACCAGCCAGCCACCGCGCTGGGCCAGCCGCGTGTGCCAGTCGAGCAGGCGACTGGGGGTCAGGCTCAGGCCCGTGGGGTTGTTCGGATTGACCACCACCAGCACGTCGAGACTGTCGATAAAGAAGTCGACTTCATGCTCCAGTACTTCGCGCACGATGTAGCCGTCGCGACGCCACGCTTCGGCGTGCTCGGCATAACACGGCGACAGCACGCCGACCTTGCCCGCCCGACGCAATCGCGGCAACAGTTGAATCGCCATTTGCGAGCCAGCCACCGGCAATGCCTGCAAGGTGCCGTAGTAATCGCAGGCGGCCTGCTCCAGACCATCGTCCGCCTCCGGCAAACGGGCCCAGGCCCGTAGCGGAATCTCCGGCACCGGGAACGGCCAGGGCGCAAGGCCCGTCGACAGGTCCAGCCACTCGGCTTCATCTATGCCGTATTCGAGCGCGGCCTTGCGCAGTCGCCCACCGTGCTCAAGCATAAAATTCGGCCCCCAGGCAGAGAATCAGCAGCCATAACCATACCCCGCGCTGGACCAACTGCCAGCCCCGGTCAACGGCGTCGGCATCCGCCGGCGCACCTTCACCCAACTGCGGACGCTGATGCAGTTCGCCGTGATAAATCGCCGCCCCACCCAATTCGACGCCAAGGGCACCCGCCCCTGCCGCCATCACCGGGCCGGCGTTCGGGCTGTCCCAGGTCGGCCCCTGGGTGCGCCAGCATTTCAACGCCAGACGGGTTTTGCCCAGCAGCGCGTAAGTCAGCGCCACCAGACGCGCAGGAATGTAATTGAGGACGTCGTCGATCTTTGCCGCCGCCCAGCCGAACCGTTCGAATCGCTCGTTGCGATAGCCCCACATCGCATCCAGCGTATTGCTCAGGCGGTAGAGCACCACGCCCGGCGCGCCGGCCACGGCAAACCAGAACAACGCCGCGAACACCGCATCGCTGCCGTTTTCCAGTACCGACTCGGTGGCGGCACGGGCGACTTCGGTTTTATCCAGATCACTGGTTTTACGACTGACCAGATAACTCACGCGTTTGCGTGCTTCATCAAGATCATCGCCGCGCAAGGCCGTGGCTACAGGTGTGACATGCTCACCGAGGCTACGCATGCCGAGGGCGCAATAGAGCGCGAGAATCTCGACGATCCAGCCGACATAAGGTGCCCAGGAAAATGCCGTGACCAACAGCGTCAGCGGCAACACGGCAATCACCCACGCCGTGACGCCATGGCTGCGCCAGCCTCGACCGCCGCCGTTGAAACGTTGCTCGATGCGGTCGGCAAAACGGCCGAACGCCACCAGCGGATGCCAGCGCTTGGGCTCGCCCAGCAGCGCATCCAGCGCAACCGCGGCGACACTCAACAACGCCATACTCATTGACTCACTCCCCAAAAGTTTTCGTACAGCAATTCCTGTAGCGGACGCGCCTGCGCCCAGCCTTCAAGTACCAGCATCGGTGCAGGATAGAATTCCCTCACCGGCCCCAGGCACAGCACTGCCAGCGGTTTGGCCCCTGGTGGCAACTTCAACAGATCGGCCAGGGCTTGCGGCTCGAACAGCGACACCCAGCCCATGCCCAGCCCTTCCACGCGGGACGCCAGCCACAGGTTCTGGATCGCACAGGACAGCGAAGCCATGTCCATTTCCGGCAATGTGCGGCGCCCGAAGACATGCCGCTCGCGGTCGTCCATCAATGCGGCGACCAGTACCTCGGCGCAATCGCTGATACCTTCAACCTTGAGCTTCATGAACTCATCGCTGCGCTCACCGAGGGCTTCGGCGGTGCGAATGCGCTCCTCTTCCACCAGGGCCTGGATTTGCCCACGCAAGGCGCGATCGCTGATGCGGATGAAGCGCCAAGGCTGCATCAGGCCCACGCTCGGCGCCTGATGCGCGGCCTCGAGCAGACGTCGCAGCAATTCGGGCTCTACCGTACCGCCGCTGAAGTGGCGCATGTCACGGCGTTCGGCGATGGCGCGGTAGACCGCTGCGCGCTCGACTTCGGAGAATGCGTTGTCGGTCATGGCCTCTTCGCGGGCAAGCCCGCTCCCACATTTAAAAGTGAGCTGTTTGAAGAAACGCGATCCCCTGTGGGAGCGGGCTTGCTCGCGAAAGCGACCTCAAGGCTCGGCGCAAACAATGCGGCAATCGCCGTGGGATTGGACGGAAAATAAAAGTGCACGTAAGAGGCGGTCATCCGCCCGTCACGGTAAACCGCCTCCGCTCCGCGCCCGCCGTTAGGGCTCGAGCCACGGGTAATCGGCGCCAGTTCAGTAGTGGTCAGCGAATGGTGATAGGTGTGCCCGCGCAGCGAACCTTCCGGCAGTTCCACCGCTTGCAACGCCAGCGCTGCCAGACGCTTTTGCATGACCGCATCACCGGCCAGCAAGCCAACCAGTTCGGTACGAGTGCCCTCGACATCGGTCAGGGAGTCGAGCAGATACAGCATGCCGCCACACTCGGCGAGCAATGGTTTGCCGGAGGCGTGGTGCGCGCGGATTGCCTCGAGCATCGCGGTGTTTTGTGCCAGTGCGACATGGTGCAGTTCCGGGTAACCACCCGGCAGATACAGGCTGTCCGCCTCCGGCAACGCACTGTCGCGGATCGGCGAAAAGAACGACAGCTCGGCACCCATCGCCCGCAGCAAATCCAGGCTCGCGCCGTAGGTGAACGCAAAGGCTTCGTCACGGGCGACAGCAATGCGCACACTGGCCAGCAGCGGTTCGACGACGATGGCATCGGGGGCGGAAAACTCGACTGCCGGTGGCAACGCGACTTCGCAACTGTTGGCCAGGGCATCGGCTGCCGCATCGAGGCGCAGGTCGAGATCGTTCAACTCACTGGCTTGCACCAGCCCCAGGTGTCGGCTCGGCAATTCGATCCCGGTTTCCCGGGACAGCGCGCCGTACCAGCGCAATCCTTCAGTCAGGCTGCCTTCGAGCAGTTGCGCGTGGCGCAACGTGCCGACACGATTGGCCAGCACCCCGGCGAACGGCAAGTCCGGCTGATAACGCGCCAGCCCCAGGGCCAGTGCGCCAAAAGTCTGGGCCATGGCGGTGCCATCGATCACACCCAGCACCGGCACACCGAAATGCCGCGCCAGATCGGCGCTCGACGGCGTGCCGTCGAACAGCCCCATGACGCCTTCGATCAGGATCAGGTCAGCTTCAGCGGCGGCTTCCCACAGCAACCGGCGACTCTCCTGCTCGCCGACCATCCACATGTCCAGTTGATACACCGGCGCACCGCTGGCACGTTCGAGGATCATCGGATCGAGAAAGTCCGGACCGCACTTGAATACGCGAACCTTACGCCCCTGATTGCGATGCAATCGGGCCAGCGCCGCGGTGACGGTGGTCTTGCCCTGGCCGGAGGCCGGCGCGGCAATCAGTACCGCCGGGCAATGACGAGGTGTGTTCACAGCTCGACGCCTTTCTGCGCTTTGATCCCGGCCTGGAAGGCGTGTTTGATCATGCCCATTTCGGTGACGGTGTCGGCCATCTCGATCATTTCCGGTTTGGCGGCACGGCCGGTGACCACCACGTGTTGCATCGGCGGTCGGGCCTGCAGGTCGCTGAGCACCTGATCGAGATCGAGGTAGCCGTGCTTGAGGGCGATGTTCAGCTCATCCAGCACCACCAGACCGATGGACGGATCGCGCAGCAGTTCCCGGGACACCGCCCAGGCGGCTTCGGCGGCGGCGATGTCGCGCTGACGATCCTGGGTTTCCCAGGTAAAACCTTCGCCCATCACGTGAAAGCGCACCTGCTCGGGAAAGCGTCGAAAGAACAACTCTTCGCCCGTACTGTTGCGGCCCTTGATGAACTGCACTACGCCGCATTGCATACCGTGCCCCATGGCGCGGGCGAGCATGCCGAAGGCCGAACTGCTCTTGCCTTTACCATTGCCGGTCAGCACCAGCAACAAGCCGCACTCGTTCGGCGAATTGGCGATGCGCTCGTCGATCACGGCTTTTTTGCGCTGCATGCGCGCCAGGTGGCGTTCGTCACGATCGGGGGTATCAGTCATGGGGGAGCTCTCCGTTGAGGCTGGAATAACGGCGGGCAGGCACAACAATAGAAGGCAAAAAGCCTGGCATCGCCCACCGTGATGCCGCTGGATGAATCAGGCCGGTCTCCGGGCTCATGAGTGGCCGCGGGGCCAGACTGTGCGCCTTCCCGCATCAAATCGACACAGTGGCACCAGACACAGTTTTCACTCATTTACCGTTGCGGGGGCAGCGCCGGAATTGCGGGCCTTCGACTAGAAGAAGAACTCACTCACCGGCTTCCCTGTTTCACTCTGTCGACCCAAGCCACAGAGCACCTGAAACAAGCCGCGAAGGTTAGAGGGTTGGGGGTGGAGCGTCAATTAAAGCCGGGAGGCCACCTGCCGAATAACTGCTGTCAATCAATAAACTGACGCCAATCTTGTGCCACGCTCTCAGCAGTGATATCAAAGAGCCACAACCCCACAACACAATAACAAGGGTGAGCCCATGCAAGGCATGATCATCAGCAATCCAAAGCTGGAATTCCTGCGCCCGGTGCTCGAGCGCTGGTTCGAATGCATCGACCGCTATAACGCCGTCCGCGGTGATGGCGACACACCGTACTGGCACGACGAAAAAGCCAATCTCGGATTGCTGTCTGCCGCAGCCTGGATGGCCGAGATGGTCACGCTGCAACAGACGCCAACCCGTAAACAGACCGAAGAAGGCGAACGCAACAGCCGCGCCGACCTGTTCCTCGCCTCGCCCGAAACCCGCGCCTACATCCAGACCAGCCAGCGCTGGCCACGGGTCAACAGTCTCAATCTGACCCAGGCCCTGCTCGATATCGCCAGCGACGCAAAGCGAGTGAGCCATGCCAGTGACCTGAAGCTCGGCTGCCTGTTCGTCGCCCCGCAAAAAGCCCAGCAAGGCGCCACGCCGGAAGAACTCCAGGACATGGTCGACGACCTGCAAAAGGAACACACCTGCGCTGTGGCCTGGTATTTCCCTTACGCCTATCGCAAGTTGCGCAACGAAGCCGGCAACTATCACCCCGGCATTGCGGTGCTGTTCAAGGAAGCTCGCGGCTAAGGGTTGAACCATCGGATGGCTATGCTTCTCTATGATTAGAACAAGGCATTCATAGGGAACATCAGCATGCGCACGCCCCCGCTCGTTCTCGTAATCGCGCTCTGCGGAGGGCTCGCCGCTTGTGGCGAGACCTCCAGGCTGCAAGTCTCCGACGGCACCGGCCCGTCACCTCAACTACCAGAACCCAACAAGACCCTGGTTCCGACCGTGAACATTGCACCTGCCATTGGCTGGCCGGAGGGTGCAAAGCCCATCGCCGCCAATGGCACCCAAGTGGCCGCTTTTGCCGAACACCTGGATCACCCGCGCTGGCTTTATGTGCTGCCCAATGGCGATGTGCTGGTGGCGGAAACCGCCGCACCACCCAAACCCGAAGACGGTAATGGCATTCGCGGTTGGGTCATGAAGAAAGTCATGGGGCGTGCCGGCTCTGCCGTGCCCAGCCCGAACCGCATCACGTTGCTACGGGACAAGGATCACGACGGCATCGCGGAAACCCGAACCGTGTTTTTGGAAAACCTCAATTCGCCGTTTGGCATGACACTGGTCGGCAAAAATCTGTACGTTGCCAATACTGATCGCTTGTTGCGATTCCACTATGAAACCGGCGACACGGCGATCAAGTCGCAACCCGTCAAAGTGGTCGATTTGCCCGGCGGCCCGCTGAACCACCACTGGACCAAAAACGTCATCGCCAGCAAGGACGGCAGCAAGCTCTACGTCACCGTGGGCTCCAACAGCAACGTCGCCGAATACGGCATGGACAAGGAAGAAGGTCGCGCAGCGATCTGGGAAGTGGATCGTGCCACCGGCCGGCACCGCATCTTCGCCTCCGGCCTGCGCAACCCCAACGGCATGGCGTGGGAACCGCACAGTGGCGCGCTGTGGACCGCGGTCAACGAACGGGATGAAATCGGCAGCGACCTGGTGCCGGACTACATCACCTCGGTGAAGGACGGCGGGTTCTATGGCTGGCCGTTCAGTTACTACGGGCAGCATGTCGACATTCGCGTCGAGCCGCAAAACCCGGACTTGGTGGCCAAGGCCATTGCCCCGGACTACGCGCTCGGCCCGCACACGGCATCCCTGGGCCTGACCTTCGCCGAAAACAGCAAGCTGCCGGCACCCTTCACCCAGGGGGCATTCATCGGTCAGCACGGCTCGTGGAACCGCAAACCCCACAGTGGCTACAAAGTGATTTTCGTGCCGTTCAGCACCGGCAAACCTGCGGGAAAACCGGTTGACGTGCTCACCGGCTTCCTCAACGACAAGGAACAAGCGATGGGTCGCCCGGTAGGCGTGGTGATCGACCAGCAAGGCGACCTGCTGGTGGCCGATGATGTGGGGAACAAGGTGTGGCGGGTTTCTGCGGCTAAATAAACTCCCAACTGCCAACCTCTACCCAATGTGGGAGCGGGCTTGCTCGCGAAGGCGTCATAACATTCAACATCAATGTTGACTGTCAATCAGCTTTCGCGAGCAAGCCCGCTCACACAGGGTTCAGCGTTTGCGACAGAGAGTGAGCCCATCACCCAACGGCAACAACGACAAATCCACCCGCGCATCGTCTTTCAAGGCTCGGTTAAGCGCCTGGATCGCTCGGGTATCCGCGCTCTCGGGATTGGCCTCAAGCACCCGCCCGCTCCACAGGGTGTTATCGAACACCGCCAGCCCTCCGACCCGCAGCAAGCGCAGGGCGTGTTCCAGATAACCCGGGTAGTTGGCCTTGTCGGCGTCGATGAACACCAGGTCGAACGACTCGCCCTGCCCTTGTCGCTCAAGCTCGGCCAGGGTTTCCAGTGCCGGAGCCAGGCGCAGGTCAATCCGCCCGGCGAGCCCTGCTTCTTGCCAGTACCGTCGCGCGATGGCGTTGTAGTCGCCGGGGATATCACAGCAAATCAGCGAACCGTCAGCGGGTAATGCCGCCGCCATGCACAGCGCGCTGTAACCGGTAAAGGTGCCGACTTCAAGCAAGCGCCTGGCCCCTGTCAGCTTCACCAGCAAAGCCAGAAACTGTCCCTGCTCGGGCGCCACCTGCCAACGCGCCATCGGCAGCGCCTGGGTCTCATCGCGCAAGCGCTTGAGCAGTGGCGTTTCGCGCAGGGAAACATCGAGCAGGTATTGGTACAGGGCGTCGTCGAGATTGAGCGTGCGAGCAGTCATGACAACCAGCTCCGGAAGTTATGGATTGCGCGCCAAATGTTCAGGCTGCAGAACACGTTTTGCGCTCAGATAAGCCTTTTGCCAATACGCTTTGGACAGGCTATCGAGCTTCACAGTGCCGCCGGTGGCTGGTGCGTGGACGAAACGTCCTTCTCCCACGTAGATACCGGCATGACTGACCTGGGAACCACCATTGGTGGCGAAGAAAATCAGGTCACCGGTTTGCAGGCCTTCCTTGCCCACGCTCGCCGCTTGCATGGAAATCATCTCGCGAGTGGTGCGCGGCAAGGAAATACCGGCGACATCGCGATACACGTAAGCGATCAAACCACTGCAATCAAATCCGGAATCCGGCGTGTTGCCACCCCAGCGATAAGGCGTACCCACCAGACCGAGCGCACGAAACAGCACGTCTTCCGCCTCGGGCGAAAAAGCTTGTGAAGAGCCAAATACGATGGGAGCGCGAACCACCGGCGCAGGAGGCGGTGTGCGGCTGGCGCAGGCACTGAGCAGCGCGGCGAAGAACATGATTGCGAGGCGGGCCGACGTCGTCATAAGCAGAGCATCCTGATCTGGCTGCGGCTTTTTTCCTGCCGGGAGTGCAGAAAAGAAAACCGCCTGCGCGTGACGCAGGCGGTTTGCCATCATTAATACATCAGGATTCTAGCGGCTATGCTGCAAACTTCAAGTAAGACTTTAAGTTCGCCTTATAAAGTGTCCGCTTATTTACGTGCGGTAACGATTGGCGAGGCGTTGGGTGCCATCGCCAGGGCGCGCTTGGCTTCGATGAAGGTCTTGCTCCAGTAGCTGTCGCCCAGGCTATCGATTCGCACACCACCGCTACGGCGGCTGCTGGAGTGGATGAACTGGTTGTCACCCAGGTAGATCCCGGCGTGACTGACACGGCCGCGACGACCATTGGTTGCGAAGAACAGCAGGTCGCCCGGTTCCAGCTTGCTGCGCGAGACCAGCGGAGCGTCCACGTTGATCATTTCGCGGGTGGAGCGTGGCAGGTTCATGCCCGCTTCTTCGCGGAACAGGTAGCCGATGAAACCGCTGCAATCGAAGCCGGCTTCAGAAGTACCGCCGAAACGGTAACGGGTACCGATCAGGGACATGCCACGTTCGAGGATGCTGTCGGCCAGGACCGGAAGCTGGTAGGACTTGCCACCGGCGAAGTCTGCGAGCTCTTTTTCGGTAGCCATTTCTTCCTGGTAAAAAGCGGAAGATTGGGCAGTAACGGAGTTTTGAACCTGCTGTTGCTGCTCTTGCTGAGACACCGGAGTGTGGGCAGCGCAACCGAACAACAGGGTAACGAGTGCGAGAGGCACGAGGGGTGCGAAGCGATTTAGCATGGGCACGACCGTGGCTGAAGGTTGTAAAGAAGCCGAGACTATGCCCGCTATCAACCTCATTTGCAAATTCAATCGATGCTTTTGTGACTTTCCGGTTTCTCGTTTACATCTAAGCGCTTAAGCCCATTTTAAACATACACGCAGCCTGCAACCGTGCAGGAAAGCGGGTTTTCTGGCGTCTGAAATATGCCAAAACCCGTCAGAGCCCCAGTTCAAGCGGGTTCTACCAGCCCAGGGTTTCTTTCAAAAACGGGATTGTCAGCTTGCGCTGAGCCTGAAGGGAGGCCTGATCGAGACGCTCAAGCAGCTCGAACAGCGCACTCATGCTGCGGGTACCGCGAGTCAAAATAAAATGCCCGACTTCGTCGGTCAGGTGTAAACCACGACGGGAAGCGCGCAATTGCAGGGCACGCAATTTGTCCTCATCGGAAAGCGGACGCATCTGGAAGATCAAGGCCAGGGTCAGGCGCGATTTGAGGTCCGCCAGCTTCACCGGCAACTCGCGGGGGGATGTCGACGCGGCAATCAGCAACCGTCGGCCGCTGTCACGCAAGCGATTGAACAAATGGAACAGCGCCTCTTCCCAATCCGCTCGCCCGGCAACCACTTGCAAATCATCCAGGCAGACCAGTTCGTACTGTTCGAGGTTGTCGAGAATTTCGATACCGCGATCGAGCAACTCGGCCAACGGCAGGTACACCGCCGGCTCACCCAACTGTTCAAAACGCAAGCAAGCGGCCTGCAACAGATGCGTGCGCCCTACCCCGTCCTTGCCCCAGAGGTAAATCAGGCTCTCGGTCCACCCGGCGTCGGCTTCGCACAGCCGCTCGACATAGCCGAGTGCAGCGGCATTGGCGCCTGGGTAGTAGTTGATAAAGGTGGCGTCGTCACGCAGACGCACACCTAAGGGCAGCTGAATCGGTTTCATGCTGACTGAACAGTTCCAAAGGAACCGTTAGTGGCCTCTGTGTAAAGTTTGCGAAGTTTATACCCGTGAAGCGGACCGCACAATGCGACAGACCACAAGCAAAATCAAAGGTTTGCGTTAACACACTGGTTTTGTGACAGTTTCTTTGGCGCTACATGTGACAGTCGCGTGAAACAAGCAGGCTGATCTGGCACGAACCCGGGCAGCCCGCCATCGCCAATCGACGCCCCTTATAGCTCCGGCTCGTCGACACCTCCGTAAATTTCAGAATCCTTATACAAATCATGCACATGGCGCACAAGCACCATGATCACCGCCGCGACCGGCAACGCCAGTAGCACGCCAGTAAAGCCAAACAGCTCACCACCCGCCAGAATCGAGAAAATCACCGCCACCGGGTGCAGGCCAATCCGGTCACCGACCAGCAACGGCGTCAGCACCATACCCTCCAGTGCCTGACCGACCATGAACACCGCGACAATGCCGAGCATCGGGTAAAGATCGCCACCGAACTGGAACAACCCCGCAATCAGCGCCGCGCCAATACCGATGATAAACCCCATATACGGCACGATCGCCGCCAGACCGGCAATCAGGCCAATCAACAAGCCCAGCTCCAACCCGACCAACATCAAGCCTGCCGCGTAGATCACCCCCAAGGCCACCATCACCAGCAACTGTCCACGAACGAACGCGCCGAGCACTTCATGGCATTCACCTGCCAGCAATACCGCGCGCTCTTCACGTTCGCGGGGCAGCAGGCTGCGGATCCTGGCCATCATCAAATCCCAATCCCGCAACAGGTAGAAACTCACCACCGGAATCAACACCAGATTCGCCAACCAGCCAATCAACGCCAGCCCCGAAGCAGTGGCATGACTCAGCACCACACCGACAACATCGGTGGTCTGACTCACATGCTCGCTGATGGCGGCCTTGAGCTTGTCGAACTTCCAGAAACCTTCCGACAAGCCGAACTTCGATTGTGCCCAAGGCAACGCCGTGTGCTGTAGCCAGTCGAGCATCTGCGGGGCCAGCTCATACAGACGAAACAACTGCCTGGCGAGCAGCGGCACCAATACCACCAGCAGCGCGGTGAAGATCAAAGTAAATAGCGTAAACACCGCCACTACACCCCAGGTTCGAGACAAACCCACCTTCTCCAGTCGATCCACCAGCGGGTCGAACAGATAGGCCAACAACAGCGCCACCAGGAACGGCGTCAGGATCGGATGCAACAACCAGACAAACGCACAAAGCAGGGCCAAACCGCCGAGCCAGAACCAACGCCGCGTATCGGCCATGAACCACTCCATTGCTTCTATATAAAGAAAGAAAAACTACCAGCGAAAACGCAGTTGCGGGGTTGGGGCCGGCGCTGCGGCAGGCGTCGAACCGCCGGTGGCAGGCTGAACCGGTGCTGCCGGGGCCGGTGCTTGACCCGCCGGTGTTTCCTGGAGCCTCGCCAGCGACAGTTGTGCACGCAGCTGATCGACGCTGCCATTGACCCGGTAGAGAATCCGGTCGCCCTCGACACTTTGTATGCGCCCACCAAAGGGCTCCAGCAAACGCCCGAGGGACGCATAGTGCTCAAGATTCATGCCTTGCACTTCCAGCAATTGCTCACTCGAAGCACCGGGCCTGGCGACAAACCGCGGCGCCAGGCGTTCGCTGACCGCCAGCATCACCGCATCGGCTACGGCGGCCTGATCGGCGCCCTGCACGCTGCCGGCCTCTTTCTGATCGCCCAGCCACAGGCGCCACTTGGCCTGCCATTGCCCACCCTCTTCCCGGGCGTGTACCGCGAGCAAGGCGTCGGCGCTGTAGCGTTCCGATGCAGCATGCAAAGGCGCGGGATCTGCGCCCTCCAGATTTGGCGCGGTGGCAACGATCTGTTCGTTCAGGTCCGCCAATGGCAGGCGCAATGGCAAGCCACGGTGCTGGGCAGCCCGACGCAGCGGCGCCGCGCTGGCCTGGCCGTCGCCCACCAGGCTTGATCCCTCAGTGGAATCATTCAACCACCAGCCGAGGATCGACGGCCGATTGGCCCCCCACATAGCCAGGCCGGCACGGCGCAAGGCCTGCTCGGTGGTGCCTGGATCGAAATCGACTTTCAGCACTTCCGGCGGCCCGGCATCAAAGCCGTATTGGCTGATGATCTGTTGCGGGTCTTTGCGAACCGCTGCCAGCCCGGGGTTTTGTGCCGCCTTCGGGTCACCTGTCAGGCGCAACACCAACGTATCCAGCGCCCGCTGAGTCGCCTGGTCGCGCTCCTCGGGCGATTGGCCATTCACCGGCTCGCGCACCTGGTAAAGGCCTTTGACGGTTTCGGCGTGACTGACCAGGCTGACCAAGGACAAACAACCCACAAACAAGAATTTACAAAAACGCATGGAGGATTCCTGACGACAAGAGCGGCTGGAACAGACCGCATGAAGACGATCGAGCAAGGCTGTGACCACTGCCCGACGCAAAACATTCACACGTCCCGGGTAAGTTTTCGCACTGTCATAACGATAGACGGTTAATCGCGATACCTTATACAGCCATGCAGGATGCCACCGACACCGCGCATTAACGGTTTTTTTTGAACGGATATGGCCCTGCTGTCGGCCTGAGGATGGCCGCTGCGGCTCAAGCCTGATAAAATCGCGCGCCTTCGCAGACCGGCAACAGCCGGGTAGTGTCCGAATAGCGCGCATGGTTCTCGCCTACGCAGTTTCGGCGCTCCCGACGGACTCGGTCGTTACCCAGAAATCCCCCCCTAAAGGCCTGGATCATGAGCAAGCAACCCTCCCTGAGCTACAAGGACGCCGGTGTAGACATCGACGCCGGTGAAGCATTGGTCGAACGCATCAAGAGCGTCGCCAAGCGCACTGCGCGCCCGGAAGTCATGGGCGGCCTGGGCGGTTTCGGCGCCCTCTGCGAAATCCCGGCCGGCTACAAGCAGCCCGTGCTGGTTTCCGGTACTGACGGCGTCGGCACCAAGCTGCGCCTGGCACTGAACCTGAACAAGCACGACAGCATCGGCATCGACCTGGTTGCCATGTGCGTCAACGACCTGGTGGTGTGCGGCGCCGAGCCGCTGTTCTTCCTCGACTACTACGCCACCGGCAAACTCAACGTCGACACCGCTGCCCAGGTTGTGACCGGCATCGGCGCTGGCTGCGAACTGTCGGGTTGCTCGCTGGTTGGCGGCGAAACCGCTGAAATGCCGGGCATGTACGAAGGCGAAGACTACGACCTGGCCGGTTTCTGCGTCGGCGTCGTGGAAAAGTCCGAAATCATCGACGGTTCCAAGGTCGCTGCCGGCGATGCCCTGCTCGCCCTGCCGTCTTCCGGCCCGCACTCCAACGGCTACTCGCTGATCCGCAAGATCATCGAAGTGTCCGGCGCCGACATCGAAAACACCCAGCTCGACGGCAAGCCGCTGACCGACCTGCTGATGGCCCCGACCCGTATCTATGTGAAGCCGCTGCTCAAGCTGATCAAGGAAACCGGCGCTGTCAAAGCCATGGCCCACATCACCGGTGGCGGCCTGCTGGACAACATCCCGCGCGTTCTGCCAAAAGGCGCGCAGGCTGTGGTTGACGTGGCCAGCTGGAACCGCCCGGCTGTGTTCGACTGGCTGCAAGAGAAAGGCAACGTCGACGAGAACGAAATGCACCGCGTGCTGAACTGCGGCGTGGGCATGGTCATCTGCGTGGCTCAAGAGCACGTTGAAACCGCGCTGAACGTCCTGCGTGAAGCCGGCGAACAGCCTTGGGTCATCGGCCAGATCTCCACCGCGGCCGAAGGCGCAGCCCAGGTTGAACTGAAGAACCTCAAGGCTCATTGATGTCCCAGACCTGTGATGTGGTGGTGCTGTTGTCCGGCACCGGCAGTAACTTGCAGGCCCTGATCGACAGCACGCGGACCGGCGACAGCCCGGTCCGCATCGCTGCGGTGATTTCCAACCGCGCCGACGCCTACGGCCTGCAACGCGCCAGGGACGCGGGTATCGACACCCGCACCCTGGATCACAAGGCTTTCGACGGCCGCGAAGCCTTCGACGCCGCGCTGATCGAACTGATCGACGCCTTCAACCCCAAACTCGTGGTACTGGCCGGATTCATGCGCATTCTCAGCGCTGGCTTCGTACGCCACTATCAGGGTCGCCTGCTCAATATCCATCCCTCGCTGCTACCCAAATACAAAGGGTTACACACTCATGAGCGAGCGCTGGAGGCTGGCGACACCGAGCACGGCTGCTCCGTGCACTTCGTCACCGAGGAACTCGATGGCGGACCACTGGTCGTACAGGCTGTAATACCGGTAGAGTTGCAGGATTCGCCGCAGAGTCTGGCGCAGCGGGTCCATGTTCAGGAACACCTGATCTACCCGATGGCCGTACGCTGGTTTGCCGAAGGTCGTCTGGCCCTCGGCGACCAAGGTGCTTTACTGGATGGACAGTTACTCGCGGCCAGCGGCCACTTGATTCAAAACTAGGAGATTTTATGCGTCGCGCCCTGCTCTTCGCTTGCGCTCTGCTCGCCTTGCCCTTCGCCCAGGCGGCAGACCTTCAACCTTTCTCCGCCAGCTACACCGCCGACTGGAAACAGTTGCCCATGAGTGGCACTGCCGAGCGCAGCCTCGAAAGAACCAGCGACGGCAAATGGAAACTGAGTTTCAAGGCGTCGATGATGATCGCCAGCCTGTCCGAGGAAAGCACCCTGACGCTGGACAAGGACACGCTTCTTCCAGAGTCTTACCACTTTGAACGTGGCGGCTTGGGCAAGGCCAAGAAGTCGGATCTGGACTTCGACTGGAACACCAAAATGATCACCGGCACCGATCGCGGTGACGCAGTGAAGGTTCCACTGAACCGTGGCATGCTCGACAAATCCAGCTATCAGCTGGCCTTGCAGCAAGACGTTGCCACCGGCAAGAAAAGCATGACCTATCAGGTGGTCGATGGCAGTGATGTCGATACCTATGACTTCCGCGTGCTGGGTTCGGAAAAAGTCGACACCAAGGCTGGCAAGATCGATGCGATCAAGGTTGAACGTGTGCGCGACCCGACACAAAACAAACGCATCACCGTGATGTGGTTCGCCAAGGACTGGGATTATCTGCTGGTCCGCCTGCAACAGGTCGAAACCGATGGCAAGGAGTACAACATCATGCTCCTGAACGGTACGGTCAACGGCAAGGAAGTCAAAGGCAGCTGATCCGGATCGATACCTGTAGGAGCGAGCTTGCTCGCGATGGACTTTAACGATGACTCGCCCTTGCGGATACACGCAGTGCCAGTGAGATCATCGCGAGCAAGCTCGCTCCTACAGATTGGAACACTCGACAAGCGCAATGGCTCTATACCTTCAAGGTCTTTTTTGATCGAATGAGTTTTCCTGTCGCCTGCGAGGTTTCCCATGACTGTCACCGTTAACACTGTCTCTGCCGAAGGTTTTCGCCACAGCGTACAAATCGATGACCACGAACTCTTCGCCGACGTGCCCGTCACGGCGGGCGGTGAAGGCTCGGCGCCGGAACCGCACGATTATTTCGATGCCGCTCTCGGCGCCTGCAAGGCCCTGACCCTGAAGCTGTATGCCAGGAAGAAGGACATCCCGCTGACCGGTGTCGGCGTGGAGGTCAAGCGCGATAACAGCCTGGAACAGAAAGGCCAATACGCGCTGCACGTCAAACTGACCCTCAAGGGCGTACTCACCGACGCCCAGCGTGAAGAACTGCACCGCGTGGCCGATCGCTGCCCGATCCACAAGCTGATGACCACGTCTGAAGTCAGCATCGAAACGCATTTGTCCGAAGGCGCGTTCAGCCAATAGCGGCAAGGGCTGCGCAAGCGGGTTATGCTCGAACGCATTACCCGCTCAGCCTGGAACGCACCATGAACACTCCACTCGTGATCCGCCCCCGCACCGAAGATGTCGAAGGTCAGCCAATTCTGCGTCCACTGCCATCCGCCAAGTGCCGCAGCGTCGGGCCATTCGTGTTTTTCGATCACATGCTGGAAACCCGTTATCCGCCGGGCAAAGGCATGAACATCCGCCAGCATCCGCACATTGGCCTTTCTACCCTCACTTATTTGTTCGAGGGGCAGATCCAGCACAAGGACAGTCTCGGTTCCGATCAAGTGGTCGGGACTGGCGACGTCAGCTGGATGACGGCTGGCAGCGCCATCGCCCACGTAGAACGCACGCCTGAGGCCCTCAAAGAACGCGGTTTCACGATGCACGGTTTGCAGATCTGGCTGGCCTCACCCAAGGATAAAGAACAAGGTCCGGGGCATTACAGCCACCATCCGGCTTCCACATTGCCGGTCAGCGAAAACCTGGGGGTGAAGATTCGCATGATTGCCGGGTCGGGCTTTTGCCTTGAATCACCGGTGCCGGTGCTTTCTCCTACGCTGTACGCGGAATTGCACCTGCAAACGGCGACAACGCTGCTGATCCCCACCGAGCATGAAGAGCGTGCGCTGTATGTGTTGAGCGGCGAAGTGCAGCTGGATGGCGAGCCACTAGAGCCACATTCGCTGGTGGTACTGCCTGCTGGGGAAGAGATGACTCTGTTTGCTGAAAGCGACAGCCACGCGGTGTTGTTTGGTGGCGCAGCACTGGACGGGCCACGGCGGATCAACTGGAATTTCGTCGCGAGCGATCCGGCAGTGATTGATGAAGCGCGCCGACGCTGGGCGGCCGGGGACTGGCCGACGGTGCCGGGGGAAGTTGAGAGGATCGAACTGCCCTGAGATTTTAGTTGCCCGTGAAGCCGCCTTCGCGAGCAAGCCCGCTCCCACATTGGAACGCGGTCAAATGTGGGAGCGGGCTTGCTCGCGAAGAAGCCGGTTCAGGCACTGACAAAGTCGGTGCCTGACACCAGATCAGCCCTTGAACACTTCATCCAGCAAGTTATGCATCGACGTGAACGCCCGAGCAGCGATCTTCGCGTCATACATCATCATGCCCGGCACCTTGGCATGCGGGTCGGTGAACGAGTGGAACGCACCGCCGTAGCTCAGTAACTGCCAGTCCACACCGGCCGCGTTCATTTCCTCTTCGAACGCTGGCAACTGCTCCTTCGGTACCAATGGATCGGAGGCACCATGAAGTACCAGCACCTTACCCTTGATATTTTTCGCATCGGCCGGATTCGGCGTGTCCAGCGTGCCGTGGAACGATACCGCCGCTTTCACCGGCGCACCGGTACGGGCGAACTCCAGGGCGCAGCAGCCGCCGAAACAGAAACCGTAGGTCGCCAGTTTCGAAGTATCGACGGCCACCTCGCCCTGCCCCTGCAACTGTTCGAACGCCGCCTGCATGCGCTTACGCAGCAATGCGCGGTCATTCTTCAACGGCATCATTGCCGCGCCTGCCTCGTCATTGTTCGTCGGACGAACCGATTGACCGTAAAGATCTGCGATCAGCACCACATAACCCTTGGATGCCACCGACTTGGCGATCTCTTCGGCACCGGCGCTGACGCCCATCCAGTTCGGCGCCATCAACAAACCCGGGCGCGGGCCTTTATGGTCGGCATCGAAGGCCAGACGGCTTTCGTAAGCCTGGCCATCAATCTGATAGGCAACGGAACGTACAGTGATTTGGCTCATTTCTGACTCCTGATTTTTTAACACCAGAATGAAAAAACCCGCCGAAGCGGGTTTTTCTACAACACAGTTAAGCTGATAGCTCGACCAACAGCTTGTTCAGACGGCGCACATACGCCGCAGGGTCTTTCAAGCTGTCGCCGGCCGCCAGGGCCGCCTGATCGAAGAGGATGTGCGACAGGTCGCCGAAGCGCTCGTCGCTCTGCTCGTTGTCGAGCTTCTCGATCAGCGGGTGAGCCGGGTTGAATTCGAAGATTGGCTTCGAATCCGGAACCTTCTGGCCGCTGGCTTCGAGAATCTGGCGCATCTGCAAGCCCAGGTCCTGCTCGCCGATGGCCAGGATCGCCGGCGAATCGGTCAGGCGATGGGACACCCGAACTTCCGCAACGGATTCGCCCAGCGCGGTCTTCAGACGCTCAACCAGACCTTCTTTAGCCTTGGCGACTTCTTCCGCAGCCTTCTTGTCCTCTTCCGAGTCCAGGTTGCCGAGGTCCAGGTCACCGCGCGCCACGTCGACAAAGCTCTTGCCGTCGAAGTCGCTGAGGTAGCTCATCAGCCACTCGTCGATGCGATCGGTCAGCAGCAACACTTCGATGCCTTTCTTGCGGAAGACTTCCAGGTGCGGGCTGTTCTTGACTTGCGCGTAGGTTTCGCCGGTCAGGTAGTAGATCTTGTCCTGACCTTCCTTGGCACGCGCCAGGTACTCGGCCAGGCCGACAACCTGCTCGCCATCGTCGCCATGGGTCGATGCGAAACGCAGCAGACCGGCGATTTTCTCCTTGTTGGCGAAGTCTTCTGCCGGGCCTTCTTTCATGACCTGACCGAAGTTTTTCCAGAAGCCCTTGTATTGCTCAGGCTCGTTCTTCGCCAGTTTTTCCAGCATGTCCAGCACGCGCTTGGTCAGCGCCGACTTCATGGAATCGATGATCGGGTCTTTCTGCAGGATTTCCCGCGACACGTTCAGCGACAGGTCGTTGGAATCGACCACACCCTTGATGAAGCGCAAGTACAACGGCAGGAAGGACTCGGCCTGATCCATGACGAATACGCGCTGCACGTACAGCTTCAGGCCTTTCGGCGCTTCACGCTGGTACAGATCGAACGGAGCACGGGTCGGCACGTACAGCAGCGAGCTGTATTCCAGCTTGCCTTCGACCTTGTTGTGGCTCCAGCTCAGCGGGTTTTCGAAGTCGTGCGCGATGTGCTTGTAGAACTCCTGGTATTCCTCGTCCTTGATCTCGGTACGCGGACGGGTCCACAGGGCGCTGGCGCGATTGACGGTTTCCCATTCAACGGCCGGCTTCTCTTCGCCCTCGGTGGCTGCCACTTCTTTCGGCAACTCGATTGGCAAAGCGATGTGGTCGGAGTACTTCTTGATGATGTTGCGCAGGCGCCAGCCATCGGCGAACTCGTCTTCACCGGATTTCAGGTGCAGGACGATGCGAGTGCCGCGCTCGGCCTTGTCGATGGTCGCAACTTCGAAGTTACCTTCGCCCTTGGACGACCAGTGCACGCCTTCGCTGGCAGCGCTGCCGGCACGACGGCTGAACACATCGACTTTGTCGGCGACGATGAAGGCGGAGTAGAAACCGACACCGAACTGGCCGATCAGGTGCGAGTCTTTCTTCTGGTCGCCGGTCAGGTGCTTCATGAAATCGGCGGTGCCGGATTTGGCGATGGTCCCCAGGTGGGTGATCGCGTCTTCGCGGCTCATGCCGATACCGTTGTCTTCGAGGGTGACGGTTTTAGCGTCCTTGTCGAAGTTCACGCGGATTTTCAGTTCGGCGCCGCCTTCCAGCAGCTCTGGCTTGGCCAGGGCTTCGAAACGTAATTTGTCGACAGCGTCAGAGGCGTTCGAGATCAATTCGCGAAGGAAAATTTCCTTGTTGGAATACAGCGAATGGATCATGAGGTGCAACAGTTGCTTCACCTCGGTCTGGAAGCCCAGGGTTTCCTTTTGAGTTTCCACACTCATGGTCATCAAACTCCAATCAGATGGCATAAGCCGCGACCTTGAAGGTCGGCGGCGGGTTGTCCTCAGAGTTTGGGGCGCCGTTCAGGATTTCAAGGGCTCTTCGAGTTTGAAATGTGCACGGGCCGTGGCAATGGGTTCGGCTTCGGTGCTTTGCCAGGCGGTAATCGCCACATTGGCGACCCGGCGACCCTGGCGACACACCTGGCATCGGGCCCAGGTATCGCGAAACTGCCCGGCACGCAGGTAATCCAGGGAGAAGTCGATGATTTTCGGCACCCCGGGCGATCCGGTAAACACCAACAGGTGCAGCGCGGCGGCCAACTCCATGAAACCGGCAATCACACCGCCATGAATCGCCGGCAACAAAGGGTTACCAATGTTGTCCTTGTTCGCTGGCAGCTTGAACAGCAGTTCATCTCCCACCCGTGAACATTCGACGCCGATCAGCCGGGCATAAGGAATCAAATCCAGCAGCGAGGCGTAGTCACCCTGCTCGTGGGCCTTTTGCAATTGCTCCTTCAGAGACTCGCTCATTGGACACCTCCGGCAACCGCGCCACCAAAGCCCTTGGTGCCTTTGAGACCCTTGCCCATGCGCATGAAAGTGCCCATCACATAGGCAATGGGTTGCTCGGGGTCATCCTGATAAGCAAAGCCTCGGGCGAAAATCACGTCGGTGGTGACGCGGTAGCACTGGGCAAAGCCGTAGACATCTTTATGCGGCTCGGCGGCATGCATGTAGTCGATGCGCAGATCGAGGGTCGGGCAGACCTCGAATTCCGGGAGCACGCAAAGCGTCGCCATCCCACAGGCCGTGTCCATCAGCGAGGTCAGCGCCCCACCATGAATCACGCCGGTTTCGGGATTGCCGACGATCTGCGGGCTGTACGGCAACACGATCGTCAGCCCTTCGCTGCTGGCGCTGTGAACGCGTAGTCCAAGTACCTGACAGTGTCGCAACGCCGACAGAAAGCGCATCGCACGCTCAAAAACGGGGTTTTCAGCCATTTGATAAAAACTCTTGTTTATATCCGTACAGTGCAGTGGCGGTCCGGGTAAAAGTTCCGCATTAGAGCAAACTTATATATCTGAAAGAATTAAGGAACTTAACCCTGATGCGTGGGTTCTTAAGGCCAGTAGATGCTTTTCATCAGGAGAAACACCCCATGCGTAAGACTTTAGCTATTGCCTTGATGTTGACCGCTTCCCTCGGTCTCGCTGCCTGCGATAAAAAATCCGAGGACAAAGCTCAAGATGCTAACCAACATGCTGAGCAAGCCCAGCAAAAAATGAACGAAGCACAGGATAAAGTGAACGACGCGGCGAAAGAAAACGCCGAAGCCGCCAAAGATCAGGCTGAATCGAACGCAGCAGCGGCAAAAGAGGCTGCGCCGGCCGCTCCGGAAGCACCTAAGAACTAATGCGGTTTTTAGCGTGATAAAAGAAAACCCGCCAAGTGCGGGTTTTCTTTTGTCTTCAAAAAAGCGGTTAGAGCAAAATCGTACGAAAGGTCGGACTAATCATCAGCAACAACGAACAGATTAATCCCACCAGCCAAACCAGACTGCGTTGCCAGGCCAGGTCTTTCCAGTAACACACCAGATAAATAACCCGCGCAATCACAAAGATGATCGCCAGACAATCGATAAGCCATCCCGCCGTCTGCGTGGTATGCGCCATCAGCACACCCACCGCAAACAACATGAACGCTTCGAAACTATTCTGATGCGCTGCCACCGCCCGGGCACCAAAGCCTGTGAGTTGCATCTGCTGTTGCCGCGGCAGGTGGTTGTCGTAGCCGCCCTGCTCTTTCATGGCCCTGGACACAGGCATTCGCGCCAGGTAGATCAACACCGCACTGATAAACACGCACCAGAATGGAATACTCATCAAGCAGCCTCTTTGATCACCTCCGGCAATGGCGCCTCTGTAGGGGTATAGACCATCACGTCGAGAACGTCGGAATGAAACTCTCGGCGGTACAACACAAACACCACGCCGGCACTCATCAACATGAACAACCATGGGCTGACAAACCAGGCCAGCATGGTCATGCCGAAGTAGTAGGAACGCAGCCCGAAGTTGAACTGGTTGGCGGCCATGGAGATGACTCGGGCTGCCCGGTTCGCAAAGGCTTTACGCTCCTGCTCCGAGACATGACGCTCACCGATCATGGGTGCCGAGCCCACCAGGATGGCCGCGAAGTTGTACTGACGCATGCACCAGCTAAAGGTAAAGAACGCATAGACAAACACCAGCGCCAGGCACAGCAACTTGATCTCCGACATGCCCTGGGACGCCTGTTGCACCATCGGGATATCCGCCAGCAACGAAACCGCCCGCTCCGAAGCCCCCAGCACTGTGAGAATACCGGCCAGGATAATCAACGTACTGGAGGCGAAGAACGAAGCATTGCGCTCCAGATTGCCGATCACGCTGGCATCGGCGATGCGGTTGTCGCGCAGCAGCATGCGGCGCATCCAGTCCTCACGATACAGGTGCAGCACACTGGCCAGACACGCGGTGTCACGGCCTTTCCAGGTGGCATAGCGGGTGTACCCACCCCAGCAGATAACGAACCAGATAGCGGCAAGAATGTGGATCAGGTTGGCTTGGATGAACGACATGCAGGTCCTTGTGTTGTGCAAGAAGAGTACCGAATCCCTGTGGGAGCGGGCTTGCTCGCGAAGGCGGCATATCAGTCAACATTGATGTTGACTGACCCACCGTCTTCGCGAGCAAGCCCGCTCCCACATCAGGTTTTGCAATGCTTCGACGTTAGCTCAACAGAAAAGACACCGCATCACCCCATAAAAAAATGCCCCGTATCGATTGATACGGGGCATTTCTGTTTTGTGACGGACCGGTAAAGCTTAAGCCAGTGCTTCTTCGCGCTTGCCCAGCAGGCGATCGCAAACCACCGCAACCACCAGCGTCATTACCGAAGGCACCAGCCAGGCCAGGCCCTGTTCGCTCAGCGGCAGGTGCGCCAGTTGCGTCGGCATCCAGTCCGCCAGCCCGGCGCCCTTGAGGGCGTCGATCAGGCCGAAGATGAACGACACCAGCATCACCGGGCCGAGGATACGACCCTGCTCATGCCAGAAGTCCTTGCAGAAGCTCAACGCCACCAGAACGATGCACGGTGGGTAGATCGCGGTGAGCACCGGGATCGAGAACGCAATCAGCTTGGTCAGGCCCAGGTTGGACACCAGCAGGGAAAACGCCGCCAGGATAATCACCAGGGTCTTGTAGGACAGTGGCAGCACGCGGCTGAAGTACTCGGCGCAGGCACAGGTCAGGCCGACCGCGGTCACCAGACACGCCAGCGAGATCAGCACGGCAAGGAAACCGCTGCCCAGCGAACCGAAGGTGTGCTGCACGTAGGCGTGCAATACCGCCGCGCCATTGGTAGCGCCAGCCGCCACTTCGTGGCTGCCCGAACCGAGACGGAACAGGCTGACATACACCAGCGCCAGGCCCACACCGGCAATCAGACCCGCGATGATCGCGTAGCGGGTGATCAGTGCCGGCGACTCGACGCCGCGGGAACGGATGGCGTTAACGATAACGATGCCGAACACCAGGGCACCCAGGGTATCCATGGTCAGGTAACCATTGATGAAGCCTTGGGAAAACGGGGCTGCCACGTATTCAGGGGTTGCATGACCAATGTCACCGGCCGGCAGGGCGAATGCTGCAATGCCCAGCACAGCCAGGGCGATGATCTTCAGCGGAGCGAGAAACCGCCCTACGGTATCCAGCAAACGGCCCGGATACAGCGAGATGAAGAACACCAGCAGGAAGTAAACCGAACTGTACAGGAACAGCGCCAGCGGGCTCTCGCCGGTCAGCGGCGCCAGGCCCACTTCGAACGATACTGTCGCGGTACGAGGCGTCGCGAACAGCGGTCCTACGGCCAGATAGCAAGCAGCCGCCAACAGGCCACCCGCCACTTTACCGATCGGGCTGCTCAACGCATCCATTGCACCACCGACCTTGGCCAGCGCCACAACGGTGATCACCGGCAATCCCACGGCAGTGACCAGAAAACCCAGCGCCGCCATCCAGACATTAGGCCCGGACTGCAAACCGACGATAGGCGGGAAGATGATGTTGCCAGCCCCGACGAACAGGGCAAACGTCATAAAACCAAGTGCCAGGATGTCCTGGCCTTTCAACACTTTCATTAAGGAAATACCACACTACTGAATCGGAATTTAGAGAGGGATTTCCCTATGGGTGAGGGAAATGCTGTCAGTCCGTATAAGACCGACCCTTTTAGCGCGTTGCAGCCTTGTGGGCCGCGGACGCAAAAATGGCGAGTAGCCTAACGAATTTGGACCAGAAACGCACTGTTAGAGGGCGAACATTCCGATCTACGACATTTTCGTGTCGCGTTTTTGCATATAAATGGTTGGTGTCTGTAAGTCCGCCTTCGCGGGCAAGCCCGCTCCCACATTGGAACGCGTACAAAATGTGGGAGCGGGCTTGCCCCGGGCGGCGTTCCGACGAAGGTGCCAGCAGAGCCAACACAAACCCCGGAAACGACAAAGGCCACCCGAAGGTGGCCTTTGTTTGGTGAAGCGTCAGCTAAGCGCGAGGCTTACTTGACAGCCCAACCAGTCAGCTCGGCCAGGGCCTTGCCGATGTCTGCCAGCGAACGCACGGTTTTAACGCCTGCGTCTTGCAGAGCAGCGAATTTCTCGTCTGCAGTGCCTTTGCCGCCAGAGATGATTGCGCCAGCATGGCCCATGCGCTTGCCCGGAGGAGCAGTCACACCAGCGATGTAGGAAACAACCGGCTTGGTCACGTGTGCCTTGATGTAGGCAGCCGCTTCTTCTTCAGCCGAACCGCCGATCTCGCCGATCATCACGATCGCTTCGGTCTTCGGGTCTTCCTGGAACAGCTTCAGGATGTCGATGAAGTTCGAACCCGGGATCGGGTCACCACCGATGCCGACGCAAGTCGACTGACCGAAACCGGCGTCAGTAGTTTGCTTCACAGCTTCGTAGGTCAGGGTGCCGGAACGGGAAACGATACCGACCTTGCCTGGCAAGTGAATGTGACCTGGCATGATGCCGATCTTGCATTCGCCTGGAGTGATCACGCCTGGGCAGTTAGGGCCGATCAGGGTAACACCCAGCTCGTCGCACTTAACTTTAGCGTCCAGCATGTCCAGGGTAGGAATGCCTTCGGTGATGCAGACGATCAGCTTGATGCCGCCGAAAGCAGCTTCCAGGATCGAGTCCTTGCAGAAAGGAGCCGGAACGTAGATCACGCTGGCGGTGGCGCCAGTGGCAGCTACAGCGTCTTTCACGGTGTTGAACACTGGCAGGCCCAGGTGCTCGGTGCCGCCTTTGCCTGGAGTTACACCACCAACCATCTTGGTGCCGTACTCGATGGCTTGCTGGGTGTGGAAACTACCTTGCGAACCGGTAATACCCTGGCAGATAACTTTGGTGTCTTTATTGATCAGGACGCTCATTATTTGCCCTCCGCAGCTTTAACGACTTGTTGAGCAGCGTCGGTCAGGCTGGTAGCAGCGATGATGTTCAAACCGCTTTCTGCCAGTACTTTAGCGCCCAGCTCAGCGTTGTTGCCTTCAAGGCGAACAACAACCGGGATTTTCACGCCGACTTCTTTCACTGCACCGATGATGCCTTCGGCAATCATGTCGCAACGAACGATGCCGCCGAAGATGTTGACCAGTACTGCAGCGACGTTAGTGTCGGACAGGATGATCTTGAACGCTTCGGTAACGCGTTCTTTGGTAGCACCGCCGCCCACGTCGAGGAAGTTGGCTGGCTTGCCGCCATGCAGGTTGACGATGTCCATGGTACCCATGGCCAGGCCAGCACCGTTGACCATGCAACCAATGTTGCCTTCCAGCGCTACATAGTTCAGTTCGAACTTGGCAGCGTGCGCTTCGCGCGGATCGTCTTGCGACGGATCGTGGAAAGTCTTCAGCTTAGGCTGACGGTACATGGCGTTGGCGTCGATGTTGATCTTGGCGTCCAGGCAGTGCAGATCGCCGTCAGCCTTGATCACCAGCGGGTTCACTTCCAGCAGGGCCAGATCGTGATCCTGGAACAGTTTGGCCAGACCTACGAAGATCTTGGCGAACTGGGCAACTTGCTTGCCTTCCAGACCCAACTGGAATGCCAGCTCGCGACCCTGGAATGGCTGAGCGCCAACCAGTGGATCGATAGTGGCTTTCAGAATTTTTTCTGGAGTGTCGTGAGCGATTTTCTCGATGTCCACGCCACCTTCGGTGGAAGCCATGAACACGATACGACGGCTCGAACGGTCAACGACAGCGCCCAGGTACAGCTCTTTAGCGATATCAGTGCACGATTCAACCAGGATCTTGGTGACTGGCTGACCATTGGCGTCAGTCTGGTAAGTCACCAGACGCTTGCCCAGCCACTGCTGTGCGAAGGCTTTGGCGTCTTCTTTGTTGCGAACCAGCTTTACGCCGCCCGCTTTACCGCGACCACCGGCGTGGACCTGGGCTTTGACAACCCACTCACTGCCGCCGATTTTGTCGCAAGCTTCTGCTGCTGCTTCCGGGGTGTCTACCGCGTAACCGGTGGAAACTGGCAGGCCGTACTCAGCGAACAGCTGCTTACCCTGATACTCGTGAAGATTCATGCTTATTACCGTCTTCGTTAGGTACTGCGCATTCGGTGCTGCACTCATTCAAGTGCCGCACCACCTGTGACTGCTGCTTGCATAGCTGAGCTATGCAAGACTGCGTCCAGCGGATATTCCGCGGTGAGTCTTGCGTGCAAGGCTCACGACGGGCCAAACCGCCGTGGTTTCTTATTATGTCTTAACGCTTCTTGCGGTTGGCGATGTGGATGGCGCCGCCATTCACTGCCAGAGCAGCTTCGTGCAAGGCTTCAGACAGGGTCGGATGGGAGAAAACCATCATGCCCAGGTCTTCAGCGCTGGTGCCGAACTCCATACCGATCGCGCCCTGCTGAACCAGTTCGGCAGCGCTTGGGCCAATCACGTGGACGCCCAGTACGCGGTCTGTCTTGGCATCTGCGATGACCTTGACGAAACCGCCGGTATCGTTGGCAGCCATGGCACGGCCGGAGGCTGCGAACGGGAAGGTGCCGACGTTAACTTCTACGCCTTCGGCTTTCAAGGCCTGCTCGGTTTTACCAACCCACGCGATTTCCGGGTGAGTATAAATAACCGAAGGGATCAAATCATAGTTCATCTGGGCCTTGTGGCCCTTGATGCGCTCGACAACCATGATGCCTTCTTCGGACGCCTTGTGCGCCAGCATCATGCCGCGAACCACGTCGCCGATGGCGTAAACGCCCGGTACGGTGGTGGCGCAGTGATCATCAACGTGCACGAAACCGCGCTCGTCCAGGGTCACGCCGCAGTCGGCAGCCAGCAGATCAGTGGTCACCGGACGGCGACCAACGGCTACGATCAGCTTGTCGAAAGTGATGTTCTGTTCGCCGTTGGCATCGGTGTAGTTCACAACGACTTCGTTGCCGTTAACCTTCGAACCGGTTACGCGAGCGCCCAGCTTGATGTCCAGGCCCTGTTTGGTCAGGGTTTTCAGCGCTTCCTTGGAAACAGCGGTGTCGGCTGCCATCAGGAAGGTGTCCAGGGCTTCCAGGACAGTCACTTCTGCACCCAGACGCGACCATACCGAACCCAGTTCCAGACCGATCACGCCAGCGCCGATCACGCCCAGACGTTTTGGAACGGATTGGAATTCCAGAGCGCCAGTCGAATCGACGATCACATTCTGGTCGACCGGAGCCGGTGGAATGTCGATCGGACGCGAGCCCGGAGCGAGGATGACGTTTTCGGCTTCGATGATTTCTACCGAGCCATCAGGCTTGGTGACTTCGACTTTCTTGCCGGCCAGCAGCTTGCCGTGACCCTGGATGGAGGTCACACCGTTGGCTTTGAACAGGGTCGCAACGCCGGAAGTCAGGCCTTTGACGATGTTGGCTTTACGGCCGACCATCGCTGGCACGTCCATGGTCACGCCAGCGTGATTGATACCGTGAATCGCGAAACCGTCCTGGGCCTCGTGGAATTTCCACGAGCTGTCCAGCAGGGCCTTGGATGGAATGCAGCCGACGTTCAGGCAGGTACCGCCCAGAGCCAGTTTGCCTTCCTTGTCGGTGTACTTCTCGATGCAGGCAGTGGAGAGTCCCAACTGCGCGGCCTTGATGGCAGCGACGTAACCGCCAGGGCCCGCACCGATCACTACTACGTCAAATTTCTGCGACATTCAAAAAATCCTCTTTAGCGAAAAGCTTCAAGCCGCGAGCGGCAAGCCAGGCTGCGGGTTTTCCGACAGCACGGGCTTGCAGCTCATGGCTGCTTCTATCAGATATCCAGCAACAGACGAGCCGGATCTTCCAGCAGGTTCTTGATGGTCACCAGGAAGGTCACAGCTTCTTTGCCATCGATCAGACGGTGATCGTAGGACAGTGCCAGGTACATCATCGGACGGATAACGACCTGACCGTTGATGGCCATAGGACGCTGGATGATGTTGTGCATGCCCAGGATGGCGGCTTGTGGCGGGTTGACGATCGGGGTCGACATCATCGAACCGAAAGTACCGCCGTTGGTGATGGTGAAAGTGCCACCGGTCATTTCGTCCATCGACAGTTTGCCGTCGCGGGCTTTCTTGCCGAAGGTGGCGATGCCGCCTTCGATTTCAGCCAGGCTCATCAGTTCGGCGTTACGCAGAACCGGTACTACCAGGCCGCGATCGCTGGAAACTGCAACGCCGACGTCAGCGTAGCCGTGGTAAACGATGTCGCCGCCGTCGATCGAGGCGTTGACAGCCGGGAAGCGTTTCAGCGCTTCGGTGGCTGCTTTCACGAAGAACGACATGAAGCCCAGGCGTACGCCGTTGTGGCTCTTCTCGAACAGATCCTTGTACTTCGAACGCAGCGCCATGACTTCGGTCATGTCGACTTCGTTGAAAGTGGTCAGCATCGCCATGTTCGACTGGGCTTCAACCAGACGCTTGGCCACGGTGGCGCGAACGCGGGTCATCGGAACGCGCTTCTCGATGCGGTCGCCAGCAGCGAACACAGGAGCAGCGGCAGCCGGAGCAGCAGCCTTGGCAGGTGCGGCAGCAGGAGCAGCTTTCTTGGCTTCGACAGCGGCAACCACGTCTTCCTTGGTTACACGACCATCTTTGCCGGTGCCTTTGACGGAAGCCAGGTTGATGCCGTTTTCTTCGGCCAGCTTGCGAGCGGCTGGAGCTGCGATAGCGTCTTCGTCAGCGCCGGCAGCTGGAGCGGCAGCAGCGGCCGGAGCAGCAGCGGCAGCGGGAGCTGCGGCAGCAGCGCCGCCTTCAACGATGGAGCCCAGGACTTCGTCGGACAGAACGGTGTCGCCTTCGTTCTTGACGATAGCGCCCAGCACGCCGTCAGCAGTAGCCAACACTTCCAGCACGACCTTGTCGGTTTCGATGTCGACGATCAATTCGTCGCGCTTGACCGCGTCGCCCGGTTGTTTGTGCCAGGTGGCAACGGTGCCATCGGCAACCGATTCCGGGAAAGTGGGGGCTTTGATCTCGATAGCCATTGTCTGTGGTTCCTTAAATTCGGTTTCAGGTGCGCGAAGGCGTTAAACAGTAAAGGCGTCTTGCAGCAGTTGTTCCTGCTGTTCGGCGTGCATCGATGCGTAACCGCATGCAGGTGCAGCAGAAGCCTCACGGCCCGCGTACTCGAGTACGAGAGACTTGTTGAGGTTGCTGATGCTGCGACGCATGTGGTGTTGGCTGCAGTACCAGGCACCCTGGTTCATCGGCTCTTCCTGACACCAAACGGCATGCTTGACGTTGGTATAAGGAGCCAGGACTTCTTTCAAGTCGTCCTCAGGGAATGGGTACAGCTGCTCGATACGCACGATGGCGATGTCGTCACGACCTTCGGCACGGCGTTTTTCCAGCAGGTCGTAGTAGACCTTGCCGCTACACAGAACAACGCGCTCGACCTTTTTCGGGTCTTGGGCATCGATTTCCGGGATGACGGTCTGGAACGAACCTTCGGCCAGATCTTCCAGCGTCGAGATGGCCAGCTTGTGGCGCAGCAGCGACTTCGGAGTCAGGACTACCAGTGGTTTGCGCAGCGGGCGAATAACCTGACGGCGCAGCAAATGGTAGATCTGAGCCGGCGTCGTCGGCATGCAAACCTGAATGTTGTGCTCGGCGCACAACTGCAGGTAACGCTCCAGACGAGCCGAGGAGTGCTCCGGACCCTGACCTTCATAACCGTGTGGCAGCAGCATGGTCAGACCGCACAGACGGCCCCACTTGTGCTCGCCACTGGTGATGAACTGGTCAATCACTACCTGGGCGCCGTTGGCGAAGTCGCCGAACTGGGCTTCCCAGATAACCAGGGCATTCGGCGTGGTGGTCGAGTAACCGTACTCGAACGCCAATACCGCTTCTTCGGACAGGAACGAGTCGTACAGGTCAAAACGCGGCTGACCGTCGTACAGGTTCTGCAGCGGGATGTAGGTGCCCGCATCTTTCTGGTTGTGCAGGACAGCATGGCGGTGCGAGAACGTACCGCGACCGATGTCCTGGCCAGTCATGCGAATCGGATGACCTTCGAACGCCAGGGTCGCGTACGCCATGGTTTCGGCGTAACCCCAGTTGATCGGCAGGCCGCCGGCTTGCATCTTCTGGCGGTCTTCGTAGATCTTGGCAACCTGGCGCTGAACCACGAAGCCTTCCGGGATTTCCAGCAGCTTGGCGGACAGTTCCTGCAAGGTCTTGAGGTCGAAGCGAGTGTCGTGACGCGCGGTCCAGGCGTGGCCCAGATACGGACGCCAGTCCACGAACAACTCTTTGTTCGGCTCTTTGACCAGGCTTTTCACTACGTGCAGACCGTTGTCCAGCGCGTTGCGATATTCGTCGACTTTCGCCTGAACACGCTCTGCGTCCATCACACCGCCCTGAGTCAGACGATCGGCATACAGCTCACGGGTGGTGCGCTGTTTGGTGATCTGCTGATACATCAGAGGCTGGGTACCGCTTGGCTCGTCGGCCTCGTTGTGGCCGCGACGACGGTAGCAGACCAGGTCGATCACCACGTCACGCTTGAACTGCATGCGGTAGTCGATGGCCAGCTGGGTCACGAACAATACGGCTTCCGGATCATCACCATTCACATGGAGGATCGGTGCCTGGATCATTTTCGCAACGTCGGTCGCGTACTCGGTGGAACGCGAGTCCAGCGGGTTGCTGATGGTGAAACCAACCTGGTTGTTGATCACGATGTGCACGGTACCGCCGGTCTTGAAACCGCGGGTCTGCGACATCTGGAAGGTTTCCATGACCACGCCCTGACCTGCGAATGCAGCGTCACCGTGGATGGAGATCGGCAGAACCTTCTCACCGGTCGGGTCGTTGCGACGATCCTGACGGGCGCGAACCGAACCCTCGACCACCGGGGAAACGATTTCCAGGTGGGACGGGTTGAACGCCATGGCCAGGTGAACTTCACCGCCAGTGGTCATCACGTTGGACGAGAAGCCCTGGTGGTATTTCACGTCACCGGAACCCAGCTCGACCTTCTTCTTGCCTTCGAACTCGTCGAACAACTCGCGCGGGTTCTTGCCGAAGGTGTTGACCAACACGTTCAGACGGCCACGGTGAGCCATGCCGATGACGATTTCCTTGGTGCCGTAGGAGCCGGAACGCTGGATCAGCTCGTCGAGCATCGGAATCAGGCTCTCGCCGCCTTCCAGACCGAAACGCTTGGTACCCGGGTATTTGGTACCCAGGTATTTTTCCAGGCCTTCGCCGGCGGTCACGCGCTCGAGCAGGTGGCTCTTGATGTCGGCGGAGTACGTCGGACGACCGCGCACGCTTTCCAGTCGCTGCTGGAACCACTGGCGCTGCTCGGAATCGGTGATGTGCGTGAATTCAGCGCCGATGGTGCGGCAATATGTCTGCTGCAACGCTTCGTGAATTTCGCGTAGGCTCGCTTCCTCTTTGCCGATGAACAGGTCGCCGGCACGGAAGGTCGTATCAAGATCGGCATTGGTCAAGCCGTAATGATTGATCGACAGGTCTGCAGGTGCAGGACGCTGCCACAGCCCCAGCGGGTCAAGCTGGGCTGCCTGGTGGCCACGCATACGGTAGGCCTGGATCAATCGCAGCACTTCAACTTGCTTCTTCTCGTGCTCACTGCTCACGCTGCCGGCGGAAACCGGTTGGGCGCGGCGCTGGTTCTTTGCCAGCAAGACGAAATGATCGCGAATTGTGGAGTGCGAAACATCGGTGGCAGAGTTGCCGTCAGCAGGCAACTTCTGGAAGTAGGTGCGCCACTCTTCTGGCACAGCGTTAGGGTCGTGCAGGTAGAGCTCGTAAAGCTCTTCCACATAGGCAGCGTTACTACCGGATAGGTAGGCACTGTTCCACATGCGCTGCATCACGCTTTCTTGCATGCTTGGTCACCCTCGGTTAGGGGAACACCATCGGTGTCGACACCGAGCAAACTTGCAGAAGTCCGAATGCAGCGACCAAAACAAGCCACTAGGATCACACTGATAGTCCGGGTACCAGCCCGGATGCCCCTGCTTGTCTCATTTCTTCAAAATAAGAGCCGCAGCCTTTTAAGCTGCTGCTCAGGTTAAAACTACGGCGCCGGTTGAAGCCTGCGCCGTAGCATCTACGGGTACTGCGGTCCTACGGGTACAACAGCTGAATCACACGCCGCTCGAGAGCAACATGTTACGGATGTGACCGATGGCCTTAGTCGGGTTCAGGCCTTTCGGACAAACGTTGACGCAGTTCATGATCCCGCGGCAGCGGAATACGCTGAACGGGTCATCCAGCGAAGCCAGACGCTCGGACGTCTTGGTGTCACGGCTGTCTGCCAGGAAGCGGTAGGCTTGCAGCAGAGCAGCCGGGCCCAGGAACTTGTCCGGGTTCCACCAGAAGGACGGGCAGGAAGTCGAGCAGCAAGCGCACAGGATGCACTCGTACAGACCGTCGAGCTTTTCACGTTCTTCAGGGGACTGCAGACGCTCGATGGCCGGAGCCGGCGTGTCGTTCTGCAGGTATGGCTTAACCTTTTCGTATTGCTTGTAGAAGATGCTCATATCGACGACCAGGTCACGGATAACCGGCAAACCTGGCAGAGGACGAACGATCAACTTGTTACCTTTTACGACAGCAGACAGCGGCGTGATGCACGCCAGGCCGTTTTTGCCGTTGATGTTCATGCCGTCGGAACCGCAAACACCTTCACGGCAAGAGCGACGATAGGAGAAACCTTCGTCCTGCTCTTTGATCAGGGCCAGCACGTCCAGCACCATCAGGTCTTTACCACCGGTATCGACCTGGAATTCCTGCATGAACGGCGCAGCGTCCTGATCAGGGTTGTAACGATAAACACTGACTTGCAACATGGCGGTCACCCTTAATAAGTCCGGACTTTAGGTTCGAAAGTCGGAACAGTCTTCGGCGAGAAGTTCACGGCACGCTTGGTGACGCGCTTGTCACCCGGGAAGTACAGGGTGTGGCACAGCCAGTTTTCGTCGTCACGATCTTCGAAGTCTTCACGGGCGTGAGCGCCGCGGGACTCTTTACGCACTTCGGCAGCGATGGCGGTAGCTTCAGCCACTTCCAGCAGGTTTTGCAGTTCCAGCGCTTCGATACGGGCAGTGTTGAACGCCTGCGACTTATCGTTGATCTTCACGTTGGCGATGCGCTTGCGCAGGTCGGCCAGTTGGGCAATACCTTTCTGCATGTATTCGCCGGTACGGAATACACCGAAGTAGTTCTGCATGCAGCTTTGCAGCTCGCGACGCAGGGTAGCCACGTCCTCACCTTCGGTACGCTCGTTCAGAGCGGACAGACGGGCCAGGGCCGCATTGATGTCGGCGTCGGTGGCGTCGTCGTATTCGATACCGTCGGTCAGTGCTTTTTCCAGGTGCAGGCCGGCAGCGCGACCGAATACCACCAGGTCGAGCAGCGAGTTGCCACCCAGACGGTTGGCACCGTGAACCGATACGCAAGCCACTTCGCCCACGGCGAACAGACCAGGAATGATCTGATCCACGCCATCGGCGTCCTGGGTGATCGCCTGGCCATGAATGTTGGTGGCAACGCCGCCCATCATGTAGTGGCAGGTCGGAACAACCGGAACCGGAGCGACAACCGGGTCAACGTGTGCGAAAGTCTTCGACAGTTCGCAGATGCCTGGCAGACGGCTGTGCAGCACTTCCTCGCCCAGGTGGTCGAGTTTGAGCATTACGTGATCGCCATTCGGACCGCAACCGTTGCCGGCGATGATCTCTTTAACCATCGAACGGGCAACAACGTCACGACCTGCAAGGTCTTTCGCGTTCGGAGCATAACGCTCCATGAAACGCTCGCCGTGCTTGTTGATCAGGTATCCACCTTCACCACGGCAACCTTCTGTAACCAGTACACCGGCGCCGGCGATACCGGTCGGGTGGAACTGCCACATTTCAATGTCTTGTACCGGTACGCCGGCACGCAGCGCCATGCCAACGCCGTCACCGGTGTTGATCAGGGCGTTGGTGGTCGAAGCGTAGATACGGCCTGCACCGCCGGTCGCCAATACGGTGGCTTTCGCACGGATGTAGGTGGTTTCACCGGTTTCGATGCAGATCGCGATCACACCGACGAACTCGCCTTCGCCGTTTTTCACCAGATCGACAGCGTAGTACTCGTTCAGGAACACGGTACCGGCTTTCAGGTTGCCCTGATAAAGGGTGTGCAGCAGCGCGTGACCGGTACGGTCGGACGCAGCGCAAGTACGCGCAGCCTGGCCGCCTTTACCGTAATCCTTCGACTGGCCGCCGAATGGACGCTGGTAGATACGACCTTGCTCGGTACGCGAGAACGGCATACCCATGTGGTCCAGCTCGTAGACAGCAGCCGGGCCTTCCTGACACATGTATTCGATAGCGTCCTGGTCACCGATGTAGTCGGAACCCTTGACGGTATCGTACATGTGCCAGCGCCAGTCATCGTTCGGGTCGGCGGACGCGATCGCGCAGGTGATGCCGCCTTGAGCGGATACAGTGTGCGAACGGGTCGGGAAAACCTTGGTGATCACGGCAGTCTTGTGACCGCCCTGTGCCAGTTGCAGCGCTGCGCGCATGCCGGCACCGCCACCACCAATAATGATGGCGTCGAAAGAAATCGTTGGAATGTTAGCCATGAATCAGATACCCCAGAGAATCTGCACGCCCCAGACGAAGTAAGCGAACATCGCAACGCCGCATACTGCCTGGAATAGGAAACGTACTGCAGTCGCGGACTTGCCCAGCGCCATTGGCGTCAGGTAGTCGGTCGCGATGGTCCACATGCCGACCCAGGCGTGAGCGCCCAGGGCCACAAGGGCCAGCAGACTGAAGATACGCATCCCGTTGTGGGCGAACAGGCCATGCCATTGGTCATAACCAATGCCAGGGTTCGCAGCGAGGTATCCAATCAGGAAAATGAAATAAGCCGCGAGAACGACCGCAGACACACGTTGCGCCATCCAGTCATAAAGACCGGAACGCGAAAGGTTCGTAACGCTGGTTACCATATCCAAACTCCTGCCAGAACGATCAACACCACGGAAACGGCGATGATAATTTTCGAGCCCAGGCGGCCGCCTTCCAGCGTCTCACCGATGCCCATATCCATGATCAGATGGCGCACACCGGCTACCAGGTGATACAGAAGAGCGGACAGGAGGCCCCATGCTACGAACTTGGCCAGTGGACTGGTCAAGGTTGCCTTCACGTCGGCAAAACCTTCCTCGGAACCCAGGGATTTGCCCAATGCATAAAGCATGAAGCCAAGGCCCAGGAAGAGGATGATGCCGGAAACACGGTGAAGAAACGACGTAACGCCGGTGATGGGGAGTTTGATGGTCCTTAGGTCTAGGTTTACAGGTCGTTGGCTTTTCACGGCTTTTTTTTCACACTGAAGAGCCCCTAACAATCAGGGCAAAGTTGTTGGGGAGTGCACTGGTCAGGTAACCACCACCCAGGGATGCGACCCCCAATAAAGCAGGCCCAAAAGCCCTTGGCGGTCGGTGGCCGAGTATAGACAGTTAGGCTACTAATGACAACGCAATCCCCTAACCCAAACAGCGGATTGCGCAACTGACATAAAAGGCGTAAATGGCAGCCAATTTCGAGAAAAAAGTCCGGTTAAAGCCTTCTGGAGCAAGACTTTAGGCAAATTGACATTCGAATTTATCTCACTATAGTGGTGCGGGCCCTGCGTGGGGGGTCTGTCTGATGATTTCAAGCATAAATAGGAGGCCACATGGCTGACAAAAAAGCGCAGTTGATCATCGAGGGCGCAGCCCCCGTCGAGCTGCCCATTTTAACCGGCACCGTTGGTCCCGATGTTATCGATGTTCGGGGCCTGACGGCCACGGGCCGTTTCACCTTTGACCCAGGCTTCATGTCGACCGCTTCGTGCGAGTCGAAGATCACCTATATCGACGGCGACAACGGCATTCTGCTGCACCGCGGCTACCCGATCGAACAGCTGGCTGAAAAGTCGGACTACCTGGAAACCTGCTATCTGCTGCTCAACGGCGAACTGCCGACCGCAGAACAGAAGGCCCAGTTCGTCAGCACCGTGAAGAACCACACCATGGTTCACGAGCAGCTGAAGACCTTCTTCAACGGCTTCCGTCGCGACGCCCACCCGATGGCCGTCATGTGCGGTGTAGTCGGCGCCCTCTCGGCGTTCTACCACGACTCCCTGGACATCAATAACCCGCAGCATCGCGAAATTTCCGCGATCCGCCTGGTTGCCAAGATGCCGACCCTGGCAGCGATGGTTTACAAGTACTCCATGGGCCAACCCATGATGTACCCGCGCAACGACCTGTCGTACGCGGAAAACTTCCTGCACATGATGTTCAACACCCCGTGCGAGATCAAACCGATCAGCCCGGTACTCGCCAAGGCCATGGACCGGATCTTCATCCTCCACGCCGACCACGAGCAGAACGCCTCGACGTCCACCGTGCGCCTGGCAGGTTCTTCGGGTGCCAACCCGTTTGCCTGTATCGCCGCCGGTATCGCTGCACTGTGGGGCCCAGCCCACGGCGGTGCAAACGAAGCCGTACTGACCATGCTCGATGAAATCGGCGATGTTTCGAACATCGACAAGTTCATCGCCAAGGCCAAGGACAAGAACGATCCGTTCAAACTGATGGGCTTCGGTCACCGCGTTTACAAAAACCGCGACCCACGCGCCACCGTCATGAAGCAGACCTGCGACGAAGTGTTGAAGGAACTGGGCATCCAGAACGATCCGCAACTCGAACTGGCCATGCGCCTGGAAGAGATCGCCCTGACCGACCCGTACTTCATCGAACGCTCGCTGTACCCGAACGTCGACTTCTACTCGGGGATCATCCTCAAGGCGATCGGCATTCCAACCAGCATGTTCACCGTGATCTTCGCCCTGGCGCGGACCGTCGGCTGGATCTCCCACTGGAAAGAAATGCTCTCCAGCCCGTACAAGATCGGCCGCCCGCGCCAGCTGTACACCGGCTACGAGTCGCGTGACATCACCAAGCTGGAAGACCGCAAGTAAGATCTGTCTTGCTGTAGCGTGTTGAGTTGCACCGGGAACGGCCTCTTATATAGAGGCCGTTTTTGTTTGTGTTTGGCGGTTTTTTGATCGTGGGCATATCCGTTATTTAGGTAACGGCGGCTTATGGTTCCGCCCTTACGGCGGGTCACTTTCGAAAAGCGCGAAAGTAACCAAAGCGCTCTGCCCCTGACGTTCGGTGCCTCGCTGTGGCTCGGCATGCCCTCACTCCGGTCCTGCTCCGTGGGCC
>NZ_AKJM01000048.1 GCF_000282335.1 Pseudomonas sp. GM48
CTGTTCGTTGAGCCACAGGATGACCTGCCGCGCATCATCGGCATCGAAACCGCCGCGCTGGAAATCCGCTGAATTGAGCTTCACCGACACACAAAATTGTGGCGACACCGCCTGGCGGACCGCCTCGACGACGGACAACAGCAGGCGCGCACGATTTTCCAGCGAACCGCCCCATTGATCGGTGCGCCGATTGGTCAATGGCGAAAGGAACTGGCTGATCAGGTAGCCGTGGGCGGCGTGGATCTGTACCCCGGTAAAACCGGCTTTCTCCGCCAGTGCGGCGCTGCTGGCGAAGCGTCGGATTACCTCCTGGATGTCGTCCTCGCTCATGGGTTTGGGTTCGGCGAACATTTTCGAGAACTGGCCGAGATCCAGTGCAACCGCCGACGGCGCCAGAGCTTGCTGGCCAAGGTTGGCCATGGTCTGGCGGCCAGGATGGTTGAGCTGCACCCAGAAATGCGCACCGCCGGCTCGGCCGATACTGGCCCACTGGCGGAAGCGTTCCAGATGCTGCTCGTCTTCCAGCGCTACACCGCCGGGGCCGGTCATGGCGCGGCGGTCGATCATCACATTGCCGGTCAGCAACAAGCCGGCCTCGCCCCCGGCCCAGGCTTGATACAGGCGAAACAGCGCCTGGTCGGGCACCTGATCGCTATCGGCGAGGTTCTCTTCCATGGCGGCTTTGGCAATGCGATTACCGATGGTCTGACCGTTGGGCAATTTCAATATTTGGAAGGGCGACATGCTTGACTCCTCGAAGTGATGAGCAGAGCCTAAGCTTAAAGTTAACTTTAATGTCAAGCAGGCAAATGAGGTCCCGATGAAAATTGGTGAATTGGCACAGTTGAGCGGGTTGACCGCATCGCGCATTCGTTTTTACGAGTCTCAGGGATTGATCCGGCAGGTCGAGCGCTCTGCCAACGGCTATCGGCGTTACTCGCAACAGGCGCTGCAAACGCTGCAAATCATCCAATGCGCGCAACAGGCCGGTTTCAGTCTGGAGGAGCTCAAGCAATTGCTGCCGGATAATGTGACGGGCGCGTTCAAGCACGATGAGTTGATGGCCGGCCTGCATCGCAAGATCGAGCAGATCGAAGAGATGCAACGGCACCTGGCCCACAGCAAAGCGCAGTTGCTGGAATGGATTGACACCATTCAGGCCCGGCCCGAAGGCATGACCTGCGATGAAAATGCCGAACGGGTGATGACGTCATTCAAGCACTAGGTCAGGTATCGACCTTGACCAGTGCCTATTGTCGAGCAACCGGGTCAGGCTGATGCTGATGGTCAGCCGCCACCGACCTTGATGTTTTGCTGGTTATCGAGAATCACCTTGCCCCACGGTCGGTAGCGCAGGGAGAAAACCGACGTCGGGTGGCAGCCCGGCGATGTTGATTGCGGGGGCATCGGTTCAGCGCGGAAGGGTTGTCCGGCAGCGCTGACTTGCCGGAAGGCTTCCCTGACGATGCCGATGGAGCAGGGCAGTGCATTGGCGTAGCTGTTGCGAATCAAGGGTGGCAAACGCCCGGTTCCGGTGCCGTCCTGCCACCACACCTGGATTCCGGCGCTGGCCACTTCGCCCAGCCACTGCCCATTTACTTGTGGCGAAAGTTTGCCGACGCTGAACACGCTGATGTGCAGCGGCGCGTCGAGTTTGCCAGCGAAATCCTTGAGCTGGCGTTGCAGGGTTTGCCGACGATCGAGCGGTAGAAAGTGCAGGTCATCCAGTTCCATGGGCAAATACCAGCCGCTGACCGGGAGTTTCCAGTCCTTGCGCAGCGTCCGCTGCCGGGCCAGCGACTGTCCCAGTTGCACCTGCCAGTACGTTGCCAGTCCGGCACTGTCCAGCTCATTGATGCGCTGGTAATAGGCCGGGTCCATACGCAGACCCAGCACCAGTTTCAGGCCTTGGGCCTGGGCCTGTTTCAGGCTGGTGGCGAGCCAGCCGTTGGCGCCGCCAAAGTCCGAATCACCGTAGGCCGTCCATTGCACGATCACCGTGTGCGTGCCTTGGCGGGCGGTGTCTTGCCAGATCCGCTGCCATTGCGCCTGGCTCAGGTTGGCATCGGCATTGAGCGGCTGATAGAAAATCCGCTCGTCGGCATGGGTCGTCACGCCGCCCAGCAGCAGGCACAAGGCCAAAAGAAGTCGCCTCATCAGAAATTCAACTCCACGCCCAGCAGCACGCCGTTGCCGCCTTCATACAGATTGCCGCCCAACGATTGTTGATACTCGGTGCGGACCGTCAGGTGTGCGCGATAGGCGTTGTAGATATTGTCGTTGAACCACCATTGCCAACGCAGGCCGAGACCGGTGCGCAGATCCTGGCGCCAGTCGTTGCTCGGGTCCTGGCTGGCGAATTCGAGAAAGCCGTACGGCATGAGCGTTTGCGCGCTGTTGAACGGCAGCTTCCAGGCGTGCCCTTGCTGGAAGCGCGACAACCATTGGTGGTCACCGGCCTTGGTCCACCACGCCGCGTCGACATAGAGGAAACGTTCTTCCCAATCGCTTTCGTCGACACGCCAGTCGTTGCGATATCGCCCCTGATCGAGGAACGACGCAGTAGCACGCAGGAGATAGTCGGTAGTGGTGTGCCCATCCTCACGATGATCGTCAGCCTGATCGGAGACCTTTTCGGGGACCAGCATCTGGCCGAGGCTCAAGCCGTGGTTGTCTTGATCATCGAACTGGCTTTGCTTGTAGATCTCGCCGTAGAAATTGATATTTGCCGTACCCCAGGGTTTGTAGCGCAGGCCCACGCCGGTGGCGATGGACTGCGCATAACTGGAGCGACTCTGGCCGCCGAGCAACACCCGTCCGTAGGCCGACAGCGAGCTGCCTGCGCGGCTGGGTTCTTCACCGAGAGCATGGTCCCACATGGCCATTTGCACGTTCTGCGGGGTCGAGCGCCGTCGAGAGCCGATGCTCTCGTCAGGGCGCAGGAAGTCGTTGGTCGAGACACCGGCTGGCGACCAGGTACTGGCGAAGGTCAGGGTATCGCGCCGGGACAGGGATTCATGAGCACGACGCTGGCGATAACGCCGTGCTTCCATGCTGCCTTCCTCGTCGTCGGCCGCTACCGTGTTTTGCTCCAGATCGATCACGCGCTGCAGTTCCTTGCGGGCCGAGGCGCTGTCCTCGACTTCGTCGTAACGCCAGGCCAGGGTTTCGCCGAGTTGATAGTCTTCCGGGAAATCTTTAGTGGCGCTTTGCAGATACGGAATGGCGCGGGCGCGCTCTTCTTTGGTCTCGGCACCGGACAGGCGCATGCCGTAGTCAGCGCGATAGCGTGGATTGTCCGGTTCTCGGCGCACGGCCTCGGCCAGCCAGGCCGTGCTTTGTGGCAGGTCGCCGGCCTTTTGTGCGGTGACCGATGCGGCGTAGAAATGCCCGGCATCGGGAGCCTGTTGCAGGGCGGAACGCTGGCGCTGCAATGCGAGCGTATGATCGCCCTGGGCATCGGCAATCGCAGCACCCAGGGCCCATTCATTGGCGCCACGGCTGCGGCTTTGCTGCCAGTAGCGTTCGGCTGCTTGAGTGTCGCCCGCATTGAGGGCACTGCGGCTGGCGGTGAGACTGGCGTTATCGCTGAGTTCTGCGTCCGGAATGCTCCGCCAGATGGCCAGCGCACCCGTTGAATCCCCGGCAGACTCCAAAGCGTAGGCCAATGTCAGGCGACTGCCTTTGTCGCCGAGTTTTTCTGCGGTCTGGTAATACACCACCGCTTCACCGGGGCGATCGGGCATGGCGCAACGACCCAGGGCGCGGTAGTCGCCAGCGCTTTGTGGTTGATTGCCGGTTGCCTGTTGTACCGCATCGCACTGGCCTTTTTCCGCCAGTTGCGCCAGCAGTTCACCGCGTGTGGCAGGGTCGACGCGATTGACCAGCGTCACCATGCGTTGTTGTTGCGCCGGGGTCGGTGTCGACGAGGCATACAGTCCCGCCAGTCGCTGCAACAGGGCGCTGGGTAATTTGCCGTTGTGGTGGTCGTAAGCGTTTTCGAGCAACTGCTGCGCGTGATCACGCTGACCGGCATTCAATAGCCAATACGTCGTCTGATTGAGCGAATTGAAGTCGCCGGTCTGCTGGTAATGACGCTCCCAAAGCCTCGCCGCTTCAGCATTGCGCCCCGATGCCTGGAGCATTTCGGCCTGGCGTTTGACCACGTCGGCGGTTTGCGGCTGGCTGGCGAGATAGGCCATGATTTTGTCGCTGCGGCCCTCATCCTGCCAGGCGTCCAGCAGTCGTTCACGGCGTCGAGTGTCCCAGGGTTCCGGCAAACGAGTGTTTTGCAGCAGTTCGGTCGCTTGCAGACGCTGGGCGAGAATCAGCCAGGTCTGCGGATCTGCGTCGGGCGGGCAACTTTGCAACTGACTGAGCGCGGCTTGCGGGTCGTGACGGGACAGCCACTCGGCCGTCTCAAGGCACGGACGCTGCATCTCGCCACTCAAGCGTTGCACTGTTGCGCTGTCGCCGGTTTGCCGCGCCAGCTCCCACAGGCGCTGGCGTTGTGCCGGATCGGCAAGGTCGGCGGGCGGCAGCGTTTGCATCCAGCGTTGCGCCTGCTGGATGTGACCCATGGCAATCGCCCGGTCGACCATGGCCAATCGAGTCTTGCGCGCGGCTTCAGGGCTTGGCGCTGTTTGCAGTAATTGCTGCAAGGGTTGCTCGTCGAGGCGTTGCACGTAGGCGTTGGCCAGGCGTTGCCAGCTTTGGGCATCGAGTTGCTGGTTCGCGGCCAGGGGCGCCAGCTCTTTGATGGTGCCATCCCAATCGCGTAACTGCTCGGACCAATTGGCCAGGGCCAGGTGCAGGGCTCGCTCATCACCTTTGGGCGGCAGTTGCGCCAGCCAGTCATGGGCCGGGGACGCGCCGCCGCGCTTGGCCAGGCTCGCGCTGTAGGCCTGCCACAGGCGCACGCGCTGGTCCAGATTGCTGGTGGCTATCCACTGCTCCACTTTTTGGCTGTCCGGCGGATCCTGTTCGATCCAGGTCAGGCGCAGGTTGAGCAGGGTTTCGCTGTTGGCCGGGGTATCCGGTAGCGCTTGCACGGCGTCTTCGTAGCGTTGCTGCCTGGCCAGCGATTGCACCAGCAGTGCCCGCGCTTCATCGTTTTCCGGCACTTTGCTCAGCAGGTGGCGCATCAGCCGCTCGACTTCCTTCCAGTTGCCGTTTTTCGCTTCGCGGTAACCGCGGTCCATATAGGGGTAACTGCGGAACTGTTCGAAGTCGGTTAACGGCTCGGCCTGCACCGACGCCGTCGTGTTCAGGCAGAGCAACAGGCTAGCGGCTAACAAGGTGTGACGATGGACAGGCTTCATGCGGCCTCCCGGGCAATGCGGTAGGCGGCGTGCTGTTCGCTCGCCTGATCGGCCAGGGCCTGTTCAAGGATTTCCTGAGTGATCATGCCGCGGTCAATCAAGTGTTCGCCCAGTGACATTTTTTCCGCATCGAAATCGATCAGCGCCTGATTGAACAGGGTTGGCGGCACCATGCCGCGCACTTGCAACAGATTGCCCAGCAGTATCTGGTGATGGCTGACGCGCTCGATCAGGTCTTCGTCGTCCTGATTTTGCTCAAGCACGCTAAGCATCTGATGTACTTCTTCGTTTTGACGAGGGCTGGCGTACCAGTAGCGGATTCCCAGCGTAACCCGGCCTTGTGGGGCGAGACGGCAACGCACCGGGCGTTTCAGTTGACGGCTGATGGCTCCCAGAGACACCTGGCTCACCGGACCTTCGGAGGCCAGCACCAGGGTTTCGTTTTCCTCGGCGACCGGCAGCACGCCGTAGTGTGTGGCGATCTTGCGTGGCACGGCGTCGATCAGGCGTTTGTCGAGTTTGAATGGATTGAGTGGCGCCCATTCCAGGTCCAGCTGTTCGGCCAGGGTCTGCACCAGTTGAGTGGTGTCGATGTGTCCGCGCAGTAGCAGTTCCTGACCGAGGCGCCGGCGTACCGGGTTGGTGATCGCGGCTTCGAGTTCTTCCTCGGTGAGCAAACCCTTTTCCACTAACCGATGGCCCAGCGGGGTGCGCTGGGCTTCGGCCAGGGCCGGAAATTCATGAGTGGTCTTGTCCCAGGCGACGCGACGCGAATCGCCCATTGCCATCACCTGGCGCAGCGCCCGAACGTTGGCGAAGAAATTGACGAAATTGCTCCACACCATCCGGGGGGCCGACAGCAGTCCTTCACCCAGTCCGTAAAAACGGGTGACAAACCAACCACGCTGGAATAGCCGATTGAGCAGCATGAGGCCGTTGAGCCACAGCAGGGTAGCCAACAACGTGCTGTCGGCGAGGAGCGACGGGAACCGCCAGGCATTCGGCGCGATCACTGTGACCAGCCACATCGCCAGCAACACCACCAGCAGTATGTTCACCAGGAAGCTCAACAGGTACGCAATCAGGCCACGGCGGTCGCGCCACAGAAAATAATTGAGCAGGCCTTTGGGGCTCCAGCCGAGATTCTTGGTGCCCTGGAACACAATGCCGACGATCCAGCGCGACTTCTGCCGGATCGCGTACTGCAAGTCCCTTGGAAAGTGCTCGCGCACGCAGATCACCTGGGAAAACGCGCGGTCCATGCCGAACACCCAGGGTTGTTCAAGTGCCAGTTTCGGGTCGGTCACCGAATAGCGGGCAAAGATGCACTTCATGCCTTTTTGCTTGAGGCGGAAACCGATGTCGTAGTCTTCGGTAAGACTCTGCACGTCGAAGGCGATACCGTCGCCGTCCTCGAGCAGGGCAGTGATGGCCTTGCGGCTGAAGCAGGTGCCGACCCCGGCGCTGGGCACTTGCCCGGTCAGTGCTTCACGCACGATGACGTCCTTGCCATGGTTCTCGGCGAACTCGTCGACGTAGTGGCCGGCAGTGAAGCCATTCCATTCCGGGGCGTAGGGGTAGACCGGAATCTGGACCAGGTCCTTGGCCGGCAGCAGGTAGTTGAACAGGCGCAACTCCATGGGTGAAATCACGTCTTCGGCATCGTGCAGGATGAAGCCGGCGAACTGGATTTTTGCATCGTTTTCAAAACGCAGGATCGCGTCGATGACGTTGTTCAGGCAGTCAGCCTTGCTGGTGGGGCCGGGGCGGGCGCACACCACTTTGTGCACGTTGGGATAATGCAGGCACACCGCATCGACGTCGGCCTGGGTCTCGGCGTCGTTGGGGTAAGTGCCGACGAAAATCTGATAGTTCTCGTAGTCGAGGGTCGAGGCGGCCAGGCGTGCCATTTCGCCGACCACGCCGACTTCGTTCCACGCCGGTACCATGATCGCCAGGGGCTTTTCGCCGATGGAGTACAGCCGTTGTTCATCGGCGCGCTCGAATTTTTCATAGATCCGCCAGCGTCGGATCAGTTTGCGGGTCCAGTACACCAGGTCGATGAACAGATCATCGAGCCCGAGAATGAACATCAGCAAGGCCAGGGTAATGGCGAGGTATTTGAGTCCGAACAACGCATAGGCAAAGAAGTCGACAAACGCCAGGCTCATACGGCTTTACCCGCCGCCGCACGGTGTTTCAGCCAGATGCCGAGGCGATTGGCGATGCGCTCGCTGGCGTGTCCGTCGCCATAAGGGCTATGGACTCGGCTCATGCGCTGGAAGGTGGCGTCATCATCGAGCAACAGGCTCGATTCATTGACGATACGGTCGGTATCGGTGCCCACCAGCACCACCGTCCCGCCTTCAAGCGCCAATGGTCGTTCCGTGACATCGCGCAGCACCAACAGCGGTTTGCCAATGGCGGGGGCTTCCTCCTGGATGCCACCGGAATCGGTGAGAATGAAATACGCGCGGTCCATCAGCCAGACGAAATGCTGGTAATCCTGCGGCGCCACCAGATAGATATTGGGTTTGTCCGAGAGAACGCTGTAGACCGCCTTTTGCACCTGTGGATTGAGGTGCACCGGGTAGACGAATTGCACATCGGGATAACGTTCGGCGAGAGTGGCCAGGGCCAGGCAGATGTTGCGAAAGCCGCCGCCGAAGTTTTCCCGGCGGTGCCCGGTGATCAGCACCATGCGCCTGGTGTCGTCGAGCACGGCCAGCGGCGAGTCGGCGGCCGGGTGCCAGTGGATTTGCTGTTGGTGATTGCGCATCCATACCAGCGCATCAATCACCGTATTGCCGGTGACCTCGATGTTGGCCTTGGGCACACCTTCGCGCAGCAGGTTGTCTTCATTATTGGCGGTCGGTGCGAAATGCAGGTCGGCGATGACACCGGTCAAGTGCCGGTTCGCTTCCTCCGGCCAGGGTGCGCGCAAGTTACCGGTACGCAAACCCGCCTCGACGTGGCCAATGGGCAACTGGCGATGGAAGGCGGCGAGGGCGGCAATGAAACTGGTGGTGGTGTCGCCGTGTACCAGCACGATATCCGGTTGCACGCGTTCATAGGCTTTGTCGAGGTGTGCCAGAAGCTGTTGAGAAAGACCATTGAGGGTCTGGCCCTGGGTCATAACCTGCAAGTCTTCATCGACCGTCAGTTCGAACGAGTCGAGGACCTGCTTGAGCATTTCCCGGTGCTGGCCAGTGGAACAGATGTTCAGGCTGATACCAGGCCAATTACGCAGGACCAGCGCCAGGGGTGCCATCTTGATGGCCTCCGGACGTGTACCAAAAACCATCATGACTTTAAATGTCATTACCCCTCCTGGGATTGCACACGCCGGATACGTCGCGGCTGTTAAGACCGGCTATTTCGTGAACATAGAATAAAGCAATCGGATGGGGGGTTGTCTAATGAGCTGCTCTGAATTGCTGGTCTTGCTTCGAATTGGTTCATGTGCGCCAGGTTGTGAACCACATACCCGCTCCCTGTAGCCAACGGTAGCGTCTGTCTGTCCGTGCGTTTGGTAACGTTTTTTCCTGTTTGTACGCATCCCTCTGATTCAAAACAAATTTCAATCTCCCTCACATGGCCTCCACATCCTGTGGCACACTTTCTGCTGTCTATTCCGTTGTTGCATACCATTTTCCGGTATAGCGGAATAAACATCACCCTGGAGTGCTTGCCATGCATCGCCGACCTTCCTTGTTCAAAGCGTGTGTTTTTATATTCGCGGCTTCCGCCGCTGTCATGGGTGCGGCCCAGGCGGCGGACAGTAAGCTCGACAGTGTCCTGGCCCGCGGCAAACTGATTGTAGGTACCGGCAGCACCAACGCGCCGTGGCACTTCCAGGGCGCGGATGGCAAGTTGCAGGGTTTTGATATCGATATCGCCCGAATGGTCGCCAAAGGGTTGTTCAACGACCCGAGCAAGGTGGAGTTTGTGGTGCAGTCGTCCGATGCGCGGATTCCCAACCTGCTGACCGACAAGGTCGACATGAGTTGCCAGTTCATCACCGTGACCGCCAGCCGCGCGCAGCAAGTGGCGTTCACCCTGCCGTACTACCGCGAAGGCGTCGGCCTGCTGCTGCCGGCGAACAGCAAGTACAAGGAAATCGATGACATGAAAGCCGCCGGTGACAGTCTCACCGTGGCAGTGCTGCAAAACGTCTACGCCGAAGAACTGGTGCACCAGGCGCTGCCCAAGGCCAAGGTCGACCAGTACGACAGCGTGGACCTGATGTACCAGGCCGTGAACTCCGGCCGTGCCGATGCGGCGGCCACCGACCAGTCCTCGGTGAAGTACCTGATGGTGCAGAACCCTGGCCGCTATCGCAGCCCGGCCTACGCCTGGAGCCCGCAGACTTACGCCTGCGCGGTCAAGCGCGGCGATCAGGACTGGCTGAACTTCGTCAACACCACCCTGCATGAAGCCATGACCGGCGTTGAGTTCCCGACTTACGCGGCATCGTTCAAGCAATGGTTCGGCGTAGACCTGGCGACACCCGCGATTGGTTTCCCTGTCGAATTCAAATGATCCCGTGAGAGCGGGGCGGTTATGAATCGCCCCGTTCAGGTACTGCTGACCATGAACTATCAGTTGAACTTTGCCGCCGTCTGGCGCGATTTCGACACCTTGCTGGCGGGGCTCGGCCTGGGTCTTGAACTGGCCCTGGTGTCGATCGCCATCGGCTGCGTGATCGGCCTGATGATGGCGTTTGCTTTGCTGTCCAGACATCGCGCATTGCGGGTGCTGGCGTCGGTGTACGTCACGGTGATTCGTAACACGCCGATCCTGGTGTTGATTCTGTTGATCTACTTTGCCTTGCCGAGCCTGGGGATCCGGCTGGACAAGATTCCCTCGTTCATCATCACCCTGTCGCTGTATGCCGGGGCGTATCTGACCGAAGTGTTCCGCGGCGGTTTGCTGAGCATTCCCAAGGGCCAGCGTGAAGCCGGCCTGGCCATTGGTCTGGGCGAGTGGCAGGTCAAGGCCTATGTCACCGTGCCGGTGATGTTGCGCAATGTGTTGCCGGCCCTGTCGAACAACTTCATTTCGCTGTTCAAGGACACCTCGCTGGCGGCGGCGATTGCCGTACCGGAGCTGACCTATTACGCGCGCAAGATCAATGTCGAGAGCTACCGGGTGATTGAAACCTGGCTGGTGACCACGGCGCTCTATGTGGCGGCCTGTTACCTCATTGCCATGATGCTGCGTTACCTCGAACAGCGTCTGGCGATTCGCCGATAGGAGGCCCCATGTACGAATCCCCCAGTTGGTTGCATGAGTTGTGGGTGGCGCGCGAACCCCTGTGGCAGGGCTTTCTGACCAGTGTCCAGGTATCAGTGCTGGCGATTTTGCTTGGCACGCTGGTGGGTGTCGCCGCCGGTCTGGTGCTGACCTACGGCAAGTTCTGGATGCGCGCACCGTTTCGTTTTTATGTCGATGTGATTCGCGGCACGCCGGTGTTCGTGTTGGTGCTGGCGTGCTTTTACATGGCGCCGGCACTCGGCTGGCAGATCAGCGCGTTCCAGGCCGGTGCACTGGGTTTGACACTGTTCTGCGGCTCCCACGTCGCCGAGATCGTACGCGGTGCGTTGCAGGCATTGCCACTCGGGCAGATGGAGGCGAGCAAGGCCATCGGCCTGACGTTCTACCAGGCCCTCGGTTACGTGCTATTGCCTCAGGCACTACGGCAGATCCTGCCGACCTGGGTCAACTCGTCGACCGAGATCGTCAAGGCCTCGACCCTGTTGTCGGTGATTGGTGTGGCGGAACTGCTGCTCAGTACCCAGCAGATCATCGCCCGGACCTTCATGACCCTGGAGTTTTACCTGTTCGCCGGATTTCTGTTTTTCGTCATCAACTACGGCATCGAATTACTCGGCCGGCACATTGAAAAGCGGGTGGCTTTGCCATGACTCAGACTCAAACCCATGCACAAAACGGCCAACCCTTGCTGGACATTCGCGGCCTGCACAAACGTTACGACCAGCTGGAAGTGCTCAAGGGCGTCGACCTGACCATGCAGCGCGGCAATGTGGTGACGCTGATCGGCTCCAGCGGCTCGGGCAAAACCACGCTGCTGCGCTGCGTGAACATGCTCGAAGAGTTCCAGGGCGGACAGATCCTGCTCGACGGCGAGTCGATCGGTTATGACGAGGTCAACGGCAAACGCATTCGCCACCCGGAAAAAGTCATCGCCCGCCATCGCGCCATGACCGGCATGGCGTTCCAGCAGTTCAACCTGTTCCCGCACCTGACGGCGTTGCAGAACGTCACCCTGGGCCTGCTCAAGGTCAAGAAACTGCACAAGGACGAGGCCGTGGCCCTGGCCGAGAAATGGCTGGAGCGCGTTGGCCTGCTGGAACGTCGCGATCATTTCCCCGGTCAGTTGTCCGGCGGTCAGCAGCAGCGCGTGGCGATTGCCCGGGCGATTGCGATGAACCCGAGCCTGATGCTGTTCGACGAAGTTACCTCGGCGCTGGACCCGGAACTGGTGGGCGAAGTGCTGAGCGTGATCAAGGGCCTGGCCGAAGATGGCATGACCATGCTGCTGGTGACCCACGAAATGCGCTTCGCGTTCGAGGTTTCGGACAAGATCGTTTTCATGAATCAGGGGCGTATCGAAGAACAGGGACCGCCCAAGGACATGTTCGAGCGCCCGCAATCGCCACGACTGGCGGAATTTCTCAAAAGCACCCGTTTTTGATCCCTCAATGTTCAATCAGGAGAAACACTCATGAGCATTACTCGTTACGGCACCGGCAGTACCGCCGCTGGCGGTCAGCCTCGCCCTTTCGCCCGCGCCGTTGAAGCCGATGGCTGGCTGTACGTTTCCGGGCAGGTGCCGGCGGTGGACGGCGAGATTATTACTGGCGGCATTGTCGAACAGACCCACCAGACCATGAAGAACCTGATCGGGATTCTCGAAGAGGCCGGTTTCGGCCTGGAAGATGTAGTGCGTGCTGGCGTGTGGCTGGAGGATCCGCGGGATTTCACGAGTTTCAACAAGGTCTTCTCCGAGTACTTCAAACCCGAGCACGCCCCGGCGCGGGCCTGTGTGCAGGCGAACATGATGGTCGACTGCAAGGTCGAGATCGATTGCATCGCGTACAAGAAAAAGGCCTGAGATTTGTGGTGAATTCTTCGCGAGCAAGCCCGCTCCCACAGGGGAGTGCATTCCAAATGTGGGAGCGGGCTTGCTCGCGAAGGCGGCCTGACAGTCGCCGCCGCACTCTCGGTAAACTCCCGGCATTATGAATGGGAACCACTGAAATGACCGAAGACACCATCAAGCGCCGGGCACGCGGTCTGGACCGGGCGTTCGATATCCTCGATTTCCTCAAGGAGATCGGCCAGCCCCTGCGCCCGAACGACATTGCCAATGGCATCGGCAGCCCCAAGTCCACGGTCTACGAACTGGTGGCCTCGCTGCTGGAACGGCGCATCCTGGAGCCGGTGGGCAAGGACGGTCATGTCTACCTCGGTCGCCAGTTGTACTTTCTCGGTCAGGCGCACCTGCGGCATTTCGACCTGACCCGCGAGGCCGATCACGCCTTGCAGGAAATCGTCAGCCAGACCCATGAAACCGCGCAGATGTGCCTGCTCAACGGGCGCAAATACACCGTGGCGCTGATGAAAGAGGGGGAGCGGCATTTCCGCATTTCCTCGGATATTGGTGAAAACGCACCTATCCCCTGGACCGCCTCCGGGCGCCTGTTGCTGGCGCACCTGAGCGACCAGGAAATCGTCGACCTGATCGATCACGACGACTTCATCCTGCCCGATGGCGAACGCCTGGAGCTTGCGCAGTTCCTCAAGGAAATCCGTCAGGCCGGGATCGATGGATTTTTCTCCTTCGATAGCGTTGCCGATACTTTTACCCATTGCTTCGCCGCGCCGGTCAAAGACCCCAACGGCGTGGCCATTGCGACCCTGTGCATCGTCGCCCCACGGGCCGATGCCAGGAACAACTACAACGACTATCGCCGGGTGCTGATCGAAAGCGCCAACAGCCTGGCCCGTCGCATCAACGAATAACAGCGGCTGCCTGCAGCTGCGTGAACGAGGAGTTCGACCATGTCTTCTGCCCCCCATACTGCCAACGTGGATAAAGGCGCTGCCCCGATCGGTGCCAACCTGGTGCGTGACGTCAGCCTGCCCGCGCTGGTATTGCACCGTGAGGCGCTGGAACACAACATTCGCTGGATGCAGGCATTCGTCAGCGACAGCGGGGCGGAACTGGCGCCCCATGGCAAAACCAGCATGACCCCGGCGTTGTTCCGTCGCCAACTGGACGCCGGTGCCTGGGGCATCACCCTGGCCAGTGCCACGCAAACCCGTGCGGCCTACGCCCATGGCGTGCGCCGGGTGCTGATGGCCAACCAGTTGGTGGGCACGCCGAACATGGCGCTGATCGCCGACCTGCTGGCCGACCCGACGTTCGACTTCTATTGCATGGTCGATCACCCGGACAACGTCGCCGATCTCGGCGCCTATTTCGCCTCCCGTGGCGTGCGCCTGAACGTCATGATCGAATACGGCGTGGTCGGTGGTCGTTGCGGTTGCCGCAGCGAACAGGAAGTGCTCGACCTGGCCAAGGCCATCGCCGCGCAACCGGCGCTGGCCCTGACCGGGATCGAAGGCTACGAAGGCGTGATCCATGGCGATCACGCCGTGACCGGCATTCGCGAATTCGCTGCATCACTGGTGCGCCTGGCGGTGCAGTTGCAGGACAGCGGCGCCTTCGCCATTGCCAAGCCGATCATCACCGCGTCGGGTTCGGCCTGGTATGACCTGATTGCCGAATCCTTCGAAGCGCAGAACGCTGCCGGACGCTTCCTCAGCGTGCTGCGTCCCGGCAGTTACGTGGCCCATGACCATGGCATCTACAAGGAAGCGCAGTGCTGCGTGCTCGACCGTCGCAGTGACCTGCACGAAGGCCTGCGTCCGGCGCTGGAAGTGTGGGCGCACGTGCAATCGCTGCCGGAGCCGGGCTTCGCGGTGATTGCCCTGGGCAAACGCGACGTGGCCTATGACGCGGGGTTGCCGGTGCCATTACTGCGTTACAAGGCGGGCGCCGTGCCGGCCAAGGGCGACGATGTGAGCGCCTGCAAAGTGACCGCGGTAATGGACCAGCATGCGTTCATGACTGTGGCGCCGGGGGTGGATCTGCGGGTGGGTGACATCATTTCCTTCGGCACTTCGCACCCGTGCCTGACGTTCGACAAGTGGCGTGTCGGCTGTCTGGTGGATGAGCAGTTGAACGTCATCGAGACCATGGAAACCTGTTTCTAAGATTGAAACCGCGGCGCGGCTTTCGCGAGCAAGCCCGCTCCCACATTTGGAACGCGTTCCCCTGTGGGAGCGGGCTTGCTCGCGAAGAGGCCCTACCAGACAAAAGAGAAATCCGCGAATGAACACTATCAACACCCTCGGCCCCAACACTCCCCGCATCGCCCTGATCGGCGAGTGCATGATCGAGTTGCAGCATCGCGCCGACGGCAGCCTGCAACAAAGCTTCGGCGGCGATACCTTGAACACGGCGGTGTACCTTTCCCGGGAACTGGGCGAGGACGGCACCGTGGACTACGTCACCGCCCTGGGCGATGACAGCTTCAGTGACGCGATGTGCCAGAGTTGGGCGGCGGAAAATATCGGCCTCGAAATGGTCCAGCGCCTGCCTGGACGCCTGCCGGGTTTGTATTGCATCCAGACTGACGCCGCCGGTGAGCGACGCTTTCTGTATTGGCGCAATGAAGCGGCGGTGCGTGATTGCTTCACTACGCCGGCCGCCGCACCGATCCTGGCGGCGCTGCCGGATTACGACGTGCTGTATTTCAGCGGTATCACCCTGGCAGTGCTCGGCGCTCAAGGTCGGGAAAAATTGCTGGACACCCTGATTGAAGCCCGCCAGCGCGATGCGCGAATTGTGTTCGACAACAACTACCGGCCACGGCTGTGGGCGTCGGTCGAAGAGGCACAGGCGGCGTATCGCTGTGTGCTGCCGCAGGTTGATCTGGCGTTGCTGACGGTGGAGGACGAGCAGGCGTTGTTTGGTTATGCCGATTGCGAAGCAGTGTTTGCCGCGTATGAGCAGATCGGTACGCCGGAAGTGGTGCTCAAGCGCGGCGCGCAAGCGTGCCTGATTCGTTGTGATGGCGAGTCATTCGAAGTGCCGGCGCAGAAGGTCGAGCGGGTGGTGGACACCACGGCGGCGGGGGATTCGTTCAGTGCCGCGTATCTGGCCTCGCGCCTGAAGGGCGGTAGCCCGGGGGAGGCCGCCGAGGCCGGGCATCGGTTGGCGAGCCGGGTGATTCAGGTGCCTGGAGCGTTGATTTCCAGAGATTGAAATGCCTTATCTGTGGCGAGGGAGCTTGCTCCCGCTGGGCCGCGAAGCGGCCCCAATACCTTCCAGGTATGATCTGCCTGACACACCGCATGCACAGTATTTGCGACTGCTGCGCAGCCGGGCGGGAGCAAGCTCCCTCGCCACAAGGCCCTGAGACCAAACCATCAATCCCGGTAAAACACCTGCACCAGGTGATACCCGAACTTGCTCTTGATCGGCCCATGCACCACCCGCAGCGGTTTCTTGAAGATCACTGCATCGATCACACCGACCATCTGCCCCGGGCGCACTTCTCCGAGATCACCGCCGCGCTTGCCTGATGGGCAGGTCGAATACTTCTTGGCCAGTACATCGAACGCTTCACCTTTGGCGATGCGTTGTTTGAGCTGCTCGGCTTCTTCCGAGGTCTTCACCAGAATATGGCGGGCTTGAGCTTTCATGGGACAGTTACCTTGCAACGATGCTGGCTATGTGGGTGGCAGCGGGGGGCGCGATTATGCCTCAACTCAGTTCGGTTGACCGATCATCGTGCGAATCTTGTTGGCCAGCAGGTCGATGGAAAACGGCTTAGCCACCATATCCATGCCTTCTTCGAGGAAACCCTGGCGTTCGGCGGCGATTTCCGCGTAACCGGTCATGAACAGCACCTTCAGTTCGGGGCGATGCTGGCGGGCGATTTCTGCCAGTTGTCGGCCGTTCATGCCCGGCAACCCCACGTCGGTCACTAGCAGGTCCACCCGAAGGTCCGACTCCAGCAGCGGCAGGGCACCCTTGGCATCTTCGGCTTCATGGGCGCGGTAACCCAGTTCCTTGAGCAGGTCCAGGACCAGCATGCGCACCGCCGGATCGTCCTCGACCAGCATCACGGTTTCGCCGGCAATCGCCGCGGGTGCCTCGCCGACGATGGGCGACAGGACGTTTTCCGACTCGATCGAATGCAGGCGCGGCAGGTACAAGCGCACGCTGGTGCCCCGTCCGGGCAAGCTGAACAGACTGACGTGGCCCCCTGACTGCTGGGCGAAACCGTAAATCATCGACAAGCCCAAACCGGTGCCCTGGCCAATGGGCTTAGTGGTGAAGAACGGGTCGAATGCCTTGGCCAGCACCGAAGGCGTCATGCCGGTGCCGTTGTCGCTGACGGCAATCATCACGTAGTCGCCGGCCTTGACCGGTTCGAGGGTCGTGATGTCGCTGCCGTCGAGGTACACATTAGCGGTTTCGATCTGCAGCATGCCGCCATTGGGCATGGCGTCCCGGGCATTGATCACCAGGTTGAGCAAGGCGTTTTCCAGTTGGCTGAGATCGGTACTGACCCGCCAGATGTTCTCGGCCAGTTGCAGTTTGAGCTCGATGTGATCGCCCTTGGTACGGCTGAACAAGTCTTCGAGCGAATGGATCAACTCGTTGGGGTTCAGCGGTTTGCGGTTGAGTGATTGACGCCGGGAGAACGCCAGCAAGCGATGGGTGAGGGCGGCTGCGCGGTTGGCCGAGGACACGGCCGCTTCGGTGAACCGGCCAATCTCGGCGAAGCGGCCGTCGGCAATGTAGCGTTGCATCAGGTCGAGGCTGCCGATGATGCCGGTGAGCATGTTGTTGAAGTCATGGGCAATGCCGCCGGTAAGCTGGCCGACCGCTTCCATTTTCTGCGCATGGCGCAAGGCATCTTCGGCACGTTCACGCTCGAACATCTCGTTTTGCAAACGCTCGTTGGCCTCGGCCAGTTGGCGGGTGCGGGCGGCAACCCGTTCCTCAAGGGTTTCGTTCAGGATGCGCAGGGCTTCTTCGGTCTTTTTACGTTCGGTTTCGTCGATCACGAAGATATAGAAACCGTTCACCGCGCCATCCGAGCCGTGGCGTGGCAGGTAATTTATCAAGGCCTGGCGCATGCTGCCGTCGCGGTGTGGCGTGCTGATGCTGAAACTGCAGGGCCGGCCGGACAGCGCCTCAGTGATGTACGGAGCGCGCAGCGCGTAGGCTTCTTCGCCGAGCACTTCAAGAATGGTTCGCCCGTAAAGCTCTTGCGGCGTCAGCCCGTACCAGTCGAGGTACGCCGCATTGTTCAGGCGAAAGCGTTCTTCGCGGTCGACGTAGCTGATCAGGACCGGCATGGCGTTGATGATCAGTTGCAGTTCGGTCTGGCTCTGGCGCAGGGCCTGTTCGGTGTGTTTGCGTTCGGTCAGGTCCAGGGCGGCGCCGAGGAAGCGGATCGGCCGGCCATGGTGATCCTTGTAGCAGCGACCGCGGGCAAACACCCAGCGCATCTGGCCGCCAGCTTGCTGCAGGCGATATTCCTCGGCGTACTCGGTGCCATGGGTGATGCAGTGCTTGATACTGCGGGCGATCAGGGCGCGGTCTTGCGGGTGTACGCCGTGCAGGTATTCACTGATCGGCAATTGACTGGCCATGGACGGGTCGATGCCGTGCAACTGGGCAAAATGCGCATCGGCGATGAACCGGTCCTCGCTGATGTTCCAGTCCCAGGTGCCGACCGCATCGGTGGCGGCAAGGGCCAGTTGCAGGCGTTCCTCTGTGTCGCGCTGGGCCTTGAGGCTGGCCGCCGAGCGCTGTTCGAGTTCGAGGGCGATGCGCCGGCGCTCGTTGGTTTCAATAGCGGTGACCAGGATCCCGGCCACCTTGGCACTTTCGTCGCGGATCGGGCTGTAGGTCAGGTCGAGCCAGAAGTCAGACTCCCGGCCTTCCCGTTGCAGGGTAAAGCGTTGTTCGCTGTAGGTCCGCACCTGGCCTTGCAGAACGGCGCGGTATATCGGGTCGGTAAAGTCTTTTAACTCTGGCCAGATCAGGTGTGCCGGTTGTCCGAAAGCGTGTGGATGTTTGCTTCCGGCGAGCAGGGCGAAACCGTCGTTGTAGATTTGCGTCAGTTGCGGGCCCCATAGCAGGAGCATCGGCATTGGCGAGTGAATGACGATGTCCACGGCGGTTCGCAGGCTCTGAGGCCAGGTGCTGGCGGCGCCCAGCGGGCTGCTTGCCCAGTCGAGTCGGGCTATAAGGGCCTGGGCATCGCTGCCGGTCGGTATTGCGTTCATCAACGAGTCCTGCACATGAGTCGCTTTAGCTGGCGTCTATTCTTGCACAGGTGGTCGTTTGCGGAGGACCCGTCAGGGTGAGCGGTCAAGCGACACACGACCCTGTGGGAGCGGGCTTGCTCGCGAAAGCGGTTTCACATCCGACGCAGATGTTGTCTGAACCACCGCATTCGCGAGCAAGCCCGCTCCCACAGGGGGTTGCGGCGGTTCAAGACTTGAGTTCGGGCCGGTCACGAAACTGCTCCAGCGCCTCGGGATTGGCCAGTGCATCGGTGTTTTTCACCTTCTGCCCATGCACCACATTGCGCACCGCCAACTCGACGACCTTGCCACTGATGGTCCGGGGTATGTCGGTGACCGCGACAATTTTCGCCGGCACATGACGTGGCGTGGTGTTGGCGCGAATCGTCTGGCGGATCTGCTGTTGCAGCGCCTCGTCCAGTTCGATTCCGTCGCGCAACCGTACGAACAGCACCACCCGCACGTCATCCTGCCACTGCTGACCGATGGCCACGCTGTCGAGCACCTGGGGGACTTTTTCCACCTGGCGATAGATTTCCGCCGTGCCGATGCGCACGCCGCCGGGGTTGAGCACGGCATCGGAGCGGCCGTGGATCATCATTCCGCCATGGGGCAATTGTTCGGCGTAGTCGCCCTGGGCCCAGACACCGGGGAACAGGCTGAAATAGGATTTGCGCAGCTTTTCGCCATCCGGATCATTCCACAGGCCCACGGGTATCGCCGGGAAATGGCGGGTACAGACCAGTTCGCCTTTTTCGCCGATCACCGGGTGGCCGTCGTCGTTCCACACTTCGACGGCCATGCCCAGGCTCTTGCCCATGATTTCGCCACGCCGCACTGGCGACATCGGGTTGCCATTGACAAAGCACGAGACGATGTCGGTGCCCCCGGACATCGAGGCCAGGCACACGTCAGCCTTGAAGTCGCGATAGACGAAGTCGTAACTCTGCGGCGACAACGCCGAGCCGGTACAAAGCAACGTCTTGAGGCTACTCAGGTCATGAGTTTCACGCGGCTTGATACCACTGCTTTCCAGGGTGGCGAGGAATTTGGGGCTGGTGCCAAAGACACTGATGCTCTCGTCGTCGATCAGGTCGATCAAGCGTTGCGGGTCGGGCTGGAACGGCGAACCGTCGTACAACACCACCGCACTGCCTGTTGCCAACGCCGAAACCAGCCAGTTCCACATCATCCAGCCGCAGGTGGTGTAGTAGAACAGACGCTCACCGGGGCCGAGGTCACCATGCAGGCCATGCTCCTTGACGTGTTGCAGCAACACGCCGCCGGTGCTGTGGATGATGCATTTGGGCACGCCGGTGGTGCCGCTGGAGTAGAGGATGTACAGCGGATGGGCGAAGGGCACGGGGACGAAATCCGGTTCGCCGCCGGGTTCATAAAAGTCGTCCCACAGCGTCACGTTGGCCGGGGTGCGGAAGTCTACGATGTGCGCCCGAGGCCGCGCATACGGAACCACGATCAACTGTTGCAACGACGGCAGGCGTTCGAGGATTTCATTGACCTTGGCGGTCTGGTCAATGTCCTTGCCGGCGTAGCGGTAACCGGCACAGGTCACCAGCACTTTCGGTTCGATCTGGCCGAAGCGGTCTACCACCCCTTGAGTGCCGAAGTCCGGTGAAGAGCAGGACCAGACAGCGCCAAGGCTGGTAGTGGCGAGCATGGCCACCAGGGTTTGCCAGGTGTTGGGCATGCAGGCGGCGACCCGGTCGCCAACAATGACGCCGGCGGCGATCAAGCCATTCTGAAAACCGGCGACGTGTTCGGCCAGTTCGGCCCAGGTCAAGTGTTCGCGTTGACCGTTTTCGCCGACAGCCACCACGGCTATGGCGTCGTCACGACGTCGCAGCAAGTGTTCGGCGAAGTTCAGGGTGGCACCGGGGAACCACTGGGCGCTGGGCATCTGAGGGCCTTCGAGCAGCACGGCGTCGGGTTGCTCATGAAAGCGAATGTCGAAGAAATCGACGATCGCCTGCCAGAAGTCCGGGCGTTGCTCGATGGACCATTGGTGCAGGGCAGGGTAGTCGTCAATCTTGAGGTGATGTCGCTGATTGATGAAGCGCCGGAAGGCCTCCATGCGCGTCTTGCCGATGCGTTTGGCGTCGGGTTGCCAGAGGATGTCGGACATGGTTTGCCTCTTCTTTTTTATGCATTCACACAGGCTGATGTGGCGCAGGCTTTTGTGTTGAGGGAGCTTGTGTGGCGAGGGAGCTTGCTCCCGTTGGGTGGCGAAGCCGCCCTATAAACTCACATGATTTTACGACTGCTGCGCAGCCGAGCGGGAGCAAGCTCCCTCGCCACAAAAGCAAACGGCAGTTACTGCGCCAACCACCCACCATCCACATTCCACGCCGCGCCACGTACCTGGCTGCCGGCTTCGCTGCACAGGAACAGCACCAGTTCACCCAGTTGCGGCGGAGTCACGAACTCCAGCGATGGCTGCTTTTCAGCGAGCAAATCATGCTGCGCCTGCTGTGGATCAACCCCGCTCGCGGCGCGATCATCGATCTGTTTCTGCACCAGTGGCGTCAGCACCCAGCCTGGACAAATCGCGTTACAAGTGACCTGGGTGGTCGCGGTTTCCAGCGCGACCACTTTGGTCAGGCCGATCACGCCGTGCTTGGCGGCGACATAGGCAGCCTTGCCCACCGAACCGACCAGACCATGCACCGAGGCAATGTTGATCACCCGGCCCCAACCCTTGGCGCGCATGCCCGGCAGGCTCAAGCGGGTGCTGTGGAACACCGACGACAGGTTGATGGCGATGATCGAATCCCAGCGTTCCACCGGGAACTCATCCACTGCTGCCACGTGTTGAATGCCAGCGTTGTTGACCAGAATGTCGACGCCGCCGAACTCACGCTCGGCGTAGGCGATCATGTCGGCAATTTGTGCCGGATCGCTGACATCGGCCGGATGATGGCCGACCTTGCCGCCAAACTGTTCCACCTCGGCAATAACTTTGGACGCATCGCCGAAGCCGTTGAGGATCAGGTTGGCCCCGGCCTTGGCCAGACTGAGGGCTATCCCCAGGCCGATGCCGCTGGTGGAGCCGGTGACCAGTGCGGTCTTGCCCGAAAGAGTCGTCATGAATACCTCACACAATGCCAGTGGCGTAGAAAGTGCCGATCACCACGAAAACCGCCAGGGTCTTGATCAGCGTAATACAGAAAATGTCTTTGTAAGCTTCGCGGTGGGTCAGGCCGGTAACTGCCAGCAGGGTAATGACCGCGCCGTTGTGCGGCAGGGTGTCCATGCCGCCGCTGGCCATCGCGGCGACCCGGTGCAGCACTTCCAGCGGAATGTTCGCCGCATGGGCGGCACTGATGAACTGCTCGGACATCGCTGCCAGCGCGATGCTCATGCCTCCCGAGGCGGAACCGGTAATACCGGCCAGCAAGGTCACGGTAATCGCTTCATTGACCAGTGGATTGGGAATGCTCTTGAGCCAGTCGGCCAGCACCAGAAAACCGGGCAGCGAAGCGATCACGGCGCCGAAACCATATTCCGAGGCGGTGTTCATTGCCGCCAGCAGCGCCCCGCTGACCGCGCTTCTACTGCCTTCGGCGAGTTTGCCGCGAATCGCCTGGAAGCCAAACACCAGCACCATGAGGATGCCGACCAGCAAGGCTGCCTGTACAGCCCAGATCGCCGTGAGCTTGGCAATGTCGGTGGTCACCGGCGCAGCCATGCCCGGCAGCGCGAGGCTGTGGGTCTTGCCGTACACCTGCGGAATCCATCGGGTGAACAGCAGATTCATGATGCCCACCGCCAGCAGCGGCGACAGCGCGAGCCACGGGTTGGGCAGCTTGAGATCGGCGGCGGTTTCCGGCTCGTTGCGCAGCTGCGAACCATAACCTTCGCCGGCGCGCTGCGCCTTGTTGCGCTGACGCTGGAGAAACAGCATGCCGGAACAGAACACGAAGATCGTGCCGATCAAGCCCAGCCACGGCGCCGCCCACGCGGTGGTGTTGAAAAATGTGCTGGGGATGATGTTCTGGATTTGTGGCGTGCCGGGTAGGGCATCCATGGTGAAAGAGAACGCGCCGAGGGCGATGGTCGCCGGGATCAGCCGTTTGGGGATGTTGCTCTGGCGGAACATCTCGGCGGCAAACGGATAAACCGCGAACACCACCACAAACAACGATACGCCGCCGTAGGTCAGCAGGGCGCAAACCAGCACGATCACCAGCATCGCCTGGCGGGTGCCGAGCAGGCGAATCGCCGCCGCAACGATGGAGCGCGAGAAACCGGACAGTTCGATCAGCTTGCCGAACACCGCGCCGAGCAGGAATACCGGAAAGTACAGTTTGACGAAACCGACCATTTTCTCCATGAACACCCCGGTGAAGGCTGGGGCGACGGCAGAGGGGTCAGTCAGCAGGACGGCGCCGAGGGCGGCAATCGGGGCAAAGAGGATAACGCTGTAGCCACGGTAGGCAGCCAGCATCAGCAGCGCGAGCGCTGCCAAGGCAATGATCACACTCATGGTGTGTCTCCTGGGTTGTTATTTTTGTTGGGTGAAGCTGGGTAGGGAGGCGTATAGCGAGTTTTGTGCCAAACGTCTAACTTGTTGAAATATAAGGATATATTTTTAAGAAGGTGAGTTTGTCAGATACTTTTGTCTCTATTTTGAGACTTTCGTTGGGAGTGCTGGCCTCTTCGCGAGCAAGCCCGCTCCCACAGTTGACCGCGTTGGCTCGGAGAATGCCTTTTTCTGTGGGAGCGGGCTTGCTCGCGAAGGGGTGTCCAGTAATGGAGATTGATGTCTCGTTATGGAGACTCTGCAATCCCCAGCGCCACCATCTTCTTGTACAGCGTCGACCGCCCAAGCCCCAATCGCGCCGCTGCTTCAATCACCTTGCCCCCGCATTGCGCGAGTGTCGTTTCGATCAGATGCCGGTCAAATCGCTCCCGCGCCGCACTGAATGTCTCGTGGGCAATCGGCTCGATGGTTACAGGCGCCACGCGCTCCACCGGGGTGAACGTACCAATCGCCGCACGGATGTCCGCCACCGTCAGGCGCAAGTCATCACTGAGCAGCGCGGCCCGCTCCAGCACATTGCGCAGTTCCCGGATGTTCCCCGGCCAGGCGTGTTGCCCCAGCAGCTCCAAGGCTTCGTGGTGCAGTTCATGCTGGCTGCGCAGTTCCTCAAGAATCGCCTCACTGAGCGCCGGCACGTCATCGAGGCGGTCGCGCAGGGGTGGAACCTGGATCGGCAGCACGTTGAGCCGGTAATACAAGTCGGCACGGAATTCGCCGCGCTTGATGGCGGCTTCGAGGTCGGTCGAGGTCGCAGCGATCACCCGCACATCACTCTGGATCACTTCATTGGAGCCTACCGGCTCGAATTCCTTTTCCTGCAACACTCGCAGCAGTTTGCTTTGCAGGGGCAGCGGCATATCGCCGATTTCATCGAGGAACAACGTGCCGCCCTGGGCGATCTGCAATTTACCGGCGCGGCCCTTGCGGTCGGCACCGGTAAACGCACCGGGGGCGGTGCCAAAGAACTCGGCTTCCAGCAACGCTTCGGGGATCGCCGCGCTGTTGATGCTGACAAAGGCCTTGTGCGCACGGGGCGAGGCATTGTGGATCGCCTGGGCCAGCAACTCCTTGCCGGTGCCGGTTTCGCCGAGCAGCAACACCGGCGATTCGGTACTCGCACTGCGCCGGGCACGACGTTTGACTTCCAGGCTGGCGGCGCTGGTGCCGATGAAGTGGGCGAAGTTGTATTTGGTCTGCCGGGCGCGCAGCAGCGAGCGGGTGGAGGCCAGTTCTTCCTGCATGCTCATGTAGCGCTTGAGCATCGGCGACAGGCTGCGCAGTTCGTCGAACAGGGCGAAACCGATGGCACCGATCACCACGCCGGCGTCATCGTGAATCGGCAGGCGCATGACCACCAGCGGCTCTTTGGGCGTGTCTTGCATATCCAGCAGAATCGGCCGGCCGGTGCGCACCACTTCACGCAACAGGCTGCCGGGGATCACGCTTTCGCAGGGCTTGCCGATCGCGCCTTCTGCCGATTGCAGGCCGAAGCGCCGGGCATAGCGCTCGTTCATCCAGACGATGTTGGCATCGCGGTCGACAATCACCGTGCCTTCACTCGATTGCTCGATGATTTCGAACAACGAGCGGATCGCCAGCAGGCGAACGCGCTGGTAGTCCTTGAGGCTTTCGGTGGTGTTCATGGGTTTGATCCTGATGATTTATTGCCTGTGCCGGCCTCTTCGCGAGCAAGCCCGCTCCCACACTCGGTCTGTGTCGCTCACAAATCCCCTGTGGGAGCGGGCTTGCTCGCGAAGGCCGCGCCGCGGTCCAACTGAATGCAACCGATTATGCCTGCCCCAACAACGCCGCCGCCAACAGCTCTTTGGTGTACGGATGCTGCGGTGAATCAAACACTTGATGACTGGCGCCGCGTTCCACCACTTTGCCGTCCTTGATCACGATCATGTCGTGGGCCAGGGCGCGCACCACCGCCAGGTCATGGCTGATGAACAGGTAGGTCAAACCGTGTTTTTCCTGAAGCTGGCGGAGCAGGGCGACCACTTGTTTCTGCACCGTGCGGTCCAGCGCCGAGGTCGGTTCGTCGAGCAGGATGAGCGCAGGCTTGAGCACCAGCGCCCGGGCAATGGCGATGCGCTGACGCTGGCCGCCGGAGAATTCGTGGGGATAGCGATGGCGACTTTGCGGGTCGAGGCCGACTTCGCTGAGTGCCCGGATCACTTCGGCGTTGCACTCTTCGGTGCTCAACTGGCTGTGCACTTCCAGGCCTTCGCTGATGATCTGCGCTACCGACATTCGCGGACTGAGGCTGCCGAAGGGGTCCTGGAACACCACCTGCATCTTCTTGCGCCATGGTCGCAGCTGTTTTTGCGTCAGGCCGTCCAGCGCCTGGCCTTGAAAGCGGATGCTGCCTTCGGAGTCGAGCAAACGCAGGATCGCCTGGCCAAGGGTGGACTTGCCGGAGCCGGACTCGCCGACGATGCCCAGGGTCTTGCCGCGCTGGATGTTCAGGCTGATGCCATCGACGGCGCGCAGCCAGGTCTTGCGCTGGAACAGGCCACCACCGACGGGAAACCGCACCTGCAGGTTGTCCACCTCCAGTACGTTTTCGCGCTCGTCCCGGGGCAAGGCTTCGCCCTCGGGTTCGGCGTGCAGCAATACGCAGCTGTAAGGGTGCTTCGGTTCGGTGAACAGGATTTCGCATGGCGCCTGCTCGACGATTTCCCCGGCCTTCATCACGCACACGCGCTGGGCGATGCTGCGCACCAGATTGAGGTCATGGCTGATCAGCAGCAGCGACATGCCCAGCCGCTGTTGCAGGGATTTGAGCAGCAGCAGGATCTTGCGCTGCACCGTCACATCCAGCGCGGTGGTCGGTTCGTCGGCGATCAGCAGTTCCGGTTCGCAAGCCAGGGCCATGGCAATCATCACCCGCTGGCGCTGCCCGCCGGACAATTGATGGGGATAGGCCTTGAGGCGTTCCTCGGGTTTCTGGATGCCGACCAGGTGCAGCAACTCAAGGATCCGCTCTTGTGCCGCTTTGCCCGCCAGGCCTTTGTGTACCAGCAAGGTTTCACCGATCTGTTTTTCGATGCTGTGCAGCGGGTTGAGGGACGTCATCGGCTCCTGGAAGATCATCGCGATGCGGTTGCCGCGCAGTTGTCGCAATTTGCCGGTATCGGCGCCCACCAGTTCCTGGCCGCGATAACGGATGCTGCCTGTCGTTTCGGTATCGGTTTGCGGCAGCAATTGCAGGATCGAGTGGGCTGTCACCGACTTGCCCGAACCCGATTCGCCCACCAACGCCAGGCATTCGCCGGGGCGGATATCCAGGCACAGATTGCGCACCACGGTCTGGCCGCTGAAGGCCACGCTGAGGTCACGGATTTCGATCAGGTTGGTCATCTCTACATTCCCAATCAAGAGCGCGGATCAAAGGCGTCGCGCAAGGCTTCGCCGATGAACACCAGTAACGAAAGAATCAGCGCCAGGGTGAAAAACGCCGTCAGTCCCAGCCACGGCGCTTGCAGGTTTTGCTTGCCCTGACCGATCAGCTCGCCCAGGGAAGCGCTGCCGGCCGGCATGCCGAAGCCGAGGAAGTCCAGTGCCGTCAGGGTGGAAATCGCCCCGGTCAGAATGAACGGCAAGTAGCTCAAGGTTGCGTTCATGGCGTTGGGCAAAATGTGTCGGACTATGACTTTGCGGTCGGTCAGGCCCAGCGCGCGGGCGGCCTTGACGTATTCCAGATTGCGCCCGCGCAGGAACTCGGCGCGCACCACATCCACCAGGGCCAGCCATGAAAACAGCGCCATGATCCCCAGCAGCCACCAGAAGTTCGGCTCGACGAAGCCCGACAGGATGATCAGCAGGTACAGCACCGGCAACCCGGACCAGACTTCCAGCAACCGCTGGCCGAGCAAATCCACCCATCCGCCGTAATAGCCTTGCAGGGCGCCGGCCGCGATGCCAATCAGCGCGCTGACAAACGTCAGCATCAAGGCAAACAGGATCGACACCCGGGCGCCGAAGATCACCCGGGCCAGAACGTCCCGTGCCTGGTCGTCGGTGCCCAGCCAATTGACGCTGGAGGGTGGACTGGGTGCGGGTTTGTTCAGGTCATAGTTGGGCGTGTCGTCACTGAACGGAATCGGCGGAAACAGCAACCAGCCGCCGTCCTTCTTGATCAGTTGCTGTACGTAATCGCTGCGGTAGTCGGCCTGGAACGGCAGTTGCCCGCCGAACTCCTGCTCGGTGTGGCGCTTGAAGGCCGGGAAGTACCACTGGCCTTGATAACTGACCATCAGCGGTTTGTCGTTGGCGATCAGTTCGCCGCCAAGGGTCAAGGCGAACAGGCCGACAAACAGCCAGAGCGACCACCAACCCCGACGGTTTTTCTTGAATCGCTCGAAGCGGCGACGCGCCAACGGTGAAAGCTTGAGCATCAGGCGTTCCTCGCGGCGAAGTCGATACGCGGGTCGACCAGGGTGTAGCAGAGGTCGCCGACCAGTTTTATCAAAAGGCCGAACAGGGTGAAGATGAACAGCGAGCCGAACACCACGGGATAGTCCCGCGATACCGCCGCTTCGTAGCTCATGCGGCCCAGGCCGTCGAGGGAGAAGATCACTTCAATCAGCAGGGAGCCGGCAAAGAACACACTGATGAACGCCTGCGGGATGCCCGATACCACCAGCAGCATGGCGTTGCGGAACACGTGCCCATACAGCACCCGCCGTTCACTCAGCCCCTTGGCCCTGGCGGTGACCACGTACTGGCGGGTGATTTCATTGAGGAACGAGTTTTTGGTCAGAATGGTCAGCGTGGCGAAGCCGCCGATCACCAGCGCGGTCACCGGTAACACCAGATGCCAGAAGTAGTCGGCCACTTTGCCGATGGTCGACAGCGATTCGAAGTTGTCAGAAACCAGCCCACGGACCGGAAACCAGTTCAACGAAGTACCACCAGCAAAGACCACGATCAGGAACATCGCAAACAGAAACGCCGGCATGGCATAGCCGATGATGATCGCGGTACTGCTCCAGATATCGAAATGGCTGCCATGGTGCACGGCCTTGCGGATGCCCAGGGGAATCGACACCAGGTAGGTGATCAGCGTCGCCCAGAGCCCGAGGGAAATGGTCACGGGCATTTTTTCGAGGATCAGGTCGGTGACGGTGGCACCACGGAAGAAGCTCTTGCCGAAGTCCAGGCGCGCGTAACTGGTGAGCATCAGCCAGAGGCGCTCGTGTGCCGGTTTATCGAAGCCGTACTGTTTTTCAATGTCCTTGATCAGCTGCGGATCGAGCCCGCGACTGGACCGGGACTTGCCGCTAATGGATTCGCCGGAGCCGCCGCCAACCGAGGCGCCGCCAATGCCTTGCAGGTGCGCGATGGCCTGTTCGACCGGCCCGCCCGGCGCCGCCTGGACGATGACAAAGTTGACCAGAAGAATGATCACCAGTGTCGGAATGATCAGCAGCAGGCGCCGTAATATGTAAGCCCACATCAATGCGGCCCTCCGGGTTTGCCTCGGCTGATACGCTCGGCCGTCATCTGTTGGTTGGTCAATGGCGTGGTGCTCATCTCCCACCAGCTCTCGATGGCTTCGTCATTGCTCGCATGCACGTTCGGGATGCCGAAGCGGTTCCACCACACTGTAGAAGTGCCCGGCGGGTAATAGTTGGGAATCCAGTAGTAATTCCATTGCAGCACACGGTCCAGGGCATGGGCGTAATGCAGCATGTCAGCCTGGGTATTGGCGCGTACGAGCCCGGTAATCAGGGTGTCCACAGCCGGGTTCTTCAACACCATGTAGTTGTTGGAGCCAGGGTCGGTGGCCGCCGCCGAGCCGAAATAATTGAGCAGTTCGTTTCCCGGAGAAGTGGTGACCGGGTAGCCGGTGACGATCATGTCGTAGTCGCGGCTCATCAGGCGATTGACGTACTGGGACGGGTCGATGCGGCGGATGTTCAGATCGATACCGATCTGTTTCAACGTGCGTTTATAAGGCAACAGCAAACGGTCCATGCCGTTCTGACTGACCAGGAACGTGAAACCCAGCGGCTCGCCGTCGGCGTTGACCAACTGATCGCCTTTGGGTTTCCAGCCGGCCTGTTCGAGCAACTCCAGGGCCTGCAACTGCTTGTCGCGAATCACGCCGCTGCCATCGGTCTTCGGCGCCTCGAACACCTTGGTGAAGACTTCGTCGGGAATCTGCCCGCGCAGCGGTTCGAGAATCGCCAGCTCGCCGGCATCCGGCAATTGCCGGGCAGCGAGGATGGTGTTGGAAAAAAAGCTCTGCTGGCGGATGTACATGTCACGCATCATCTGCCGGTTGCTCCACTCGAAATCCCACAGCATCACCAGTGCCTGGCGTACGCGGCGATCCTGGAACATGGGCTTTTGCAGATTGAACACAAAACCCTGGGCCGGCTGCGGTGCTTCGGTGGCGAGGTGGGCCTTTTGCAGGCGACCGTCGCTCAGGGCCGGGCTGTCGTAGCCGATGGAGTAAGCGGTGGCGGAAAACTCCCGGTTGTAGTCATAGGCGCCGCCGCGCAACACCTGGCGTGCGACGTCGGTATCGCCAAAGTACTCGATGCTGAAATGATCGAAGTTGTACAGGCCGCGGCTGACCGGCAGGTCCTTGCCCCACCAGTCGGGGTTACGCTCGAAAGTGATGCTGCGCCCGGAATCGATCTTGCCGACTTTATAGGGGCCACTGCCCAGCGGTGCTTCATAGCCGCCGCCACTGGCGAAATCACGGCTCTTCCACCAGTGTTCGGGAAACACCGGCAAGGTCGCGATGTCCAGGGGCAGGGTGCGATTTTCGTTGTTCTTGAAATCAAAGCGGACAGTCAGTGGCGATTCCACCTCGACGCCTTTGACATCGGCGAACTGGGTGCGGTAACGCAGACTGCCCTGGGTCATCAGCAGGTTGAAGGTATAACGCACGTCTTCGGCGGTAATCGGTTTGCCATCGGCAAAGCACGCCTTGGGGTTGAGGTAAAAGCGCAGGGAAAGACCGTCTTCGGAGCGCTCCATCTTCTCTGCCACCAGGCCATACACGGTGTACGGCTCGTCCAGCGAGCGCTGGGCCAGTGGTGAATAGAGCAGGCCGTCGATCTGCGTGACACCGATACCTTTGTCGATGTACGGCAGGATATGGTCGAACTGGCCGATTTCAATCGCCGAGCGGCGCAGGGTGCCGCCCTTGGGGGCTTGCGGGTTGGTATAGGCGAAGTGACTGAAGCCGGCAGGGTATTTCGCCGGTTCACCGTAAACGGTCAACGCATGCTGCGGTTCAGCATTCACACCAGCGGCACCCATCAGCAGGGCCACGGCAGTGAACAACAAGGTAGAGAAAGCCGGTCGCATTGTCAGCCTTAGAGCCGGGTGGTCGTTAACGACAATTTGTACGCTAGCGGCGCGTCCCTCGCCAGCCGTATTACGCGTGGGAAACACAACGGCCCACCAAAAGGCGGGCCGTTGTGTGAATAGCTCAAGCGTGAATCAGTCCTGGCGACTGGTCACTTCCAGCAGGTGGTAACCGAACTGGGTCTTGACCGGGCCCTGGACCACATTGATCGGTGCGCTGAAGACCACGGTGTCGAATTCCTTGACCATCTGGCCCGGACCGAACGAACCCAGGTCACCGCCCTGGCGGCTCGAAGGGCAGGTGGAGTTTGCCTTGGCAACTTCGGCGAAATCAGCGCCAGCCTCGATTTGGGCCTTGAGTTCGTTGCACTTGGCTTCGGAAGCAACAAGGATGTGACGGGCAGTGGCTTTAGCCATGGGAAAATACTCCTTTCAATATACGGTAAAGTGCTGAGCCTACCGGATTCAGTGAGCTATTTCTCCTCAAAGTTCCGTTCCACGCAGGAACCACGGCAGTTCACGCCTCAAAGGCCGGCCTCTCGCAAGCGCTCGGCATGTTGTACAAACAGTTCAATCGGGTCGACACCTGTGCGCAGTTGGCCGGTCGGCTGGCCAATGGTGTCCAGGTGATCCAGCGGATAGTCGGAGCGGATAACAGTACCCAGGTGGGAGCTGAAGCGACCGACCATGCCGTCGTTCTGCTCGCCTTCAGTGACGAAATAGGCAGCCAGGGCCCGACAGAAAGCGTGGAAGGGGTCGAGCGCGTTGAACCCTGCGTCGAGGGCATTCGACTGAAGGACGCCGCTCCACGAGTAGTAACGAACACCGTTGACCTGTTCGCTCCCATTGCCACCCCAGGTTGTCGGCAGTCCTTGCGGGTACTTGTCGTTGAATGCGCCTACGCCTTCGGTGGTCAGCGCGTTGAGGGTCGCAATGGCGTTCCGTGGCAGGTACTGGTTGTCGCTTAATGTTGCCAGAAAGTCGGCGAACAGGGTCACCACCGTCTCGGCCACATGTTCCGGCAGGCTGCCCGGTGTCAGTGCCTTGCGCAGGAAATCGGCCAGTTCCGAGCCATGATTCGGCCCGCTGACGGAGGTCACCGAAGCCACACTGTGTGGCGCAATTGCTGCAGCATAACGTGCGGTCAGTGCGCCCTGGCTATGGCCTATGAGGTTGACTTTGCTCGCGCCGGTTCCTTCCAGTACCCGCTCGATCTGTGCGAGCAATTGGTCACCGCGTACCTCGTTGTCATGGGTGGCCGACAGGTGGGGAACAAACACCCTTGCTCCGGCGTTCCGCAGCGCCTGCCTTATGTCGTGAAAGAGTTCGAATTTGCCGATTCTTTCGAAGCCGAATAGGCCGTGGATCAGCAGGATTGGATAACAAGTATTTGCATTCCGTTGCATGTTCGTACCTTTTCGAAGAAGTTCGCTGGGACTGAATTGCGCTTCACTCTAAAACACTCGACGTAGGTGCGATGTCTGAAAAGTCCGCTGAAAGGTGCAGAAAACGGCATAGAGCAAGTACGAATGCTCTAATGCAGATGCGGGTTTGTTCGGAATGTTTGGACATCTATTTGGCCGACTCTGGCTGCGTGCGGGTAAAGACCTACCTCGTAAGCGTCGATTTTCCGAGCCCGCCAGAGCGACCACCCGACAGCGTGGATCTTCACGGTGAGGTTCAATAGTCGTCATTCAATGTCGGCAATCCGGTCGACATGTGTTCCAAGGACTGGAGCGGATAAATGATCACTTATGAAGCCAATACCCCTGAGCACGCGCAGCTACTGTTACCGGCACCTTTATTGGAGGAGGCGGAAAACGGTGTGTTGAACCCCTCGGATAGAAAAGCCGTCGTCAAGGTCCAGCCTTATCCGGAGATGGCCTGTGGAGACAGGCTGCTGTTGAGTTGGGCAGGCCTGGATGCCGATGGCCTCGTCTACCGACATCAACTGTCGCGCTTTGTCAGTGAGGACCGAGTGGGAAATGAGATTGTCTTTGCGGTTGGCGGCACGCACATTGCTGCACTTGAAGGGGGGGCTGTCGAAATCTGGTACACGCTCGCCAGTGCACGTTTTGCCGGGCCGGTGCATTCCCGTCGATTGCAGTTAAACGTGGGCGATGTCAGATCCGACTTGCTGCCGGTGATAGTGAACGATTCGGTGGGCGGGACGCTTGATCCGGACCGGGTCAAGGAAGGAGCGGTCGTCACGATCAAACCTTATTCGCGCATGGCGGCGGGCGACTGGGTATTGCTGACCTGGACGGGTGTTACACCTGAAGGAAGTTTCAGTGATGTGTTGAAGGTCGAGGCCTTTGCCGTGGGGGACGAGCTTTCTTTCTGGGTCAGTCCCGAGTGTTTGGCGCCCAATCTCGGCTCCACCGTTACCGTCGGTTATTGCGTTAAACAAGCCGGGCAGGCGCCCCGTTACTCGGAACCGACGGCACTATTGATCGGCACGCTGCAGCGGGGCCCGCTGTCTGCACCCGGCGTGCTGGAAGCCGACGAAGGCTGGCTGGACCTGCAGGATGCGCAAGATGGCGTGACCATCATCATCGAACAGGCCCAGGCCGAAGAAGGGGAGCTGGTTTACCTCAAGTGCGACGGGGAGAGATTCAATCACCGTGATGATCGCGAAATATCGCGAGAAACTGCCGGCCAACCGTTGGTGTTCATCGTTCCCTACCGGTTCTGGCGCGAACATCAGGGCTCGACGATAAGCGTCTCCTATTCAGTCGAGCGTCTTGACGATACCAGTCAGCAATCGGAGAAAACGTGGGTGCAGGTGCAATCGCCAATTAGCTGTTGATGGGTCGTTGCCATCCAGTCTTCGGTTCAAGACTGGATGGCAACCCGGTGTCACACCGGTTGCCGGGTGTTGTGCTGAATGCGCAACCGGTCTGCCGCCGTACGCAACAAATCTTCCGTCCCGGCCCAGCCCAGGCAGCCATCGGTCACCGACACACCGTATTGCAATGACGAGCCCAGAGGCTGGCAACCCTCGAATAAGTGACTCTCGATCATCATGCCGATCAGCGAGCGATCACCTTGCAGGCGTTGCTCCAGCACATCATTGAATACCGCCGGTTGGCGCAGCGGGTCTTTGCCACTATTGGCGTGGCTGCAGTCGACCATGATTCGGGCAGGAATCTTGAGCCTGGTCAGGTCGCTGTTCACCTGGGCGACGCTGGCGCGGTCATGGTTCGGCCCGCGATGGCCGCCGCGCAATACCAGATGAGTGTCCGCATTGCCCGGGGTTTGAATGATCGCCGGATGCCCCTGACTATCGACACCGAAATGGCGGTGTGGATGGGCTGCCGAACGCATGGCGTCGCTGGCGACACCGACACCACCGTCAGTCCCGTTCTTGAAACCGACCGGCATCCCCAGGCCGCTGGCCATTTCCCGGTGGATTTGCGATTCCGTCGTCCGGGCGCCAATCGCCACCCAGCTCAACAGATCGTCGAAGTAGCCGGCCGCCATCGGTTGCAACAGTTCGGTAGCCACCGGCAGGCCCAGTCGGAGCATCTCGCGCATCAACTCACGGGACAGCGTCAAGCCACCGGCCATGTCATCGCTGCCATCCAGGTGCGGATCGTAGGCCAGGCCTTTCCAGCCGACAGTGGTGCGGGGTTTTTCGACATACGCACGCATCACCAACAGCATTTCGTCGCTGACTTCGGCGGCGAGGCGGGCAAGGTTGCCTGCGTACTCCAGGGCTGATTTCGGGTCGTGTATCGAGCAAGGGCCGACGATGACCAGCAGGCGGGAATCTTCACCGTTGAGGATTGCGCGAACCGCTTGGCGGTGGGCGTTGACTTGCTGGGTCAGGGCGTTATTGAGGGGCAATTGCTGTTTGAGTTGCAATGAGCTGGGCAGGCGCAGGGTCAGCGCTTCATTGGCAGGGCTCAAGGCGGACAGCGGCAGTGCAGAGACGGACGAGTTCATATTTAAGGCTTCCTGGGCTGGTGGCGGGTTCGTGCCCGCGCGCTCGGCCCTACTGGGGTGTTCGACAATTGGCCAAATCGGCTGCGTGTGTGTGCTTGCCACCTGTGGGTGACCGATCGGAGGCGGCAGGCTGTCCCGAGCGGAGGGTGGTAAATCGCCAGGCGGTAAAACTGTCGTAACGGTAGTAAGTGGCGTAGTTCATGTTTTGAATCCTCTAAATGTCTGGTGTGTCGCTAAAAATGTAGGGGGCTGAAAAAACAAAACCCCCGGTCGGGAGGCCGACCGGGGGTTGAGAATTCTCTGGTGGCGACCCGTTTAAAGTGGGCGCCGTGTGGGTATCAGGCGCGCCAGTGGCTAAACCAATACCCAAAATAAAAGCTGACCGGAGCACAACCGTCGTTCACCCGGGCAGCCGCAACCGAGCGCAGGGCGCTGGCGGTACGAAGCTGTGAGAGGGTGCTGAACATGGTCTGTCTCCGATGGATGGGCCGAGCTTACTAGAGGCCGGTGCGCAGATTCAATCAGAAAATGCTATCAGGCAAGGACAACGCTTTCTATCGCTTGAGTGCCCCGAAGGTTGTGACACACTCTGTGCCTCTATGAAAAACGCATCGTCACAAGGACGCAGCATGACGACACTTACCCTCGCCGCCGCTCAGTCGATTTCCATTGCTGGAGATCTCGCCGGCAATATCGCCAGGCATCAACACTTCATGCAGGTGGCTGCGGAGCAGGGCGTGCAATTGCTGGTGTTCCCGGAGCTATCGCTGACCGGCTACGAACGGGGGCTCGCGGCACAGTTGGCTATTGCACCGGACGCGGCCGTACTGCAGCCGCTACGTGATTTTGCCCGGGAAGTCGGCGTGACGGCTGTCGTCGGCATGCCCATTCGGCTGTCGGACACATCGCCCGTGCTGATTGGCGCGCTGACATTGGGTGCCGATGGTTCTCTCGGGGTCTACAGCAAGCAGCATCTGCATCCGGGGGAGGAGGTGGCGTTTGCGCCGGGATCGGGAGGCGCGCCTCTGATAATTGGCGCCGATACCATTGCGTTGGCAGTGTGCGCAGATTTCACCCATGCCGATCATGCGGCTATGGCCGCACAGAACGGCGCTGGCATATATGCCGCTGGTGTGCTGATCACGGCAAAAGGTTACGACCCGGATACTGCATTGTTACAGGGCTACGCCGATGCCCATTCAATGGTGGTGTTGATGGCCAACCATGGTGGTGCAACGGGTGGCTGGGAGTCGGCAGGACGTAGCGCGGTGTGGGCGTCGGACGGTTCGCTGATTGCGGCTGGCGCCGG
>NZ_AKJM01000049.1 GCF_000282335.1 Pseudomonas sp. GM48
GGCTGCTGCTACAGATCGAATTAGCGCTTAACTGACTGGCATTAGCTAATCACGCCGGTTTTTTTCTGAAACGCTTAGCGATGACTCTTACCAAAAGTGGAATAGAGCGGAACCTGTCAGGCGATGTAATGTAGCTACCCGATTGTCGGCTTCGGCCAGAACAACACACCGACAGGAGAACGCAATGAGTTGGTCCGCCAAACAGTACGTCGCTTTTGAAGATGAACGCACCCGTCCCGCCCGTGACCTGTTGGCGGCTATCCCCGCTGGGGACGTGCGCTCGGCCATCGATATCGGTTGTGGTCCCGGTAACTCCACCGAGTTGCTGGTGGAGCGTTTTGCCAACGCAACGGTGCGTGGGCTGGACAGTTCGACCGACATGATCGATGCCGCACGCAAACGCCTGCCTCAGGTGCAGTTCGATGTTGCCGACATCGACACCTGGAATGACAACGGCCCGTTCGACGTGATTTTTGCTAACGCGGTGTTGCAGTGGGTGCCTGATCACGCGACGTTGTTGCCTTCATTGGTTAGCAAACTCTCGGCGGGTGGCAGCCTGGCCGTCCAGATGCCTGACAACCTGAATGAACACTCGCATCGTTTGATGCGTGAAGTCGCCGCTGATGGCCCATGGGTCAGCAAACTGGCGGGCGCCGCTGGGCAACGGACGGAAATGGCCGATGCCAGTGGCTACTATTCGATATTGAAAGCCTGTTGCACTCGCGTCGATGTGTGGCGCACCACTTACCACCATCCGCTGGCGGGTGGCGCGTCTGGCGTGGTGGAGTGGTTCAAGGGCAGTGGCTTGCGGCCGTTTCTCGATCCGCTGGACGAGGCGGAACGGGCGCAGTATCTGAAGCAATATCAGACTGCTATCGAGCGGGCGTATACGGCCTTGGCCGATGGGTCAGTGCTGCTGCCGTTTCCACGGTTGTTTATCGTCGCAACTCGCTGATGCGAAAAAGGGACAGTTGATGAGCGTCACCTGTCCCTTTTTTACCGCTTGGAAAAATCACTGCGGCTTGTTTTTTTTCGAGCGCCGGGCACTCAGGTATTCAAAAGCAAACGAGGCAAAGCCGAACAACCCGATCATTGAAATGATCATGATTCCCAACTCTGAATTGTGCATGTTGATCTCGGGGCCGAAGGGTGAGCCGGGAGAATAAGGGATCAACTGTCTCGCTCAACGCAGCTCTACGGTTTCTTTATTTGCGTGCCGGGATCTATACGCAAAAGATACGAGCGTGGCTCAGCGCTGAACGCCGACCAACATCATCATCGGCCGCTCGCGCTCTTCGGCAAGCGCCGGTTGTGCCGCCACCTCGGTATTGCTCGGCCCCCATTCATTGACATGGCGGATGCTGAAACCCACCGCAATCAGCATGTTGAGCAACGTGCCAATGGTGCGATGCTGCTTGATCACACCGTCGGCCAGCCAATTGGTCACGCGCTCGCCTTCATTCTGATAAGCGTCCACCGGCCAACTCTTGCGGCCCTCGGCATCAATGATCCAGCCAGGGTTACGCGGTGCCATGAAGATCGGATGTTCGATGGAAAACACGAAATGCGCGCCGGGTTTTAGCGCCGCATGGACATTGGCGAACAACCCTGGCAAGTCCTTGATGTAATGCAGCGCCAAGGAGCTGTAGGCCAGATCGAAACCGCCGCCCGGCAGATCCAGGGCTTCCAGGTCGGCGCGCTCATAACGGATGTTCGATGCGGAGGTGGTTTTGCGTGCCTGCTCCAGCATTTTTTCCGAAACGTCGAGCCCGAGCACGCTGTCAGCGCCTTGCTCACTGGCCCAACGGCAGAACCAGCCGTAGCCGCAACCGAGGTCCACCACCTTCAAGCCTTGCATCGGCGGCAGCATGGCCTTCAGCGCAGGCCATTCCGGCGCGGCATCAAGACCTCCAATCGAACGGGCCATCTGGCTGTAGCCCCGGAAGAAACCGGGATCGTCGTAGATGTTTTGGGTCATTTTCGAGTTGCTCTGTTGAAATCATTCATTGGCAGCATCGGAAGTGTTCCGTATGCGTTCTTTCGAAAAATCATGACGCGTGTTCGCTGATGGTCGCGCAGTGGAGAGGGTGGTTGGAGTTGGGGAAAATGCTAGCCGGCCGGGCAATGCCGGTCAGTCGGGGCTGACACCGACCCTGTGGCGAGGGAGCTTGCTCCCGTTGGACTGCGTAGCAGTCCTTTTTAGGGGCCGCTTCGCGGCCCAGCGGGAGCAAGCTCCCTCGCCACAATGACACTTCGCCCCTGCGATTTGAACGTGTGTCGGATGTACGTCAGGACGGTTCTGCATCCATGCGTCGAGCGATGACATCCAGTACATCGCAACCATCGCGCAAGGGGATGCAGCACAATAATGCGAAGTCGCTGAGGATCACGGAGTCAGTGCTGATTTCACCTCGCATCGCGAGGTTTTCGAGAACCTGCGTCACGGCACCGATTCGGTAACGGGCGCTGCTGAGCAGTGAATGCAACGGTTGTTTGGTGTTGACGTAAAAGGAGGGTAGATCGTCGGCGTTGCTGGTTAAAGCCATGTATTCGTTCATGAGTGGTTTCCATGGAGAGTAGATGACCTACCACTCAATCGTCGCCAAACAATAGGGTGGTAGCTGTACGCGGGTTGGCGAACCGGGCCATGGTAAACCGGCAGATCCTGGGATCTCCCACGCACAGCCACCAAAAAAGCAGGCAGCCAAGTGCGTTCAAAAGCGCTCCGAGAGCTACTCGGAGGCTTCTGTACCAAGGCATCGAGTCGCCAAACCCGATACGCCATTTGGGCGTGCTCGGACTATAGGTCTCATGACAAAGGCACAGCAATGCGCAAGTGTACGGACAATTCCCAGTGTCGTGTAGGACGTTGCTTTTTCTGGCGTTGATCTCCTGCATGCCTTTTAAAATCGGGCTTTCACTCTGACTTTGGCAGGTACTTCGCCCAATCCCGCCCACAAAAAAACCGGCCACTTGGGACCGGTTTATTCATGTCAAAAGCAAGGTTTTCAGCTCTGTTGCAACACCTTGAGCGCTGCCGAGGCCAGAAAACCCGAACGGCTTTTCTCTTCCGGGTGATGCAGTACGTACTCATCAATCCGGTTGAGCAGGTAGCCCGGTAAAGTGATGTTCAGTTTTTGGGCCTTGCCCAGATATTTGGTGACGTCGATGTCCACCAGCGCCCATGCACACCCGGCGTATTTTGGATTGGCTGCGTGCAGGGTCACTTTGTTGGCAGGGGGAATGGGCGAACCATCTTCAGCCAGAATTTCGAAGTGGCCTTCAATGGCTTCCCGTGCCATGGCCATCGCGTCATCCAGGTCTTCCCCAGCGGAAAAGCACCCCGGAATGTCGGGGACTTCCACGCCCCAAGCGTGTTGTTCGTCGCCCATTGAAATAGCGATTGGGTACAGCATGTTCATTGTCCTCCGCGGACCTGGCGCGTCGGGCTCCTTAGAGCAGCGCCTGTTGCAAAATACTGATGGCCGTTTTCTTGAGCAGATCTTTCTTCGGATGAGGGACCGTCACCAGCCCCGGCTTGGTCGGATGCTTGAAGTGATGGTGGCTGCCTCTGATTCGTACCAGATACCAGCCGTCCGCAACGATTTGGCTTATCAAAAATCGGCTATTCACATCACCTCCCTGTGGTGTGCTTGTGGGTACTATACCTACTGGAATTCTGTTATCAACACTATACCTACCAAACCTTCCTGGGTTAGGCGGGAAAGCGATAGGCTTTGAGTCTAGGAGGGCGCTGTGGCAAAGGCTTTGGGTAAGCCTGTCATTACCTGTTTTGTGTATTTCGAGGTTTTGCCGTGAACGCGCGGTACAAATGTCGCGCACAAAAAACCGGCCACATGGACCGGTTTTTTCTTACTCTGCATCTCCCGTCAGACAACCTGTGCTGAGGTTGGAATTGGGGGAGGGGTCTACGCTATCAGGCAACACCCGCGAGCAAGCTTTCGTAAGGAATTCGCAACCCATCGTGCAGACGCTTAATCATTGACAGGCTCAATTTGCGTTTGCGGTTCAGCACCTCGGATACCCGTCCGCTTGTGCCGATAAAGGGTTCCAGGTCACGAGGGGTCAGGCCTTGCTGATCCATGCGAAATTTAATGGCCTCAATCGGATCGGACGGAGGCATTGGGTAATGCTCGTCTTCGTACTTTTCGATGAGCAGCGCCAGAATTTCCAGCTCATCACCCTCAGGTGAACCAATTTCAGCTCCCCACAATTGTTCCACGCGTGCAAATGCAGCAGTCAGGTCTTCTTGGTTGCGAATAGGTTTAATGTCCATCACACGGTCTCCGCGTTGATCTGATCGTACTGGGCGTGGGTGCCAACGAATCGTATGAAACCGAGCTGGCGCTGATAGTCGATTGCCATGATCACCCGGTATTTGTTGCCACCGATGTTGAATACAACCCTGCCACCCTTGAGGATGCTGGCCGTTCTCAGCTCCGCTTTAACCTCTTGCGGCGTGCCATAAACAGCTTTTTCCATGTGCCGATACCATTCAACCAGTGGTGTTTCGGAGTCAGCATAAGCCGGGCTACTTTCCCAGAACTCCCGCAATGTCCCTTTTGCAATCACACGCACTGCACGTCCTCCCGTTTTGGGAGATGTTAGTCTGAGTTTTGGAGAGTTGCAATCTCTGATGTCGTGGAGGAAATCCTTTATCGGGACAAGTAAAACGTTAACAAAACCTGGATTTTGCGCGAAAACGCTAATTTTCAGGGTTTGGAGACGCTAACCCAAATCCCGCCCATAAAAAAACCGGCCACTTGGACCGGTTTTTTCTGACTCTGCATCCCCCGTCAAAACCACTTTGACGTGAGACTTAAATTGATTGGAGCGGGTGAAGGGAATCGAACCCTCGTTATCAGCTTGGGAAGCTGGAGTAATGCCATTATACGACACCCGCTCAGAGCGGTGACTTTGTACCAGATGTGCGCATGGAAATGAAGTTTTTCTTTGCGCGAGATGGCTTTAGCGCAGGTGAAACAAGGCACAGACCGCATGACGGTCGATCGCGGGCAAGCCTCGCGCCTGCAGAATACGTTTAACGCAGCAGGGCGGGGCTTGCTCGCGATGACGCTACTTCAGCTTGCCAATGCATGGTGGTCCTGGACGTAGTGGTAACGCGGTCGGCTTTCGTGTTGCGAAGGTTTCAGGAACCCCATCAGTGCGTTGCGGCTGTCTCGGCAGGCGGCTTTGTGTTCCATGTCGAGAAAGTGGCCGGTGGCCTGGAGGGTGCTGAAGGTGCTGTGTTGCACGTGGCCGGCGAACAACCGGGCGTCTTCGGCGGCGGTGTACTCGTCCCATTCGCCGTTCATGAACAGCACCGGCACGTCGATTTTCTTCGCCGCATGCAGGTAGCACTGGCGATCGCTGTGCAACACGTCGTTGATGTGGAAGTGCATCTGCCCGTACTCATGTTCGGCCAGGGAGCTGACGTGGCGATAGTTGAAGCGCTTGAACAGCGACGGCAGGTGTTTGCCGATGGTGTCGTTCACCAGGTGCCCGACCCGGTCGCGGTCCAGGTTGCCGAGGTGTTCGACGCCGCGTTCGAGGTAGTCGAGCATGTGCGCGTTGATCACCGGGGAGAACGAGCTGATCACGGCTTTTTCGATGCGCCGTGGCCGTTGCGACAACGCCATCATGGTCGCCGCACCGCCCCAGGAGAACGACAGCACGTGTTCGGCGGCGAAGTGGTCGATCAGCTCAAGCAGGATCTGTCCTTCGATTTCCTTGGTGAGCATTTTTTCATGCAGGTTGTGGGCTTTTGACCGACCCGCGTAGGGCTGGTCGTAGCAGACGACGTTGAACTGCGGATGGAGGTTTTTCACGGTTTGTGCAAACGACGCAGTCGTGGCCATCGAGCCGTTGACCAAGATAATGGTCTTCTCTGCGGCGTCTGCGCGATAGAACTCCGTGTAAACCCGATACTGACCCTGTATATCCAGCACAGCGATTTCTGGCCTCATGTCATAAGACTCCTGGCAAGCGAGTATGCGCGCAAATGGAGATTGCACGAGCTTTGTGACAGGTAGGCATACGCCTGGAATTTGAGAGGCCCATGTCGATCCATTGCAGTCCGGTCGACGGGTATTGTTATTGGCGGGCAGTCTGCCGGATGAGGCCGGAACCCAAGGGTTCCTACCGGCAAAAAGTTTCTTAGAAGTATGGGGTGACTCGTCGGTCACATTTCGGCCGACGTCCTGATTCAAGCAGGGGTCACATCATTGCGCAAGTGCCGCTGGTAAATTGTTCGACAACTTTCTGCTGAGCGGTCGTGCGCTTAGATCAAGCCGATCTCTTCGTCGCTCAGTGGGCGGTATTCGCCCGGTTTCAACGCGTCGTCGAGCACCAGCGGGCCCATGCATTCGCGGTGCAGGCGCATCACTTTGTTGTTGAAGTGGCCGAACATGCGCTTGACCTGGTGATAGCGGCCTTCGACGATGCTCAGGCGCGCGCATTTCGGCCCGAGCAGTTCCAGCCCGGCGGGTTGCGTGGTGAGGTCTTCGAAGGCGAAGTACAGCCCTTCGCTGAACTTGATGGCGTATTCGGGGCCGATTTCCTGTTCGGTTTCGACGTAATAGACCTTGGGCAGTTTGGTCTGCGGTTGGGTCAGGCGCCGCGACCAGCTACCGTCATTGGTGATCAGCATCAGGCCGGTGGTATTGAAGTCCAGGCGTCCGGCGATGTGCAGTTCGTCCTTGTCCGGTTCATGGATCAAATCGAGCACGGTCGGGTGCTGTGGATCCCGAGTGGCGCTGACGCATCCGGCGGGCTTGTGCAGCATGAAGTGGCGCAATGGTTTGCCCACTTGCAGAACATCGTTGTCGACTTCGACGCGGCTGAATTCGCGGACTTCACTGTGCGGGTCACTGACGACTTTTCCGTCAACCCTGACGCGCTTTTCCACCAGCAACAAGCGCACCTGTTTACGGTTGAAGCACGGCAGGTTGCTGAGGAATCGGTCGACACGCATGACTAAGGATCAGGGAAGTAAGGGGCGCGCATCTTACTGGATCGACTCGGGCGCTGCTCGCAACTGCGCCTCGACTTCGGCGCAACGCGGACACAGGCAGGAGGCATTGCGCAGTTCGGCCGGCAGCGCCTGGAGCACCGCCGGGTCGATGCTGACGCCGTAGCACCAGCAGGCGCGGTCGGCGGTTCGCGGGTCGGCCAGGGTGCAGTCGTTGGGGGCGCCGCAGGCGGGGCAGAGGTCAGACTGGTTCATAACTGGAGTGAGATTTTTCCACGCAGGTTCGGTTACGGCCGGTTTGCTTGGCCCGGTACATCGCATGATCCGCCCGTGACAGCAGGCTGTGCAAGGTGTCATCGGGCTGCAGGGTGGTGAGGCCGATGCTCACGGTCAGTTGCAAGGCTTTGTCGTTGTAGGCATAGCGCTGCTGTTCCACATGCTGGCGAATTTTCTCGGCAATCATCAGACCGGTCTTACCGTCGGTGTCCTTGAGCAGCACGATGAATTCTTCACCGCCCCAGCGGCAGACGATGTCGGAGTGCCGCAGGCAACTTTCCAGATCCCGTGCGAAACCGATCAGTACCTGATCGCCGGCCAGGTGGCCGTAGGTGTCGTTCAACGCCTTGAAGTGGTCAAGGTCCAGCAGCAAAGCGGTCAGTGGTTTGGGCTCGCGCCGGGCTTCGTGCATGGCCTGCGCGGCCAGCAGGTCGAAGCCGCGACGGTTGGGCAGTTCGGTCAGACTGTCGAGGATGGCCTGGGCCTGGATCTTGTCCTGATAGCGCTTGATCACCCGGTTGAGCAGGGCCAGTACGGTCAGTGTGACCAACAGGCAGATCAGCAGGTTGAGGTACAGCGACTGGCGGATTTCACCCAGGGCGCTGTCTTCGCGTTTATTGACGAACAGGTACCAGTTCAGCTCCGGGATAAACCGCACGTTGAGGAAATGTCCCTGGCCCTGCACGGAGTATTCGTAGCTGCCGCTGTGGGGTTGAGGCAGTCGACTGACCAGGTCTTTCATGCTGTCGAGTTCGCCGAGTTTCTGCCCGATGCGTGCACCCTGCGGACCCCCTTCAGCGCCGGTGAGCACCAGGCGCCCGGAGTTGTCGACGAAATACACACTGCGCTGATAACGCTGTTGGTACTTGTCGATCAGCTTGATCACGGCGTCGACGGTCAGGCCAACCCCGGCCGCACCGATGAATCGGTCGTTGTAGTCGTAGACCTTGTAGTTGATGAAGAAGGTCAGGTCGTCCTTGTTGGCGAGGTCCGGGTCGACGTTGATCTCGTAAGGATCCTTCATGTCCCGCACGCGAAAGTACCAGGCATCGCGGGGTTCGGTGGCCTTGACCTGTTTGAGCACACCCTTGGCGTGGTAGTAGGTCAGGCTGGTGTTGGAGACGAAGAACGCGGTGTAGGCGCCATAGTGGGTCATGACCTCGTTGAGGTAACGGGTCATCTGGTCGGAATCTTTTTCACCGTTGACCACCCAGTCGCGCATGAAGGTGTCGCGGGCCATCATCGAGGAAATCAGGATCGGCCTGACCAGGTCTTTCTGGATTTCCGAATAGACCGTGTCCGACGTCAGCGGCAGCTCGGTGTTGACGATGTTGTCGCGGATCGACGCCCGGGAGGCGTAGTAACTGAGAAAGGAAGTAGCGAGAAAGCCTGCACCCAGCAATGCGACCAGCGTGAGGACCAAGGAACGTTGAGAATACAGCGGCGAGCGAAGCGGCATGGCAGTTCCGTTGGCAGTGGTCCGATGGCAGGCATTCTAATGGCACTGCGGGGGAAAAACTGCGGCATTTGCAGAATGAACCGGCAAGCATCAAGGGCTGTGGTGCCTGAGCCGACGCCTTCGCGGGCAAGCCCGCTCCCACAGGTACAGCGCGGTCCTTGTGGGAGCGGGCTTGCCCGCGAATCGAGAGATCAACGCAGACTTTTCAGGTAGACCCGCCACCCACCCAAATGACTGATGTTCACCGCGCCCTCCAGCCCATACGCCTCGCAGATAAACCCGCTCTCCCAGCGCCCATCCGCCAGTTGCACTTTGCCCAACCCCAGCGGCGCCGGAATCCCGGTCAGGAACGAACCCAGTTCTCGGCTTGGCAACTCCCAGACTTCCACTGCAATCGCCACGCCGCCATCCTTCACGCGGACCATGCCCGGACGAAACGGCGGGCCACCGGCCAGGGCATAGAGTTGATAATCCGGCGAGCTGAATGTCGTTTCCACCAACCGGGCACCGCGCTGCTTGAGCTGCCAGTTCAGCGTCAACCCGTCCAGGTGCGCACCACAGACCACCAGTCGCGCCCGATCATGGCGTGCAACCGTCACCGGAGCAGGTGCGGCCAGGCCTTGCTGGCGCTGCAAGGCATCCGCCACGCTCAACAGATACTGATCGGTAAAGGCCCGCCCAAACAGCGTCACACCCCATGGCAGGCCGTTGTCCATGAACGCGCTGGGTACGGCAACGGCGGCGAAATCGAGCAGGTTCATGAAGTTGGTGTAGTAGCCCAGTTCCGAATTGCGCAGCACCGGTTCGGCCTCGAGCTCCGCCAGCCTGACCGGGCGGCCGATGGTCGGCGTGACGACGCAGTCAAGGCCTTCCAGCGCTGTGTCGCACAAGGCTTTGAGCGCTTGCAGCCGGTATTGGGCGCGGAAGGTTTGCACACCATCGACACTAGGCGCCTTGGCTAATACGGCGCGAATCACTGGCAACACGGCCTCGGGGTTTTGCGCCATCAACTCACCGGCCACGCTGTAGCGCTCGGCTACCCACGGGCCTTCATAGAGCAAACGTGCGGCCTCCAGGAACGGCGACAGGTCCAGTTCCACCGCTTCCCCGCCCAAGGCCCTGAGGCGGTCGATGGCATCACCGAACAACAGCGGGCCTTCAGGGCAGCCGAAGAATTGCAGGTCCTGTGCACGGGGTACGCCGAAACGGAACGGGCGCGGGGTGCCGAACGCCGAGCCGTCGTTCCACAACGGGTTGCTGCGGCTGTATTCGTCCCGCGGGTCGAGGCGTGCGGTGAGTGCCAGCAACTGACTGGCCTCCCGTGCGGTGGCGGTAAATGTGGTGACGCAATCGAGCGTACGACAGGCCGGTACGACGCCGGCCGTCGAGATCAGGCCCTTGGTGGCCTTCATGCCGACCAGGTTGTTCAACGCCGCCGGTACACGCCCGGAGCCGGCGGTGTCGGTGCCCAACGAAAAGCTCGCGACCCCGAGCGCCACTGCCAGCGAAGAACCGGCGCTGGAACCGCCTGACGGATACTCCGGCAACACGCTATTGGGGCACGCGCCATATGGCGAGCGACTGCCATTGAGACCGGTGGCGAACTGGTCGAGATTGGTCTTGCCCAGAGGAATAGCCCCCAGCGCCAGCAGTTGCTCGACGATGGTTGCCGAACGCTCGGGCACGTAGGCGAACGCCGGGCAGGCCGCGGTGGTCGGGATACCGGCCAGGTCAATATTGTCCTTGATTGCGAAGGGCACGCCATACAGCGGCAGGCTGTCGATATCGCGACCGTCGAGCGCGGCGAGGTACGGTTCCAGCTCTTCGACGCTGAGCAAATGGATGAACAGGTGATAGTCCGGATTCAGTGCCGCGGCTTTGTCCCGCAGGTTCAGCAGCAATTGCCGGGGAGTGAGACTGCCGTTGCGATAAGCGCTGCGCAGGGCGTCGAATTGCAGATTGATATTCATGGCTTGAGTCCTTGGCAAAATGGGTTCACTCGAGTTCCAGCACTACAACGCGCTGCCCGGCGCGCACCGCCGACCCCGGTTGCACGCGAATCTCGCGCACCACGCCGGCCATTGGTGCGAGCAGGGGGATTTCCATCTTCATCGACTCCAGAATCACCAGCACGTCACCGGCCTCGACGCAGCTGCCGATCTCGACCTGAACCTGCCAGAGGTTGCCGGCGATGTGGCTGTCGACGCTCTGTTGAGCGCTGGCCAGCGGTGCCTCTTCGGTGGCCTCCGGGGCCAGTTCTTCACTGTCGAAATGCGCCTGGCCACTGGCGATCCAGCGTTCGCGTTCGGCGTTGAACGCGGCTTTTTGCTGATCGCGAAACGCGGCAATGGTCTCGGCTTCTTGAGCCAGAAACGCCTGGTAATCCGCAAGTTTCAACTGACCGTGCTCGATGTTCAGGTCGAAGCGTCCAAGGGGGAAATCCCGGCGTATGCGCAGCAGTTCATCGGCGCTGACCGGGTAAAAACGGATTTGGTCGAAAAACCGCAACAACCACGGTTTGCCATCGAACGCGGCGACTTCGCGGTAGCGGTTCCACATCTGCAACGTGCGCCCGACAAACTGATAACCGCCGGGGCCTTCCATGCCGTAGACGCACATGTAGGCGCCACCAATGCCCACCGAGTTCTCGGCGGTCCAGGTGCGCGCCGGGTTGTACTTGGTAGTCACCAGTCGATGGCGCGGGTCGAGCGGGGTGGCGACCGGTGCGCCGAGGTAAACGTCACCGAGGCCCATCACCAGGTAACTGGCATTGAACACCGTGCGTTGTACTTCATCGAGGTTCGGCAGGTCGTTGATGCGACGGATGAACTCCAGGTTGCTCGGGCACCACGGCGCGTCCTTGCGCACCGTGGTCATGTATTTCTCGATGGCCAACTGGCACGCAGGGTCATCCCAGGACAGCGGCAGATGGACGATGCGCGAGGGTACTTGCAGGTCTTTGGCGGCGCACACGGCGTCCCATTCGCCGGCGACGATGCCGAGCAGATCCGCCAGCGGCAGTTGTTCGGGCTGGTAGTGCACTTGTAGTGAACGGATGCCCGGCGTCAGGTCGATCACGCCGTGCAGGTGTTTGCTTTCCAGGGCTTGCATCAGGGCGTGGGCGCGGAAGCGCAGGACCAGGTCCAGTTCCGGGGCGCCGATTTCCAGCAGCAGGTGTGTATCGCCGGACAGTCTTGCGACCAGCCGCGTATCGTCCTTGCCGATATCCAACACCACAGGCGACACAACCCCCTGTAGGAGCGAGCTTGCTCGCGAAGGTGTGTCAGTCGACATCAGGGTGGCTGACACACCATCGCGAGCAAGCTCGCTCCTACAGGATTGATCCCATTTAAAGGCCAGGGTGCGGGCGGTCTTGATTTCGATGGGGGAGAACTGCACCTTGTCCCCAGCCTTGAGCTGCCCCAGTTGCCAAAGATCTGCCTCGATCACGGTCACCGGGCACACGAACCCGCCAAGGCTCGGGCCATCCGGGCCGAGGATGACCGGCATGTCACCGGTGAAATCCACCGCACCAATCGCATATGGATTGTCGTGAATGTTCGACGGATGCAAACCCGCCTCGCCACCATCGGCACGCACCCATTCCGGTTTTGGTCCGATCAACCGGACGCCCGTGCGGCTGGAATTGAAATGCACTTCCCACTGCGTGGCGAAGAATGTGTCGATGTAGTTTTCGGTGAAGTATTCCGGGGCGCCGTGCGGACCGTAGATCACGCGGATTTGCCGTACGCCGGGCAATTCGTTGAGCTGATTTTCAGCCAATACCTGACCGGCGCTGCGATCGCTCAAGGCCGCTACATGCAACACGTCGCCGGCACGCAAGGCGCGACCGCCGTGGCCACCAAACTGGCCGAGAGTGAAGGTACTTTTGCTGCCCAGATAATCCGGCACTTGCAGACCGCCGCGCAGGCACAGATAACTGCGAGCCCCTGCACCGGCAATTGTGCCGAGGCTCAACGTAGCACCGGCCGGAACCAGCAGCGTCGTGTTCATCGCAACGGCTTCACCGTTCAGCGTCAATGGAATTTGCGCTCCGGTCACCGCCACTACCGCTTCGCAATTGAAGCGCAGCAACGGTCCACTCATGGTGATTTCCAGCGCCGCCGCGCCTTCGTCATTGCCCAGCAAACGATTGCCCAAGCGCAATGCCCGACTGTCCATCGGCCCCGATGGCGGAACGCCGACCGCCCAATAACCGAGGCGGCCGGGATAGTCCTGAACGCTGGTTTGGGTGCCAGCGCTGAGCACCTCGAACGTGTTGGCCTGATAGACCAGGCCTTCCAGGCAACGGGTCCACGGCTGGCCGCTGGCGAAGGGCGAATCAAGCAGAATCTGCCGCAGGTAGTCGCGGTTGGTTTCCACGCCGTAGAGCAGGCTGTCGCCCAAGGTCTGGTGCAAGTCAGCGGCGGCTTGTTCGCGGGTCGGTGCCCAGGTGATGACCTTGGCGATCATCGGATCGAAGTAGGGCGGGATCTCGCAACCGGCCTCGACCCAGGTGTCGATGCGCAGTTGTTTGCCGTCGGCGGTGGGGAAATTCACGGCAGTCAGCAAACCGGGGCTCGGTTGAAAATCACGCCCGGGATCTTCGGCATACAACCGCGCCTGAATCGCATGTCCATCAGGCTTCAGGCCTTGGATTAACCCGCTCAACGGGGGCAAATCACCCGCCGCCAGTTGCACCATCCAGCGCACCAGGTCGACGCCCCATACCTGCTCCGTAACGCCGTGTTCCACCTGCAAGCGAGTGTTAACTTCCAGAAAGTAGAAACGCCGTGCATCGCTGTCGAAAACGAACTCCACAGTGCCGGCGCTGCGGTAATTCACCGCTTTGGCCAGTTTGATCGCGGCCGCGCACAACTCATCGGCCATGTCGTCGGGCAGGTTCGGCGCCGGGGTTTCTTCGAGGACTTTCTGGTTGCGGCGCTGCACCGAGCAATCGCGCACGCCGAGGGCGATCACCTCGCCGTGACCGTCGCCAAACACCTGCACTTCCAAGTGACGGGCGCGCTGGATGTACTTCTCGATGAACACACCGGCGTCGCTGAAGTTGTTCTGGCCGAGGCGTTTGACGGCTTCGAAGGATTCGCTCAACTCGGCCGCGCTGCGGCATACGCGCATGCCGATGCCGCCACCGCCAGCGGTGCTTTTGAGCATCACCGGATAGCCGACCTGTTCACCGGCCAGCAGCGCGGCATCGAGGCTGTCGAGCAGTTCGGTGCCTTCGAGCATCGGCACGCCGTGTTGTTTGGCCAGGGCGCGCGCGGTGTGCTTGAGGCCGAACACCCGTAGTTGCTCCGGCGTCGGGCCGATGAAGGCGATACCGGCGGTTTCGCAGGCTTCGGCGAACGCGGCGTTTTCCGAGAGAAAGCCGTAGCCGGGATGGATCGCGGTGGCGCCGCTGGTTCTGGCGATGGCGAGGATCTTTTCGACCGCCAGGTAAGTGCCGGCGGCCGCGCCCTCACCGAGGCTGTGGGCCTCGTCGGCTTGCAGGATGTGCAGGCTGGCGGCATCGGCCTCGGAGTAGACGGCGACACCCTGCACTTGCAGTTCACGCAAGGTACGCAAGATGCGGCAAACGATGGCGCCACGGTTGGCAATCAGGACTTTTTCGAACATGGCATAACCCCCGGAGGCGATAGCGCATCAGCCTCGACTGGGATGCGGGCCGTCCCGCAGTTTTTCGACAGGCGCCAGGGTCGTCCCCGGCGGCAGAATCAGTTCTCTTCCAGACACTGCTGATCCCCTGTGGGAGCGGGCTTGCTCGCGAAGGGGGCGTGTCAGTCGACTTCGATGTGTCTGATTCACCGCTTTCGCGAGCAAGCCCGCTCCCACATGGGGATTTGTGGTGCTTTTACTGTTTGAGGCACTGGCCTGAACGGGCCTGGCACAGGGCAAACAACCAACGGCGCAAACGGCGGAGTTTCAGTTCCATACCAGCAGCTCCGCAGGGGTGGGGTTGTAGGCGTTGCACGGGTTGTTCAATTGAGGGCAGTTGGAGATCAGCACGATCACGTCCATTTCGGCGCGCAGGTCGACGTACTTGCCCGGTGCGGAAATCCCGTCTTCAAAGCTCAGGCCGCCATCAGCCGTGACCGGTACGTTCATGAAGAAATTGATGTTCGGCCCGATGTCGCTCTTGCCCAGGCGGCCATCGTGGACACAGGCGCGCAAGTAGTTGTCGCGGCAGCTGTGCATGTAGCGTTTTTCCAGGGCGTAGCGCACGGTGTTGCTCTCTTGCGCACAGGCGCCGCCGAGGGTGTCGTGACGCCCGCAGGTGTCGGCGACGATGGTCAGCATCGGCTTGCCGAGGTTGGAATACAGCACGCTGCCGGTGCTCAGGTACACGCTGTTCTGCCGGCGCAAGGTGCGCTGTACGTCGTAGCGTTCTTTTGGATTGGCGACGCTGTAGAACAGCGTATCGACCGCCTGATTGCCTTCCAGGTCGAGGATGCGCAGGGTCTGGCCGGCCTTGACCTCCATCAGCCAGGGTTCGCCGGCGGGGATGGTGGCGCGGTAGACCGCGGTTTCAGGCGACTGTGGAGCGGTGGCGATTGCGAGTGACATGGCAGCGATCCTCAGGCGAACAAACGGTCGGTGTTGATGAAGCCGCGCTCGTTTTCCGGGCGCGAGGTGCGGCAGTGTTCGGCGACGCTGGCGTCGGCGTTCATCCAGCTGAGTTTCAGCGGTTTCGGTGCGTATTCCGGCGTCGGGTCCATCGGGTGTTGCAGAGCGGTGAGCACCACCAGGGTGTCCATCGGCGCGTACAACTCGATGTAGTCGCCGGCCTTGGAATTGCCCTCGACGAAATGGAAGCGCCCGGCGTCGTCGACGTTCACGCGGCTGAACAGGTTGAGGGTCATCAGCAGGTCGGACAGACCCAGCCCCCACTTGCCCAGCTCCACCAGCAGGTTGTCGGTGCCGTTGCGGAAGAAGCCGTTGCGCAGTTCCTGGTAGCGGCCTGCACCGTACTTTTCTGCGACTTCTTCAGCGCAGAGCACGCCGCCCAGGCTGTCGCTCCAGCCGCAAGTGTCGGCGGTGATGGCGGCTAGTACGCGGCCCATGTCCGAGTACAGGCAATGGCCGGCGGTGAGCTTGGCGGTGTGTTGGCATTTGAGGCTGTCGGGCAGGTTCAGGCGTTCGGTTTTTTCATTGGCATTGAGCAACGTCAGGCTGACATTGGCGCCGCCGCGCAGGTCGGTCAGGCGCAGCAGTTGGCCGCGCTTGAGCACAAAAGAGCGATGGCCGCCGCCGGGGAGCATTTCTTCGGCGAAGGGCGGGAACAACTGGGTCGAATCGGTCACTGGAAAATTCCTCTCAAGCAGTTCGAAGTGAGCCCGCCAGTTGCACCGGCAAGGCGTCGACGACGGCACGGTCGGTGCGGCGGTCGCTGTTCAAAGGGATGTCGTAGGTGATGCGTGCGCCATAGGCGCCGGGTGCGTGCGGGTCGAGGCGAACCTTGTCGAACACCAGCAGGCGCGTACCGAGGCTGAAACCTTCGGACAGGTCATGGGTGACCATGAACACTGTCAGTCGGGTCTCGCGCCACAGCTCCAGCAGCAAGGCGTGCATGTCTTTGCGGATGCCCGGATCGAGGGCACCGAACGGTTCGTCGAGCAACAGCACGCGGGGCTTCATGATCAGTGCCTGGGCGATGGCCAGTCGTTGCTGCATGCCGCCGGAAAGCTGCGCGGGGTACTTGTCCAGCGAGTGACCGAGGCCGACTTTGCGCAGCAGCTCCGAAGCCTGTTCCCGGGCCTCACGTTTGGCGCTGCCGAACAGGCGGCCGAGCAACGGTGAGCGGGGCAGTTCGAGGCCGAGGGCGACGTTGTCCAGTACGCTCAAATGCGGGAACACCGAGTAGCGCTGGAACACCACGCCACGACTGGCGTCCGGCTCACTGGCCAAGGGCAGACCGTCGAGCAGGATCTCGCCGCGACTGGCGCGTTCCTGGCCGAGCAGCAGGCGCAGGAAGGTCGATTTACCGCAACCGGAAGCGCCGACGAGTGTGCAGAACTCACCCTCATTGACGTTCAGGTTCAAGCCTTCGAGCACCACCTGATCGGCGTATTGTTGCCAGACGTTTTTAACGCTGATGAAGCTCATTTGGCGGCCCCCTCGTACCAAGGGAACGCCCGACGAGTCAGGTATTTGAGCCCCCAATCCATCAGCCAGGCAAGCAGGGTGATCCACACCACATACGGCAGGATCACGTCCATTGCCAGGTAGCGGCGCACCAGGAAAATCCGGTAGCCGAGGCCGTCGGTAGAGGCGATGGCTTCGGCGGCGATCAGGAACAGCCACGCCGAGCCGAGCATCAGCCGCAGCGAAATCAACAACCGTGGCAGCAGCTGTGGCAGCACCACCCGCAGCATCAGGGTCCAGGTCGAGGCACCGAGGGTCTGGGCCTTGATCAGCAACTCCACGGGAATTTCCCGAGCACGCTGTTCCAGGTCACGGGCCAGGGCCGGTGTGATGCCGATCACGATCAACATCACTTTCGACAGCTCTCCCAGGCCGAAGACGATGAACAGGATCGGCAGGATCGCCAGCGGTGGCACCATCGACAGCACCGTCAACAACGGCGATAGCGGCGCGCCGAACAACGGCAGGGTGCCAGCGGCGATACCCAGGCACAGCCCGGCCAAGGCGCTGATCCCCAGGCCGATGGCCAGACGTTGCAGGCTGGACGCCGTGTCCTGCCAGAGCAGGTATTCGCCGGTGCGGGTGTCGGCCACGAACGCCAGGCGTTTCACCGCATCGGTCATTTGCACGGCGCTGGGCAGCAGCTTGTCATTGGGGTTGTCCACCAGTCGCTCGGCCGAGCCCATGAAGTAGACGAACAGCACCAGGGCGAACGGCAGGATCACCAACAGCAGGCGACTCGGGCGATCCGGGTGACGGTTGATCAGGCGCATGGCCAAGTCCTCTTCTTACAGCTTGGCGTCGGCGGCCATCTGCACGTAACTCGGGTCGAAGCGCAGCTTGAGGTTGCTCTTGTCGCCGCTGGTCACGCCGTTGGCGAAGGCCATGCCGACTGCGCTGGTGTCCTTGGCGCCTTCACCCAGCAAGCCGTGCTGGAAGGAGAACTCGGCGACTTTGCGCATGGTCTCCGGCAGTTGCTTGCTGGTGCTGAACGCCAGGGCTTCCTTGGGCGTGGTGAACAATTTGGTGGTGTCCAGTTGTGCCTGGAAACCCGGCAGGTCAGTGCCCGAGGCCTTGGCCATGTGTTCCAGTGCGGCTTTGCCCGCGGCGGTCCTGGCGTTCATCAACTCGACCACTTCAAACCAGGCGCCGGTCAGCGCCTTGCCAAGGGCCGGGTTGTCTTTGAGGGTTTGGGAGTTGACCACCATCATGTCCATGATTTCGCCGGGGATCTGGCTGGAGTTGAACACTTCGGTCACCGCAGGCTTGGCCTTGATGTCCGAGAGCATCGGGTTCCAGGTGGTGACGGCGTTGACCTGTTCGGTGTTGAAGGCCGCCGAAATATCGGCGTCGGAGGTGTTGACCACTTTCAGGTCTTTCTCGGTGAGGTCCACCGAATCAAGGGCGCGAGCCAGCAGGTAGTGGGAGACCGAGAGCTCCACCAGGTTGACGTCCATGCCCTTGAGGTCGGCGACTTTCTTGCCTTCGCCCTTGAGCACGATGCCGTCGTTGCCGTTGGAGAAATCGCTGACGATCAGCGCAGTGCTGTCGACGCCACCGGCCGCCGGAATGGTCAGCGCGTCCATGTTGGTCATGGTGCAACCGTCGAACTGGCCGGCGGTGTACTGGTTGATCGATTCGACGTAGTCATTGAGCTGCACCACGTCGATCTTGATGCCGTACTTTTTCGCCCATTTATCGACGATGCCCTGGCTGCCGGCATATTCCCATGGCATCCAGCCGGCGTAGATCGTCCAGCACACGCTGAAGTGGTCCTTCTGGGCGGCCTGGGACGAGAGGCTCACGAGGGCTGCGAACGCAGCAGCGAGCAGGGCGGGTAAACGAAGCTTGGACATGATGGTTCTCCAGTTGATCAAGGACGGACAGGAAGGCAGCGGCACCGCGAACGGTGGCTTGTCTCCCGGGCTTTTGTCCCGCCGTGTAACCTCAACTGGAGGTCGCCAACTCTCGGACCAGTCACTCGCCATCGCGAGCCGGAACCCTAGTCAGCCATTGCAAATTGTGGTGCCGCGAACCTGTGGTGACGCCTGCACATTTTTTTGGAACAACTGCGCTAAAGCGAGAGACGTGCCAAGTTGGCCCGAGCGCTCTAGTGCGGGGGGTGGAGTGGTCGAGGAGGGTGATCGGGAGGGCGGACTGCCTTGTGATGGTGCGCAGATGCACTGCATTGGAACGTGTCCGCCGCTGATCCGAAGGTTGATGCAACGTTGCACTTGGCAGAGGTTTGCCAGTCAAAACAGATGTCAGTCGATGAGTGCCGACTGCTGTCACAGGTCTTTACGGAGGCCGTCATGTTGCGTCGTTTGTTGTTGGGTGCAGTGCTCGGTTTTGGATTGTCTGGCTGCTATTACTACGACAGTCCCGCCGACGTCTACGGGACATCTTATTACTACCCCGGTTACTACTCGCCTTATTACTACAGCCCACGTTATTACGGTGGCTATCGCCCCTATTACTACGGTGGGCACGGTTACTACGGTGGCCATGGCTATCGCGGCGGTTGGTATCACGGAGGTGGATATCATGGCGGTGGATTTCACGGCGGCCACCGTTAATCAGGGCGTGAATGGATGAAAAACCTTTCATCGGCCAGATGTTTCCACTTGTTTCAAGGGCGCACCAGATTCCGAAATCGATGTCTGATCTTTCGACAGTCACCGAACATTTGACTGTCGCTTGCCAGCGTCGCTGGTGTGGCTCACCCGCGGTCCAGGAGGCCGCCATGCTCTGTCAAAATAAGCTGCGGCGAATTCTTCTACTTGTTGTGTCGGGATTGTCCCTTGGTGGGTGCGTGCCTTATTACGACGAAGGAGGCAGTTACTACAGTTCCGAAGTCTATACCTCGCCTGCGCCAACCTATTACGCCGGGGGGAGTTCCTACTATTCCAATGGTTACTACACACCGTCACCACGGTATTACATGCCGCCAGCGCGGTATTACCAGCCGACACCGCGCTATTACTACCAGCCGCGGATGTATCAACCGCGCTATTACCAACCCGCTCCGCGTTACTACCAGCCATATCGGGGTGATTACCGGATGCATCAGAACCATGGCTGGGACGGCCGTAACCGCGGGGACTGGAACAATGACAATCGAGGCCGAGACTGGCGCAACCATCGTGGCGAACGCGGCGATCACAACTGGCGGGGTAATCACCGCTAGTTTTGTATAGAACACAGCTCTAATGTGGGAGCGGGCTTGCTCGCGAAGGCGGAGTGTCAGACAACATCAATGTTTCTGAGACGACGCCTTCGCGAGCAAGCCCGCTCCCACAGTTTTCAGTATTCGGACAAGTCCGCCAGTGGATGCCGACCTTCCCATGCCTTGTGAAAGTGCGCTTGCACCACCGCGTCCGGCACGTTGTTGATGTCCGGCCAATGCCAGTGCGGCTTCTGATCCTTGTCGATCAGCCGGGCACGTACGCCTTCGCTGAACTCCGGATGACGACAGCAGTTGAGGCTCAGGGTGTATTCCATCTGAAAGACCTCGGCCAGCGACAGGTGCCGGGCACGGATGATCTGCTCCCACACCAGGTGCGCGGTCAGCGGCGAGCCTTCGCTCATGGTCCTGGCCGCGCGGCTCAGCAACAGATCGGTGTGATCGCGCAAGGCGCTGATGGCCTTCCAGGCGCAACGCACGTCGCTGACATCCAGCAGCTCGTCGATCTGCTGGCGCCGCGGCAACCACTGGGCTTCGGGCATTTGCGCCACGGCTTCCTGCTGCAAGGCCTTGAGCAGGCTGTTGAGCTGCATGGGTGTCTGTTCCTGCCAGTTCAGTTGCAACAGACCTTCGATCAATTCCGGCTGCTGTTCATCGAGCAGGAAACGGTCGGCCAGGTCCAGGTCGATGGCATCGCGACCGTTCATGTGTGCACCGGTCAGGCCCAGGAACAACCCGAGCTTGCCGGGCAGGCGCGACAGGAACCAACTGCCGCCAACGTCCGGGTACAGACCGATGCTGATCTCGGGCATCGCCAAGCGGCTGCTCGGTGTGACGATGCGTATGTTCGCACCTTGCAATAACCCCACGCCGCCGCCCAGCACATAGCCATGACCCCAACAGATCAACGGTTTCGGGTAGGTGTGCAGATTGAAGTCCAGGCGATATTCCGCCGCAAAAAAGTGCGCGGCCAGTGGCGGCACTTCCCCGGGGTGCGCGCGGCAGGCTTCGACCAGGCTGCGTACTTCACCCCCGGCGCAAAAAGCCTTGGGGCCATTACCGCGCAACAGCACGCAGACAATTTGCGGGTCCTTGGCCCAGGCTTCCATACGGTCGCGCAGGGCGTTGATCATAGGCAGGGACAGGGCGTTCAGGGATTTTTCTGCATCCAGGCTGGCGATGCCGATGCGGGCGCCGTCGGTGCCGGTGAGTTCTTCGAAGTGCAGATTCATCGTGACCTCGATCGGGAATTTGAAGGTTAAGTATGATCGCAGTGTAGGAAAGTGCCGGATCTGCGTCAGATCAATTGACAAGCGTGGTGCGCTTTCCTAGGGTTCGCCCCATTGTTTCTGCCGGGTATGACCATGACTGCTGACGACCGTATCAAACTCGAACCGAGCTGGAAGGAAGCACTGCGTGCCGAATTCGACCAGCCCTACATGACAGAGTTGCGAAACTTCCTGCAACAGGAGCGGGCGGCCGGCAAGGAGATCTATCCGCCGGGGCCGATGATTTTCAACGCGCTCAATTCCACGCCGCTGAACAAGGTCAAAGTGGTGATCCTCGGTCAGGATCCTTATCACGGCCCGGGCCAGGCCCATGGTTTGTGCTTTTCGGTGCAACCCGGCGTGCCGGCGCCACCGTCATTGGTGAACATTTACAAAGAACTCAAACGCGACCTGAACATCGATATCCCCAACCATGGCTACTTGCAGAGCTGGGCCGATCAGGGCGTGTTGATGCTCAACACCACCATGACCGTCGAGCGTGCCAATGCCAATGCGCACAAGGACAAGGGCTGGCAGTTTTTCACCGATCGGGTCATTGAAGTGGTCAGCCAGCAGCAACCGCACCTGGTGTTCATGCTGTGGGGCGCCCATGCCCAGAGCAAGCAGAAACTGATCGATGCCACCAAGCACCTGGTGCTGACTTCGGTGCACCCGTCACCGCTATCGGCCTATCGCGGCTTCCTCGGGTGCGGGCACTTCAGCCGCACCAACAAGTTTCTTGAGCAGAATGGCGAAACGCCGATCGAGTGGCGGTTGCCACCGGTTTGATGATTGCCCGTATGGGCCTTTGTGGCGAGGGAGCTTGCTCCCGCTCGGTTGCGTAGCAGCCGTAAAGCCTGCATATGCGGTGCGCCTGAAGAAACTGGATGTGGAAAGAGGGGCTGCTTCGCAGCCCAGCGGGAGCAAGCTCCCTCGCCACAGGTCTTTCAGACAGAATCCGGTTGTCGGTCCCAGTACTTGAACAACGGTTCCGCCAGAAACAGCACAAACAACAACCGCATCACCTGCATCGCCGTCACCAGCGGCACCGACAGTTGCAGGGTTTCCGCCGTCAGGCTCATCTCGGCAATGCCGCCGGGCATCATGCCCAATGTCAGTGAGCGCAGATCCAGGTGGGTCAGCGCACTCAAACCCAGGGCTGCTACGGTCGCGATCAGCATGGTCAACACCGTGCCGATCAAGGTGCGGCCCATGAACGATGGCGCACGCCGGAAAAACTGCCGGTTGAAGTGACAGCCCAGTCCGCTACCGATCAGCCATTGGCCGATCTGGCTGCCGCCATTGGGCAAACCGATGTGCAAATCCCAGCCGATGCTGACGGCCGCACTGACCAGCAACGGCCCGAACAGCCAGGGATTGGGTTGACGCAGGCGTTCCCAGATCCAGGCCGCCAATGCGCCTGCCGGGAACAGCAGGGCCAGCCAGCGCCAGTCCACGGCGGTGGCATGTAAAACCGGGGCACCATCGCCCAGTAGATATTTGAAAGCCGCCGGCACGCAGAGCACTACGACCAACACCCGCAGACTCTGCCCCGCCGCGACACGGCTGAGTACCGCGCCGTTGCGTGCGCCAAGGTTGACCATCTCCCCGGAACCGCCGGGCATGCTGGAAAAAAACGCCGTGGCACGATCTTCACCGGTGCGGCGCATCAGCCACACGCCGACCACGGCGGACAGGCTGGTGACCAACGCACCGAAGAAGATCAGACCGAAATGACTCAGCACCTGCTCCATCACCACCGGGGTGAAGTGCAGGCCAATGCCGATACCGACAATCCACTGGCCGCACTTGCGGCCGCCAGGGATTTCCGCCAATTGCCAGGGTGTCAGGCAGCGCACGAGGATGATCGCCAGCAATGAGCCGACCATCCACGGCAAAGGCCAGCCGACCTGGCTGGCGAGGTAACCGCCGAGCAGGCCGACCAGCGGGGTTCCCCACCAGTTTCTGAAGGGTGACCGATCAGACATCGGCAATAGCGCGTTGCGCGACCGAGCGTTTGCGCCAGATACGGATGATCGGCATCAACAGCATGATCGCCGTCAGTACCCAGACACCAAAGGTGATCGGGCTCGACCAGAGGATTTCCAGCGCACCGTTGGAAATCGACAGGGCGCGACGCAGGTTCTGCTCCATCAGGCCACCGAGGATGAAACCCAGCAACAGCGGAGACAACGGGAAGTCCAGCTTGCGCAGGATGTAGCCGAAGATGCCGATACCGATCATCAGGAACAGGTCGAATGTGGTGGCGTGCACGGCGTAGACGCCGATCCCGGTAATGATGGCGATCACCGGCACCAGCGCCCAGTTCGGCACGGCGAGGATGCGGGTGAACACGCGGATCATCGGGATGTTGAGGATCACCAGCATCACGTTGGCAATGAACAACGACGCGATCAGGCCCCAGACAATGTCGGGTTGTTCCTGGAACAACAGTGGACCGGGGGTGATGTTGTACAGCGACAGCGCGCCAATCATCACTGCCGTGGTGCCGGAACCTGGAACGCCGAGGGTCAGCATCGGCACCAGCGCACCGCAAGCCGCGCCACCGATGGCGGTTTCCGGAGCGGCGAGACCGCGCATGTCACCCTGGCCGAAAGTACCCTTGGCACCGGCGATGCGTTTTTCAGTCATGTAGGCCACGGCACTGGCCAGGGTAGCGCCTGCACCCGGCAACACGCCCATGATGAAACCCAGTACGCCGCAACGAATGTTCACCACGAACACCGACGCCGCTTCCTTGAAGTTGAACATCATGCGCCCGGTGGCTTTCACCGCTTCCTGGCCGTGGTGGGTTTTTTCCAGCAACAGAAGGATTTCGCTGATGGAGAACAGGCCCAGCACCAGCACGACGAACTGGATGCCGTCGGTCAGGTGAATATTGTCCCCGGTGAAGCGATACACACCGCTGTTGGCGTCGATGCCGACGGTCGACAGGAACAGTCCGATCAGCGCCGCGATGAACGTCTTCAGCGGACGGTCGCCGGCCATGCCGCCGAGGCAGACAATCGCAAACACCATCAACACGAAGTATTCCGCCGGCCCGAAGGCAATCGCCCATTTCGCCAGTAGCGGGGCGAACAGCACCATGCCGCAAGTGGCGATAAACGCACCGATGAACGAGCTCCATGCCGACAGCGACAGCGCTACACCGGCCAGGCCTTTGCGCGCCATCGGGTAACCGTCGAGGGTGGTCATCACAGTGGAAGCTTCACCCGGAATGTTCAGCAGGATCGAGCTGATCCGGCCGCCGTATTCGCAACCCAGGTACACCGCTGCCAGCAGGATCAGCGCCGACTCCGGAGGCAGGCCAAGGGCGAATGCGATCGGAATCAACAGTGCCACGCCGTTGATCGGACCCAGGCCCGGCAACAGGCCGACCACGGTGCCGATCAGGGTGCCGCACAGTGCGGTCACCAGGTTGTACGGGCTCAGCGCGACGCCGAAGCCCTGACCCAAATAGCCAAGAGTATCCATATCAGTTCTCCAGAACGTCGAGCACGCCAAGTGGCAGCGGCACGTCCATCAAGCGGTCGAACAGCAGGTAAAGACCGACGGCCATCAGGCTGATGATCACCACGCTGGGCACCCAGCGGCCGCCATACAGGCGCGCCATCGGCACACCGGTGATGATGCTGGCGACGATAAAGCCCAGCGGCTCGAAAGTACCGGCGAACACCAGCAACAGCACCACACAGATGCCGATCTTGGTCAGGGTTTCGCGATCCAGCGGCGGCTCGTCAGCACTGTGTTTGATCGGTGCCGGACGGAACACCATGTACAACAGCGCCGAGCCCATCAGGCCGAGCATCAGCAGTGGAAAGGCCCGAGGCCCCACCGGTTCATAGGAAAAAGCCGCTTGGTACGGCCACGCCATCAGCGCCAGGCCGATACAGACCAGTAACAGCACCGCGGCAAAAATGCGTTGTAAGAGCATGGGGAACTCCTGGGCTGCGGCCCCGAAAAAATCAGGGTCGCAGCCGCTAGACAGAGACGATCACTGGATCAGGCCGAACTCTTTGGCCAGCACTTTGTAGTCCGCGACCTGCTTCTTCACGTAGGTGTCCAGCTCGGGGCCGGTCATGGCGAACGGGAAGAGCTCACGTTGATCGCGCAACTTGGCGAAGTCTTCGGAAGCCAGCAGTTTGTCGAAGGCAGCTTTCCACCAGGCGTAGTCTTCGTCGCTGACTTTTGGCCCGAGGTAGAAACCGCGCACCACCGGCCAGACGATGTCGTAGCCTTGCTCTCGGGCGGTCGGGATGTCTTTCATTTCCGGCTCGTCCAGGCGTTTGTCGGAGAACACCGCCAGCAGACGCATGTCGCCGCTCTGGATGTGTGGCATGGAGTCGGAGATGTCGGTGCTGCCGACCTGGATGTGGCCGCCGAGCAGAGCGGTGGCAATTTCACCGCCACCTTCAAGGGCAACGTAACGCAGGTCACGAGGATTGATCCCGGCGGCCTTGGCGATCAGCGCGGTTTGCATCCAGTCCTGGCTGCCGACGGTGCCACCGGATCCGATCACCACTTTGCTCGGATCTTTCTTCAGTGCCTGGACCAGATCGTCCAGGGTCTTGTAAGGCGAATCGCTTTTCACCGCGATGGCGCCATAGCTGGTGCCGACGGCGGCCAGCCAGCGTACGTTGCTTTCATCGAAGCGACCGAATTTGCCTTGGGCCAGGTTCAGCAGCGAACCGCTTGACCATGCCACCAGAGTGCCGGCATCCGCCGGACGCTGGGCAACCACCGCGTTGTACGCCACCGCGCCGACACCGCCGGGCATGTACGTCACGCGCATCGGTTTGGTCAGCAGTTTTTCGTTGATCAGCGCGCTTTGCGCCAGTTTGCAGGTCAGGTCGAAACCACCGCCGGGCGAGGCCGGGGCGATGCATTCCGGGCGTTTTGGTTCGGCAAGCGCTTGGCCGGCGAACAGCAGGACGCTGGCGGCGAGGGCTAGTTTACGCATTGACAGGTTCATTCAAGTCTCCTTGGGAGTTGTTGTTATCGACGTACTGAATTACCAAAGGGCAACGCTATAGCTCACCAGCAGACGTACTTCATCGGCATCGCGAGCGGAGTAATTGGAACGGTAGGTGGCATTGCGCAAGCGCACGGCGACATCCTTGAGTGCGCCGCTTTGTACAACATATTTAATCTCGGAGTTGCGTTCCCACTCTTTGCCTTCGTCACCGTTCTTGAGCTTGATGTTGTCGCCACTCACGTAACGGCTCATGAAGCTCAGGCCAGGGACGCCGAGCGCGACGAAGTCGAAGTCATAGCGCGCTTGCCAGGAGCGTTCCTCGGCGCCGGCAAAGTCGTTGATCTGTACGAAGTTCACCAGGTACGGGTCGCTGCCATCCACATACGGGAATGCGCTGTCGCCGGACATGTGCTGGTAGCCCGCGCTGAACTTGTGCCCGCTCAAGGCGTAACTCACCAGGCCGTTGAGGGACTTGTTGTCGATCTTGCCGCCACGGGCTTCGCCCTGGTCGTCACTGATGGCAAACCGCAGGTCGCTGGCAAAAGTGCCGGGGCCGAACGGTTGCGAGGCGATCAACCCGAGGAAGTGCTGGTTGTAGACTTCATCGAGTTGCGCGAAGTGATAACTGCCGGTGATCTTGTCGGTGAACTTGTAGTCCGCGCCGCCGAAATCGAAGTGCTTGCCGGCCACGGTGCCAGCGAAACGGCTGTTCTTGTTGTTGAGGGCAACGTCCTCGAAGTCGGTGCTGTCGCGATCCTTGGCCTTGTTCAGGCGCCCGCCGGTGAAGGTCAGGTTCTTGATCTCTTTGGAGGTCAGCATGCCGCCTTCAAAGGTCTGCGGCAGGATGCGCCCGTCGTTGGCCTTGAGGATCGGCAATTCCGGAATCAGGCTGCCGATTTTCAGCTCGCTGGCGGAAATTTTCATTTTACCGGTCAGGCCGAGTTTGGAGTATTCATCGACGGCACGCCCATCGTCGGTCGGCAGCAGGCCGGTACCGGTACGATCCGGGCTCGAATCGAGTTTGACCCCCATCATGCCCAGCGCATCGACACCGAACCCCACGGTGCCGTCGGTGTAGCCTGATTTCAGATTGAGCATGAAACCCTGGGCCCACTCGTCGCGCTTGGACTGTTGGGCACTGGTACCGTCGCGAAAATCGCGGTTGAAATACATGTTGCGGGTTTCGAAAGTGGCCGAGCTGTCGTCGACGAATGCGGCCTGGCTCAAAGGTGAAAAACCGGCAAGGGCGGCAGCGCTGGCAAGCGCGGTGTGGCTGAAACGGGAGAGGCGGGCAGGCGCGATAGCCTGGGTCTGCAGGGACTGCATGGATGACTTACTCCGTTTATTGTTCTTATTTGTCGAAAACGCTTCGAGGCGTTTTTCGTAACGCTGTGTGGCGGCAGCGACGGCAGTCGAAACTGTCCGTGGCTGGACTGTAACGGGCTAACCTTTCGCTAACCTTTCAGCTGGCTTTCACGGTTTTCGGGCTTCACAGCGGCGGTTGCGGCTGTAAACTTCGCGCCAGAGAGTGGCGTCGACCATCCCGGAATGAGGTAAAGATCCATGCGTGTCCTGCTCGTCGAAGACCATTTGCAGCTCGCCGAAAGTGTCGCCCAGGCGCTCAAGAGCACCGGGCTGACCGTGGACGTGCTGCACGATGGCGTGGCAGCCGACCTGGCGCTGGGCAGCGAGGAATACGCCATGGCGATCCTCGATGTCGGCTTGCCGCGCATGGATGGTTTCGAAGTGCTGGCGCGTTTGCGGGCGCGGGGCAAGAACCTGCCGGTGTTGATGCTGACCGCGCGCAGCGATGTCAAGGATCGGGTCCACGGCCTGAACCTTGGAGCCGACGATTACCTGGCCAAGCCGTTCGAACTGACCGAGCTCGAAGCCCGGGTCAAAGCCTTGCTGCGTCGCAGTGTGCTGGGCGGTGAGCGCATTCAGCGTTGTGGTGTGCTGGCCTATGACCTGGAAACCCGGCGTTTCACCCTCGGCGAAGAACTGCTGACCCTGACCTCCCGCGAACAGGCTGTACTCGAAGCCCTGATTGCGCGTCCCGGCCGGGTGATGAGCAAGGAGCAACTGGCCTCCCAAGTATTCGGGCTCGATGAAGAGGCCAGTCCCGATGCGATCGAAATCTACGTGCACCGCCTGCGCAAGAAACTCGACGGCCAGCCGGTCGCCATCGTGACCTTCCGCGGCCTCGGTTACTTGCTGGAAAGCCGCGATGCATAAGCCCAGCAGTCTGCGCTGGCGGTTGCTGTGGAACCTGGCGCTATTGTTGGTGGTGTTGATGCTGGCCAGTGGATTGAGCGCCTACTGGAACGGTCGCGAAGCCGCCGACACGGCCTATGACCGCACCTTGCTGGCCTCGGCGCGGACTATCGCCGCGGGCCTGTCCGCGCGCGACGGGAGCCTTAGCCTCGACGTGCCTTATGTCGCCCTCGATACCTTCGCCTACGACAGCGCCGGGCGGATTTTCTATCTGGTCAATGACATCAATCAGAAGCTGATTTCCGGTTACGAAAACCTGCCCGGGCCACCGCCGGGAACGCCGCGCACCGATGACTATCCGGCGCTGGCACGTTTCTACAACGCCCAATACCGTGGGCAGAACGTGCGTGTGGTGAGCCTGCTCAAACCCGTGAGCGAGCCGAACATGAACGGCATGGCGGAAATCCGCGTGGCAGAAACCGATGAAGCGCGAGTGAGCATGGCCCGCAGTCTGGCGGCGGATACTTTGTTACGCCTGGGTATGTTGGCGGGCGGGGCATTGATGCTGGTGTGGTTCGCAGTGAGTGCCGCGTTGCGCCCGTTGGAGCGCTTGCGTACGGCGGTGGAAGAGCGCCAGCCGGACGATCTGCGCCCCCTGCCGTTGGTGGAAGTGCAGCGCGAATTGTGGCCGCTGGTGCGTGCGCTCAATCACTTTACCGAACGCCTGCGCGGGCAGTTCGAGAAACAGGCGCAATTCATCGCCGATGCCGCCCACGAACTGCGTACGCCACTGGCGGCGCTCAAGGCGCGACTGGAACTGGGCATGCGCTCAGCCGAGCCCGATACCTGGCGCAGCACTTTGGAGACCGCAGCCCAAGGCACTGATCGCTTGACCCACTTGGCCAATCAATTGCTTTCCCTGGCACGGGTCGAAAATGGTGCCAGGGCGATTGCCGAGGGCGGCGCGCAGTTACTGGACCTGAGTCAATTGGCCCGGGAACTAGGCATGGCCATGGCGCCGTTGGCGCACAAGCGTGGTATCGCGCTGGCGCTGGAGGCGGAAGAACCCGTCTGGCTGCGGGGTGAGCCGACGCTACTGAACGAACTGTTGAGCAATCTGGTGGATAACGCACTGGCTCACACGCCGCCGGGTGGCAACGTGGTTTTGCGCGTCTCGGCGCCCGCCGTGCTGGAAGTCGAAGATGATGGCCCCGGCATTCCTCTGGAGGAGCGCAATCGGGTATTCGAGCGCTTTTACCGACGCAATCAGCAAGTGGCCGGTTCTGGATTGGGGTTGGCGATTGTCGGTGAGATCTGCCGCGCGCATCTGGCCCAGATCAGCCTGCACGATGGCGAACACGCGGGGTTGAAGGTGCGGGTGAGCTTTATTGCAGGGGATTGAGCAGACCTACTGTGGCGAGGGAGCTTGCTCCCGTTGGACTGCGCAGCAGTCCCCTGCTCTTTAGGGGAAAGGAGGGGCCGCTTCGCGCCCCAGCGGGAGCAAGCTCCTCGCCACAATGATCAGTAAAACATCGAGCGCGTTTCTTCCAGATCGGCACACATCTCCTTGTTGTCCGGATCGATCCCGAGCTTGACGAAAGCGGGTACGCTGAAGGGATCGATGCGCGAGATCGGATGATCAGTGTCTTTGTGGCAATACAGGCTGGCCACCTGTACCAGGTCCACATAGTCGACCTGCGCAGACTGGCGTTTGAAGTTCAGGTATAGCTGCGGCACTTGCACCAGCATGTCGGGAAACTCCCAGACCCTGAGCAGTTTTTCGCCGATCAGCGGATGAATCTGGTCGATCACATGATTGAGGCTGACCGGGTCGGACAGCAGCTCATAGTGATCTTCAGCGTAGGTCAGGATCGGCAGCACGCCGATCTGATGCACCAGCCCGCCAAGGGCCGCCTGATCGGGTTTGAGTCGGGTGTATCGACGGCACAAGGCGTAGCTGACGCCGGCGATTTCCAGGCTTTTACGCCAGACATCGCGCATCTTCTGTTCCACCACGTCGGAGCGGGCATGGAAAATCTGCTCCATGACCAGGCCGATCGCCAGATTACAGCTGTAGTTGATGCCCAGGCGGGTGATCGCGGTATGCAGATCGGTCACTTCCTGGGTTGCGCGCAACAGTGGGCTGTTGACCACTTTGATCAGGCGTGCCGACAGCGCGGTATCACGGCCGATCACTTTGCTCAGGGTACTGACGCTGACTTCCGGGTTTTCCGCGGCCTTGCGAATCTGCAGGGCCACTTCCGGTAACGTTGGCAGAACCAGGTCATCGTTATTGATGGCCTCAACCAAATCCTGTTGGACCTTTTCCGCCAGCTCGCTCATTTAGTCTCTCTAGGTGTCGCGCCAAGTGCTGCCGTTATTGCTGGATTTCGCGATCGCGGTCCAGTTCATAAGGCAGGTCGAGCAGCTGCAAGGACGGCCCTTCGATCGCGCCCAGGTGGATGTCTCCACTGTCTGCTGCTTCGGCTTGCAACACCGCCAGGAGTTCAATGTTTTGCCCGGTGCGGGCAGCCAGCACCACTTCGCCGATGGAGCTGCCGTGGGTCGGGGAAAACAGCGGGACACCCGGTTCAGGCAGCTCGCTGGCTGCCAGTTGCAGGCGATACAAGCGGCGCTTGAGTTTGCCCAGGTACTGCATCCGCGCGACGATTTCCTGCCCGGTGTAGCAACCTTTCTTGAAACTCACGCCACCGACCGCTTGCAGGTTGAGCATCTGCGGGATGAACAACTCGCGGGTGCCGGGCATGACCTGGCCGATCCCTGCGCGGACCTGACCCAGCAGCCATTGATTCAGATCGCCTTCGCTCAGCAAAGCCGACAACTTGCCTTTGACCGCATCGGCTTGACCGGTGACGACCCACAACTCGGCGCGCTCAGGCGAGACACGGATGGCAATCAACCCATCGTTGCGCACGACGCTGTCGGTTTCTGCCGGCAGGTCCAGGCCGAGGCTGGCCAGTGCGGCGTCGCCATGGTCAATGCCGAAGCGGACCCAGGCGGCACTTTCGTCGGTCAGTTTCGACTTGGAAAACACCGCGTACTTTTTCAGGTCCACCAGTTGTGGTTCGAGCAATTCGCTGGCCATGGCCAGGACTACGCCGTCCCCTTCGAGCAGGATGCGGAAACTCGATTGCATCCGGCCTTTTTGGGTGCAGCGCGCACCGAGGCTGGCCCGGGAATCGCTCAGGTAGTCGAGATTGCAGGTCAATTGGCCTTGCAGGAATTTGCTGGCGTCCGCGCCGCGGACCGCGAGAACACCTTCATGAGAAAGGGTGCAGAAAAAAGCAGAATCGGCCATGGGTCATCGCAGGGTAAAGAGTCTGGCGGACATCATAAGGGGACGCCTTGGAAATGGGTAGTTCACAAAGGATCACCGGTGCCCGACCAAAGCCGACTGTTCGACCGGGCGCGGGCCTGTATACTTGCGGCCTATTTGAGGAGCGCTCCATGGTCGAAGATGTTGAACTGAACCGCCTCTTTTGGCACAGCCGCCGTGGCATGCTTGAGCTTGACGTGTTGCTGGTACCGTTCACGAAAGAGGTTTACGCAACGCTCAACGAGGTGGATCGCGCGTTGTACGTTCGACTGCTGACGTGTGAGGATCAGGACATGTTCGGCTGGTTCATGGAACGCAGCGAATCGGAAGATCCCGAGCTGCAACGCATGGTTCGCATGATCCTGGATCGTGTCCAGCCCAAGTAATTCGTTCGAATGCCGCTGGCATGCCTCACGGCAATTGCTGGCGGCATATCTTTTCGCCCAACTGTTCGCGTTGGGCTCGCTGTTTTTACTGTCAATTCCGCTCTGGGCCAGCTCGCTCGGCGTTGTGCTGTGCGTGGCTCATGGAGTCTGGCTGTTGCCCCGGCAGATCCTGCTGACGCACCCGCAGGCATTTTGTGGCTTGCGGCGCGATACCGAAGGCTGGCAGTTGTGGAGTCGGGCCAAAGGTTGGCAGCCCGTGCAACTAAGGCCGGACAGCCTGGCGCTGCCGTTGATTGTGGTATTGCGCTTTCGTCTGCGTGGCGAGCGCCGGGTCAGGGCCATTTGTGTGCCCCGGGATGCGCAGGCGGCGGATGTGCACCGACGCCTGCGGGTCCGGCTCAAATTCAGCCGCCGTAGGTGGGCGGCACCAGAATAGTGTCCAGCGCGACCGGCAACATGTCCGGATAGTCGAGGGTGTAATGCAGGCCACGGCTTTCCTTGCGCTCCATGGCTGACAGAATCATCAGCTCGGCCACTTGGGCCAGGTTGCGCAGCTCGATCAAATCCCGGCTGACCTTGTAGTTGCTGTAGAACTCGTCGATTTCATCCAGCAACAGTTGTACGCGGTGTTGCGCCCGTTGCAGGCGTTTGTTGGTGCGTACGATACCGACGTAGTCCCACATGAAACGCCGCAACTCATCCCAGTTGTGCGCAATGATCACGTCTTCATCGGAATCGGTGACCTGGCTCGCATCCCAGGCGGGAAGGGGGGCAGGCATCGAAACGCGGGGCAGTTGTTCGAGAATGTCTGCCGCCGCCGAGCGGGCATAAACGAAGCATTCCAGCAGCGAGTTGCTGGCCATGCGGTTGGCGCCGTGCAGGCCGGTGAAACTGGTTTCGCCAATGGCATAGAGCCCTGGCACATCGGTGCGGCCCTGCTGGTCGACCATCACGCCGCCACAGGTGTAGTGCGCCGCCGGTACCACCGGAATCGGTTGTTTGGTGATATCGATGGAAAATTCCAGGCAGCGTTCGTACACCGTCGGGAAGTGTGTCTTGATGAAGGCTTCGGGCTTGTGGCTGATGTCCAGATAGACGCAATCGACACCCAGGCGTTTCATTTCATGGTCGATGGCCCGGGCGACGATGTCCCGTGGCGCCAACTCGGCACGTGGATCGAAGCGCGGCATGAAGCGCTCGCCGTTTGGCAGTTTCAGGTGGGCACCTTCGCCGCGCAGGGCTTCGGTGATCAGGAAGCTCTTGGCTTGCGGGTGGTACAGGCAAGTGGGGTGGAACTGGTTGAATTCCAGGTTCGCCACCCGGCAGCCCGAGCGCCAGGCCATGGCGATGCCATCGCCGCAGGCGCCGTCGGGGTTACTGGTGTAAAGGTAAACCTTGGCCGCGCCACCTGAGGCGAGGATCACAAAACGCGCGCCGTAAGTGTCGACTTCGCCGGTGCCGCGATTGAGCACATAAGCGCCGAGGCAGCGATCACCTTCGAGTCCCAGGCGTTTCTCCGTGATCAGGTCAACCGCAACCCGTTGCTCCAGCAGCTCAATGTTCGGTCGTTTCCTGGCCTGGTCGAGCAGGGTTGTGAAAATGGCAGCGCCCGTGGCATCGGCGGCGTGGATGATGCGCCGATGGCTGTGGCCGCCCTCGCGGGTCAGGTGGAACTCGAACCCGCCATCTTCATTACTCGACTGTTCATCGCGGGTAAAGGGCACGCCTTGGTCGATCAGCCATTGAATCGCTTCCTTGCTGTGCTCGACGGTAAAGCGCACGGCATCCTCATGGCACAGGCCGCCGCCGGCATTGAGCGTGTCATCGACATGGGATTCAACGGTATCGGTGTCATCCAGCACGGCAGCAACGCCACCCTGGGCCCAGAAAGTCGAGCCATTGGCGAGGTTGCCCTTGCTCAATACGGCAATGCGCAAATGACCGGGCAAGGTCAGCGCAAGGCTCAAGCCGGCAGCACCGCTGCCAATTACCAGAACATCGTGTTGAAACTGTTGGCTCATTTCAGGATTCCGCTCAAAGCGACCCGGGTCGGGGGTGGCGCAGCTGGACTGGCGAGTCGAGGCAGCCGCACCGCCTACTAGTATATAGAGGGGGGGAGCGGCACAATACCCGAGCCAGCATGGCATTGTGAAACTACTGTGACGCAAAACATCGGTCGCTTCGTCGGATGTTTTTCTGCCCGTTGGGCGCGAGAATGACTGTATCGCCGATTTAACAGTCTTTTTCCCTTCACGGTTGCACAATGTCGGGTTGGCACGGCTATAAATATTTGGAACTTTTGCCAAAGGGCCAAGATCAATAGACGGTTGCCTGAAACAAGGGACAGTGTCGGTTTCAGTGGGGGATGGCAGTTCGATCCTTGCTGAAGAATCCGATGACAAGATTATCCGCGCAGCCGGGTCAACTCGTGCTGCGCTTTTCGTGCGTGCCAAATCAGAGCCCGCAGGAAACTTGCCTGGAGGGGGAGAACTTTTGCGAAAAGCCCGAGTCTATGTTTGCAAGTCTGGTCGTTTAGTTCTGCAAGCCTCCTCCGAGCTCATCGAGGAGTGTTCATGCTAACCCAGGAAGAGGATCAGCAACTGGTCGAACGCGTTCAGCGCGGCGACAAGCGTGCTTTCGATCTGCTAGTGCTGAAATACCAGCACAAAATTCTCGGGTTGATCGTGCGTTTTGTGCACGACACCCATGAAGCCCAGGATGTGGCACAAGAAGCCTTTATCAAGGCGTACCGTGCACTTGGAAATTTTCGCGGAGACAGTGCGTTTTATACGTGGCTTTACCGCATCGCCATCAATACGGCGAAAAACTATCTGGTTTCACGCGGCCGTCGGCCGCCGGATAGCGATGTCAGTTCCGAGGATGCAGAGTTCTACGATGGCGATCATGGCCTCAAGGATCTCGAGTCGCCAGAGCGGGCCTTGCTGCGGGATGAGATCGAAGGCACCGTCCATCGAACCATTCAGCAACTGCCGGAAGATTTGCGTACGGCTTTAACTTTACGTGAGTTTGATGGTCTGAGTTACGAGGACATTGCGAGTGTCATGCAATGTCCGGTAGGCACCGTGCGCTCCCGGATCTTCCGCGCCCGGGAGGCCATCGACAAAGCCCTGCAGCCGTTGTTGCAGGAAAACTAAAGACAGCGGCGACAGCCAAGAGAGGAACGCCATGAGTCGTGAAGCCCTGCAGGAATCGCTGTCCGCAGTGATGGATAACGAAGCGGACGAATTGGAATTACGTCGGGTATTGAATGCCTGTGACGATGTTGAAACTCGTGATACCTGGGCTCGTTATCAGATCGCTCGGGCAGTGATGCACAAGGATCTGCTGCTTCCGCGTCTGGATATCGCTGCGGCTGTTTCTGCTGCCCTGGCTGACGAAGCCGTACCGGCAAAAGCTTCCCGCGGTCCATGGCGCAGCCTGGGTCGTCTGGCGGTCGCAGCTTCCGTGACCCTGGCGGTACTGGCCGGTGTGCGTCTGTACAACCAGGATGAGATCGCCGGTGTCGAACTGGCCCAGCAATCCAGTCAACCCGGATTGGCCGTTCCTCAAGTAAAAGGCCCGGCTGTTCTGGCAGGCTACAATGAGAGTTCAGATGCAACTGGCCCAATGGCCAATGGCGTTTTGCAAGGTCAGCCAGGCTGGCACGATCAGCGTCTGCCAGGTTACTTGCGCCAACATGCACAACAGGCTGCACTGAAAGGTACTGAGAGCGCTCTGCCTTACGCTCGTGCCGCAAGTCTGGAAAACCGTTAAGGAGGATCATGCGCGCCATACCTCTACTTTCGCTTCTGCTCAGCGGCTGGTTCATCGTTCCAGCCCAAGCCGATGAAGCCCAGGACTGGTTGACCCGCCTGGGCCAGGCCGAGCAACAGCAAAGCTTTCAGGGTACTTTCGTCTACGAGCGTAACGGTAGTTTTTCTACCCATAACATCTGGCACCGCGTCCAGGATGGGAAGGTCCGCGAGCGATTGATCCGGCTCGACGGCTCACCGCAGGAAGTCGTACGCATTGATGGGCATACTCAATGCGTCAGCGGCACCCTGATAGCAGGGCTTGGGGACTCCCCAAACTCCGCTGCCCGTGCACTTGATCCTCAAAAGCTGAAGAATTGGTATGACCTCGCCGTCATCGGCAAGTCGCGTGTCGCCGGGCGTTCGGCGGTAATCGTATCGCTGACTCCCCGCGACCAACACCGCTACGGTTTTGAACTGCATCTGGATAAAGAGACCGGCCTGCCCCTGAAGTCTTTGTTATTGGACGACAAGGGACGGTTGTTGGAGCGCTTCCAGTTCACGCAACTGGATACCGCTGACGCTCCTTCCGAAAACGACTTGCAGGCCAGTAATGATTGCAAGGCAGTCAATCTCGAAAGCGACAAGGCTTCCGCAGTCAAAGCCGCACAGGTCTGGCATTCGGACTGGCTACCACCCGGTTTCGAGCTGACCAGCAGTACGGCGCGCAAGGATCCGGAAACCAAAACCCAGGTCAACAGTCTGCTGTATGACGATGGCCTGGCGCGTTTTTCGGTGTTCCTGGAGCCTTTGAACGGTGCAACCGTCACCGATACCCGCACTCAGTTGGGGCCAACCGTCGCGGTTTCCCGGCGCTTGAGCACGGCACAGGGTGACATGATGGTGACCGTCGTCGGCGAGATACCCGTCGGTACCGCTGAACGGATAGCACTTTCGATGCGCTCCGACGCCGCTGCAACCAAGCAGTGAACTGGATTTGAAATGTTTCGTGAGCATTTCAGTTTGCAAATACCCCAAAAATTTTTTATAGGTCAGAGCCCCTCGGCTCTGGCCTTGTTTGTTGTTCCCGGAACAAAAATACCGGCGTATTGTTCCCGGTGTTCCTTGCTCCATATCGCTTAACCATGCTCGTCGTAACGGGAGCCGTATGTCGATACCACGCTTGAAGTCTTACCTTTCCATTATTGCCACTGTCCTGGTGCTCGGTCAGGCGGTCACCGCCCAAGCGGTCGAGTTGCCCGACTTTACGCAATTGGTCGAGCAGGCGTCGCCTGCAGTCGTGAACATCAGTACCACGCAAAAGCTGCCGGATCGCAAAGTCAGCGAGCAGATGCCTGATCTCGAAGGTTTGCCGCCGATGCTGCGCGAATTCTTCGAGCGGGGCATGCCGCCACAATCGCGTTCACCTCGTGACCGTCAGCGCGAGGCAACCTCCCTGGGCTCGGGATTCATCATCTCTTCCGATGGCTACATCCTGACCAACAACCACGTGATCGCCGATGCTGACGAAATCCTCGTCCGCCTGGCTGATCGTAGCGAAATGAAAGCCAAGCTGGTCGGTACCGATCCACGCTCCGACGTGGCGCTGCTGAAAATCGAAGGCAAGGATCTACCGGTGTTGAAACTCGGTAAATCCCAGGACCTGAAGGCCGGCCAATGGGTTGTCGCGATCGGTTCGCCGTTCGGCTTTGACCACACTGTGACCCAAGGCATCGTCAGTGCCGTCGGTCGCAGCCTGCCGAACGAAAACTATGTGCCGTTCATCCAGACCGACGTGCCGATCAACCCGGGTAACTCGGGTGGTCCGCTGTTCAACCTGAACGGTGAGGTGGTCGGGATCAACTCGCAGATTTATACCCGCTCCGGTGGCTTCATGGGTGTGTCGTTTGCGATCCCGATCGATGTGGCCATGGATGTTTCCAATCAGCTGAAATCCGGTGGCAAAGTCAGCCGTGGCTGGCTGGGTGTCGTGATTCAGGAAGTGAGCAAGGACCTGGCCGAGTCGTTCGGTCTGGAGAAGCCGGCGGGTGCGCTGGTTGCCCAAATCCAGGATGATGGCCCGGCTGCCAAGGGTGGCCTGCAAGTGGGCGACGTGATCCTGAGCATGAACGGTCAGCCAATCGTTATGTCGGCCGACTTGCCGCATCTCGTTGGCGCGTTGAAGGCGGGTGCAAAAGCCAATCTGGAAGTCATTCGTGACGGCAAGCGCAAGAATGTCGAGCTGACCGTTGGTGCCATTCCGGAAGAAGGTAAAGAGCTGGGCGCCGAGCCGAAATCCAGCATCGAGCGCAGCAGCAATCGCCTCGGTGTTTCCGTGGTCGAGCTGACTGACGACCAGAAGAAAACCTACGACCTCAAAGGTGGTGTGGTGATCAAGGAAGTGCAGGACGGCCCTGCCGCCATGATCGGCTTGCAGCCGGGTGATGTGATCACCCACCTGAACAACCAGGCGATCGGTTCCACCAAGGAGTTCGCGGACATCGCCAAGGCGCTGCCGAAGAACCGCTCGGTGTCGATGCGGGTTCTGCGTCAGGGGCGTGCGAGCTTCATCACCTTCAAACTGGCTGAATAACCCGGTTGTTGGTTGAATAAAAAAACCGCCTCGAAAGAGGCGGTTTTTTTTTGTCCGGATTTTTTTGTCTCTGGGGGGGCGTCAGCCCATCATGTCCTTGATCATGCGTTCCTGTTCCATCAGCTCGCGTTGCCGTGCGTCGATCCGCGAAGACAGCGGGAAGTTGCTGCCTGCCTTGCGTTTGGCGAAGTCCAGTTGCTGGATGGCCTGTTTGTAGTCCCCGACCAGCGCAAAATATTCGGCGCGAGCCTGATGCAGGCCGATGATATTGCCCGACAGGCCGCGCGTCTCGGCAACCTGATACCACACGTCCGGATCATCCGGGCGCGACTTGAGCAGGCCTTCCAGCGCTTTCTCCGCATCCGCGGCGCGATTCTGCTTGAGCAGCAGGTCGACGCGCACCTGATTCAGCGGATAGTTGCCAGGGTACTGGGTCATCAACCGGTCAACCCGGGACTGTGCATCCGGCAGGCGATTGTTGGTGATGTCCAGATCGACCTGAGCCAGGTTGTAAATGATTTCGTTGGGTGACTTGGCCAGCAGCGGCTTGAGGTTTTCCCGGGCTTCGTTCAATTGGCCGCCCTTGATCTGGGCAATCGCCAGGCCGTAGCGCGCCACGTCGTTTTTCGGGTTCTCATCGAGCAGGGCGCGGAAGCGCTTGGCGCCGAGCCCCGGGGTTTCTTCATAGGTCAGTTGGACGCGCGCGCGAATCAGTTGATAACGCATGCTGTCTTCGATACCGCCCTGTGGCGCCAGTTCGGCGCGGTTGCGGGTGTCGGCGATACGCGATTCGGTGACCGGGTGAGTCAGCAGGAATTCCGGCGGCTTGGCATCGTAGCGGTACTGACGCATCAGGCGCTCGAACATCGTGGGCATCGAGCGGGGGTCGTAACCGGCCTTTTCCAGATTGAGAATGCCGATACGGTCGGCTTCCTGTTCGTTCTGACGGGAAAAGCGCCGCTGTTCCTGAATGGCCGCTGCCTGTGTGCCGGCAATGGCCGCGATCCCGGCGTCACCGGCGCCGGCGGCTGCAACCACGATCCCGGCCAGCAATGCCGCCATCATCGGCACTTGCATGCGTTTTTGTGCTTCGACGCCCCGGGCAAAGTGGCGCTGCGACAAGTGAGCCAATTCGTGCGCCAGTACCGAAGCGTATTCGCCCTCGGTCTGGGCGTTCAGGAATAAGCCACCGTTAACCCCGACAATTCCGCCGGGCGCCGCAAAGGCGTTGAGCTGCGGGCTATTGATCAGGATGAATTCCAGGCGCCGGTCGGTGACCTGGCTGGTCTCCACCAGTCGGTAAACGCTGGATTCCACGTAATCCTTGAGTTGCGGATCGTTGAGCTGCGAAACCTGACTGCGCAACATTGCCAGCCAGGCGCGGCCGAGCTGGTATTCCTGTTGCGGCGAGACAATGGCAGAGCTGGCGTCGCCGAGTGACGGCAAGTCGTCGGCGAAGCCCGGTGAGGCGAGCAGGCAAGCGAGCGTCAGCAGGGTAGGGCGCAAAAATGTCATGCACAAAGCCTTAGTCGACAAAGACCTTACTGTAGCCGGACACCAGCGTTGCGACCAGATATTCTAGGCAACTCAACCACCTGACCCGGAGTGATGCAATATGACCGACGCTGTAGAGCATGACGTTGAACTGGACGCCAGTGGCCTGAATTGCCCGTTGCCGTTGCTCAAGGCCAAGATGGAGCTCAACCGGCTGGCCAGTGGTGCAGTGCTCAAGGTCATCGCCACCGATGCGGGTTCGCAGCGTGACTTTCGCACCTTTGCCCGATTGGCCGGTCATACCCTGCTTCGTGAAGAAGAAGACGCGGGTGTTTACCGCTACTGGTTGAAAAAAGCCTGAAATCGGCTGCGTTTGTCCCTAAGGATTATTGATGTTCAAAGTGTTACGCGACTGGATTCAGCGCTATTTCTCCGATGAAGAAGCGGTGGTGTTGGCTGTCCTGCTGTTTCTGGCGTTCACCGCCGTATTGACTCTGGGCGGTATGCTGGCGCCGGTGCTCGCCGGGATGGTGCTGGCGTACCTGATGCAAGGGTTGGTTGTGACCCTCGAGCGCCTGCGGGTGCCGGGCGGGGTCGCGGTGGGGTTGGTCTTTGCGTTGTTTATGGGGCTGTTGCTGGTGTTCATCGTGGTTGTCGTGCCATTGCTCTGGCATCAACTGATCACGCTGTTCAACGAGTTGCCCGGCATGCTCGCCAAGTGGCAGTCACTGTTGCTGCTGCTGCCCGAGCGCTATCCGCATCTGGTGTCTGATGAGCAAGTGCTGCAAGCCATCGAAGTGGCGCGGGGCGAAATCGGCAAGTTTGGTCAGTGGGCGCTGACATTCTCGCTGTCGAGCCTGCCATTGCTGGTGAACATCATGATTTACCTGGTGCTGGTGCCGATCCTGGTGTTTTTCTTCCTCAAGGATCGGGCCATGATCGGCCAGTGGGTGCGCGGTTACCTGCCCCGTGAGCGGGCGTTGATCACCCGGGTCGCGCATGAGATGAACCGGCAGATCGCCAATTACATTCGCGGCAAGGTCATCGAAATCTTCATTTGCGGTGGCGTGACCTACATTGCCTTTGTTGTTCTTGAGCTCAATTACGCGGCGCTGCTGGCATTGCTGGTGGGGATTTCGGTGGTGGTGCCTTATGTCGGCGCCGTGGTGGTGACAGTGCCTGTGTTTCTGATTGCGCTGTTCCAGTGGGGCTGGAGCGATCAGTTCATCTATCTGATGGCGGTTTACGGGATCATTCAGACGCTGGATGGCAACGTGCTGGTGCCATTGCTGTTCTCGGAGGCGGTCAACCTGCACCCGGTGGCGATCATCTGCGCGGTGCTGCTGTTTGGCGGGTTGTGGGGGTTCTGGGGCGTATTCTTTGCGATTCCCCTGGCGACGCTGTTCAAGGCCGTGCTGGATGCCTGGCCGCGCAAGGAGCCGGAAGTTGCGCCGTTGCTTTGACTGTCAGCGCCAAATTTTCGGTGAAGTCAGGGGCCTCTTCGCGAGCAAGCCCACTCCCACAGTTGACCGAGTTGTTCAGACGAACACGGTCCAAAATGTGGGAGCGGGCTTGCTCGCGAAGGCGTCCGGATAGGCGCTATATGACTCAGGCGTTGTTCAGGGCCTGAGCCGCCGCCAGAACTGCATCCACATGCCCCGGCACCTTCACGCCACGCCATTCCTGACGCAGCACGCCTTTGTCGTCGATCAGGAACGTGCTGCGATCCACGCCCATGTATTCCTTGCCATACAGCTTTTTCAGCTTGATCACGTCGAACAGCTGGCAGATGGCTTCGTCCTTGTCGCTGATCAGCTCAAAGGGGAACTCTTGCTTGCACTTGAAGTTCTCGTGGGATTTCAGGCTGTCGCGAGACACGCCGAACACTTCGGTATTGGCGGCCTTGAACGCAGCATACTGATCACGAAAGCCTTGCCCCTCGGTCGTGCAACCCGGCGTGCTGTCCTTGGGGTAGAAGTAGATCACCACCTGCTTGCCTTTCAGGCCGGCGAGGCTGACGGTGTGCCCGCTGGTGGCGGGGGCTTCGAAATCGGCAACCGGTTGGTCGATGGCAACGGCCATGAAAGCTTCCTTACATTGGGTTCTGTGGGCGCCAGGGTTCGATCAGGGCATCGAGGTTCAGCGCGTCGGCAAAATCCAGGAACTGATCGCGCAGCCAGCTGATCTGCACGCCGGGCGGCAAGGTCACGGTAAACGTGGCATTTAGCATGGTGCCGCCGGTCTGCGGAGCCTGATAAGTGTCGCAGGTCAGGTTTTCCAGTTCGACATTGTGGTCCATGAAGAACTGGCACAGTTCGTTGATGATGTCCGAGCGGTAGGCCGAGCTGACATAAGCGACGTATGGCAGGGCCTGGGGGCGGTTTTCCAGGGCGGCGCTGCGCACCACGTTGACCGTGAACGCATGCCGTTTGGCCAGCACCGGCAGGCTGCCTTCCAGGCGCGCCAGGGCATCCCAGCTACCGGAGATTTCCAGCACCAGCGCACTGCATTCGCCATGACGGGTCAGGCGAGAAGTGACCACGGCGCAGCGGTTTTCATGGCTGGCGCGGCACAGGACGTTGGTCAGCTCCATGGGGTTGGCGCCGAGGGCACTGATAACAAGGAATTGTTCGCGAACTGTGGGGGTGGACATGCAGCATTCCTAAAGCGATGAGCGGTCGATACATCGAAGTGGCGTTTTGTCGGGAGCGAGCCTGCGGATGCGAATTCAGAAAGCCCCAAGCGGCAGGTTGCGACGTGCTCCGCCAGGGCGGGAGCGAGAGGTGGCAACGCTGGATCAGGGCTTGTGATGCCGAAAATGGAGGCTGAAACCCGACGGACGAGCTTGTCTGTACCGATCAAAGTCTGAAGGGTAGCGAAAACCGGCGCCAAGGGGAATGGCGGCAGCACAGTACTTCGCTTGTGCAAGCATCTTGGCGCCAGTACCATTACGGCTCTCTTTTTCCGGCAGGAGCGGTTTCATGATTGCGGGCAGTATGGTGGCACTGGTCACACCCATGGATGCACAGGGTCGTCTTGACTGGGACAGCCTCAGCAAACTCGTGGACTTCCACCTTGAAAACGGCACCCATGCCATTGTCGCCGTCGGCACCACCGGCGAGTCGGCAACCCTCGATGTCAACGAGCACATCGCAGTCATCCGTGCCGTTGTAAAACAGGTCAATGGCCGCATTCCGGTGATCGCCGGTACCGGCGCCAACTCGACCCGCGAAGCCGTCGAATTGACCCGTAATGCCAAGGAAGCCGGCGCCGATGCCTGCCTGCTGGTCGTGCCGTACTACAACAAGCCGACCCAGGAAGGCCTGTACCTGCACTTCAAGCACATCGCCGAAGCGGTCGACATCCCGCAGATTCTTTATAACGTTCCCGGCCGCACCTCCTGCGACATGCAGGCCGAAACCGTGATCCGCCTGTCCACCGTGCCGAACATCATCGGTATCAAGGAAGCGACCGGCGACCTCAAGCGCGCCAAAGCCATCCTCGATGGCGTAAGCAAGGACTTCATCGTCCTTTCCGGCGATGATCCGACTGCCGTCGAGCTGATCCTGATGGGCGGCAAGGGCAACATCTCCGTCACCGCCAACGTCGCTCCGCGTGAAATGGCCGATCTGTGCGAGGCCGCCCTCAAGGGGGATGCCGAGACTGCGCGGGCAATCAACGAAAAACTGATGCCGCTGCACAGGGACCTGTTCATCGAAGCCAACCCGATTCCGGTGAAGTGGGCATTGGTTGAAATGGGCCTGATGCACGAAGGCATTCGCCTGCCGTTGACCTGGCTGAGCGCACCCTGTCACGAAACGCTGCGCACGGCCCTGCGCCAGTGCAGCGTCCTGGTTTAATTGAGGAAGTACAACGCATGAAGCGAATGGCCGGACTTTCCGCACTTGCCTTGATTATCTCCAGCACCAGTGGCTGCGGATGGATCTGGGGCCCGGAAGGTTATTTCCGTGACCGTGGTAGCGATTACCTGGAAGCGCAACAGACTGCACCGATGCAAATACCGCAGGATGTCCGTACCGCCAAGCGTCTGGATCCGCTGTTGCCGATCCCGCGCAACGTGGCCGATGACACCGTCAAGGGCGAATACGTCGTACCTCGGCCGCAGCCGCTGACGGCGGGTGCCGATGCCAGTGCCTACTCCCTGCAGAAGAGCGGCGGCTCCAGCTCCATCCTGGCGCAGAATCCACCGGCTGAAGTCTGGCCCGTGGCCGTTCAGTTCTTCCAGGACAACGGTTTCCGTCTGGATGATCAGCGTCCGCAAACCGGTGAATTCACCACGACCTGGCAGCATTCCGACGAACTGTCTGCGGCCATGGCCAAGCGCCTGAGCGCGGCGGGGGTCAGCACGGACAGCGAAACCCGTGTGCGGGTGCGCATCGAGCCGGGCGTGCAGCGCAACACCAGTGAAGTCTATGTGGTCAGCGCCGAGCGTCCTGCCGGCAGCACCGCTGACGTGGCTTTCACCAACCGTTCGGTCAACACTGGCCTGGATGCGGCACTGGTCGACGACATGCTCGCGAGCATGAGCCGTATCTCGGAGAAGGGCGGTTCGGTCTCGATGCTGGCTTCGCGTGATTTCGACGCGCCTAGTCGTGTCAGCCTGAGTGAAGACGGCAGCGGCAACCCTGTGCTGAACGTCGGTACCGACCTGGATCGTGCCTGGTCGAGCGTCGGTCGTGCGCTGGAACAAGGCGAATGGCGCGTTGAAGACATCAACCGCAGCCTGGGCCTGTACTACATCAACCTGGCCGAAAAAGCCGAGAAGAAAGACGACAAGCCAGGCTTCTTCAGCAGCCTGTTCGGCAGCGCGCCGAGCAAGGAAGAGCTTGACGCCCGCGCCGAACGTTATCAGGTTCGCCTGAGCAAGGTTGGCGAGAACGTCCAGGTCACCGTCGAGAAAAACATCAACACCGTGGCGCCGGCAGACGTGGCGCGTAAAGTGTTGAGCAAGATTCAGGACAACCTGGGCTGATCCTATGCGTTTCGCCGTTCTCGGCAGCGGTAGTCAAGGGAACGGCACGCTGATAGCCAGTGCTGATACGTACGTGCTGGTGGATTGTGGGTTTTCCCTGCGGGAAACCGAAAAACGCCTGCTGCGCCTGGGTGTGAACCCTGCGCAGTTGAGCGCGATACTCGTGACCCACGAACATGCCGACCACGTGCATGGCGTGGGTTTGCTGTCTCGGCGCTACAATCTGCCTGTCTACCTCAGTCGCGGGACCTTGCGCGGGATGCGCAAACCGATTGAACCCGCAGGCTTTCTGGCTGGCGGCGAACAGCTGCAAATCGGCGACTTGAGCATTGGTGTCATTGCCGTGGCCCACGATGCACAAGAACCGACGCAATATGTTTTCAGTGACGGTGAGCGCCGCTTTGGCCTGTTGACCGACCTGGGCTCGTATTGTGACAAGGTGCTGGACGGCTATCGGGACCTCGATGCGTTGATGATCGAGTCCAATCACTGTCGTGACATGCTGGCTCGCGGTCATTACCCGTACTTTCTCAAGCAGCGGGTGGGCGGTGAACTGGGACATTTGAATAACCATCAGGCGGCATTCCTGGTGGCCGAGCTGGGCTGGAAAGACCTGCAACACCTGGTCCTGGCCCATCTGAGCAGCAAGAACAACCTGCCGCAGCTGGCCCGGCAATGTTTTGTCGACACTCTCGGGTGCGACCCGGACTGGCTGCAACTGGCCGATCAAGATTCAGGGCTCGACTGGCGTCACATCGCCTAGCCCATCTACTTAGCAAGCGGAGCCCATCATGGAAAAACGTGAAGAACTCTACCGCGGCAAAGCCAAATCGGTTTACAAGACCGACGACGCTAACCGTTTGATCCTGCTGTTTCGCAACGACACTTCGGCGTTCGACGGCAAGCGTATCGAACAGCTTGACCGCAAAGGCATGGTGAACAACAAGTTCAACGCCTTCATCATGCAGAAGCTCGAAGCTGCTGGCGTGCCGACCCAATTCGACAAATTGCTGGGCGACAACGAGTGTCTGGTGAAGAAGCTCGACATGATCCCGGTCGAGTGCGTCGTGCGTAACTACGCCGCTGGCAGTCTGGTCAAGCGCCTGGGTGTCGAAGAGGGCATGAAGCTCAACCCTTACACCTTCGAACTGTTCCTGAAGGACGACGCCAAGGGTGACCCGTTCATCAACGAATCCCACGTCGTGGCATTTGGCTGGGGCACCGCCGAGCAACTGGTTCGCATGAAAGAACTGTCGCTCAAGGTCAACGAAGTCCTGAGCAAGTTGTTCGACGACGCTGGCCTGCTGCTGGTCGACTTCAAGCTGGAATTCGGCGTGTTCCACGATGGTTCCATCGTGCTGGGCGACGAATTCAGCCCGGACGGCTGCCGTCTGTGGGACAAGGCCACCGGCAAGAAAATGGACAAGGACCGCTTCCGTCAGGGCCTCGGTGATGTCATCGAAGCCTACGAAGAAGTTGCCAATCGTCTGGGCGTACCGCTTTAATCGACGCAAGCATCTGAAAGCACAGAAATATTTCGCTTGGGGGGTTCGCTTCCTGCGAAAGTGTTGTTATGATGCGCGCCGTTGGAGAGATGCCAGAGTGGCCGAATGGGACGGATTCGAAATCCGTTGTACCTTCACCGGTACCTAGGGTTCGAATCCCTATCTCTCCGCCATTACATGGAAAAAGCCCCGTAGCTGAAAAGCTACGGGGCTTTTTCGTTTCTGCGATTACTGTCGGCAGCTATCAAATCTCCTTGACCGGGGCCTCCCCTTGTACACCCTTGATTAATTCGATCACGTGCAAACAATCCGCTTTGTTCACATAAGACTCGCCGCTGGCGATGGTCTCATGGTTCCCCGCCCGCAACCTCCATCGCCATTGGCCTTTGCCGGTGCTCGGTGTGCCTTTGAATTGCCTGTAAATCTCGAAGTACATTCAGTTCGCTCCCTGCGATAGATCGTGCGACAACCTGTGTGACGCATCGATGCAAGCCTAGCGGAGCAGGTTTTTTTTGCTATCGGACATTTGTTTCCAGTCGTTGGCGGATGTTCTGAGACGGCGGGTTAGAGCGGGTGGATCAGCCTCTGGATTGTCCAAAACGGCGCCGTTTCACACTTGCAACACCTTCGGAGCTACTGCTTAATACGGAGTCGCTCATAGCGTCCAAAATCTGTCGGCAACCGAAAACCACTATAAAAAGAGCACTCCATTGACTGAGCATGGAACGCAACTGGCCTCCCAGGTGACGTTATCGCTGGTTGTCCCCGTTTTTAACGAGGAAGACAGTCTCGACACGTTTCTCCTGCGCATTGATGAAGTCTTCCGGCAGCAGGAATTGATAAAGCTTGAATTGGTATTCATCAATGACGGCAGCACTGACGCCACGCTTGCACGTCTGCTTGAGCGTCAGCAGCACGATTCGCGTCTGCGCATCGTTGACCTGAGTCGCAACTTCGGCAAAGAAGCGGCATTGTCCGCCGGTTTACAGATCGCCACCGGACAGATCGTTGTGCCGATCGACGCCGATCTGCAGGATCCGCCAGAGATCATTTTGCAGATGATCGAGCGTTGGCGAGAGGGCTATGAAGTGGTACTCGGTCACCGGATCAGCCGTCGTAGCGATACGTGGGCCAAACAGACTTCCGCCCACTGGTTCTATCGCCTGCACAACAAGATTGCTGAGCAGCCGCTGCCGGAAAACGTCGGGGATTTTCGCCTGATGGATCGCTGTGTAGTCGATGCCTTGCTGACCTTGCCCGAATCCCGGCGCTTCATGAAAGGCCTGTTTGCCTGGGTCGGGTTTCGCACCACCCTGGTTGATTACAAGCGTCCCGAGCGGGTAGCGGGGCAGAGTAAATTCAACGGTTGGCGGCTGTGGAACTTTGCGCTGGAAGGTATCACCAGTTTCAGCACTGAGCCTTTGCGAGTGTGGACGTATATAGGGGCGCTGGTGTCGCTCGTCTCTTTCGCTTTTGCCATATTTATCGTATTGCGCACGTTGATCCATGGTGTCGACATGCCCGGTTACGCCTCGCTGATGGTCGCCGTGACGTTCCTTGGCGGCCTGCAACTGATTGGCATCGGCGTACTCGGTGAGTACTTGGGCCGCACTTACATCGAATCCAAACGCCGGCCGGTTTTTCTCGTGCGCCGCGTCTACGACCCCAAGGCCTAAAGCATGGATCTCAAGGAAACCGCCATCCTCGGCGATAACATCGGTGAACATTGGTATTACTGCTCGAAAGCGGCAGCGACCCGCCGCCTGCTGGGTGACGCGCCAATCAAGCGGATTCTCGACGTGGGCGCCGGTTCCGGTTTTTTTACCCACCATCTGTTGGCTCATACCGAGGCGCGCGAGGCCTGGTGCGTCGATATCAGCTACATCGCCGATTCCAGTGCGACCACCGCCGGTAAACCGGTGCATTACCGTCGTGGCATCGAGACCGTCGACGCCGACCTGGTACTTTTGATGGACGTGCTGGAGCATGTCGATGACGACCTCGGTTTGCTCAAGGCTTACGTCGATACAGTGCCGTCAGGCAGTCGCTTCCTGATGACGGTGCCGGCCTTCCAGTTTCTCTGGAGCGGCCACGACGACTTTCTCGAACACAAGCGTCGCTACACCCTGGCCCAATTTGAAACTCTGGCCCGGAACGCGGGTTTGACGGTACAACGCGGTGCCTACTATTTCGGTGCGGTGTTCCCGATTGCCGCTGCGTTACGCTTGTTGCCCCTCGGACGGAAGGGTTTGGCGCCTCGTTCGCAGCTTAAACGCCATCATCCGCTGGTGAACACTGTGCTCAAGACCCTCTGTAAGCTTGAATTGCCATTGATGGGCATGAACCGCCTGGCCGGTTTGAGTGTATTCGTGCTGGCGCGAAAGCCGTGACATCAGCCGAAAAAACAGCGTTGATCCAGCGCGGTTTGCGCTTTGCTGTAACCGGATTGTTCGTTACTGCCCTGCATGCGCTGGTTGCGGTGCTGTTCATCAATTTCGTCGTCGCACATCCGCCTCTGGCTAACGGTGTGGCATTTGCCGTGGCGACGGTGGTGTCCTACGTCATCAACACGACCTGGAGTTTTTCTGCCCGATTGCATGGCAGAACACTGCTGCGTTTCCTGCTGGTATCGGCGGGCGGTTTTTTGTTGGCGATGTTTGTCGCCTGGGTCGCGCAGATGGCGGGGTTGCATTATCTGCTGGGGATTGGTGCGGTGGCGCTAACGATTCCGGCATTCACTTTTGTCTTGCACAATTTCTGGACGTACCGATGAAACTTTCCACAACGCGCCGGGTGACTGCGCTGCTGCCCGTCCTTTTGGGAATCCTTGCATTTTTCATCGTGGTCGGCCCGCGGGCATTGAACCCGATGAATATTGCCTGGTTGGAGGGGGGCGACCCAGCCACGCATTACCTGGGCTGGGCTTTTTTCAGGCATTCACCGTGGACATTTCCGTTAGGGCTTAATCCGTCGTATGGGTTGGAATTGAGCAACGCGGTAATTTTCTCGGATTCCAATCCTCTGTTCGCTTTTATCTTCAAGCCGTTTTCGGCTCTGCTTCCTGAACCATTCCAGTATTTCGGGTTTTGGTTTCTGACGTGCTTCATCCTGCAGAGCTGGTTTGGCTGGAAGCTGACGGGGTTGGTCAGTCGCAATGTGGTGTTGCAATTGCTCGGTGCCGGGCTGTTTTTGTTCGTCCCGGCGATGATTATCCGGATGGGAGTGCATTTATCCCTGGCCGGACATTTTCTCGTATTGGCAGCGCTTTATCTGGCCCTGCGCCCATTTACGCAAAAACGCTGTCTGGCATGGGGGACGCTGCTTGGTGCGACAGCACTGGTGCACGCTTATTTGCTGGCGATGGTTGCATTGATCTGGATCGCGGACCTCGCAGCCAAAGCCCTCCAGCGCCGCCTGACGCTGGGCAAAGCGCTGACCGAGTTGATCGGTCTGTTCCTGCTGGTCAGTCTGTGTTGCTGGCAAGCGGGTTACTTCAGTGTTGGCGATGGTGGTCTTTCGTTAATGGGATATGGCTTGTTTCGGGCGAATGTCCTGACCCTCTTTGATCCGGGTACCTGGTCCTACACCCTGCGGGACATGCCAGGTGTGTTGGGCGACAGTGATGGGTTTGCCTTCCTGGGGTTGGGTGTCATTTTCCTGCTCATCTGCGCTTTCGTGCTATTGCTGCAAGGGGCGGGGGACCTTGGCGCCAAGGTTCGCCGATATCCGCTGCTTTTTATTGCGCTTGCCAGCCTGGCGATGTTCGCCGTATCCAATAACGTAGGTGTAGGGTCATTCGAATTCCGGATTCCCCTGCCGGACGCCGTTGTAGCCGTCGCAACCATCTTCCGTGGCTCAGGGCGGATGATCTGGCCGGTGATGTACATGGTTATTTTTGTCACTCTTTATGTGGTGGTTCGCGGGCATACCCCGCGCACGGCGATGTTGCTGTTGAGCATCGCTTTGGTGATTCAGGTGGCGGATACGCGATCGGGATGGACAGTCTCGCGCGGTTTTTTCATGACTTCACCGGCGTCCAAGTGGAAGACGCCACTGGCCGATCCTTTCTGGCAACAAGCAGCAAAGCATTATCAGTACGTGCGATGGATTCGCCCGCAGAACTTATCGGAGCAGTGGATGACATTGGCCGACTATGCGCATACCCATCATCTGCCCACAAATGCCGTCTATCTTGGGCGAGTCAGTTCGCTGGCCGTCGAGGCGGCGCAGGCACAGTCGGTTCGGATGCTGGATTCGGGAAGTTACGCGCAAGATACCCTGTACGTGCTGGATAACCGCTCCTTGCTCCAGGCTGCCCTGACATTGAAGAGTGATATTGATGTGCTCGCCAGAATTGACGGTTTGAATGTGTTGGCGCCGGGATGGAAGCGCTGTAACGATTGCCCGCCCGTCTTGGCGCCGGATGCATTGAAGCTGATTCCGGAGCTCAAGCAAGGTGAGAGAGTGGTGTTCAGTAAAGAGAGTCCGGCGGTGGATTATTTGGCCAAGGGATGGTCGCTCAACGAACCGTGGGGAACCTGGTCCGAAGGCGCCGAGTCGCAAATCGTTTTGCGGCCAACATCAAGGGTGAATTCATTGTTGCTGGAAACCAGCGCGTTGCTCGCACCTACGCACACAGAGCAGTCGCTGGAGGTTGTCGTCAATGATGTGAGTGTACTGTCCACCCGGTTGGTCAAGCCTGAAGCAAACCGAATCAACATCGAATTACCCGCAGCCGTGCAACAGCTCATCGAACATCAGGGCGTACTGCGTATTTTTTTCAAATACCCCAATGCCATCAGTCCGGGAGAGCTTGGTATGAGTAACGACCCGCGCAAACTGGCAATCGGAATACAGGCGCTGACTTTGAATTGAACAAACGTAACGTCTGCACCGGCATTGTCTGTCGTGCAAGCACGTAGACGTTAGCCCCCGAGCCTTTCTACACTGCCTTCCAGTCTGGGGATCGGGGGACAAGGGATGAATCGCAACGAACTTCGCAAGGCGGATATCAACCTGATGGTGGTATTCGAAACGCTGATGCTTGAGCGTAATGTCACTCGGGTGGCGGAGAAGCTGTTTCTCGGTCAGCCGACCATCAGCTCTGCGCTCAACCGCTTGCGTGCGATGTTCAATGATCCGCTGTTCATACGCGTTGGTCATCGCATGGAGCCGACAGCGCGGGCTGAGGAAATCATCAGGCACTTGTCGCCGGCGCTGGACTCCTTGTCCGTGGCCTTGAGCCTGACCCATGATTTTGACCCGGCCAGCAGCACAATGACGTTCCGCATCGGGTTGTCCGACGATGTCGAGTTTGGCCTGTTGCCGCCGTTGCTGCGAACCCTGCGCCAGGAAGCGCCCAATGTGGTGTTTGTAGTGCAGCATGTCGATTACTGGCGGATTCCCGACTTGTTGGCGTCCGGCGATATCACGGTGGGTATCAGCCAGACCCGTGGCTTGCCGGCCAATGCCAAACGCAAGTTGCTGCGGCACATCCAGCCCTGCATTTTGCGCGCCGATGCCTCCGACACACCGCTGACCCTCGATGAGTATTGCGCGCGACCGCACGTGCTGGTGTCCCATACCGCCAATGTCAGCGGTTACGCCGACGAGTGGCTGGCGGAAATCGGCCGCACGCGCCAGGTGGTGCTCTCGGTACCGCAATACAGTTCTTTGCCGGCACTGCTCGCCGGGACGGACTTGATTGCCAGCCTGCCGGACTACACCGCCGAGGCGATGGCCGCATCGGGAATGCTGTTCAAGGAACCCTTTCCGATCAAGACACCCACCCTGGACCTGTCTATGGTTTGGCTCAGTCATGTCGATACCGACCCCGCCGAGCGCTGGTTACGCTCGCGCCTGGAAGCGTTCATGAGTGAGCGTGCGATTTTGCCGCTGCCCGAATGAGCACGGCGGCGCTGTGTTATATGTACCACCTGTTCATCCACTATCAGGAACCCACTCATGCCTCACCTGCACATGGAATACACCGCCAACCTGACTGATCTGAATGCCGATGTGGCATTGATGCGTTTGAACAATGCGTTGGTGGCTTCTGGTCAGTTTGCTGCCGAATTCGACATCAAGAGCCGCGCGGTCAAGGTCGAGACGTTCAAAGTCGGTACGGCATTGGCTGAGCGGGCGTTCGTGCATGTGAAGCTGGCGCTGTTGAGTGGTCGTTCCGCACAGATCAAGCAGCAGCTGTCTGAAAGCCTGCTGGCGGTGGTGCAGGATCTGTGTGAGTGGCCGGGCGGCGTTGAAGTCCAGTTGTGCGTGGAGATTCTCGATATCGATCGCGATTCCTACAGCAAGACCGCCATCAACAACTGAGTATCAGGCCGTTTCCTGCTCGGTGCAGGCCAGGATCACTTGCTCTCGTAGCCAGGCGTTGGCGCTATCTTGATCAACGCCTTGGCTCCACTGCATATCGAGGGTGAAACCCGGCAAGCCTTCGGGTGCTTCGCAGTGATCGAAGGTGTCTGAGCTGGCCAGAAGTTGCTGGATACGGCGCGGCAGGGTCAGGGCATAGTCGGTGCCGGTGATCAGCTTCAGCGCTGCACTGTAGCTGTTGGCGCGCGCGATAATCTGGCGCTGTCTTGCCTGTTGCGCGAGCCAGCCGTCGACCATGTTAGTGGCAGATGTCCAGGGTGTCGGGAACACGTGTCGACGCTCGACATAGGTTTGCAGACTCAGGCGTGGTTCCGCCGGCGCGGCGCGTTTATCGAAAACACAGACCAGATCGTCTTTGAGCAGCGTCCGGGATGTGAAGTCGGCATGACTGCGATGAAAGTTCGGGCCGAAGCACATCACCAGGTCGAGGCTACCGTCGCGCAACGCTTCAGCCGGGATGTCCGCTTCGAGTTTTAACACATTGACCATCACCGGAAGATCGGCGAGGTCAAAGGTTTTCAACAGGCGCGGCAGAATCAACAGTTCGAAGTATTCCGGTGCGCAGATGTTGAATGTCACAGGTTGCAGGCCAGGGTTGAATGCGGGGGGACCTGCGTGACACAGGTTGATGCTTTCCAGGATTTTCAGCGCGTGAGGATACATCGTGCCGGCCTTGCAGGTGGGCTGCATGCCGCCGGTGCGGGTATTGATGAACAGTTCGTCCGCGAAACTGGTGCGCAGTTTTTTCAGGCAGTAACTCACCGTGGACTGGCTGATGCAAAGCGTCTCGGATACACCAGTGACGCTGTTTTGCTCATACACGGCGACGAACACCATGAGGTCCTGCATATCGAGTTTTCTAAGTGAATTACTGTTCAGCATCCGTTCTGTCTCGCTGCGCCCCTGCGCTGACCGTGCGCAAGTGTGAGCGAATGATCCTAGCGGAACGAGGGCGCATTGAGAATGATTTGCAGGGGGTTTCGGTTCAGGCCGAGTCAGCCCTGGACTACCAGCGACACTGCACGGCGGCTGGACATCAGCAGTGCAAACATGCCGATGCCTACCAGTACCGCACCGGCCAACTCCAGCGGCAGAGGCATCTGGCGCCCCCAAAGCCAGTGAAACAAGGTGATGAACAGCGTGCTCAGGTAGATGTAGGAAATCACCGAGGAAGGCGCGATCACGCCGATGGCCCGATGCAATAGCCAGAACGTTGCCAGCGTGGCGAATACGGCCAGGTACATCAGCCAATAGAAGTCGTTGAGCGTCAGTAATGATGCCGAGCGCCAACCGCCACTGAATCCACAGAACACCAGCAGAAACAGCGCACCGAACAGCATGTTCCAGAACGTCATGGCCACCGGCCCGCGCCCCTTGAGGCTATTGGCTTTCAGGCGTTGGCTGAGGGGGGCGTAGAGCGCCATCGCCAGGCATCCGATGCCGTACACCGTCAATGCGTACGGCGATGGTAACTCGCCGGGGCCGGTGCCCTTCATGATCAGCAAGACCGCCCCGGCAGCGGCGAGCAGCATGGGCACAATCCGTTGTTTCAGGCGGCTGTCAGGTGTCAGCACGGCTTCGAACGCCAGGGTCATCAGCGGCACCAGCGTGAACATCGTCCCGGTGTTGACGGCCGAGGTGTAGCGCAAGGCTTCGAACAGCGAGCCGAAGTACAACGCCAGCAGCAGGCCGAGCACGGCATGACCGAGCAGCCCGCGGGCGGTCATGCCGGCGTCGCCTTTAAGCAGCAACAGCGGCAGAAATACTACGGCGCAAAACAGCAGGCGCAAACCGGTCAGCAGGATCGGGTCGATGGCCTGGCTGACTTGCGCCGCGGCGGAAAACGACGCGGCGATCAACAAGGCCCAAAGCAGCATGCTGGCGTGAGCTACGGCGAAACCGGTGGTTTTCATGGCAGGCTCCGGGTCAGTGGATGTGTCGGGTGTAGTGCCTTGGGTTGAAGCGCAAGACCATCAACATCATCAGCACCATGACTGCCGTCAGCGACCACCAGGCCCATTCGAAGCTGCCGAGCTGGTCGCGGATTATCCCGGCCAGCAGCGGCGACAGGCCGGCAATCAGGTAGCCGATGCCTTGAACGAACGCGGTCAGGCCACCGGCGCGCAAGGGATTGTCCAGGTGATCCAGCGATACAATCAGGCTCATAGGGAACAGGCCGCCAATGCCCAGCCCCAGCAGGCATGGCCAAATCAGGCTCAAATGCTGCGGGCTCAGAATCAGTCCGCTGAAGCCGGCGATGATGAGCGTCAGCAATACCATCAGCACGATGCGGCGATCGCGGTTGCGATTGGCGATGACGGGGGTCAGCAGACCTGACAGCACTTCCATGGCGGTCAGAAATCCGAGCAGCAACCCGGCGTGCTGTTCGCTCCAGCCCTTTTCCACGTAGTACGGCGCCAACCAGGCCAGAACACAGGTGTAGGACGCAGTGCCCAGGCCAAAGAAGATCGCGAGTAACCATGCGCGGGAATTGGCGAAGAATGAAACGTTGCTGGATGTCTTTGAATCCAGTGTCGGCATCCCCGCTCGTTGGGTGCCCCAGAACAGCAATGCCAGCACGGCGAGAACGGCCCAGATCGCCAGACCCATGCGCCAGCTGCCGGTGCCCTGCATCACCAGCGGTGAAAAGGACGCAGCAATGGCGGCACCACCCATGATCGACGTGACATAGAGCCCCATGCTCAGGGCAACGTGGTCGCTGAATCGGGATTTGATCAACGCTGGCATCAGGGCCTGGATCAGGGCGATCCCGATACCTGCCAGCACCGCGCTGAGGATCAACTCCGCTGCTGAATCAAGGAACAACCGCGAAACCGTGGCCACGCCGATGATCAGCAACGAGAACACCACCGTGCGCTGATCGCCGAGTTGCTGGCTGACGCGCAGGCCGACAAACATCGCCAGTCCCATGGCCATGACCGGTAACATGGTCAGCAGTGAAGCCAGGCTGAAGCTTAGCGGGATGTCGACGCGAATCACCGGGAGCAAAGGTCCGACAGCGGCCATGGATGGGCGCAGGTTCAGGGCAACCAGGACAATGCTGAACATGAACCAGAGGGCAGGGCGGGAAGTGGCTCGGGTGTTTTCCATGATCGGGCCTTGAACAGTAGGGTTCCGATTAGACGCGTGAGGCATGGAGACGGCAAATCAGAAAGTCCGGCGTGGTATTTGGAAATTAAATACAAACCGCTCCCACAGGGGGGGCTGCACTGAACAGTCAAATGTTTAGCCAGGCGACATCCAAAGTTCTTCAAATCCCGATTTAACGACTCAACCCGTCGTGTGACGCTGCGGTCATCTGTTTTCTGCGGTTCTCTCTATGGACGGTTGGCCAGTCGCAATCCACTTCAAGGCATCCACCGACGCACGTGCGTCGAGCCTTGGTCGTCGACTCACGCCCGCCACCGCGCCAAACCTCTCTGCACTACCTTCTGAACTGGCCTTCTGGGCGCTGTGGCATTGCCGCCATGCGCGCCCGCCGGATTCCTGCTTTTTCCGCTGATTGTCCCTAGATTTCCGGTTGATGCCGGGATTAAAGCGCGGGTGCTTTTGCGTACCCGCCTGACACGGAAAAAGAGAGTTCCCATGAGTTGTGCCACGACCTCGTTTGCCACCAGGCAAGAAGCCCTGACCTTTCTGGAGCAGAACCCGGATATTGAAATGTTCGAGTTGTTCATCCTCGACAACAACGGTGTGCCGCGAGGCAAGTTGCTGCATCGTGACGAGTTGCTGGGGGTTTACGAAAGCGGGCGACCATTGCCGAGCACCATCCTCGGTCTGACCATCAACGGCGATGACGTGGAAAACTCCGGGCTGGTCTGGGATGTCGGTGATATCGACTGCCGGGCCTACCCGATCAGCGGCAGTCTCACGCGCATGCCCTGGCGACTGATACCGACCGCGGCCGTGCAGGTCAGCATGCACCCGACGGAAGGAATGCCCGCCACCATTGCCGATCCTCGGCATTTGCTGGCGAAAGTCATCGAAGGTCTGCAGGCTGACGGCTATTACCCGGTCATGGCGGCGGAACTGGAGTTCTACCTGCTGGATCAGCAACGCGACAGCAATGGCCGGCCGCAACCGGCACGGGATGTCGATGGCGGGCGTCCGCGCGCAACGCAGGTCTATGGTTTGCGCGAGCTTGAACAGATCGAGCCGTTCCTGGCCGATCTCTACAGCGCCTGCAAGCTCCAGGGGATTCCGGCACGCACGGCAATTTCCGAGTACGCACCGGGGCAAGTGGAGATCACCCTCGAACACCGCACCAACGCGTTGCAGGCGATGGATGAAGCGGTGCGTTACAAGCGTCTGGTCAAAGGGGTGGCGCACAAGCACGGCATGACAGCCTGCTTCATGGCCAAGCCTTTCGATGACCTGGCCGGCACCGGGATGCACATGCACGTGAGTCTGGCAGACAAGGACGGCAACAACCTCTTCGCCAGTGAAGCCCCGGATGGAACGCCCCTGCTCAAGCAGGCCGTCGCAGGCATGCTCAGTACCTTGCTCGATTCGCTGTTGCTGTTCTGCCCCAACGCCAACTCCTACCGTCGATTCCAGGCCAACAGTTATGCACCCCTGGCGGCCACCTGGGGCGTGGACAATCGCACCGTGAGTTTGCGCGTACCCGGCGGGCCGGCGTATTCCCGGCACATCGAGCATCGAATTTGTGGTGCGGATGCCAATCCTTATCTGGCGGCTGCGGCGATTCTGGCCGGCATTCATCGCGGTATCCGCGAGCGACTCGACCCGGGTGCGCCGGTGGAAGGCAATGGCTACGCCCAGGCCGCGAAACTGTTGCCGACAGACTGGCTGACCACCTTGCGATCGCTGGAAGGTTCGAGTTGGGCCAGGGAGGCCTTCGGCAGTGAATTCCTCGGCGTTTACCTGGCGGTGAAACGCGCCGAATATCGCCAATTCATGGGGGAAGTCGGTGAGCAGGACTGGCGCTGGTATTTGCACCAGGCTTGAGTCGAATCTGAATCAGGGCTGAACCATTCTCAAATAGTCTGAAGGTTTCAGGCAGGTTTTATAAGCCAACTAATTGTTGGCTTCTTTTTCACAAAAAATTGATGGTTGGCTATCTAAAATTAGAGCTGTCTCGGTAAATGAAATTTTCACATTTACCGAAGGCACTTATTTTCAGGACCCGCCGAATCTCATGCTTAAGATTAAAGCCGTGCGCCCCGAATGGGTGACACTGATTGCCAGCGTATTTTTGTTAGTTGGCTTCAATTTTGTACTCTGGCAACACCTGTTCGAAATCACCGCATCCGACGGCAAAGGCATCGTCATGCGTGTGGCCTTCGGGGTGATGATCTTCGCGGCCTTCAATATTGTGCTGACCCTGCTGGCATTCCGGCCGGTGCTGAAGCCGGTCCTGACCCTGCTGTTCATGATCAGCGCGGGTGTGGCGTATTTCATGAGCCAGTATGGTGTTCTGATCGACACTGGCATGTTGCGTAACTTCGCTGAGACCAATGCTACGGAAGTGCGCGACTTACTGTCGCCAAAGTTGTTTGTTTATATCGCGCTGCTCGGCGTTTTACCGTCTTGGCTGTTGTGGAAGACTCCGATTGATTATCGCCGTTGGCACCGTGAACTACTCAGTAAAGTTCTGGTGACTTTTGCCTCGGCAGCGGTCATTGGTGGTGTTGCACTGGTTAACTATCAAGGCCTGTCTTCGCTGTTTCGCAATCACCACGAGTTGCGCCTGATGGTGGTGCCAAGCAACTATATTGGTGCCTCGGTTGGTTTCTTGCGCGAGAAAGTAGCAACGGCACAGCAACCCTTTGTCAAAATCGGTGAAGATGCCGTGCGCAATCCGGCCTGGCAAACTCACAGCCGCAAATCCCTGACGGTTCTTGTCGTGGGTGAAAGTGCCCGGGCAGAGAACTTCGGCATCCTTGGCTACAGCCGGGACACCACTCCGAAACTGAGCAAGGAAGATGGCCTGATCGCCTTCACCGATGTGCATTCCTGCGGTACTGAAACCGCCGTATCGGTGCCTTGCATGTTCTCCAATATGGGGCGCAAGGATTACAACGCCAGCAAGGCAAAGAATGAAGAAGGCCTGCTGGATGTGCTCAAGCATGCGGGTATTGACGTGATCTGGCGTGACAACCAGTCAGGCTGCAAAGGTACGTGCGATCGCGTCACCGTTCAGGACGTCAGCAACCTGAAAGACCCGGTGTTGTGTGCCAACAGTGAATGCCGCGACGAAATCCTGCTGCAAGGACTGCAACATTTCATCGATAACCTGGACAAAGACACCGTATTGGTACTGCACCAGATGGGCAGCCACGGTCCTGAGTACTTCAAGCGTTATCCGAAAGAATTCGAACGCTTCACCCCGGTTTGCGAGAGTAACGCCCTGAACAATTGCAGTCGCGAAAGTATCGTCAACGGCTACGACAACACCTTGGTGTATACCGACCATGTGCTGTCGACCTTGATCGATCTGTTGCGCGGTAGTCAGGACAAAGTGGATACCGCGATGCTCTATCTGTCGGACCACGGTGAGTCCCTGGGTGAATACAACTTGTTCCTCCACGGTACGCCTTACATGCTGGCCCCGGAGCAGCAAAAGCATGTAGCCATGTTTGCCTGGTTCTCCGACAGCTATAAAAAATCGTTTGCGGTAGATGCCCATTGCCTGCAACAGAGTCGTGAAAAACCCTTGAGTCAGGACAACCTGTTCCATTCGATGCTTGGGTTGCTGGAGGTCAACAGCAAAGTCTACAACCAGGATCTGGACATGTTTGCCGGATGTCGTGGTCCAGTGGTCGACGGCGCGTTGGCCAAAGATTGAGTGCTCCGATTTTGTTTCACGCGGCGGCCGCCGACCTGCGGCCTGTAGAACTTTCATCAAGAGCCAATGCACATGTCCGCTCAGCCCCCATCCGCCATCGAGCTTGAGATTGCCCGGCGCTACGACCAGGAGCACGCTCGCGTCTGCCATCAGCCGCAAGCGCCGGGCCTGGCCGGGCGTCTGACGCTCTGGCGTGAGGAGCGTATGGTGCGCAATGCGCTCAACGTCGCTGGCGAGCCCGGTCTGATCCTCGACGTGGCCTGTGGTGTGGGGCGTTTCTGGTCGGTGCTGGCCGAACATGCGAATCGGGTGATCCTCGCGACGGATCCGTCTCAAGACATCCTCGATCATGCCCGTACACATCATCCGCAGAGTTTGTTGAAGCGGGTCAAGACCTTTCAAAGCTCCGCGTTCAAGATTGGCTTGTCGGAGAATGCGGTTGACTGCATTTTTTGCATGCAACTGTTTCAGCACCTCACCCACTCAGAACACCGCCTGGCGATGCTTGGCGAGTTTTACCGGGTCAGTCGCGATACGGTGATTGTCGCGGTGCGTCTGGACAGTCGTTTCAAGGGCGCGCGTCCGGGCGTGGGGGGCGTTCCTGCCCGGCCGTTGCCGAGCAAGGCCGAAGTAGAAAGCGAGTTCAGGCAGGCGGGTTTCCGTTTGCTCAGCCATCACGACTTTTTGCCCGGTTGCGTGCGGATGCGGGTCTACGTGCTGGGTAAGACCAGCTAGTCCGACTTTGTCGGACTATTCTTTATGCCACGCAGTAATTTTCGCTAATGCTCTTGTTCAGTGGATGCGCGGAAATCGCCGGGGGCGATATATACTGCGCGCCATTCTTCAAGGGAGAGCCGTGTGGCCATCGATATTCACTGGATTCGCGACAACGATAGCCTCGGACGATTGTGTGCCGAGTGGCAGCAATTGCCATTCGTTGCCCTCGACACCGAATTCATGCGGGTCGACACCTTCTATCCGATCGCGGGCCTGCTGCAGGTCGGCGATGGCGAGCGCGCCTACCTGATTGACCCGCTGAGCATCGACAACTGGCAACCATTCGCCGCGCTGCTGGAAAACCCGGCCGTGGTCAAAGTGGTCCACGCATGTAGCGAAGACCTCGAAGTCCTGCTACGCCTGACCGGTAGCCTGCCAGCTCCATTGTTCGATACGCAACTGGCTGCCGCTTACCTGAACCTCGGTTTTTCCATGGGCTATTCGCGGCTGGTGCAGGAAGTGCTCGGCATCGACCTGCCCAAGGGTGAAACCCGTTCCGACTGGCTGCAACGTCCGCTATCCGAAACCCAGATCAGCTATGCCGCCGAAGATGCCGTGCATTTGGCTGAAGTCTTCGTAAAGCTGCGTCCAAAGCTGTCTGACGATAAATACGCCTGGGTCCTGGAAGATGGCGCCGAGCTGGTGGCCAACCTGCGCCGCGAGACCGACCCGTACGAGGTCTATCGCGAAGCCAAGCTGGCCTGGAAGCTGTCCCGTGCCCAACTCGCGGTATTGCGTGAGCTCTGCGCCTGGCGCGAAAAGGAAGCCCGGGCCCGTGACCTGCCGCGCAACCGGATTATCCGCGAGCATTCGTTGTGGCCGCTGGCGCGTACGCAACCGGATAACCTCGGTGCCCTGGCGAAAATCGAAGACATGCACCCGCGTACCGTGCGTCAGGATGGCGAGTTTCTGCTTGATCTGATCAAGCGCTCTGGCAGTGTGTCGCCTGATCAATGGCCGCCAGCCGTGCCGGAGCCGCTGCCGGTGGATGCCGCGGCATTGCTCAAACAGCTGAAAGCCATCGGCCAGGCCGAGGCCGAGCGCCTGAACATTGCACCGGAACTGATGCTGCGCAAGAAAACCCTGGAAGCGCTGCTCAAGAGCGGCTTCCCCAATGGTCCCTACCAATTGCCTGATTCGCTGCGTGGCTGGCGCCGCGAATTGATGGGCCAGGCGCTGCTCGACAGCCTGGCCACCGCCGGAGAACAGCCTTGAAACGTATTTGCTCCATCTACCGCAGCTCGAAGAAAAACGAAATGTACCTGTATGTGCTCAAGAGCGATGCTCTGGAGCGCGTGCCGGATGCCCTGATGGCAGCCTTTGGCAAGGCCATCCACGCGTTTGACCTGGTACTGAGCCCTGAGCGCAAGCTGTCGCGCGAGGACATCACGGTCGTGCTGGAAAACCTCGAAAAACAGGGTTATCACCTGCAAATGCCGCCTGCCGAAGACGAGTACATCGAGCACTTGCCGGAAGAATTGTTGCGTCGCAACGATCCGGTGTGAGCGGCAGACAGGCTCTGTTCAGAGTGGTTGTGAAACACTGATTGATTTTAGCGATGGCAGCCTCGATGGAGCACAGCTCTGTCGGCGGCCGTTTGCACTGTTTTTGAAAGGTTTGAAGCATGCGCGTCCTGATTGCTGAACATGACCACCCCGTGTACGCCCAACTGTTGCGCGAGGCGGCGCCGGATCTGGAGGTACTGACCAGCGGTGATTCCGCTGAACTGGCCAGTCAGGCCGCCGATTGTCCGGTGTGGCTCGGCCAGCCTGATCTGCTGGCGACCCTGTTGCGCCAGGGCCATCAACCGCAATGGCTGCAATCGACCTGGGCCGGCATTACGCCGTTGCTGGCTGACGGTTTGCCGCGGCACTATCGGCTGACGCGTGCCGTCGGCATCTTCGGACAGGTCATGGCCGAGTACGTGCTCACGTATATGCTCGGTCACGAACGTGAAGTGCTGGCACGGCTGGTCAGCCAGGTCGAGCGCAAATGGGACAGCCGCCAGGGGCAGAGCCTGGCCGGGCGTAAGGTGTTGATCGTCGGCACGGGTGACATCGGTCAAAGTGTCGCGCAGTTCCTCGTGCCGTTCGGCGTCGAGTTGTATGGCGTTGCCAGCAGCGCGCGGGAGCAGGCACCGTTTATCGAAGTCGGTTCACTGGCGGATCTGCCGCGGCTGGTCGGTGAAGTCGATTACGTGGTCAATCTGCTGCCGAACACGCCGGAAACCCACGATATCTACGACGCGGCGCTGTTCAAGCAATTCAAGCCGACCGGGTTGTTCATCAACGCCGGGCGCGGTGTCGCGGTGGTCGATGCGGATCTGGTGGACGCCTTGAAAGAAGGGCATCTGGCGGGCGCAGTGATCGATGTGTGCCGTCAGGAGCCATTGCCCCAGCGTCATCCATTCTGGACAGCCTGGGGTTTGCTGCTGACCGGCCATAGCTCGGCACCGACTTCGCCGTCGATGATGGTGAAGCTGTTTGTCGAGAACCTGCGGGCGTATCAGGCGGGAGAGGCGTTGCGCGGAGAAGTGGATTTCGATCGCGGGTATTGATTCACCGCGATCAAAAAGTGTGGGAGCGGGCTTGCTCGCGAATACGGAGTGTCAGTCGACAATTTAGTGACTGATACACCGCATTCGCGAGCAAGCCCGCTCCCACATTGGTATGTGCAGCGGTTTAGAGGGTGAAGTCGCCTTCAGCCGCCAATTCGCTCAACGGACGGCGCGGGCTCGGTTCTTCACGGGCTTGCAGGTAATCCGCCAGGCTCGCCTTGTCCCCCAGCTTGCCCACTGCGACGGCGGCGTGCAGGGCGTAGCCTTCAGGAATGTTCAGCTCCTTGCGGGTCAGTTCCTGATCGAAGCCGGCCATGCCGTGGGTGTGCCAGCCGCTCAGGCTCGCTTGCAAGGCCAGGTGGCCCCAGGCGGAACCGGTGTCGAAGGTGTGCCACAGGGCCGGGGTTTCTTCAGTCGCGCCAGGCACGGCGAAGGTGGTTTTCGAAATCACGATCACCAGGGCCGAAGCATGTTGTGCCCAACTGCGGTTGAATTCGTTCAGCAGGCCCAGGTAGCGCTCCCAGTTCGGTGTATCACGACGCGCGTAAAGAAAACGCCAAGGCTGCGAGTTGTAGGCCGAGGGTGCCCAGCGTGCGGCTTCGAAGAAGCTCAGCAGAGTCTCCTCTGGAATCGTTTCGCCAGTGAAGGCGCGGGGCGACCAGCGATCGGTGAACTGAGGGTGAATGGCGTAATCGGCAACGCGTGGGTTAGCACTCATCAAGAGATTCCTTGCTACGTTTGAAAGTGAGGGTCGTCCGAAACCTGTAGGCGCAGTTGAGCTGGGCCTTGAGGCTTCTCTAGAGCCGTGGCGGTTCACCGTAATGCAACGCGGTTGAGCGTTAATGGCACGCGGGCAGGGCTCCTTGCGATTGGCAAAGCTACTTGGCAGCGCAAAAACTGACAAGCCCGTTCTACCGACAGTCGCCAATGCTTGGCCCGCGGGGCTTCGGGCACTAGACTGGCGGCCTTTTCACCACCTGATGTCGATGCTCGAACCATGGCCGCCAAAGTAGAACCGTTCTGGATACGCAAAACCCTCGATCAACTCGATCAGGAGGAATGGGAGTCGCTGTGCGACGGCTGTGGATTGTGCTGCCTGCAAAAGCTTGAGGACGAAGACGACAATAGCGTCTATTACACGCGCATCGCCTGCAAATTGCTGGACCTGAAAACCTGCCAGTGCACGGACTATCCTAACCGTCGTGACACCGTGCCGGACTGCATCCAGCTTACGCCGGGCAAGGCCGACGAATTCAAATGGCTCCCGCCAACCTGCGGTTATCGCCTGGTCAGCGAAGGCAAGGACCTGCCGTTGTGGCATCACCTGGTGTGCGGCGATCGCGATGCCGTGCATCACGAGCGGATCTCACAGTCCGGGCGCATGCTCGCCGAAGGCAGCGTGCCGGAAGACGATTGGGAAGATCATCTGATTTTCCGCGCGGGTTAATGCTCATCGCTTTTTTTGTGGCGAGGGAGCTTGCTCCCGTTTGACCAGGCTGGCGTAACAGTGCGTAGCACTCACAAAGTCGCCAGTGATAACAAGGATTTGGGGCCGCTATGCGGCCCAGCGCGAGCAAGCTCGCTCGCCACATCAGGAGTGTGTATGGCTGTGGGATGGCGGCAGGCGTGGGTCGTTGGATTACTGGCCGTGAATTCGCCTGTGTGGGCCGCGAACAAGGTCGATCTGGATTATCACGTGCGCCTGTTGCCGCAGAGTGATCAGGCCGAAGTCCGCCTGACGCTCGCCCAGGGCTCGGCGGTACGCAGCCTGGATTTCGACCTCGGCGACGGCAGCCACTACAGCGATTTCAAGGCCGACGGCCAATGGCAACTGACTCCCGGCAAAACGGCGCGTGGTGTCTGGCGTCCGTCTGCTGACAAGGCCAGCCTGACCTATCGCGTGAATATCAGCCATGGGCGCAAGAACGGCAGCTTCGACACGCGCATGACGCCAAACTGGGCGTTGATGCGTGGCGACGATCTGGTGCCCGCCGCCAGACTCGATCAACAGGACGGCATCGAACTGGTTTCTCGTCTTGTATTCGAGCTGCCCGGTGGCTGGAAAAGCGTTGAAACCGCCTGGCCACGGATTGGCCAGAACAAATTCCGTATCGATAACCCGTCCCGACTGTTCGACCGGCCCACAGGCTGGATGCTCGCCGGCCAACTTGGCAGCCGCCGCACTCGTCTGGGCGAGACCGAAGTCACCGTCGCCTCGCCGCTAGGGCAGGGTATGCGCCGGATGGATGTGCTGACGCTGCTGACCTTCGTCTGGCCGCAAGTGCAGGCGCTGTATCCGCGACACCCTGGCAAACTGCTGATCGTCGGGGCCAATGATCCAATGTGGCGCGGCAGCCGGTCGGCGCACGAGTCGATCTACCTCAACAGCCACCTGCCGTTGGTCAGCGAAAGCGGCACCAGTGCCTTGGTCCGTGAGTTGGCCCAGGTGTTCGGGCGGATCAACGGTACGCAGCGCAGTGACTGGATCGGCGAAGGCTTTGCCGAGTATTACGCCATCGAACTGGTGCGCCGGGCCGGCGGCATGAGCGATGAGCGCTACGAGAACCTGCACGGCAAACTGGTCAGGGACAGCCAGAAAGTCACCACGCTGCGCGGTGAGCAGATCAGCCCGGCGCAGGTGGCCAGGGCAGTGGTGTTGCTGCAGGAACTGGACCGCGAGATTCGCCTGAAAACCCATAACAAGCGTTCGCTGGATGATGTGTTGCGCGGGGCGATGCGGCTGGGGGAAATCGATACCCAGGCGTTTGTTCAGCTCAGCGAGAGCGTGATCGGTGGTTCTTCAAAAGTGCTCAGTACCGAGTTGATTCAGTAACACCGCCATTCGCGAGCAAGCCCGCTCCCACATTGGTTTTGTGCCGTACACAAAACCAATGTGGGAGCGGGCTTGCTCGCGAAGAGGCCAGTAGCCTCACCGAAACCTTTGGATCAAACCCCGGCTTTCGGCGACTTCAACGAATCATTGCCGGTCACGGTGGCAGTTTTGGTCGCCGCCTCGGCATTGGCCTTCAGCGTTTTCAGTTCTTCCCCCGCCCGCTGGATTTTCGCCCGCACGTTGTTCATGTCCTGACGGCTTTTCTCCAGCAGGCTTTTCGCCGAGCTGTGGCCGGTAATGCCACGCGCCATGGCCACGCCACCGATGGCCACCTGGATCAGGCCAAAGACCCCGCCACGACGCAGGCCCTTGCCCACCATCACCACGCCGCCGGCCAGGGAACCGATGCGTTCCCAGCCCTGCACGTTTTGCTCGGAGGGGCTCTGGAACGGGGTGGATTCGATACGCTCGACGGGTTTGAGTTCGCTCATGGTCTGACTCCAGGCTTCAGTGATCGATAGTTAAGCTGACTGCCTGGGCGGGCAGCTTGTTCAATCGGATGTGCGGCGATTCAGCGGAATTTTGGCCCGGAGCGGGTATTGAGCCCCTTGGACATACGGTCGTAGAGCACGACGTTGACCGTGGCGGCCAGGTTCATGCACCCGGTGGTCGGAATGTAGACCACGTCTTCGCACCAGTCGCGAATCTCTTTATCCAGCGATCCGTCTTCCGGGCCGAAAATGTAGAGCGCGCGATCCGGGTGGGTGTATTCCGGCAACGGGCGGGCGCCTTCGACCAGTTCAACGGCGACAGGTACACAATTGAGGGGCAGGATTTTCTTCAGGTCGTCGATGCCGATCAGCGGGATGTCGTAGTGCACGCGCTTGGTATCGGTGACGAAATCGGCGGCGCGCTCGTAGCGCTTGCCGGTGTAGAACACAGACGCCACGCCATAACAGCCAGCGGCGCGCATCACCGAACCGACGTTCTCCGGTGATTTGGGGTTATACAAACCAATGCAGCTGTACCGTTTGTCTGCCACGAGCGGGGTGCCTTTCGGGAAAAAAGCGCGATTATACGGGGATTGGGGGAGGGCGGGCAGATTCAAGACTTGTGGTGTCTGAGCCAATGCCTTCGCGAGCAAGCCCGCTCCCACATTTGATCTGCGTCGTACACAAAACCAATGTGGGAGCGGGCTTGCTCGCGAAGGGGCCGGTTCAGGCGCTGAAGATCTTCAGTCTTCTTTTTTCATCAACCCCGCCAACGCCGCAAACGGGTTGTGCGTGGCCTTGGCGATTTTTGGCGTGCTCAGCGAACCTTCGTCGAAATACTGCTGGTCGGTATAACGCGAGTGTTCGTTATCGTGGCAGTACAGGCACAACAGCTCCCAGTTCGAGCCGTCCTGCGGGTTGTTGTCGTGGTTGTGGTCGCGGTGGTGCACGGTCAGTTCGCTCAGGCGCTTGCCGGAGAACTCACGGGCGCAGCGGCCACAGACGTGCGGATACATCTTCAGGGCCTTGTCGCGGTAGCCCATTTCCTTGTCGCGCTGGTTGTCGGCGAGGATGCGATCCAGCTTCGAAGTGTTGGTCGGGGTGGACGAACTCATGGGTTCACCTTTGTAGAAAGACTAATGACGGTATTAAGCGAAGTTTAGCTCAGCCCTTGAGCTTCTCGGCAATCCAGATGGTGTGGCGGGTGCCCTTGTTGCCATGGGCGAAGACCTGCACTTCCTCGGCCTTGAACCCGGCTTTCTTCAGTTTGTCGGAAAACTGCCGGTCAGCGCTGGCCGACCAGACCGCCAGTATGCCTTTGGGGCGCATGGCTTTGGCGCAGGCGTTCAGTCCGGCGGCGGAATACAGCCAGCTGTTGGCTTTCTGGGTCAGGCCTTCGGGGCCGTTGTCGACATCGAGCATGATGGCATCGAAACCCTGAGGTTCGGCTTGCAGGACCTTGGCCACGTCTTCCATGCGAATCACGGTCCGCGGATCGAGCAGTGGATTGCCAGCCTTCTCGCCCAGCGGTCCACGGTTCCACTCGACGACACCGGGGACCAGTTCGGCGACCACCACTTCGGCGGTCTTGCCCAGGTGCTTGAGCGCCGAAGCGAGGGTGAAACCCATGCCCAGGCCGCCGATGAGCACCCGCGAATTCGGCCGACCGGCGACTTTGCGACACGGAATTTCGGCCAGGGCATCTTCGGAGCCGTGCATGCGCGTGTTCATCAATTGCCCGCCGTCACCACCCTGGATCTTGATGACGAAATCCTCGCCGTATTCGAACAGGCACAGGGCACCGCCGTTTTCAGGTATGGGGGTGGTGTCCAGCAGAACGAAACGTTTCATGGGGCTCACTTGAAGAAAATTGGCAGAACACGGGAGGGCAAACAGACGCAGTTGGGAGTAGCCTGTTTATGACGACAAGGCCAACGGAGCCATTGATGAAGCGCACCATTCTAACGGTCATTGCCCTGGCCGCGCTCTCGATAACTGCAGTGCAGGGCCAGCAGTTGCAATCGATTCCTGTCAGCCCCGCGCCGATGCCCGGTTCGCCCGGCACCGCGACGCCCACGCCGTACCCGCAAATCAGCCCGGCGCCTTTGCCTAAAGTCGGCCCCGGCAGTAGCGGTCCGCCGTTGGTGCCGATTGAAATGCCGAGCCCGCCGACCAAGGACCAGCCCGTGCCGGGGCTGGAGTTCAATCCGCCGAAACCCAAGTCGCCGGGCGGCTAGACCTGCTGCGAAAGCAGTTGGCCGTCGGCCATGCGCAGGCGTTTGGAGAGGGAAACGGCGAGGGCGCGAATGATCTTGGCGGCGATTTTCGGCGCATCGTTGAGCATCTTTTCCAGCGAGTCCTTGCCCAGGTTGAGCAACTGGCAGTTGCTTGCGGCCACGCAACTGGCCGAGCGCCGTTCACCATCGAGCACGGCCATTTCGCCGAACGAGCGGCCGCTGCGCAAGGTGGCGATGGTGACTCGTTGTCCGTCAGCGGTGGTTTTCTGCACGGCCACCTGACCGGTATGAATGATGCACATGAAACTGCCAGCATCGCCCTCCTGGAAGATCTCCTCGCCCTGGGCAATGGTGCTGATACTGAAGTAGCCCGAAGCCGCAGCGAAGTCCACCGGCAGCAGTTGATTGAACAGGCCGCAATCCATTAGCCAGTCGCGAATTTCGTTGTTCAGAAAGGTTGATTCGGACATGTCGTCACGGTCTTTTTTGTGATGGTTACTGACTTGAATTCACCGCAAATCCCCTGTGGGAGCGGGCCTGTGGCGAGGGGGCTTGCCCCCGTTGGGGTGCGAAGCGCCCCTGAAACCATTTGCCGCAATCCTGATCTCGATCGCAGTGACAGGTTTGCGATTGCTGCGCAATCGAACGGGGGCAAGCCCCCTCGCCACAAAAGCTCGCTCCCACAAGGGATACGGGTTGTTTCGGCTGTCGGTGTGTGGAGTTAAGACCGGCACACCGCACCAGGTTCCTCAGGCAATACCCAAAACCTTGAACAAAAATGCATATTCGAGAGCTACGTCACGCAATCCCTGATATCGACCGCTCATCCCGCCATGCCCGGCTCCCAGTTCAGTCTTGAGCAGCAGGGGATTGCTGTCGGTCTTGGTTGCGCGCAATTTCGCCACCCACTTGGCCGCTTCCCAATACTGCACGCGGCTGTCGTTGTAGCCGGCGATCACCAGGGTCGCCGGATACGCTTGTGCGGTGACGTTTTCGTACGGGGCGTAGGCCTTGATCCGATCATAGACATCCGGCTCCTCAGGGTTGCCCCACTCGTCGTATTCCGTCACGGTCAACGGCAGGTCAGGGTCGAGCATGGTGTTGAGTACGTCGACGAACGGCACTTCGGCGATGGCGGCACCAAACAGTTCCGGCCGTTGATTGAGCACCGCGCCGATCAGCAAACCACCGGCGCTGCCGCCGCTGATCGCCAGTTGCGAAGGGCTGGTAAAACCCTGGGCAATCAAGTGTTCGGCGCAGGCGATGAAGTCGCTGAAGGTGTTGTGCTTGTGCTCTTGCTTGCCGGCGCGATACCAGGCTTCCCCCAGTTCGCCGCCGCCACGCACGTGGGCAATGGCAAACGCCATGCCGCGATCCAGCAAGCTCAGGCGCGCATGGGAAAACCACGGGTCGAGGCTTTCGCCATAGGCGCCATAGCCGTAGAGATACAACGGCACGGGTTTGCCGAGGTCACCGCGTTTGATCACCAGGCTGATCGGCACTTGCGTACCGTCCGGTGCGGTCGCCCACAGGCGCTGGCTGACGTAGGCATCGGCGTCGAACGGACCGAGCACCGGGGTTTGCTTGAGCACTTTCTGCTCACCGGTCGCCAGTTCAAGCTGACGGATTTGCGCAGGACGGTTCAACGCTTCGTAGCGCAGGCGAATCCGGTCGCTTTCGAATTCCAGGCTGTTTTGCACGTGCAGGCTGTAGGCTGCATCCGGCAGTTGTACGCGATAGGGCGCCAGGCCTTGCGGGTGAACTTCAATGACCGGCAAGCCGCCGACCCGCAGGCTGAGGGTCATGGCCCCGGTGTTCAGGCTGATGCCGTCGATCATCACTGTGTCGCTGTGGGGGATCAGGTTCTGCCAGTCGGCCTCGGACGGCGCGGCACCGGTATCGACGGCGGTATACAAGGCGAAATTGATCCCGTCACGGTTGCTGCGAATGAACCAGGTCCGTTGACCGTCGAGTACGCCGTGATCGACGTCGTACTCATGATCTTCAACCCGTGGCGCCAGGCAGGTGAACGCCTGCTGGGGCTGGGAGGCATCGAGGACCCAGACTTCGCTGGTGGTCTTGCTGCCCACGGACAGCAGCAATTGCTGTTCGGAACTTGAGCGGTAGCAATGCATGAAGAAACGGCCGTCCGGCTCATGGAACACTTCTTCGGCCGCCGTGCCGTCCAGGCGATAGCGGTACAGCTTGTGCGGGCGATGGGTATCGTCCAGTTCGCCAAAGAACAGCGTCAGGCTGTCGTTGGCCCAGGTCATGCTGCCGTCACAGTCCTGGAATTCCAGTTCGCTGACGCGGCCGTCGGACAGTTCCTTCACGAACAGCCTGTAAATCTCGTCGCCACTGGAGTCGATGCTGTAGGCCAGGCGCTGGTGATCCGGGCTGATGCTGAACGCGCCGAGCGAAAAGAAACCGCCGTTGGCCAGTTCGTTCGGGTCCAGCAGCAGTTGTTCGCGGCTTTCGTCGAGGGTCAGGCTGTCATCGGCCGGACGCGGGCAGCGGTAGTGCCGGGCGTATTCGTCACCCGCCAGGGTGCGGGTGTAATACAGATACGGTCCCCATGGCGAGGGCAGGGACAAATCGGTCTCGAGTATCCGCCCCTTGATCTCCTCGAACAGGGTTTCGCGCAATCCGGCCTGGTCGGCGGTTTGCGCTTGCTGATAGCGGTTTTCAGCCTTGAGGTAATCGAGCACTGCATCGGTGTCGCGTTCTTGCAGCCAGGCATACGGGTCGGAACCTTCAGCCTTGTGGGCAATCGGAGCGTCGCAAGTGTTGGCGGATAGGGGCATGAAGGGTTCTCGAACAATGTACGAAATAGGGGCCTGGCAACCTGTGGGAGCGGGCTTGTGTGGCGAGGGGGCTTGCCCCCGTTGGGTCGCAAAGAGGCCCTAAAACGAGTCACTGCGGTGTTTAGTCAACCACGCGGTGTCTGTATTACGACTGCTTCGCAGCCGAACGGGGGCAAGCCCCCTCGCCACACAAGCCCGCTCCCACATGGATAGCGCTCAACAGTCAGGCATTGATGCAGCCTGATGGGCGAAAAGCCGTTATCATAAGCGCCTCTTTGCCTGCCTTGCCATGGACACCATGACCGAGAACGACTATCTGATCGCTTGGGGCCTCTACGCCTTCGCCGCTTTGGGCTGCCTGTTGGTGTGGATGCGCTTGACCCGCTGGATGTGGCGTTGGCTGCGTGAGCCACTGCGGCTGGCGATGGCGGTGCTGTTGTTCAGCCCGACCATCATCGACCCGGTCAAGGATAAAGTCGCACCGGCCGTCGCCATTACCGCGCTCGACCTGCTGTTCAAGGTCGGCAACAACGCCTGGCGGGCCATTTCCGATCTGTTCATGTACGGCATGATCGCATTCGGCCTCTATCTGGTGCTGGTGGCGATCCGTTTCCCCATCGAGCGCGCCGCCAACGCCCGCAAGGAGCGTGAGGCTGCCACCAAAGCCGCCGTCCGCGCCGACGAGCCCGAGGATGATCAACCGTTCGGCGGTGCCGGCGATGATCGATACGGTCGTCCTCCCGTGCCGAGCAGTCCTCAACGGATGCGAGTCGAACCCCGTCTGTAACCTTGCCCCTGCGATTGAGCGAGAGTCCGAACATGTGTGAGTTATTGGGCATGAGCGCCAATGTCCCGACCGATATCGTGTTCAGCTTCACCGGGCTGATGCAGCGCGGCGGTCGTACCGGCCCGCATCGCGATGGCTGGGGCATTGCCTTTTATGAAGGCCGTGGGCTGCGGCTGTTCCAGGACCCGGCGGCGAGCTGCGAGTCGGAAGTCGCGAACCTGGTGCAGCGCTATCCGATCAAGAGCGAAGTGGTGATCGGGCACATCCGCCAGGCCAATGTCGGCAAGGTCTGCCTGTCCAATACCCACCCGTTCGTCCGTGAGCTGTGGGGGCGCAACTGGTGTTTCGCCCATAACGGCCAGTTGGCGGATTTTCAGCCAGCGGCCAGTTTCTATCGCCCCGTGGGGGATACCGACAGCGAAGCGGCGTTTTGCGATTTGCTCAACCGTGTGCGTGCGGCGTTCCCCGAGCCGGTCGAGATCGAAGCGTTGCTACCGGATCTGGTGGCCGCTTGTGCCGAGTACCGCAGCAAAGGTGTATTCAACTGCCTGCTCAGCGATGGCGACTGGCTGTTCTGCTATTGCTCGACCAAACTGGCGCAAATCACCCGTCGCGCACCGTTTGGCCCGGCGCGCCTGAAAGATGTCGACGTGATCGTCGATTTTCAGGCCGAAACCACACCCAACGATGTGGTCACCGTCATCGCCACCGAACCCCTGACCGAAAACGAAACCTGGACCCGCTACGAACCGGGCCAATGGAGCCTGTGGCGACGCGGCGAATGCGTCAGCCAGGGCAAGACCGAATAAGGATCTGCTTTCCATGTTGCTCAGTTATCTACGGCTGGTGTTGTTTGCGGCGGGCCTGTTGATCGGTGTCCAGGTGCCGGGGTTCATCAATGATTACGCCAAGCGTGTCGAAGCCCATCTGATCGAGGCGCAAGCCGGGTTGAGCGGCTTTCAGAACACCGCCAATCAGTTCTTCAAGGGTGACATGCAGGCCCTGGTGGCCCATTACCGCGCCAGCGAAGATCCGATCTTCCGCAGCGACGCCGACAGCCTGAGCAACCTGCTGAACCGTCAATTGGCGCTGGACAAGCAATTCCAGGCGATGCAGGGGCCGTGGTACATCCGCTTCCTGCAAGTGGTGCTGGCTGCCGATCCGGACATTCGCAAGGAAACCTGGAATGGCTACAGCTACCAGATCCTGTTGACGCCCGAAGCGATGATCTGGGGCATGAGTGGCGCAATGTTGCTGTCGTTTGGCCTTGAATGCCTGTATCGCTTGATCGACTGGGTGGTGCTGGGCGGTAAACGCCTGCGCCAGAGCCGGCCGATCGAAGAGCGGGATTTACGCGGTTTGTAACACCGTCGAACGTCAAGGAGCCGGCAAGCCGGCTCCTTGCTTAATTACCAATCAACCGAATAGCTCATGCTCAAGGTACGGCCTTCGGCATTGGGGAATGGCGCTCTGGCGTTGGCCTGGGCGAACAGATTGACGTACGTGCGGTTGGTCAGGTTGTATATTCCGCCTTCCAGACGGCCGACCGGCAAGTACACGGAGCCGAGCAGGTCCACCAGCGTATAGCCTTCGATGTCGCGCCCGTTGTTGTCCTTGGCGGCAGCGTCGTAGCTGGACAGGTGCATGCCTTGCAGGCGCAGGTTGTAGTCGTCTTCGGTGTAGCCGACGAACAGCGTGGTTTTGGCCGGTGAAATCCGTGTTGCCGGCAAATCGATCCATTTTCCGTTCTGCTCGGTCTCGCCTTTGGCCCAGGCATAGGTGCCACCCACCGACCAGTGATCGGTCGCGAGGTAGGTCAGGCTGTTTTCGATGCCGCGAACCCGCTCCTTCTGGTTGATCAGACGCAAGACACGGTCATTGGCATCATAGAACTGGGTCACGTCCGAGGTGTTTTCATACACGGTGACGTCGGCCTGCCACCGGTCCCAGTTACCGCGCCAGCCCAGCTCGTAGCTGTCGACCTTGATGGCCTGGGCGTTGAGGCTCTGGATATCGAAGGTGCTGTTCACGTCACGCAGGAAGCGCTGGATGTCCGGCAGCGAAAACCCCTGGCTGAAATTGGCGAAGACGTCCTGGTTTTCACTCAGGTGATAGACCGCGCCCAGGTTATAGAGCGTGGCGTCGTATTTGAGGGTGTCACCGGGCAGGATGGCGCGTACGCCGGTCTGGACGATCTGACCGTAAGCGATGCTGTCGGAGACCTCGCTTTCGATCCATTCGCGGCGCACACCACCACGCAAGGTCCAGTCACCGATGTCCCAGGACATCTGCCCGAACAGCGCCTTGGTGGTGGTTTCGATGTCCGGGCCCATCTCGTAAGTGGTGCCGGTCTTGGTGTAGGTCAGCCCATTGAGGGTGTATTGGTCACCGCGCTGACGGGAGCGTTCGTGATCATAGTCGGCGCCCCAGACCAGGTTGCCGGTGGCGCTGCCGATGGCCGGCAACGGCGTGTCGATGGCCGCACGCAGGCCGTAAACATCCTGCACGCTGTTGTTGTCGGCGATCCCGGCCTTGCCCCGCGACAGGTCCGGGAAGAACAGCGCGTCGGCCCGGCGCCAGTAGCTTTCCAGTTGCAGACCCTGGCCGTAGAAGTCGTTGTCGGTGTAGTTGAGGTTGGCTGCCTGGTTATGGGTGTAGGGCTGGTCGTCGAGTTTCAGTCCTTTGACCGCCACGGCCTGTTGCAGGTTTTTCGGGTCTTTTGTGTAGCCAGTGTCCTGCTGGTCCTTGTAGTCCTGCAGCGACAGGCTGAGTTTTTTATCGGCATCCAGTTCGTAACCGAAACGACCTTGCAGGTCATAGGTTTCGGTGTCCATGTTGCTGCCCTGGGAGGTGTCCTGAGGGATGCGATTGCCGTTACCGTCGTACTGATCGTTGCGCTGGGTCAGGTCGGCGGACACGTACCAGTCCAGGGCATCCTTGCGCCCGGTCGCACTCTGAAAAGCCTCGTAGGCAAAACCTTTACTGTTGAGGTTGTTGCCGCTGGTCAGGCCCAGTTTGCTGCTGTAGGCAAGGTCCTGACCCTGGTTGCGCTTGGTGATGATGTTGATGATGCCGCCCGAAGCACCGGCACCATAAATGCTGCTGGCACCGGAAACCACCTCGATGCGTTCGATGCTGGCCGGTGCGATGCTGTTGAGCTGGCGGAAGTTGTCACGCGTGGCGTTCTGCGACACGCCGTCGATCAACACCAGCATGTTGCGCCCGCGCAGGGTCTGGCCGAAGTTACTCATCCCGCCGCTGGACGGCGCCAGGCCGGGAACCAGTTGCCCCAGAATGTCGGAGACCCGACGCCCGGCGCCACTCTGTTGGCGAATCTGTTGTTCGTCGATCACCTGGACCGAGCCTGGAATCGAGGCAATGGTCGCTTCGCTGCGAGTTGCGGAAACGACGGTGGCTTGCATGGTCAACGTGCCGGGTTGCTGTTCGGTGTCCTCGGCCCAGGTCTGGGCGCTGACGGAGCCGAGCAGCGGAATCAGCAAAGAAAGTTTGGTTCGGGTCATGAGAGGGTCTTTTTTTTAGTCGTGATAAGTGTGGGTAGATAAAACTGCGGGGGCAGGTGTGGAGGTGAATGAGCGCACCCAGCGGATCCCGATGGCGGCCAGTGCGTAGGTCAACGCCACCAGCCAGAAACTGTGGGCCAGCCCGACCAGCCCCATGCCGATCCCGCCGAGGACAGCACCGAGCAGGGCGCCAGCCTTGGCCGCACTGTTGCCCAGGCCGAGGGCAAAACCCTGCTGGCTTGACGAAACGGTGTTGGCGATCAGTGCATAGGCGACAGGGAGCAACGCGCCTTGCCAGATGCCCCAGACCAGCCGGCTGACGAGAAAACCCAGCCATTCGTTAGCCAGTGCCGTGGCCGCTAGCGTCAGGGCGCAGAGCCAGGCAACGCCTTCGATGACGCGCAAGGTGTAAGCCGGCTGCCAGCGGTCGAACAGACGTCCCCACAACGGTGCGGAAATGGCCAGGGTCGCGGCGCTCGCGGCGTAAGTAGCGCCGATCAGCCAGCCCGGCGCGTGCAGAATGTCGGCGACGTACAGCGCGTAGAAGGGTTGCGGCATCATCTTCGCGGCTTGAATCAACACGATCACCAACAGAATTCCACCGAGCCAGCCTTTAGGCAGGGCCACCGGCGCCAGCGGTTTCTTCGTCGAGGCTCGCGCCTTGTCGGCCGGCAGGAAAAAACTCCCCAGTGCACACAGCAGGCAAACCGCCGTTGCGCCATAACAAAGCAGGGCAAACCCCGAGATGTCCATCAGCCAGCCGCCCAGTACCGGACCGATCAACGAGCCGACGGCGGTCGCCGATTGCAGACGGGCCAGGGTGTGACCGCGCCGGGAGCTGTCGCAGCAGGCCAGGGCATAGGCTTGCGCGGCGGCGAGAAACCCGGCCAATGCGCCTTGCATCACGCGAATGCCCACCAGCAGCCACGGGTCAAGGGTAATGGCCGCCAGCCCCTGGCACAGCGCAAGTGCCAGCAACGCCCGAACGATCATCGGCTTGTGCCCGGTGCGATCACCCAACCGCCCCCATGCGGGCGTCAGTAGCATGGCCGCCAGCATCGGGCCGGCATAGACCAGCGCCGACAGCAGCGCGGTGTAGCCGGCGCCCTCTGGCCCAAGCAGATGCTGGATCTGCATGGGCCAGAACGGGCCGCTCATTTCCATGGCACCCATGGAGACAAACTGGATGACGATCAGCAGTCGCAACGCACGACCTTCAGCGAGCATCGGCGTTGGTTCGCAGCGGATTACTCAGGCGTCCGACGATGTCGGCGTGGCTGTCGTGCAAGCGCATGCGCATGAACGATTTGGCCGGCCAATCCTGTTCCAGCAGGGCCTGGCGCTCGCTTTCCCAGCGTGCCGGTTCGACGTGCTCGCGCACGCTCTCGAAGCACTGTTCAACGTGCGTAGCCAGACGCTCCCAAAGGATATTTTCCGACACATTCCAGTGACGGGCACAGAGCAACGTCAACTCACCGAGGTGGCACATGAACGTGGTGTGCAGGAGCTTGTCGCGGACAAATCCGGCGTCGTCGTACAGGGTCATTTTCGGATCGTGCAACTGGATATCCAGCCCCCTGGCGTGCAGGGTTTTGCGATCAATGCGAATGTCGCCGAAGTCACGCAGCAACAGCCGATTCAACTGCCCGTCAGAACCCATCACCATGAAGCTGTTTTGCTGGTGCGCTTCGAACGCCACGCCATACATCAGGTAGATGCCCAGCAGGCTCGGGACGGCAATCGACAGGTAATCATCGAAGAACGCCAGCATGGCCTCGCTGTCGTCACGGCCCTGAGCCAGTTGCACCCAGTCACGCAGCAACGGTTGTTCGAATTCGTTGACGGCGAACAGGCTGCCGACCGGCACGGCCAGTTCGCCTTCCTGCAACAGGGTCAGCGGGTTGTCGCGGTACAGCACAGCGGCATGCCGGGACCGTTCGTCGTTGGCCGGTTGTGGTGCGTAGTGCACGCCGATGCGCTCCGGCACGATGTTCAGCAGGCGCTGAATCTGCGGTTCATGATCGAGAATCTGCAGTATCAGTTGGCTGATGCGCGGTCCCATCCGGGCCGAGCGCGGCGACACGGTGCGCTGCACGCTGGTCAGTCGCAGGGCCACTGGCAGTTTGACCATCGGCGCAACGCGGCTGGCCTCTGGCAGGACTGTGCGGAAGGACATGGTCGGGTGGCCAGTGAAGGCAACGATGTCGGTGATGATCAGCAGGTTGTCGGCGATCTCGCCAGCGAACAAATTGGGCAGTTCTTCATTGGCTTGCCATGGGTGCGACGGCAGCGGGAAGTAGTCCGTTACTTCCAGGCCCCGTTGCTGCAAATGGCGCTGCAATTGTTCGGCGGCCTGCGGGAAGTGGCCCTGCCACCAGTCCCAGTAATCGGCGGTGCCGGCCAGTGACTCGACGTGTGTGTACTGACGGTGCAGGGCGCACAGCACAATCGGAAAACTCGCTTCGAATTCCGGCGAGAAAGCGATGACCTGCGCGGCGCTCAAGCCTAGTTTGGTCTTGTAGTTCGGATGCCATGGATGGCCGAGCGTGCCCCACTGTTCGAGCAGTGACGTCGGGTTCTGGTGGTCGGGGCTGGCTTTGAGCCAGGCGAGCAGATTGTTGTCGTGCCTGGTGTCGATCTGCTCTCTCAGGCGCTCGGTCCATCCATGGTGGAACGCCAGGCACAGGGTGTCGTTGCTGTAGCTATCGTCCAGCTCGCAGGCCAGGCGTTCCAGTACTTGTGGGGAGGCGGGCGGGTTGAGCTGAGTGCCGAGGTGAGCGAGCAGTTCGCTGGGCAACTGGATTTTGTGGGGCAGGTTGTCGGGGGTGTGCAGGACGATGCTGCCGCGCACATCCCAGCTGTTCATTCTTCCGCCCGACAGGTGATCGAAGCAAAGGTGCGCGCCGTTGCCAAGCGGCAGCCAGCAACGGCTGTTGTCGTCGTATTCGCAGGCGTCGGGGTTGATCAGACCTTCGCGAAACAGCGCCTGGATCAGGCGTTGGAAGCAGCGCTGGGCGGCGGGCTCCAGGGCATTGCTCAAATGGTCGAGGGTGATGCGGTGGGACTGGAAGGCCTGAGTGCCGAGGGCTTCGCTCCAGTGCGAGAGCAATTGCTGCTGTTTTTGCGTGTAAGCGCGCATCAAGTCCGACTCCTTCTGGACAATGGTTTAGCTGAATGCGCGCAGAGAATACATTTTCAAAACAATAATGCAAATGATAGCGATTGCTACTTGTGATGTAGAAAGCCCTTTTTCAGAGTCTGGCCTGGGGTTTGCTCAAGACCATGTAGTGCTCGCCCACCTTCTGCGCATAGTGCTCCACCACCTGCTGACACAGCGTCACGATCTCTTCGACCCACTCTGCGCCGACCCGCCAAGACACCACTACTTGCAGGTTGGGCGGGCGTTGGTCGAGTGCCAGCAAGGTCAATTCGCCGCGGGCCAGTTCTTCACTGACAAGCACCGGCGGTAACGCACCAATACCGAAGCCGTCACGCAGCAATCGGGTGATCGCCGACACCGAGTTCACGCAATTGAGCCGTGGCGCGAGCACGCCGTTGGCCTGCATCAGGCTGAGCACGTCCTGATGAGGATGGGAGTTTTTCGAGTAGGTAATGATACGTTCACGCGCCAGTTCGGCGACGTTCGTGTAATTGCGGTTGTAGATCGAGTTGCTGGCGACGATCCAGCCAATCGGGTGGCTGGCCAGTTCCAGGCTGCGCACGCTTTCCTGACGCAGCAGGTCGGTTTGCAGGATCACATCGAGAAAGCCTTTTTGCAGCTGATCGCAGAGGTTGAGCGAGGTATCGGCCACCAGCTCGATTTCCACCAGCGGGTAGTGATCGGTCATCTGCGCCACCAACGGGCTGAGCCAGGTATGGATCACCGTGTCCATCACGCCGATGCGCACCCGTCCGGCCTTGCTCGAACGAGTCTCGATCGACTGCTTGAGCGCCTGCATGGTGTCCATCATCTGCTCGGCGTAATCGAGCACTTTCAAGCCTTCGGGTGTCAGGCTCACGCCGCGCGAATCACGCAGAAACAGCTTCACTCCGAGCTCGCCTTCAAGCACTGCAATACGGCTGGAAATCGAGGCCTGGGTGGTGAAGAGCTTGTCTGCAGTCAGGCGAAAACTCTTGAGTCGGGCGACCCAGACAAAGGTCTCGAGAAACTTCAGGTTCATGGGATAAAGATTTCTTATGCCTAAGGCGGGGTTTTATTAGTTGGACTCAGCAGGGGTGCGGGTCCAAGAATCGACGCATCCGGTTCCCACGATAGGCGTCGTCGGGGCTCAGAACAATACCAATAAAATCAGCGCGGAGATTTGCCATGAGTGCGCCAGACACCCCCGTCATTGCGAAAGCCACGGCTCGCCCGGGACCTTTCGACTGGTATCGCAACATCAATCAGCAGGAGCGCCGCACCTTCTGGAGCTGCAAGATCGGCTATGGCCTGGATGGCATGGACACCCAGATGCTCAGCTTCGTGGTGCCGACCCTGATTGCCATGTGGGGCATCACCACCGGTCAGGCCGGGCTGATTCATACCAGCACGTTGATCGCTTCGGCCATCGGTGGCTGGGTGGCGGGAATTCTTTCCGATCGCATCGGCCGTGTGCGCACCTTGCAACTGACCGTGCTGTGGTTTGCCTTCTTCACCTTCCTTTGCGGCTTTGCCCAGAGCTACGAGCAACTGCTGATTGCGCGGACCTTGATGGGCTTCGGTTTTGGCGGCGAGTGGACGGCCGGCGCCGTGCTGATCGGTGAAGTCATTCGTGCCCAGGACCGTGGCAAGGCCGTAGGCATGGTGCAATCCGGTTGGGCGTTGGGTTGGGGGCTGACGGCGATTCTGTACGCGCTGCTGTTCTCGGTCTTGCCTGCGGAAGACGCCTGGCGTGCACTGTTTATCCTGGGCATCGTGCCGGCAATTTTCGTGATCTTCGTCCGTCGGCTGGTCAAGGACCCGGAAATCTATCGTGAAGCCAAAGCCAAGGAGGCGCCGAGCAATCCTTCGAAGTTCTACGAGATCTTCGCCCCCGGCATGCTCTTCACCACGATTCGCGCTTCGTTGCTGACCACCGGTGCGCTGGGCGGCTATTACGCGATCACGTCCTGGCTGCCGACGTTCCTGAAAAACGAGCGCGGTTTGAGCGTACTCGGCACTGGCGGTTATCTGGCAATGGTGATCATTGGTTCCTACGTCGGTTACGTCATCAGCGCCTATTTGACCGACATCCTCGGACGCAAGAAGAACTTCATCCTGTTCGCCGTGGGCTCGTTCACCATTGTGTTGCTGTACACGCAAATGCCGGTCAGCAACGGCGTGATGCTGTGGCTGGGCTTTCCGCTGGGCTTCTTCGCCTCGGGGATTTTCAGTGGCATGGGCGCGTTTCTGACCGAATTGTTCCCCACGCGCATTCGCGGTTCGGGCCAGGGGTTTTGCTACAACATCGGCCGGGCGCTGGCGGCGTTGTTCCCGCTGCTGATCGGTCTGCTCAGCCAGACTGTACCGCTGAGTGTGGGCATTGGTGCCTTTGCGGCAGTTTCCTACGGTGTGGTGATACTCGCGGCCCTGAGTTTGCCGGAAACCCGTGGCAAGCAACTCGACGCCCAGTAACTGATAACCTGCGGGCATGTCTTACAGATATGTCCCGCAGCTAAAAAGAACAAAGCCTACAGGAGTGTTCAGCGTGAGCCGCCTGCTATTGAACTGCGACATCGGCGAGAGTTTCGGCAGCTGGACCATGGGTCTGGACGCAGAAATCATGCCCTTCATCGATTGCGCCAACATCGCCTGCGGTTTTCACGCCGGCGATCCGAGCATCATGCGCAAGACCGTCAGCCTGGCCCTCAGCCACGGTGTGCAAATTGGCGCGCATCCGGCCTATCAGGATCTGGTGGGCTTCGGCCGCCGCTCCATGGCGTATGCCGCCCAGGAACTTCAGGACATTCTGCATTACCAGATCGGCGCCCTCGACGGCATCTGCCGGGCCCAGGGCGGCCGGGTCAGCTACGTCAAACCCCATGGTGCGATGTACAACGACATGATGGCCAACCCGGCGCAGCTGCGCGCCGTTTTGCAAGCGGTGGCGTCCTACGACCGTACTCTGCCATTGATGCTGATGGCGACCCGCGACAACAGCGCCGCCCAGCAACTAGGCGATGAATACGGCGTGACACTGTGGTTCGAGGCCTTCGCCGATCGCGCTTACGACAGCGCCGGCAGGCTGGTCTCGCGACAACTGCCGGGCGCGGTGCATCACGACCCGGAAAAAATCATCGAGCAGGCGCTGACCATTGCCCGTGGCGATCACCTCACCGCCAGCGACGGCAGTGCCCTGCATTTGCAGGCCAACACCCTCTGCGTGCACGGCGACAACGCCAGTTCGGTCGCTGCCGTGCAACGCATCCGTGAAGCCTTGAACCGGCAGAGTGCGTCATGAAGCTGCGGGTGGAAGTGGTGGCGCTGGATTGCCTGATGGTGCGCCTGTTCGATGAAATCGCCGAAACCAACATGCCGTGGATGCTGGCGGCCAGTGAAAGTCTGCGCACGGCATTCGGTGAGCATCTGATCGATCTGGTGCCGTCCTACACCACATTGATGGTGCATTACGACTTGACCGCGCTGAGTCCCGCTCAGGCCCGGGAATTGATTGCCCAGGCGCTGATCGATCTGTCGCCCAATGCGCGTACTCGCGGTACCTGTCATGTGTTGCCGGTGTGGTACGACTTGAGTGTCGGTCCAGAGCTGAGCCTGTTGTCGCAGCGCAGCGGATTGGCGGTGGAGGAGGTGATCCGTCGTCACAGCGAGCGTGAATATCAGGTGTTCGCCCTGGGCTTTGCGCCGGGCTTCGCCTTTATGGGGCTGGTGGACGAGGTGCTCGCCGCACCGCGTCTGAACACACCACGCAAGAAAGTTGCCGCCGGCAGTGTCGGCATCGCCGAACGGCAGACAGCGGCTTACCCGGTGGTGTCGCCGGGCGGCTGGAACCTGATCGGCCGCACGCCGGCGAAATTGTTCGATCGCAACCGTGACGGTTACAGCCTGATGCAGCCAGGTGACACCGTACGATTCGAAGCGGTTGGCCATGCCGAGTTCATTAACCTGGGCGGTGACGATACGCCACTGGAGGTCCAGGCATGAGCCGTCTGAAGATTGAAGCGAGTACGGCTCTGTGCCTGTTGCAGGATGCCGGTCGATTCGGCGTGCGCCATCTGGGCGTGACCCAAGGCGGAGCGGCCGATTGGTGTTCGATGTCCTGGGCCAACTGGCTATTGGGCAACGAACTGGATAAGCCGGTGATCGAAATCACTCTCGGCGGGTTCAGCGTCGTTGCCGAGGAAAACTGCCTGCTGGCCTTGGCCGGAGCGGATCTTGGCGCGCAGGTGGACGGCGAGGCGCTGGCACCCTGGCGCAGTTTCAGGTTGCACAAAGGTCAGCGCTTGCAATTCACCCGGCCGCTGCTCGGCGCCCGGGCCTATCTGGCGGCGCCGGGTGGGTTTGATGCACCGAAAGTGCTGGGCAGTAGCGCGACGGTGGTCCGGGAGGAACTCGGCGGCCTGGACGGAATGGGCCATGCGCTGGGTAAGGGCGCATCATTGAGCTACTCGGGGAACCCGCTGGTATTGCTGCGGGAGTTGCCGAGCGAATGGGTGCCGGATTTCACCGGCGACCCAGTGCTGGATCTGGTGCTCGGTGCGCAGATTGGCGAGTTCAGCGGGCAAAGCCTGTTCGACGCGTTCAATAGCACCTGGAGCCTCGACAGCCGTGCCGACCGGATGGGGATTCGTCTGTTGGGTACGGCGTTGCAGTACCAGGGCAAACCGATGATTTCCGAAGGTATTCCGTTGGGGGCCGTCCAGGTGCCGCCGGACGGACAGCCGATTGTGTTGCTCAATGATCGGCAGACCATTGGTGGGTATCCGCGTTTGGGGGCGTTGACGCCGTTGGCGCTGGCGCGGTTGGCGCAGTGTCTGCCGGGTGCATCGGTGAGGTTGCGGCCGGTGGTGCAGGATGTCGCTCATCGCGAGCAAGTCGAGTATTTGCAGCGTTTCATAAGCCACTAAAAGCTTCGCGAGCAAGCCCGCTCCCACAGTGAAATGCATTCCAAATGTGGGAGCGGGCTTGCTCGCGAAGAGGCCTTCACAGCCGACGAACTTCTACTTGGACAAAAACCGCATCCCTTCTTCCAGCCCGCGAAGTGTCAACGGATACATCTGGTCCTCAATCAAATCCCGCACGATATTGGTCGATGAGGTATAGCCCCAGGTGTCTTTCGGATACGGATTGATCCAGATGAGTTTCTTGTACTTTTCCTTGAAACGCTGCATCCACACGTAGCCGGCTTCTTCGTTCCAGTGCTCGACGCTGCCGCCCGGCTGGGTGATTTCGTAGGGCGCCATGGCGGCGTCGCCGATGAAGATCACTTTGTAGTCGGCGCCGTACTTGTGCAGCAGGTCCATGGTCGAGGTGCGCTCGGAGGTGCGGCGCATGTTGTTCTTCCACACCGATTCATAAATGAAGTTGTGGAAGTAGAAGTACTCCAGATGCTTGAACTCGGTCTTGCAGGCCGAGAACAGCTCCTCGCAAATCTTCACGTGAGCGTCCATCGAGCCGCCGATGTCGAACAGCAGCAACAGCTTGACGGTGTTGCGCCGCTCCGGCCGCATCTGGATGTTCAGCAAGCCGGCGTCCTTGGCGGTGTGATCGATGGTGCCATCGATGTCCAGTTCTTCCGCCGCGCCCTGACGGGCGAACTTGCGCAAGCGGCGCAGGGCGACCTTGATGTTGCGGGTGCCCAGCTCGACCGAGTCATCGAGGTTCTTGTATTCGCGCTGGTCCCAGACCTTGGCCGCCTTGCCCTGGCGCTTGCCGGCGTCGCCGACCCGAATGCCTTCCGGGTTGAAGCCGCCGGAGCCGAACGGGCTGGTGCCACCGGTGCCGATCCACTTGTTGCCGCCGGCGTGGCGTTCCTTCTGTTCCTCGAGGCGTTTCTTGAACTCTTCGATCAGCTTGTCCAGGCCGCCGAGGGACTGGATCGCCGCCCGCTCTTCATCGGTCAGCGAGCGTTCGAACTCCTTGCGCAACCAGTCTTCCGGAATCAGCGCCTGCAAGTGGTCGTCGAGTTTTTCCAGGCCATTGAAGTAGGCACCGAACGCCCGGTCGAACTTGTCGAAATGCCGTTCGTCCTTCACCAGGATCGCCCGGGACAGGTAATAGAACTCGTCCATGTCGGCGAAGGTCACGCGCTGTTTCAGCGCGTTGATCAGGTCCAGCAGCTCGCGTACCGAAACCGGTACCTTGGCTGCGCGCATTTCATTGAACAGGTTGAGCAACATGGCGTTGACCCTTATCGAGTGCCGCGACGACTCATGAACGCCAGACGCTCAAGCAATTGCACGTCCTGTTCGTTTTTCACCAAAGCGCCGGCCAGCGGCGGGATGGCCTTGGTCGGATCGCGCTCGCGCAACACCGCTTCGCCGATGTTGTCGGCCATCAGCAGCTTCAGCCAGTCCACCAGCTCGGAGGTCGAAGGCTTCTTCTTCAGGCCCGGCACCTTGCGCACGTCGAAGAACACGTCCAGCGCTTCGCTGACCAGGTCTTTCTTGATGTCCGGGTAGTGCACGTCGACGATCCGCTGCATCGTCACGCGATCGGGGAAAGCGATGTAGTGGAAGAAGCAGCGGCGCAGGAACGCGTCCGGCAGCTCTTTCTCGTTGTTGGAGGTAATGATGATGATCGGACGCTTTTTGGCCTTGATGGTCTCGTCGATCTCGTAAACGTAGAACTCCATCTTGTCGAGTTCTTGCAGCAGGTCGTTCGGGAATTCGATGTCGGCCTTGTCGATTTCGTCGATCAGCAGGATCACCCGCTCTTCGGATTCGAAGGCTTCCCAGAGCTTGCCCTTTTTCAGGTAGTTGCGAACGTCGTGGACCTTTTCCGTGCCGAGCTGCGAATCGCGCAGGCGGCTGACCGCGTCGTACTCGTACAGGCCCTGGTGAGCCTTGGTGGTGGACTTGATGTGCCAGGTGATCAGCTTGGCGCCAAAGGATTCGGCCAGTTGCTCGGCGAGCATGGTCTTGCCGGTACCCGGTTCGCCCTTGACCAGCAACGGCCGCTCCAGGGTGATGGCGGCGTTGACCGCAAGCTTCAGGTCATCGGTGGCGACGTAGGCCTGGGTGCCTTCGAACTTCATCTGCTAATCCTCGAACGGTAACGCCGACCTGAACGAGGCAGGGCGGGGGCGCAATAAAAGAGTCAGCCCCGACTATAACGCGCTGCCCGGTCGACTGTGAACGCAGACGGCTTATTCAGTCTCTGAATGGGGCGTCACATCTTGACTCAGTCTCGGCTGCTGGCCAGTATTGAGCTATCGCCATTTTGGCGATAGCTTGCCGGGCATGTCTACCAAATACCGATTTCGAGATACATACCGCATTCAATTGCGCGAGAAGGATCATCCGCCGCCTCATGTTCACCTGACCGGTGGCGGTCTGGATGTCATGCTCAGCCTGGAAACCGTCGAAGTGCTGGCAGGCAAGGCTCCACCGTTGATCATCAGGGAAGCGCTGGAGTGGGTCGGGGCTCATCAGGCGCAATTGCTCGAGGACTGGAAACGATGTTACCCATGAAACGACCACGGCTGCTGGCCGTAAAGCCACTACCGGAATATTGCCTGCAACTGACCTTTATTGACGGCCAGCAACTGACACTGGATCTGAGTCGTGATCTGCTGGCCTTTCCAGGCTTGCAGCCATTGCAGGGGCGCGCCTTCGCCGGTGCCGCCGTGGGCGATGATGGCTGGTGCGTCGAATGGCCTGAGCAGGACATTCAAATTGGTGCGGATACGTTGTACCTGGATGCGATCGCACAAAACGCGACCGACGAAAACACTCGAATCTTTATCGACTGGCGCGCCCGCACCGGTTTGTCTCTCACACAGGCCGCCGAAGCGCTGGGGGTCAGTACCCGCAGCATCAGTCGTTATAGCGGTGGCAGGGAAGCGGTGCCCCGGTCTTTGGCCTTGGCCTGCCTGGGTTGGGACTTCCTGCAACAGCAATCGAATTCGCCCCGTGCGGCAGAAGACACTGGCCGGTACATCGTCACGCGCAAAAAAATTGAGATAGTTGCGCACCAGATTGGGCAAGGCGATGTGTAGCGATATCAGCAGCACAACCAGGCCGATGAGGGGCCGCAGAGGCCAAGTTGTATCGACGTTTTATGGTGGTAAAACTCTGGCGATCCAGAGTCATTGATTGCACCGATAAGCGGACGTTCGACCCGACTGGACGCCTGCTGGCAAGAGGCTTACCTTGATGCCCTATTTCAATGCTGTCGTTAAGGACCCAGCCATGAGCCGCATTTTCGCTGACAACGCCCACTCCATCGGCAACACGCCGCTGGTGCAGATCAATCGCATTGCGCCGCGTGGTGTGACCATTCTGGCCAAGATCGAAGGGCGCAACCCGGGGTATTCGGTCAAGTGCCGGATCGGCGCGAACATGATCTGGGATGCCGAGAGCAGCGGCAAACTCAAGCCGGGCATGACTATCGTCGAACCCACTTCCGGCAATACCGGCATCGGTCTGGCCTTCGTGGCCGCTGCCCGTGGCTACAAACTGGTGCTGACCATGCCGGCATCCATGAGCATCGAACGCCGCAAGGTGCTCAAGGCACTGGGTGCCGAACTGGTGTTGACCGAGCCGGCCAAAGGCATGAAAGGCGCCATCGAAAAAGCGGGAGAAATCGTTGCCAGCGACCCGTCGAAGTACTTCATGCCGGCACAGTTCGACAACCCGGCCAACCCGGCCATCCACGAAAAAACCACCGGCCCGGAAATCTGGAACGATACCGACGGCGCGGTCGACGTGCTGGTGGCAGGCGTCGGAACAGGTGGAACCATCACCGGGGTTTCACGGTATATCAAGAATACCCAGGGCAAGCCGATACTCTCAGTGGCGGTGGAACCGGCGGTGTCGCCGGTGATTACCCAGGCCCTGGCCGGTGAAGAAATCAAGCCGAGCCCGCACAAGATCCAGGGCATCGGTGCCGGTTTTGTGCCGAAGAACCTCGATTTGTCGATCGTCGATCGGGTGGAGCTGGTCAGTGACGAAGAATCCAAGGCCATGGCCTTGCGTTTGATGCAGGAAGAGGGGATTTTGTGCGGGATTTCCTGCGGCGCCGCCATGGCCGTGGCCGTACGATTGGCGGAGACCCCGGAAATGCAGGGCAAGACCATAGTGGTAATCCTGCCGGATTCCGGTGAGCGTTACCTGTCGAGCATGCTGTTCAGTGATCTGTTTACCGAGCAGGAGAATCAGCAGTAAGCGCTGAGCATTGGCGCGTCGTGGTCGGCGGTGATGCCTGAGGCATTATCGCTGGTTGCGAACTATTGATCTTGTTCGGTTGATGATGGATTTTCATCAGCCAGCGTTCAGGCGCCTTATGGTAAGCAATGCTTTGTTGCACATTCATTAACATTGAATGTTGAAAAGTGCGGGTTTTTCACCAGGTCGGCAGTGTTTATCATGCCGGCAGCCATGTCGGGCAATGGGCGTGGCGCAATGTCGATTATCTTCAAAGGAGTTGTTGATGACCTTATCGTTTGCCGCGAAGGCCTCGTTGTTGCTGCTGTTTCTCGGCAGCACCCTCTATGTGCATTTACGCGGCAAGGCGCGTCTGCCGGTTTTGCGTCAGTTCGTTAACCATTCGGCACTGTTCGCACCCTATAACGCCTTGATGTACCTGTTTTCCGGTGTGCCTTCGAAACCGTACCTGGATCGCAGCAAGTTCCCGGAGCTGGATGTGCTCAAGGACAACTGGGAAGTGATCCGCGACGAAGCGATGCACTTGTTCGACGAGGGGTATATCCGCGCGGCGGCAAAGAACAACGACGCCGGTTTTGGCTCGTTCTTCAAGAAGGGCTGGAAGCGTTTCTATCTCAAGTGGTATGACAAACCGCTGCCTTCTGCCGAAGCCCTGTGCCCGAGAACCGTGGAACTGGTCAGCAGCATTCCCAACGTCAAAGGCGCCATGTTTGCGCTGCTACCGGGCGGCAGCCACCTCAATCCGCATCGCGATCCGTTTGCCGGTTCCCTGCGTTACCACTTGGGGTTGTCGACACCGAACTCCGACGATTGTCGCATCTTCGTCGACGGCCAGGTTTACGCCTGGCGCGATGGTGAAGACGTGATGTTCGACGAAACCTATGTGCACTGGGTCAAGAACGAAACGGAAAAGACCCGCGTCATTCTGTTCTGTGATATCGAGCGTCCGCTGAGCAATCGCGTCATGACCCGCATCAATCGCAGTATCAGCGCTTGGCTGGGCCGTGCTACCGCTCCTCAGAACCTGGATGACGAGCGCGTGGGTGGGATCAACAAGGCATATGCCTGGAGCAAGAACTCCAGCGACAAATTCAGCGGCGTAGTCAAACAGTGGAAACGCCGTAATCCCAAGGCGTATCGCGTTTTGCGACCGGTTTTGGCGGTGGTGGTGCTGGGGTTGTTGGGGTATTGGTTGTTTGGCTAAGGCCAGTCACGCAATAGAAAACCGCTCACTGGGAGCGGTTTTTTTATGACGAGAATTTAAACGATGCGCCTGCGAGAACGCCGGCAGGTTCGTCGATTATCGGGTTTGCCAACGCCTCTTTGAAACGACGCAACTGACCCTCGGATAATTCCATGGAGGAGCGTTTTTGCTTGTTTCTGACAGATTTAGCGTATGCAGCTTTGTTTTCAACGAGAGCTTTCATAATGCTTCCAGCGTTGCTCATTAAATGAACAGATGGTCCGATACTAGTCGTACTCCACAAGCATCACAAGACGACCTTCCATATCGAATTCGAAACCAAGCTGTTGATACAGAGTGATTGCACCTTCAAGCGGCTCCTGAATTTCAATCTGCTCGCTGCCTATGATTCGTGCGAAGTGGGTAACGGCGGTCAATGTCAGTGTTGCTACGTGCCTCTTCAAGGGGTGATCGTTAGCAGGTTTACCCTCCAGACGGACTATTTTCACTCTCAAACGGCTCTGGTTCGGATTTGCGAAGCAAAGCCCGCACAATTCCTGATCAAACCAGATCGCCAGGTCGAAACACATTGGCTCTCTGGCTTTCCATCCTGTGACGTCATGCCATGAAAAATGAGTGTCGCCCCACTGATCGTAGGCATTGAGTGCCTGAGCGTCGATTGCTTCGAAGCGAACTCGCGATAATTCGATGTCAAATGCCCCTGTTTGCTCCAATTCATTCTGCAGTCGAGCGGTGGTAATGCTGGCCTGCTTTCTGGCCTGAGACTTGTACAACTGATACCGAAGATGAGTCCTTTCCCTTGGCATGTGATCTCTTGCATTCCATTCCCCATCGTTGGGCGTTGCAGTTGCTCTCAAGCCTAGGCAGCGCCCTTGTACTTGTCGTTACTGGCCTTTTGACCAAGTCGTTGCAATCCATGTCGAGGGCTGGTTATAGTCGGCGCGCGGTGAGTTTCGGACTCACTTTTTTCTCCCTCGATCAAAGATCAGCCCAATGCCTGCATTCCACATCAACGCGGTAGTCGATTCAGCGGTCAACGCTGGCGTCGTGCCGTGCGGGAATCAGCAGCCCGGGCAGATCAGTCATTACCCCCCACCTGTCAGTAGCACGCCGGTGTGCGCAGTCGTATCACCGCCAGGCGTTGGCATTTCGGGCTGATCAGCTTTCATCTGCTGTCCCTTGCCCGCCTGAAAAAACTACTGAACTTCAGCTTTTGCTGAGTTGGCTTTTTGCCTGACTACAGGTGGTATTCATGTTTGTCCTTTCGAAAAAGTCCGCACTCGCGGCGGCCTCCACGAGCCTGTTCGTTTTGCTGTGGAGCAGCGGGGCGATTTTCTCCAAGTGGGGGCTGGCCCACGCGTCGCCCTTTGCTTTCCTGATGTTTCGTTTCGTTATCGCGCTTTGCGGTCTGGTGTTGCTGGTGCCCTTGCTCAAGCTGAAGTTGCCCAAGGGCGGCAAACCGATGCTGTATGCGATGGCCACCGGTGTGGTGTTGTTGGGGGCTTATCAGATTTTCTATCTGCTGGCCCTTGACCTGAAAGTCACGCCCGGGGTGATGGCGACCATCATGGGCGTGCAGCCGATCCTCACGGTGGTGCTGATGGAGCGCCAGCGCTCCTGGAGCCGGATGTTCGGCCTGGCCCTGGGGCTGACGGGGTTGATCATGGTGGTCTATCAGGGCATCGGACTGGCCGGGATGTCGCTGGCCGGGATGCTCTTCGGTTTACTGGCGCTGGCGAGCATGACGTTTGGTTCGATCATGCAAAAACGCATCACTGACAATCCCCTCGGAACGCTGCCGGTGCAGTACCTCGCGGGGCTGTTGTTGTGCGGAGTGTTCGTGCCCTTCCAGCCGTTTCACTTCGAACACAGCAGCGGTTTCATTGTGCCGGTGCTATGGATGGGGCTGGTGGTGTCGGTGCTGGCGACGCTGTTGCTGTACCGCTTGATCGCCCGGGGCAATCTGGTGAACGTCACCAGCCTGTTTTATCTGGTGCCGGCGGTAACGGCGGTGATGGACTATCTGATCTTCGGCAACCGCCTGGCGCTGTTGAGCCTGTTCGGCATGCTGTTGATCATCGTCGGACTGGTGTTTGTGTTCCGTAAATCGGCGTAAACCCGAGAAGGCCTGGAGCATTGCTCCGGGCCTTTGTGACTTTTGGCGTCTGATCAGCCGCTTTCGCGGGCAAGCCCGCTCCCACAGTATTTGATGTTGTACACAAAATTTGTACGCGACATCGAACCCTGTGGGAGCGGGCTTGCCCGCGAAGGCGTCATCCGTCTCGCAACAATCCTACCGGTCAGCCACCAGGCCAGGTTTCACAGCAGCCGGCTTCAACACTAACCACAACGCCAGCGCAATCAACAACCCGCCATAGATATGCGCCATCGACAATGGCTCATCGAGAAACAACGCCCCCCACAACACGCCGAACAGCGGGATCAAAAAGGTCGTGGTCATCGATTTCACCGGGCCAATCGAGCTCAGCAGCCGGAAGTAAATAATGTAGGCAAACGCCGTGCAGCCCAGACCTAACCCCAACAACGAAAGCCAGACGCTCCAGCCGCCCCAGCTCGCCGGTGGCTGGTTGAACACGCTATAGCCGAACAGCGGCAGCAGGAACAATGTCGCGCCGAGCATGCTGCCCAGTGCCGACAAGCGGCTATCGAGACCGCCGGCCTGATCGAGCCAGCGCCGGGCCAGAAACCCCGCAAAGCCGTAGCAAGTGGTTGCGAGCAGGCAGGCGACGGCTCCCATCAGCAGTCCCATATCGAACGCCACCGGACCGGCACGGGTCAGCACGCCCACGCCAAACAACCCCAGGAACACGCCACCGAGCTTGGCGCCAGTAAGCCGTTCATGGAAAAACAGCCCGCCGATCAGCACGCCCATCAAGGGGGTTGTGGCATTGAAAATCGACGAGTAACCGGCCGGCAGCACTTGTGCCGCGACCGAATAGAGCGTCGCCGGGATGCCGGAATTGATCACCCCGAGCAGCATCACGGTCTTGAGTTTGCCCTTGAAATCCCAACTGATGCGCATCAGCCCAAGAATCACCAGCAGTCCGGCAGCGGCTATTGATACACGGAAAAAAGCCGTAGGAATGCTGCCAATCACCGGGGCGATGATGCGCATGAACAGGAAACTCGCACCCCAAATGGCCGCCAGGGACAGTAAACGGAAAATATCGATGGGGTTCACAGCGCGGTCCTTCCTTGATGGAGGGGCGAAAGTGTTGCTGAGTGTGTGATCGATGGCAACCGAAAACCGGGCATTCAATTCGCCGGGAAAATTACGCTTCTCCTGCACCCGGTTCACTGGCTAAGCTCAGCCTTCCGAATTCCCGCAGAGGTCTCACCATGCCGCAGCAGTGGCCAGCCGCCGACATCGCCCGCTTGATCCTCGATGGCTTTGACGATTACCGCGAGCACTTTCGCCAGATCACTGACGGCGCCCGGGCCCGCTTCGAACAGGCCCGGTGGCAAGAGACGCAATCGGCGTCGGCGGCACGGATCAATCTGTACGAAGAAAAAGTCGGTGAAACGGTGGCGCGCCTGCGCACTGCGTTCGACGCCGATACGCTGGACGTCAGTTGCTGGCCGCTGGTCAAAAGCGCCTACATCAGCCTGATCGACCTGCGCTTCGACGATGAACTGTCCGAGACCTGGTACAACTCGATCTTCTGCGGGCTGTTCAGCCATGACTTGATCAGCGATGGCTGCATGTTCATCCACACCACCCGGCCGAGCCTGCGCCGGGCCCGGGCCGCGCAAACCCGCACCTACAAGCCGCAAGGCCAATTGTCGGCCATGCTCGCCAGCATCTTTGCTGACTACCGCTTCAGCGAGGATTACGCCGACCTGCCCGGTGACCTGCAACGCCTCGAAGCGCAGCTGCGCGAGAACCTGCCGGATTGGGTGTGCAAGGACCCGGAGCTGAGCGTCGAGCTATTTTCCTCGGTGCTGTACCGCAATAAAGGCGCGTACCTGGTGGGGCGTATTTACACCACCGATGAGCAATGGCCGCTAGCCATTCCATTGCTGCACCTCGAAGGTCGCGGCATCCAGATCGATGCGTTGATCACCGACGAAGCGGACGTGTCGATCATTTTCTCCTTCACCCGCTCGTATTTCATGGTGGATGTGCCGGTGCCCGCGGAGTTCATCGGCTTCCTCAGGCGCATCCTGCCGGGCAAGCACATCGCCGAGCTGTATACCTCGATCGGTTTCTACAAACACGGCAAGTCGGAGTTCTACCGGGCGCTGATCAATCACCTGGCCAACACCGACGACCAGTTCATCATGGCCCCCGGCGTACGCGGCATGGTCATGAGCGTGTTCACCCTGCCGGGTTTCAACACCGTGTTCAAAATCATCAAGGACCGTTTCTCGCCATCGAAAAACGTCGACCGCGCCACGGTGATCGAAAAGTACCGTTTGGTGAAGAGCGTCGACCGCGTCGGGCGCATGGCCGATACCCAGGAGTTCGCCGACTTCCGTTTCCCGCTGAGCAAGTTCGCCCCGGCGTGCCTGGAAGAACTGCTGGAAGTCGCACCGTCGACGGTGTCGGTGGAAGATGACACGGTGCTGATCCGCCACTGCTGGACCGAACGCCGCATGACCCCGCTGAACCTGTACCTGGAAAACGCCAACGAGGCGCAGGTGCGCGAAGCCCTGGAAGATTACGGGCTGGCGATCAAGCAACTGGCGGCGGCCAACATCTTTCCCGGCGACATGCTGCTGAAGAACTTCGGTGTTACCCGTCACGGCCGGGTGGTGTTCTACGACTACGACGAGATCTGCTTCCTCACTGAGGCCAACTTCCGCCACATTCCGGCACCGCGCACCCCCGAGGACGAAATGGCCTCCGAACCGTGGTATTCGATCGGGCCGCTGGACGTGTTCCCGGAAGAATTTCCGCCGTTCCTGTTTGCCGACTCGGGGCAGCGCAAGCTGTTCGATCAACTGCATGGCGAGTTGTACAACGCTGATTACTGGAAAAGCCTGCAGGAGGCGATTCGGGCGGGGAAGGTGATTGATGTGTTTCCGTATCGGCGCAAGGGCCTCGATAACGAGTAGTTCTCTGCGATTGCTTCGCAATCGATCGCGAGCAAGCTCGCTCCCACATTTGACCGTGGCGTGCCCCGATTTTGTGGTCGCTATAGATCCCATGTGGGAGCGAGCTTGCTCGCGATCGGCCGCGCAGCGGTCGTAAAATCTGCGACAATCGCCCCCCTTGCGCCACTAGACGACTGAATTGCGTACCCGATGACCGACGAATCGCCCTCCATCGACAAACTGCTGAAAAACCTCGATCACGCCATGCTCGCCGACCGCCACCGGCTGCGGCGGCAGTTGCTTGAGCTGCGCAAGAAAACCGACGAGGCCAAGCTGGCCCAGTGGGTGGCGCGGATGCAGGCGTCCTGTGAGCAGGTGCTGGCGCGCAAGGCCAGCCTGCCGGTGATTCGTTACGACGACAGTTTGCCGATTGCCGCCAAGCGCGACGAAATCAAGAAAGCGCTGGAAAAGCACCAGGTGCTGATCATTGCCGGCGAAACCGGTTCGGGTAAAACCACCCAGTTGCCAAAGATCTGCCTGGAAATCGGTCGCGGCCAGCATGGCCTGATCGGTCACACCCAGCCACGGCGGATCGCTGCGCGCAGCGTGGCCAGCCGGGTTGCCGAAGAACTCGGTACGCCGCTGGGCGCGCTGGTCGGTTATCAGGTGCGCTTCGAGGATCAGAGCGATTCCAATACTCTGATCAAGCTGATGACCGACGGCATCCTGCTGGCGGAAACCCAGAACGACCGCTATCTGGAACGCTACGACACGATCATCGTCGACGAAGCCCACGAACGCAGCCTCAACATCGATTTCCTGCTCGGCTACCTGAAAACCCTGCTGCCGCGCCGCCCGGACCTGAAAGTCATCATCACCTCGGCGACCATCGATCTGGAGCGCTTTTCCAAGCACTTCGACGATGCACCGATTGTCGAAGTGTCCGGGCGTACCTTCCCGGTGGACACTTGGTATCGCCCGCTGACGCTTGAGCAGGACGAAGAGGGTAATCGCGTCGAAGATGACTTGACCGTGGATCAGGCGATCCTCGCCACCCTCGACGAAATTGCTGCTTACGAGCGCAGCGAACGCCGCAGTCCCGGTGACGTGCTGGTGTTTTTGCCCGGTGAGCGCGAGATTCGCGACGCCGCCGACATGCTGCGCAAGGCTCAGCTCAAGCACACTGAAATCCTGCCGTTGTATGCGCGCCTTTCGCCGGCGGAGCAACAGCGGATTTTCCAGTCGCACCCGGGCCGTCGCGTGGTACTGGCGACCAACGTCGCGGAAACCTCGCTAACCGTGCCGGGCATCCGCTACGTGATCGACAGCGGCACCGCACGCATCAGCCGCTACAGCTACCGCGCCAAGGTCCAGCGCCTGCCCATCGAAGCCATTTCCCAGGCCAGCGCCAACCAGCGCAAGGGCCGTTGCGGACGGGTCGAGCCGGGCATTTGCGTACGCCTGTACAGCGAAGAAGATTTCCTCGGTCGCCCGGAATTTACCGATCCGGAAATCTTGCGTACCAACCTTGCGGCAGTCATTTTGCAGATGCTGCACCTGCGCCTTGGTGAGGTCAGCGCGTTCCCGTTCATCGAGCCGCCGGATGGCAAGGCCATCAGCGACGGTTACAACCTGCTGCAGGAACTCTCGGCGGTGGATCGCAACAGCCAGTTGACCCCGCTCGGTCGTCAATTGGCGCGGCTGCCGGTGGACCCGCGCATGGGCCGCATGCTGCTCGAAGCAGCCAAGCTCGGCAGCTTGCAGGAAGTGCTGATCGTCGCCAGCGCGATGTCGATTCAGGACCCGCGTGAACGTCCACCGGAGCGTCAGCAGGCGGCAGATCAGGCCCATGCCCAATGGAAAGACGCCGACTCGGACTTCGCCGGACTGGTCAATCTGTGGTGCGGTTTCGAAGAGCAGCGTCAGGCGCTGGGTGCCAACCCGCTGCGCAATTGGTGCCGCAAGAATTTCCTGAATTACCTGCGCCTGCGCGAATGGCGCGACTCCCATCGTCAGTTGAGCCTGATCTGTCGCGACATGCAGTTGAGCCTCAATAAAGAACCCGCGGACTATCCGAAGCTGCACAAAGCGGTGCTGGTGGGGTTGCTGAGCCAGATCGGCCAGAAAACCGAAGAGGGCGATTACCTTGGCGCCCGTCAGCGGCGCTTCTGGATTCACCCGTCCTCGGGCATCGGCAAGAAACGCCCGCAATGGCTGATGACCGCCGAGCTGGTGGAAACCACCAAGCTCTATGCACGTATGGTCGCCAAGATTGACGCCGACTGGATTGAGCCGCTGGCCGGGCACCTGATCAAGAAAAACCACTTCGAACCGCATTGGGAAAAGAAGCGCGGCCAGGTCGTGGCGTTCGAGCAGATCACCCTGTTCGGGTTGATCGTGGTCGGTCGCCGGCCGGTGCATTACGGTCCGGTCGACCCGGTAGTGTCCCGCGAACTGTTCATCCGCGAAGCGCTGGTGCGCGGCGAGATTCAGTCGAAAGCCAAGTGCCTGACGGCCAATAAGCAACTGCTGGAGCAACTCGACGAACTGGAGGCCAAGGCCCGCCGTCGCGACATCCTTGCCGATGAAGAAACCCTGTACGCCTTCTACGATGCGCGCCTGCCGGCGGAGATTCATCAGACGGCGACTTTCGACAGCTGGTACCGGATCAACAGTCAGAAAGATCCGCAGCTGCTGATCATGCGTGAGGAAGACGTGCTGGCCCGTGAAGCCAGTGAGGTCACAGCGCAGCATTACCCGGATACGCTGCACATCGGTGATCTGGAGTTGGCCCTGAGCTACCACTTCGAACCCAACCATCCACGGGATGGCGTGACCCTGCGCGTGCCGGCACCGCTGTTGCCGATGCTGCCGCCGGAACGCCTGGACTGGCTGGTGCCGGGTGTCATCGAAGCCAAGTGCATTGCCCTGGTGCGAAACCTGCCCAAGGCCCTGCGCAAGAACTTCGTGCCGGTACCGGACTTCGTCAAGGCCGCCCTGCAGCGCATGACCTTTGCCGAGGGTTCGCTGCCCCAGGCGTTGGGTCGTGAGTTGCTGCGCATGACCGGAGCGCGGGTCAGCGATGAGGCCTGGGCCGAGGCGGCGCAGCAGGTCGAAAGCCATCTGCGGATGAACCTGGAGATCGTCGACGGCCAGGGCAAGTTCCTCGGTGAGGGGCGCGATCTGGCCGAACTGACGGCGCGTTTCGCCGAGGCCAGCCAGGCTGCATTGGCGGTGCCACAAACCGCGAAGAGCCAGCAGCCGGTGGAGCCGAAAGTGTTTGCCGCCGTGGCCGAGAAAACCCAACAGAAGATCGCCGGGCTGTCGATGACGGTCTATCCGGCGCTGGTGGAAGAGGCGGGCACAGTCAAGGAAGGGCGTTTCTCGACCCCGGCCGAAGCCGAGTTCCAGCATCGCCGTGCCCTGCAACGCTTGCTGATGCAGCAATTGGCCGAGTCGGCGAAATTCCTCCGTGGCAAGTTGCCGGGTCTGACCGAACTGGGCCTGCTGTACCGCGACATGGGGCGTGTCGATGCGCTGGTGGAAGACATTCTGCTGGCCAGCCTCGACAGCTGCATTCTCGAAGGCGAAGAGCCGTTGCCCCGTGACGGCGCCGGATTGGCGTCGCTGGCCGAGCGCAAGCGTGGCGCCTGGACCGAGCACGCCGAGCGTGTGGCGAAGCTGACCCTGGAAATCCTCAAGCATTGGCATGGCTTGCAAAAGCGCTTCAAGGGCAAGATTGATCTTGCGCAAGCCGTGGCCCTGAACGACATCAAGCAGCAACTCAGCCACCTGGTGTATCCGGGGTTTGTCCGGGAAACGCCGATGCAATGGCTCAAGGAGTTGCCGCGTTATCTCAAGGCCATCGAACAGCGTTTCGAAAAAATCGGTGCCCAGGTCCAGCGAGACCGGGTCTGGAGCGGTGAATTGAGCGGCCTGTGGACGCAATACCAGACCCGCGCCAACAAACATGCCCAGGAAGGCAAGCGCGATCCGCAGCTGGAGTTGTATCGCTGGTGGCTGGAGGAATACCGGGTGTCGCTGTTTGCCCAGCAATTGGGGACCAAGGTGCCGATTTCCGACAAGCGCCTGAACAAGCAGTGGTCGCAAGTCGAACCGTAGACCCGAGGCTGGTGCAATACCCTGTGGGAGCGGGCTTGCTCGCGAAGGCGTCGTGTCAGTCGATATCACTGTCGCCTGATACACCGCCTTCGCGAGCAAGCCCGCTCCCACAGGTCAGGTGGTGTGTCAGTGGGAGTTTGATCCAGCAAATAGGGGCGAAATGCCCACGTTTATGGCAAACTTCGCGCCTATAAACACCGGCCCCGCGGTTTTGAGCCTTCACGGTTGCGGGCGGGTCGGAATTAAGCGATGCCAGGTTTGCGTCCCCGGACTGGAATAGACCCTTTGCGTGTTGGTACGACGGTGCCAATGCTTTCTGCCTGAACAGATTAGAGACACGACCATGCATAACGTCGTCATCAGTGGCACCGGCCTGTACACCCCGGCCAACAGCATTTCCAACGAAGAGCTGGTGCAGTCTTTCAATACTTACGTGGCGCAATTCAACGCCGACAACGCCGATGCCATCGCACGCGGTGAAGTGGAAGCATTGACCGAGTCCAGCGCCGCGTTCATCGAGAAAGCCTCTGGCATCAAGAGCCGCTTTGTCATGGACAAGGAAGGCATCCTTGACCCGCAACGCATGGCCCCGCGCCTGCCGGAACGCTCCAACGACGAGTGGTCGGTGCTGTGCCAGATGGCCATCGGCGCTGCCGAACAAGCCCTGCAGCGCGCCGGCAAGACCGCTGCCGATATCGACGGCGTGATCGTTGCCTGCTCCAACCTGCAACGCGCTTACCCGGCCATTGCCATCGAAGTCCAGGAAGCGCTGGGCATCCAGGGTTTCGGTTTCGACATGAACGTGGCGTGCTCTTCGGCGACCTTCGGTATCCAGACCGCTGCCAACAGCGTGCAACTGGGTCAGGCCCGGGCGATCCTGATGGTCAACCCGGAAGTCTGCACCGGCCACCTGAACTTCCGTGACCGCGACAGCCACTTCATCTTCGGCGACGCCGCCACCGCGGTGATCATCGAACGTGCCGACCTGGCCACTTCCAAGTACCAGTTCGACATCGTCAGCACCAAGCTGCTGACCAAGTTCTCCAACAACATCCGCAACAACTTCGGCTTCCTCAACCGCGCGGCGGAAGAGGGTATTGGCGCCAGGGACAAACTGTTCGTGCAGGAAGGTCGCAAGGTGTTCCGCGACGTGTGCCCGATGGTGGCCGAACTGGTGGCTACGCACCTGGAAGAGAACCAGCTCAACGTCAGCGACGTGAAGCGTTTCTGGTTGCACCAGGCCAACCTCAGCATGAATCACCTGATCGTCAAGAAACTGCTGGGCCGCGACGCCACCGAACAGGAAGCGCCGGTGATTCTCGACACCTACGCCAACACCAGTTCCGCCGGCTCCGTGATTGCCTTCCACAAGAACCAGGACGATCTGGCCGCCGGCTCGCTGGCCGTGCTCAGCTCGTTCGGCGCCGGTTATTCGATTGGTAGCGTGTTGCTGCGCAAGCGCTGAGTTTGAATTAACTGTCGCAGCAGATGAAAAGATCGCAGCCGAAAGCTGCGATTTTTTTTGGGTTGGGCATTTGTGGCGAGGGAGCTTGCTCCCGCTCGGCTGCGAAGCAGTCGCAAGACAAGCTGATGCGGTGTGTCCGGTAAAACGCGGTGGCTGAGTTCGGGACTGCTTCGCAGTCCAGCGCGAGCAAGCTCGCTCGCCACAATTGAAGGGTGCAGGCGGGGATGTGAAAACAGACTCGCGTTGATGTGTCGGAGGATGATGGGGACCGACACACCAACGCCAGGCTGTAAAAGCGGCCCGGGCTTCCTTGCCCGGGTCGTGTAGCGGGGTGAATCAGAACTTGGCTTCGGCATCCAGTTGCAGGGTGTTGATGTCCGAATCGGTTTTCTTGATGTTGGCGTTGGTCTGGTCCGAGGTCGCCATGAAGTAGGTCGCGCCCAGGGCGAAGTTCTTGTCCAGATCGTAGCTCACTTTCAGCTTGCTGCCGCGCGAACCGGTGAAGCCGTTGGCGAAGTCGGAGTCGGTGAAGGCACCCACCACGGCGTTACGCTGCACGTCGCGGTAGTTGTAGTCCAGGTTGAAGCCGTAGACCTTGGACTTCACACCGGCCAGCCAGCCAGTGTCCTGGTCGTTGCTGGCATCGGTGTTGTTGACGTACTGACCGTACAGCGACAGCGGAACCGGCAGGTTGGTGAAGTCCAGCTGGCCAAAACCTTCGTACAGTTTGAAGGTTTCGTTCGGGCTGTTGCCGTTGACGGCCAGGGCGCATGGCGTGGTAACGGTGCCGGAGGTAGGGCAGGCACTGCTGCTGTCGTTGTCGTAGGAGTAGATACTGCCGCCCAACGTCATTTTCATGCTGTCGGTGATGGCGAAGCGACCACCCAACTGACCAGCGTACAGGCGCAGGTCGTGCTTGAACTGCACGCCTTCACCGTCGACGTTGTCCTTGAGGGTGTAGTGACCGGCGCTACCGAACAGCTCGGTGCTGCCGCTCAGCGGGTACTTGTAAGTGACGGCCAGACCTTCAGGGTTGATGTCGCTATCCCAGATGATGTCGCCCATGCTCACCCACTGTTGCGGCATCTTGCCGCCAACCAGGTGCAGGTTCTTGATCGCGTCAGGGTGGTAGTCGATGTAACCCAGGTCCAGCCAGATCTGCTTCTTGTCGAAGTAGTTGTTCAGATCCTGGTTGGTCGAACGAGCGTCGTCGTTGCTGCCGGTGGCGATACGGATACCAGTGTCGACCTGCGGGTTGATTTCGCTGTAGGCACCCAGGCGGGCACGAATGCGCTGACGATCCTGGTCCTTGTTGTTTGGCACGCCATCGTTGTGCACGGTTTCTTCACGGAAACGCACGTCACCCTTGAATTGGGTCTTGGCGGCCCAGGCCAGCTTCTGGTCGAAGGTGCTCAGTGCCTCGGTTTTCTTCGCGGTGGCCGCGATTTGCTCGTTAGTCTCTTGCTGAGCCTGACGCGCGATCTGCTGGTCTTTCTGATCCCTGGCCAGCTCGGCTTGCAGTTCGCTGTACTGCGCGTTGGTGATCGAGCCGTTAGCCTTGAGCATGTCGAGCAGTTTGGCGTCGACTGCGGCACTGGCCGGAACACTCATGGCCAACAGCAGGCCACCGCACAAGGCCGCCGCAGTTTTCGTGGAAGCAAGACGCATATCAATCTCCGAAGATGAGAGGGGATGACAGAGCCATCCGGACACAACCGACCGTAAGGGGCGGAAAACAGTGGCCGGGTATAACCCGGCGCTCTAAAAACAGGCGCCAGTATCGCGATGGTTTATGACAGAGCGGTGGCGATGTGATGTCATGTCGATGACGATACAGAGTCGTCGTGAACTATTGAGTTAGAGCGCTGTCGTCGAATTGATCGTGTGCAAAGGAGAGCGATCGGCGATACTCGCGAGGCTTTCACACCATGAAAAGTGAGGATGGTGATGCCGTTGCAACGCCTGCAAAGACTGTCAGAAATCGCCCCGCGGACCTGGGACGCCCTGGTGCCCGAGACTCAGCCTTTTCTGCGTCACGCTTTTTTGAGCGCGCTGGAAGACAGCGGCAGCGTCGGCCCCCATTCCGGCTGGCAGCCCGAGCATCTGCTGCACGTTGAAGGTGACCGCCTGATCGCTGCGCTGCCCGGTTATCGCAAATGGCATTCCTACGGCGAGTACGTGTTCGATCACGCCTGGGCCGATGCCTGTGAACGCGCCGGCATCGACTACTACCCCAAGCTGTTGGCCGCCGTGCCGTTCAGTCCCGTTACCGGGCCACGGCTGTTGGCGGCCACGGTCGAAGACGGCTTCGAGTTATTGAAAAGCCTGCCGGGTTACCTTGAGCTTGAGGGGCTCTCCAGCGCCCACATCAATTTCACCGATGCGTTCACCGACGCGGCATTGAGCGAGCAGCCCGGCTGGTTGCAGCGCGTTGGCTGTCAATACCACTGGCAGAATCGCGGCTACCGGGATTTTCAGGACTTCCTCGACGTGCTCAGTTCGCGCAAGCGCAAACAGATGCGCAAAGAGCGGGAGCAAGTGGCGGGGCAGGGCATTGAATTCGAGTGGCTTGAAGGTCGAGAGCTGAGCCAGGCACAGTGGGATTTCGTCTATGCCTGCTACGCCAATACTTACGCGGTGCGCCGGCAAGCGCCGTATCTCACGCGAGAATTTTTCAGCCTGTTGGCCGAACGCATGCCCGAATCGATTCGCGTGGTGCTGGCCAAACAGGGATCACGGCCGGTGGCGATGGCTTTCAGCCTGGTGGGGGGCGACAGTTTCTACGGGCGTTACTGGGGTTGCCTGGCGGAGTTCGACCGCCTGCATTTCGAGACCTGCTTCTACCAGGGCATGGAATACGCCATCGCCAACGGTTTCCAGCGCTTCGATGCGGGGGCTCAGGGGGAGCATAAATTGATTCGCGGATTCGAGCCGGTGATCACCCATTCCTGGCACTACTTGCGGCATCCGGGATTGAAAGCGGCGGTGAAAGACTTCCTGGAGCAGGAGCGGTTGGGGGTACTGGCTTATGCGGAGGATGCGAAGTCAGCCTTGCCTTATCGACAAGGCTGATCTTCACCGCGCAGTGTGTCAGGTGTCTTCCTTGCCCAGCCAGCGATACAGCACGCCGCCGACGACTGCACCGAGCAGCGGTGCGACCCAGAACATCCACAGTTGTTGAATCGCCCAGCCGCCGACGATCAGCGCCGGGCCGGTGCTGCGCGCCGGGTTGACCGAGGTGTTGGTGACCGGGATCGAGATCAGGTGGATTAGCGTCAGCCCCAGGCCGATGGCAATCGGTGCCAGTCCAGCCGGTGCACGTTTGTCGGTGGCGCCGAGGATGATCAGGATGAACATCGCCGTCATTACCAGTTCACAGACAAACCCTGCGGCCATCGAATAGCCGCCGGGCGAGTGTTCGCCATAGCCGTTGGATGCCAATCCTCCCGCCAGTTCGAAACCGGGTTTGCCGCTGGCAATGAAGTACAGCAGGGCGGCTGCAATCACGCCGCCAATGACCTGGGCAATGATGTAGGCCGGCAATTCATTGGCCGGAAACCGCCCACCCACCACCAGGCCGAGGGATACCGCAGGATTGAGATGACAGCCGGAAATATGGCCAATGGCGAAGGCCATGGTCAGCACGGTCAGGCCAAACGCGAAGGACACCCCGAGAAGACCGATCCCCACATCCGGAAAAGCCGCCGCCAGCACCGCACTGCCGCAACCACCCAACACCAGCCAGAACGTACCTACCAACTCTGTAGCCGAACGTTTTAACAGAGACATGAGAGTGAGCCCTTTCGAGATTATGCAGCCTTGAGCATCCAGCCGATGGACTGCAGAACCACCTCCAGAACGTTGCAGTGAGTACAGCAGGGTTTTTTCAGAATTCCAGCAGGCAGAAAAAACCGCCAGGACCCGTTGTTGAAGGGTTCTGGCGGTGTTTTGGGTCCATCGGTCACGCCAATCCCTGTGGGAGCGGGCTTGCTCGCGAAGACGGTGTATCAGTCGGCATCGTTGTTGAATGATCTACCGCATTCGCGAGCAAGCCCGCTCCCACAGGGTTTGTGGTCGCAGCAATGCTCAGTCGATCCCGACAAACCCGCCGGTCTGGTGTTGCCACAAGCGCGCATACAAACCGCCATGGGCCAGCAGTTCGGCATGGCTGCCGGTTTCGGCGATCTTGCCGTTTTCCAGTACCACCAGCCGGTCCATGCGGGCGATGGTCGAGAGCCGGTGTGCGATGGCGATCACGGTTTTACCCTGCATCAGGGTTTCGAGGCTTTCCTGGATCGCCGCTTCGACTTCCGAATCCAGTGCTGACGTGGCTTCGTCCATGATCAGAATCGGCGCGTCCTTGAGCAGCACACGGGCAATGGCGATGCGCTGGCGCTGGCCACCGGAGAGTTTCACCCCGCGCTCGCCAACGTGGGCATCGAAACCGGTGCGGCCCTCTGCGTCCGACAGTGAAGGAATGAACCCGTCGGCCCGGGCCTTGTGTACGGCCTCCCAGAGTTCGGCGTCGGTGGCGTCGGGTTTGCCATACAGCAAGTTGTCACGGATTGAACGGTGCAGCAGCGAGGTGTCCTGGGTGATCATGCCGATGCGCTCGCGCAGGCTTTCCTGGCTGACGTCGGCGATGTTCTGGCCGTCGATCAGGATGCGTCCGCCTTCCACGTCATACAGGCGCAGCAGCAGGTTCACCAGGGTCGATTTACCAGCACCGGACGGGCCGATCAGGCCGATTTTTTCACCGGCTTTGATGCTCAGGTTGAGGTCGCCGATGATCCCGCTCTGCTTGCCGTAGTGAAAATCCACATGCTCGAAACGCACTTCTCCGCGGGCCACCGCCAGGGGTTTGGCCTGGTCGCGGTCGGTGACGGTGACCGGTTGCGAAATGGTCTGCAGACCGTCCTGCACCATGCCGATGTTTTCAAAAATGCCGGTGACCACCCACATGATCCAGCCGGACATGTTGACGATGCGGATCACCAAACCAGTGGCCAGAGCGATGGCGCCGACGGTGATCAGCGACTGGGTCCACAACCACAGGGCGAGGCCGGTGGTGCAGACGATCAGCAAGCCGTTCAGGCTGGTGATGACCACGTCCATGCTGGTGACCACGCGGCCGGCCAGTTGTGCCTTCTCGGTCTGTTCCTTGATGGCTTCGCGGGCGTATTGCTGTTCGAAGTTGGTGTGGGCGAACAGCTTCAGGGTGGTGATATTGGTATAGCCGTCGACAATCCGCCCCATGAGTTTGGAGCGCGCATCAGAGGCCATCACCGAGCGATCCTTCACCCTGGGTACGAAGTAACAGAGGGCACTGATGAAAGCGACGATCCAGGTCAGCAGCGGGAGCATCAGGCGCCAGTCGGCTTCGGCGAACAGCACCAGCGAACTGATGGCGTAGATCAGCACATGCCACAGGGCATCGACGGCCTGCACGGCGGAGTCGCGCAGTGAGTTGCCGGTTTGCATGATGCGTTGGGCGATGCGCCCGGCGAAATCATTCTGGAAAAAATTCAGGCTCTGCTTGAGCACATAACTGTGGTTTTGCCAGCGGATCATGCTGGTCATACTGGGGCTGAGGGTCTGGTGCACCAGCAGGTCATGCAGGCCAACGAATATAGGGCGCAGAACCAGCGCAACCACCACCATCCAGGTCAGTTCCAGGGCGTGTTCCTGGAACAAATTGATGTTCGGCGTACCTTGGGCCAGGTCGATGATGCGGCTCAGGTAGCTGAACAACGCCACCTCGATCAATGCACCAATCAGCCCGACGATCAGCAGGGCGGCGAAGCTTGGCCAGACCTGCTTGAGGTAATAGGTATAAAAAGGGAAAACCCGGTCCGGCGGAGACGCCGTTGGTGCTTCACGGAAAACATCGATCAGTTTTTCAAAGCGGCGATAAAGCATGGGTTGTTCGCCCGCGAACGGGCTCTCCTTTTAACGGTTTGAGCGTTGCCGGCAAACACCGGCAACGGCTCGGACATCCTTGTCCAGCTTAGTCTCAGTCGATGCGCTTGGCCGACTTGATGAACACCGGGTCGGCTGGCACGTCCTTCATGCCGTTACGAACGGTGGTTGGCGAATTGACGATGATGTCGACCACGTCCATGCCTTTGACCACTTTGCCGAACACAGCGTAGCCGTCACCCTGGTCAAGGAAGTCGTTGTCCTTGACGTTGATGAAGAACTGGCTGGTGGCCGAGTCAGGCACCGAAGTACGGGCCATGGACAAGGTGCCACGAACGTTGACCAGGCCGTTGTTGTGCTCGTTCTTGATCGGTGCCTTGGTGTCTTTTTGCTGCATGGCCTGGGTGAAGCCACCGCCCTGGACCATGAACCCCGGAATCACCCGGTGGAAAATCGTGTTGTTGTAGAAACCACTATCGACGTACGCAAGGAAGTTCTTGGTACTGATCGGGGCCTTGACCGGGTCCAGTTCGATTTCGATCTGGCCGTTGGTGGTTTCCAGCAGCACGTGCGGTGCCTTTTCCGGCGTTGCGGCCATCAGGTTGGCGGCAAACAGGACGGAGCCTGCGGCGAGGGCGATTTTTTTCAGCATGGTTCAGTGATCCTGAGTGGTGGTGTCGACTGCGGTCAGAAAATCCAGCAGTGTTTGGTTGAAGTGTTCCGGCTGGTCCAGCGGCGTGGCGTGGCGTGAATCGGCGATCACCACCAGCCGCGCATCAGGCAGCAGTTTTACGTAGCTTTCCTTCAGCGCCACCGGTGTGTAGTCACGGTCGGCACTGACGATGAGGGTTGGACAGGTGACTTTCGAAAGTCGTTCCTGGACCCCCCAGCCCACAATGGCATTGAAGCTGGCGAGATAAGCATGTTTGTCGTTTTTTGCCCAGCGCTCGGCCATCTTTTGTCGCAATTCTGCCTGCTCGGGCTTGGGGAACAACTTGTCGCCCAAGGCCTTGCCGATAGCCCCCAGACTCAGCACGCGCATCAGGCTCCAGCGCTTGAACCACTGCCAGTAATCGTCGCGGCTGCGCAGCTTGACCTCGGGCGCACTGTTGACGATGCACAGGCTTTTCAGCAGTAGCGGCTGATCCACGCCCAGTTGAAAGCCGATCATGCCGCCCATGGAAAGCCCCACATAATGCGTCGGGCCAAGGTTCAGATGCTCCATCAGCGCGACCAGATCAGCGCTGAAACCGGCGATGCTGTAGCGCTCCCGGGGCTTGTCGGAGCGGCCGTGGCCGCGTACATCAGGAACGATCACCCGGTAACGGGTGGCAAGTGTCGGGATCTGTTTTTCCCAGTCCAGCGTGCTGGAGCCGAGACCGTGGACCAGCAGCAGCGGCGTGCCGTGGCCATATTCCTCATAGTGCAGGTTGCAACCTTCGTGTTCGAAATAGGCCATGCATACACTCCGTGTCAGGCTTGTTCGGGGGCGGCGAACGGTGCGTCCAGTGGTGCAGTGTCAAACGTACGCAGCAGTTCGATGAGAATCTGCGTGGCAGGTCCCAGCGGTTTGTCCTTGTTCGAATACAGGTAAAAGCTCGGGTTGCGGCTACCGCCCTGATCCAACGGTAGCACCTTGAGCGTACCTTCCTTGAGCTCTCGTTCGATCATGTGCCTGGGTAGCCAGGCAAAACCCAGGCCGCTGCTGACGAAAGTCGCGGCGGTGGCCAGGCTACCGACAGTCCAGCGTTGTTCGGCACCGAGCCAGCCGACGTCCCGTGGTTGCTGGCGCCCCGAGTCGCGGATCACCACTTGCATCTGGCTTTCCAGGTCCTGGAAGCTCAGTTCGCGGTTGAGGCGGTGCAGGGGATGTTCCGGGTGGGCAACCGCGATGAACTCGACGTCGCTCAATTCCGCGCCCAGGTAACCGGGAATACTGAACCCGGTGATGGCCAGGTCGGCCACGCCTTCGAGCAGGACTTCCTCCACGCCCGACAGCACTTCCTCACGCAGGCGCACCCTGCAGCCACGGCTTTGCGGCATGAATGCGGTCAAGGCGCGGACGAGGCGGGCGCTTGGGTAAGCGGCATCGACCACCAGGCGTACTTCGGCTTCCCAGCCCTGCTCCATATGATGGGCCAGGTCTTCGAGTTGGCTGGCCTGTTTCACCAGTTGCCGGGAGCGCCGCAACAGCACGCCGCCGGCTTCGGTCAGCACGGCTTTGCGTCCGTCGATGCGCAGCAACGGCACGCCGAGCTGATCCTGCATGCGTGCCACGGTGTAGCTGACCGACGATTGCGAGCGATGCAGCGCCTCGGCGGCCTGGGCGAAACCACCGTGATCGACCACAGCCTGCAGCGTTCGCCATTGATCAAGGGTCACGCGGGGCGCTTTCATGTTGAGCTCCTCTTGTCCTAAGCTGGCAGCCCTTATTGGAGGCTGCTGAATGAAAAAATTCTGTTGTGTGCTGCTGGCGCTGCTGCCGCTGACGGCGATGGCTTACCCGATCGATGTGAAGAAAGACCTCAACGGCATGAAGATCGATTACCAGACCTACGACACGGATAGCGACATCGGCTCCATTCAGGTGGCCAACTACGGCGACGTCGATGCAAGCTGCAAAGCCGTTTTCATTAATGGCCCGGAAGCACCACGTACCCGCAAGATCGACGTACCGGCCGGCAAGCACAAAAATGCCACCGCCAAGTTCAGCCGCAACATCATCAAGCTGCGCATCGAGCTGAGCTGCACCCCGAAATGACAACAATCTTCTGTGGGAGCGGGCTTGCTCGCGAAGAGACCGTGCCAGTCGATATCAACGTGAATGACACACCGCCTTCGCGAGCAAGCCCGCTCCCACAGAGTATGCTGAGCTTATAAACGAATTTATTGATGGGTTATAGCAGTTATTTGCGCTTTTTCATCGATATGACTCTGTTTAACCTTCACTCCATCGACCTACAGCATTCTCAGATGGAGGCTACATCCCATGTCCCGCGTTCTGATCATCGAAAGCAGTGCCCGTCAGCAAGATTCGATTTCCCGTCAACTGACCCAGACCTTCATCAGCCAGTGGAAAGCCGCTCACCCGAATGACCAGATCACCGTCCGGGACCTGGCCGTCAAGCCGGTGCCGCACCTGGACATCAACTTGCTGGGTGGCTGGATGAAGCCCGCCGAGCAGCGCAGTGACATCGAGCAGGCTTCCCTGGAACGCTCCAACCAGTTGACCGATGAATTGCTCGCCGCCGATGTGCTGGTCATGGCCGCGCCCATGTACAACTTCGCGATTCCCAGCACCCTGAAAGCCTGGCTCGACCATGTGCTGCGTGCCGGCGTGACTTTCAAGTACACCGAAACCGGCCCGCAAGGCCTGCTCAGCGGCAAGCGCGCCTACGTGTTGACGGCTCGCGGCGGCATCTATGCCGGCAGCGCCGCCGATCACCAGGAACCATACCTGCGTCAGGTCATGGGCTTCATCGGTATCCACGACGTGACGTTCATCCACGCCGAAGGCATGAACCTGGGCGGTGACTTCCAGGAGAAAGGCCTGAACCAGGCGAACGCCAAGCTTTCGCAAGTGGCCTGACCCGTTAATCGCCGGATAATCGCTGGATGGTCTAGTGACCTGGCGCAACCCTTCAAGCCTGCACGCGCATCGAACCTCCCTTCGCACTTGTTGCTCCTGAGTGCTCTTGCCCGATTGAACGCTTTAGCGAGATCGGGCTTTTTTTTGCCCGGGATTTTTTGAGCGTACACATAACCCTTGTGGGAGCGGGCTTGCTCGCGAAAGCGGTGTGTCATCCCACATTTATGTCGACTGACACTCCCTCTTCGCGAGCAAGCCCGCTCCCACAGTTTTTGTGTTGGTTTAGCGTTCGCGATCAGTAGCAAAACCCGTTATCGTCGCCGCCATTCGAAATGAGGCGAGCATGGGCTATCTACTTTTTGTCACGCTGATCCAGGCGTTTTCCTTCAGTTTGATCGGCGAATACCTGGCCGGTCATGTCGACAGTTACTTCGCAGTACTCGTACGTGTGCTGCTGGCAGGGTTGGTGTTCATTCCTCTGACCCGCTGGCGTTCGGTGGAACCGGCATTCATGCGCGGCATGCTGCTGATCGGCGCGTTGCAGTTCGGCGTGACCTACGTCTGCCTGTACCTGAGCTTTCGCGTATTGACGGTGCCGGAAGTGTTGCTGTTCACCATCCTCACGCCGTTGCATGTGACCCTGATTGAGGATGCACTGAATCGTCGCTTCAATCCCTGGGCCCTGGTCGCGGCGCTGGTGGCGGTGGCGGGGGCGGCGGTGATTCGCTTTGACCGGATCAACCCGGACTTCTTCATGGGTTTCCTGTTGCTGCAACTGGCCAACTTCACCTACGCCGCCGGGCAGGTACTCTATAAACACCTGGTTGCCCGCCACCCGAGCGATCTGCCGCACTACCGACGCTTCGGTTATTTCTACCTTGGCGCACTGGCGGTGGCATTGCCGGCGTTTCTGCTGTTCGGCAAACAGAACTTCCTGCCCGAAGCACCGCTGCAATGGGGCGTGCTGCTGTTCCTCGGCCTGGTTTCGACCGCTTTGGGGCTCTACTGGTGGAACAAAGGCGCGTGCCTGGTCAACGGCGGGACCCTGGCGGTGATGAACAACCTGCATGTGCCGGTGGGGTTGCTGATCAATCTGCTGATCTGGAACCAGCATGAAGAACTGGGGCGGTTGTTGCTCGGCGGTTCGGTGATTTTGCTAGCAGTGTGGATCAGTCGGTTGGGCATTAGGCGCGCAAAGATCAGATGACATCTATGTGATCATCATTTGTCTGCTTTTTTGGTGTTTTAAATGACTTGTAATGCTAATGCCTTTCCCCTTAAAAGCTTATGCTTGATGCTTCTTTCTGTTGTGTTGTCGCCTTTTGTATTGGCTGATGAAGTGCCTGTAAAAAATTGGCAGGAGCTAACTGTCAATGATCTTTCTGTTATTCGGCAACTGATAGTTGATTCTCATCCGGGTGCTATAGATAGTAATAATGAGTCTTTTACAGACTGGGTCGAACAGGGTTATCTGGAGGCTAGTCAGCTGGCAAAACGTGTCAACTCAAAGAAAGACTCTCAAGCCGTGCTTGATTTTTACATCGCGGGCTTCAAGGATGGACACGTAGGGCTGAGTCAAAGTAATCCTGGGGGTTCTTCTTGGGCAGGTTTTATTCTGGACATGCAGGGGCAGGATTTTGTTGTAAAGCACGCCGCAAAAAATTGGCCTGTGCCGTTACCGCCGATTGATTCCAAGGTTATATCGTGTGATGACAAATCAGTTCACGAGATACTAGAGAGTGAAATATCTCCTTATGTTGATCGTAGACTTAGCCTGAAGTCGGTCTGGTTGCATTTGGCTACGCAGTTAACGGTCGATGATGCCAACTATCCTGTGCTGGCGAGGGTCTTGTCAAAAAGCTGTCTGGTTATTCTCCCAAATGGAGCAAGACAAAATTTTACTTTGTTATGGCAAGAAGACTCCGGACAATTAGAGGCTTTCCTGCACCAGCCTCAACCGGTCCAATCTCTCAAGGATTTGGGGGGCGGGCGATATTGGATACATGTATCCAACTTCATGCCATCAGCAGCCGAGAATGCTTCCCTCGATAAAATGCTCGACGTCATTAAGAGTCTCGATGATGCCAAGCTGGTTGTGCTTGATACACGAGGCAATCGCGGCGGCAACAGTTTAGTGGGGGCTGAAATACTGTCCGCTCTGTTAGGCTCGAAATTGGTAAAAAGCCTGGATGAGCCATCTCGTGCGTATGCGATGTGGCGAGTTTCTCCTTTTGCACTCTCAACGTTCAATAAAGCGCTCACTGCCATGGAAAGCGACTATGGAAAAAATAGTGAAGCTTATAAATTTGTTTTTAGTTTAACCAGATCGATGGAACTCGCACTTCACGAAAAGAAAGACTGGTTGCGTCAGCCCAGCACTTCCTCGGTCGATCAAGAGGGTTCGAGAGGAGTCAATGCCCAAGGTTTTAAAGGTAAGCTTGCGCTGGTTACTGACTCATTTTGCGCAAGTGCCTGTCTCGACTTTGCGGACGTCGTTCTTACTGTTCCGGGGGTTGTTCATTTGGGGTTACCCACGAGCGCCGATACGCTTTATATTGATATTGGCGCTCAAACGCTGCCGAGTGGCGCCGAGTTCTGGCTGCCATTAAAGGTATGGAGAGGTCGAACGCGAGGAAATAATCAAAGTTATGATCCGCAATTTGTTTTTAATGGCGATATAAACGATACACCTGCAGTTCAAAAGTGGGTTCTTGAACATTTATGATCGGGTCAGCGCCATTCCTCAAGCGCGCCGAAAAACCGGTGTAGGAGCTGCCGCAGGGGATTGCGGTATTACATGATGTGTTTTTCCGGCTCGGGAATATGGCTGCGCCCAGGACCGCCAGCAAAGAAACCAGCGACATGTCGGTGCAACGGATGATTCAGGTCGGCGTGGTGCCGGTGATCTGGCAACAAGCATTACTCGAATACCAGCGTGACTGGGCGCACAAGGATACTTATGAGGCGGTGATGGAACACAGCGGCACGTATGGCATGGGCGTGGATTACGCTTACACCATGGTGCACAAGGCATCGCAGCGCAAGGTCAAGTAAGCCGCCAATGTTGAATTAGATGCTATCCCTGTGGGAGCGAGCTTGCTCGCGATAGCGGAATGTCTGATGACACTTGGGTTGACTGACACTCCCTCGTCGCAAGCAAGCTCGCTCCCACAATTGTTCTGTTGTTAAGCCCACAGTAGTCGTGATCAGGGAACCGTCATGAGCCAGCCCAGCGAAAGTACTGTCAGTTCCGTTAACCGTTCACCGTGGAGTCCTTTGAAACACGGGATTTTCCGTGGACTGTGGCTGGCCAGCATTGCCTCGAACATCGGCACCTGGATGCATGAGGTCGGCGCCGGATGGTTGATGACCTCGTTGTCGGCCAGCCCGATGACCGTGTCGCTGGTACAGGTCGCCAGTGCGGCACCGATGTTTTTTCTCGCCTTGCCGGCGGGTGCGTTGGCCGACATTGTCGACAAGCGTCGTTATCTGTTGATGGTGCAAGGCTGGATGGCCGGCGTGGCGTTGTTGTTGGCATTGCTGACCCTGAGCGGGTTGATGACCGTGCCATTGTTGCTGCTGTTGACCCTGGCCATGGGCACTGGTACGGCGTTGATGATGCCGGCTTGGTCGTCCCTGACCCCGGAATTGGTGCCCGGTGACGAGTTGCCAGCGGCGATTGCCTTAAGCAGTGTCGGGACCAATCTGGCCCGAGCGGTCGGCCCCGCCATCGCCGGCGTGCTGGTAAGTCTGGTGGGGCCATGGGCGACTTTCGCACTCAATGCATTGTCGTTTTTCGGTGTGATCGCTGTGCTCTGGCTCTGGCGGCGCGAGGCGAAAGTGGCGGTCTTGCCGGCCGAGCGGCTGTTCAGCGCAATGCGGGTTGGCTGGCGCTATGCGCGCAGTGCCCGGCCATTGCAACGGGTGTTGATCCGGACTCTGGCGTTCTTCTTCGGCGCCAGTGCCGGAATGTCGTTGCTACCGCTGATTGTGCGCGGCGAATTGCACGGCAGTGCGGCGCAATTCGGTGTGTTGCTGGGCAGCGTCGGCGTTGGCGCGGTATTGGGCGCCATGTGGCTGCCAAGGTTGCGTCAACAGTTGGCGGTAGACCGCCTGGTAGCTGGCGCCAGCCTGATTTACGCCATCGTATTGTTTGCCCTGGCGTGGCTGCGGGATTTCTATCTGCTGATTCCGGTGATGTTGATCAGTGGCGCGGCCTGGATCGCCGTTCTGTCGAATTTTCAGGTGGCGGCGCAAACTTCGGTGCCGGCCTGGGTGCGAGCCCGGGCGCTGGCAGTGTACATCCTGATGTTCTTCGGCAGTATGGCGCTGGGCGGGTTGCTTTGGGGCTGGGTCGCCAGCCAGAGTTCAATGAGCGTCGCCCTCAGTGCAGCGGGCACGGTGCTGATGCTGGGCGTCATCCTGACCTGGCGTGTCGCGTTACCGCAACGGGTCGCAGAGGACCTCGCGCCATCACTGCATTGGCCACAACCGTTGTTGGCCGAAGGTGTTGATCACGAGCGCGGGCCGGTCATGGTGATCCTGGAATATGACATCCCTTTGGAACATGCCCAGGCGTTTGCCAAGGCGATGGACGCGGTGCGCCGGATGCGGCAGCGCAACGGTTCGTTTTCCTGGGGGCTGGTTCAGGACAGCGAGAATCCGCGGCTGTGGTGCGAGTTTTTTTTCGATGAGTCCTGGGTCGGTCATTTGCGCCACCACGGACGGGTGACCCGCGCCGAACGCAAGATCGAGGCGGCGGCGCGACGTTTCCAGACTGATGGCGTTGCGGTGCGCATCCGGCATTTACTGCACGGGCAAACTTAAACTTTTGACTTTAGAGCAACCGTTTGCCCGGCGTTGAAAAGTTATTCAGTTGTTTGCCCTTGGTTTGGAGCGCCGGAAGGCACTACGTTTGTGCTTTTATCGTGTGTCTTGACCCATCTGGATATAGGTTTTTCAATGAGGTTGAAACTCAATGTCGATATTGCAGTGATCAGCCCAAGAATCATTGCCAGCGTGGTGAGGTGGCTGAGGTTTAGTGTTTGTTGGATTTTTATCATGTAGGACATAACCAGTACATGACATAGGTAAGTCGAGTATGACCAATCGCCCAGTTTATTGATCAGTTCGATTCTAGAGAAAAAGCGTTCTTGAGATAGCGCAGCAAGTAAAATGGCAGCGCAAGGTAGTCCCGATTTCCATGGTGAGTGAGCCGTCTGGCCGTAGTGGATAATAACTCCGAGGGCGGCCACTGCCATAATCAGTGCTGGAGCCAAGGGGATACGTTGTACAAGGTTTCTTTGGTACGCGTACGCAATGATTATTCCGAATGTAAATTCAAACACAATGGGGTTGTGGTAGAAAGCAAAGCCACCGCCAAGGTGCGGCAGTGCCTTGTATAGCAGGAAAATGCCAAGAGTGATCGTGGGTACTCTGAACTTCTCAGGGGAAAACAGGCTGGCCAGAAAGACGGCGTAAAACACCATCTCATAGTTGAGTGTCCAGCCAACCGTCATCAGTGGATAAAAACCGATTCCGGATGGATTCTGTGCGGGGATAAAAAACAGGCTTTTCAGCAGGAATACGGGCTCATAGAGTGTCAGTGGTACCGAGCCGGGTAAAAAATCAATGTCACTGCAGTGATGCAGGTAAACATCCAATAGGCGGGGGCAATTCTTGCTAATCGATGGCGGACGAATGTTGCAGGGGAAATTTTTTTGCCGGTAGCGGAAAGGTAAATCACAAAGCCGCTTATGACAAAAAACAAATCGACGCCGATGGCACCATACCGTTGCATCGAAACGGACACCGGATCGGTTAGTTGGAAGTTATGGACTAACTGCATGTAATTGTGGAAGACCACTATCCATGCAGCGAGCGCGCGTAATGTTTGAATGGAATTGAGCGTTGCTCGATGCATCTGCCAAAGGGATCGAGTATACCGATGTAGCCTTGGTGTCGCCTACGTTTGCTGATGAACAGGTCGCACATGGCGGTTGCGGTATTTCATAGCGTCTTTTTCAGTTCGGGTAGATGGCTCGCGCCCAGCACTGCCGGCAATATCCCCGCACGCAAATCCGTTCCGCTCGGCTGCTGATACAGACTCAACCCGAACTCCGGCAGCACCGCCAGCAGGTAGTCAAAAATATCCCCCTGGATCCGCTCGTAGTCGGCCCATGCCGTGGTGCGGGTAAAACAGTAGATCTCCAACGGAATGCCCTGGGCCGTGGTCTGCATCTGGCGGACCATGCAGGTCATGTTCGGCTGGATCTCTGTGTGACTTTTCAAGTACGCCAATGCATAGGCCCGAAACGTCCCGATATTGGTCATCCGCCGACGATTGGCCGACATCGCCGCAACATTACCCTGGGCTTCGTTCCACGCCTTGAGCTCGGCTTTCTTGCGGCTCATGTAATCGGTCAGTAAATGCACCTGAGACAGTTTCAGCTCCTCATCGTCACGGATGAAGCGCACGCCACTGGCGTCGATGAACAGGCTGCGTTTGATCCGGCGGCCACCGGAAGCCTGCATGCCGCGCCAATTCTTGAACGACTCGGACATCAGGCGCCAGGTTGGAATCGAGACGATGGTCTTGTCGAAGTTCTGCACCTTGACCGTGTGCAGCGTGATGTCCACCACATCGCCGTCGGCGCCCACCTGGGGCATTTCGATCCAGTCGCCGACCCGCAACATGTCGTTGCTGGTCAACTGCACACTGGCGACGAACGACAGCAGCGTGTCCTTGTAGACCAACAGAATCACCGCCGACATGGCACCCAGACCCGACAGCAGCAACAGCGGCGAGCGGTCGATCAGCGTGGCGACGATGACGATCGCACCAAACACGTACAACACCATTTTCGCCAGTTGCACATAGCCTTTGATCGAGCGGGTGCGGGCGTGCTCGGTGCGGGCGTAGATGTCCAGCAGGGCATTGAGCAGGGCGCTGACCGCCAGCAGCAGAAACAGGAAAGTGAAGGACAGCGCGACGTTGCCGAGGAACCCCAGACTGGTCTTGCTCAGGTTCGGTACCAGATTGAGACCGAACTGGATCACCAGCGAAGGCGTGATCTGCGCCAGGCGATGGAACACCTTGTTCTGCAGGAAATCATTGACCCAGTGCAAGGCCGGCTGGCGACCGAGCATTTTGGCCGCGTGCAGAATGAGGTAGCGCGCCACCCGTCCGAGGAACAGCGCAATGGCCAGCAACAGCAATAGTGCCAGGCTGGAATGTACGAGCGGGTGCTGGTCGAGGGCACCCCAAAGGTCCAGGGCGTTGATCCAGAGCTGTTTGATATCCATGGTTAAAAACGATTCTTCTGTAGGGCGCGAGAGGCGATTAGAGCATTTAAGACGCTTTGTATTACGTTTGAGGAAAAATCAGGCAACAAAAAACCAACTGTTTACCGCCATTTGTATAAAGAAACTCGGCCTGAGCGCTCGAAACCGTTACCCTATGCAGCTGTTTTTTTGCATTTCTTCGAGGTAGCACCCGTGTTTTCCCAATTCGCCCTGCACGAACGCCTGCTCAAAGCCGTGGCCGAGCTGAAATTTGTCGAGCCAACGCCTGTGCAAGCCGCGGCCATTCCGCTGGCGCTCCAGGGGCGTGACCTGCGGGTGACGGCGCAAACCGGTAGCGGCAAAACCGCTGCATTCGTTTTGCCCATCCTCAATCGTCTGATCGGCCCGGCGAAAATCCGCGTCAGCATCAAGACCCTGATCCTGCTGCCGACCCGCGAACTGGCCCAGCAGACGCTGAAAGAAGTTGAACGCTTCTCGCAGTTCACCTTCATCAAGTCCGGCCTGATCACCGGCGGCGAAGACTTCAAGGTCCAGGCTGCGATGCTGCGCAAGGTGCCAGACATCCTGATCGGTACGCCGGGCCGGATGATCGAGCAACTGAACGCCGGCAACCTCGACCTCAAGGAAGTCGAAGTCCTGGTACTCGACGAAGCCGACCGCATGCTCGATATGGGCTTTGCCGAGGACGTGCAGCGCCTCGTGGACGAATGCCCGAATCGTCAGCAGACCATGCTGTTCTCCGCCACCACAGGCGGTTCCGGCTTGCGCGAGATGATCGCCAAGGTCCTGAACAACCCTGAGCACCTGCAGCTCAACGCGGTCAGCCAGCTGAACGACACCACCCGCCAGCAAATCATTACCGCTGACCACAACCAGCACAAAGAACAGATCGTCAACTGGCTGCTGGCCAACGAGACCTACCAGAAGGCCATCGTCTTCACCAACACCCGGGCCATGGCCGACCGTATCTACGGCCGCCTGGTGGCGCAGGAATACAAAGCGTTCGTGCTGCACGGCGAGAAAGACCAGAAGGATCGCAAACTGGCGATCGACCGCCTGAAGCAGGGCGGCGTGAAAATCCTCGTGGCCACCGACGTCGCTGCCCGCGGTCTGGACGTGGACGGCCTGGACCTGGTGATCAACTTCGACATGCCGCGCAGCGGCGACGAGTACGTGCACCGCATCGGTCGTACCGGCCGCGCCGGTAACGATGGCCTGGCCATCTCGCTGATCTGCCACGGCGACTGGAACCTGATGTCGAGCATCGAGCGCTACCTCAAGCAGAGCTTCGAGCGCCGTACCATCAAGGAAGTCAAAGGCACCTACGGCGGACCGAAAAAGGTCAAGGCCTCGGGCAAAGCCGTCGGCGTGAAGAAGAAAAAGACCGACGCCAAGGGCGACAAGAAAAAAACTGCCGCCAAGACCCCGACCAAGCGCAAGAGCGTCAACCGGCCGAAGAGCGACTCCCTGGTTAGCAAGGACGGCATGGCCCCGCTCAAGCGCCGCAAGCCGGAAGCGCCGGCGGCTGAATAAGTCGTTGTAAGTGCCCCACGAAAAACCCGGACAGTGTCCGGGTTTTTTCATGTCTGATGTTTATCAACTCTCAGTTTTCTTTTCTGCCGACTCCAATTCCTTCAAGCGCTGATCCATCAACTGGCACTATTCGGGGGGGAAGTTCAGTCAAAGGTACCGGGATGCCCGTCTCGATCAGTCTTTCACCGCGATACACATCTGCAGCTCCATGAACCCGGTCTTTTCATCGTAGGAAGCCTCTATCGGATAGCGTTCGAACCCCGGGCGCTGGTCGTATTCCAGGCCACTTTGCGGCATCCACTGCGTGCACATCTCGCACCAGCCGGCTGGAATTTCGCTGGCTGGCCCTGTGAATTCGGCGACGGCGTAGCGGCCGCCGGGCAGGTGGGTGACGGCGAACGGGTATTTGGGTTCGAAGTCGGCGGGCACTTCGACGCAGGCGTCGTAGCGGCAGTATTGCGCTGGCGTGGTGCTCGGGTCGTCGTGGCCGATGCCGTAGCGCACGCGGTTGAGCAGGTTGTTTTCAATCATCCACGGGGCCACCGTTTCGCGCCAGAAGGTACCGATTTCCGGGCCGTAGGGGCCGGTGTAGCGCAGGTAGGCGACGCGGGCCGGGGGCAGGGTTTTGAGGGTGACGTTCATTGTCTTGGCCTTGTTTTTAATCTGGGGACTTTGTGTTGAATGGTCGGGCCTCTTCGCGGGCAAGCCCGCTCCCACAGGGGCCTGGTGTGAACACATATTTTGTGTGTGGGAGCGTGGCTTGCCCGCGAAGGCCGCGCCTCGGTGTCTGGGGCTAACCGCTATGGCAGCAGCTCGACTTCTCCTGTTCCTCATATTTGTCGTGATGCCGCACCCATTCCATGATTTCGTCCTCGTTGCGGCCCTTGGGCGTGAGGTCGAGGTAGTTGTAGGCGCCGACCAGCAGGTCCAGGCCCCGGGCATAAGTAGAGTAGGTATGGAAGATTTCGCCGGCGTCATTGCGATAAAACACGCTGAGACCGGGGAGTTCTTCCTCGGAGCCGTCGGTTTTTTCGTAGTTGTACGTAGCCTTTCCGGCGGCGACGTCTTCGGCCCGGGCACAGACGCCAAAGTCGTAGTTGAAATCGCATCCTGCTGACGACACCCAGTCGAACTTCCAGCCCATGCGCCGTTTGAACGCCTGGAATTCGGCGAACGGTGCGTGGGAAACCGCTACTACGGCCACGTCATGGTGGGCCAGATGCTGGTTGGCGCCGTCGATGTGATCGCTTAGGTACGAGCAACCGGGGCAGCCCTCGTCCCAACCCTCGGCGAACATGAAGTGGTAGATGACTAACTGACTGCGGCCGCCAAACAGGTTGGCCAGTTTCAGTTCGCCGTTGGGCCCCTGGAAGTGGTAGTCCTTGTCGACTTTCACCCAGGGCAGGGCGCGGCGTTCGGCGCTGAGTTTGTCCCTTTCCTTGGTGAAGGCTTTCTCGTGGGCAAGGTGCTGTTTGCGGGCGGCGAGCCATTCTTCCCGCGACACGACGGGATGATTCTGAATGTTCATGTTGTTTTCTCCTGCGTGGGGCGGGGAGGTGAGTTACACAGCCTAGTCGTTTGGCTTGCGTGGAATTCGACATACCGCCGGTCGGTCGTCAGCAAATGCCCGGCTGAAGGGGCAGAGCGAATACCAACCAAGAGCAGGTTGAGGGCTTTTCCTCAACCATAGAATCTCCCACGTTGGCATTGTGTTGGGCTTAACTTTGTTTCGCCGCTTTCAGGCACTTCAAGTCGCTGAAGTCCTTGCGCACTCCCTCGATTTTTTTCAGCAAACGTTCACGCTGAGCCGGCGTACTTTCAGCCATCAGATCCACAAACAGCGAGCGTGCCTGAGCTTCGGTGTTGGCAAAGGCCTGGCGATAGGCGGGCGTCCACAAACTCTCACGATTGACCAGAAGTGTCTCGATTCGTTGTGGGAATTGTGGGCTTTGGCGTTGGGCGACGGCCGCGCTGAACTGCTTTTGCCAGTGGACACGGTTGGCAAGCCACTGAGTGTTTTGCTCGCCCAAGGCGTTGGACCATGTGCTTACCCGCTGTTGCTGGGTGGTGCTCAGTGGCCCGAGCCAGTCCTTCAGGCGCTTTTCCATGCGCTCGCCGCGCTCCTTGATCTGCTGGTCGAGGGAGGGCTTGAGGTATTCCTCCTGGCGTTTGCGCTGGTCCTTGGCAAAGGCTTCGTTCATCTCGGCAACTTGCTTGTCATCCAGCCCTTGCAACAACTCGATGGCCGACGGGGTGATTTCCCGCGCAGTCTCGGCGATCGCTTGTTCGGCTTCGTGGGCGCGGGCCTGCAATGCGGCATCGTTGACCTGGTTGGTCGCGATCATGGTTTGCAGGCGGTCCAGCCAGTCGAGGTAGCCGGGCAATTGGGTGGTGCAGTGCCAGCTCAGGTGTTCCTTCAGGCGTTCGTTCAGCCAGCTCTTTTGCTCGCCGTTCATGTCCAGGTAGTCGCTGAGCGTCCACGGGATGATCACATCGAGATTGCGGTAGGCCAGGCCCATGCGGCTGCACGCGCCGAGGGCGAGGGCAACGGTGAGCACAATGGTGAAATGTTTAAACCAGCGGGACATGGACGAATCCTTGCGAAAGCCAGTCTTCGGCTCTGATTCTCATGTGAACCCAGGATGAGCCTGGCAGTTCAGCCGATAAACAGGAAGGTTTGAACATGTGTCATTTCATGAACAGCGAGGCAGGCTGGTGAGCCCATTGCAACGCTTGATGCAGACACGTGCAAGGATACCGGCGAATGATCGGCAATGAAGGCCGTGCGTCGATCTTCACAGGATCTGGAGGAGTGGCGGAGGGGGGAAGCGAGGGTTCCAGTCCAAGCGCTTCGAAGCTCAAAGCGCTTTGGGACCAGGTGACGCGAGGGGATTACTTTTTGCCCAGGGTGATCTGCTTGGACGGGCCGAACGTCTGGCCACTGACGCCTTTGGCAATTTGCTGGATTTCACCGCCGGACTTGAGGAACGCTGCGATCTGGCTGTTGATCGATTCGCTGGTTTCGACGGCTGGAGCTGGCTTTGCTTTGCTGGTGGATGCTTTTACGCGCATGGCGGCCATTAACCTGTAGAAAATTAACTTGGCCAGGCATCGTACAGGAAACACCTGATAATTGCTTGGCAAATATCCCCTGACAATACTCGTGAAGACTGGGCAATCAGTCATCGGCCAATATTTGAAATATGCACCTAAGCCGCTGTTTTAACTAAAAACATTGCCTGGAAAAATACCGCATTACGCTGACCTGGGCGTGGCGTAAATGCCCGGATCGGTCTGACGAGCGGACAGGTGTGCGATGCAAACCCGGGAAAATTGAGGCTTTCAGCGGATTTTCTCGTGCCACCGGGCCGGGTGCCAAACGCGACGCTTAAAACCGGGTAGAATGCCGCCCACGCAATGAGGGTATTGGACATGGCTTTAGTCGGGCGCTACAACAGTTTGCAAGTGGTTAAACACACTAACTTCGGTTTATATCTGGACGGTGGCGCGGATGGCGAAATCCTTCTGCCTAATCGTTATATTCCAAAAGATATTCCTACCGAAGATGAAGACTGGCTCAACGTTTTTATTTATCTGGACAGCGATGACAAACTCATCGCAACTACTGAAAAGCCGAAAGTTCAAGTCGGTGAATTCGCCAGTTTGAAAGTTGTTGAAGTCAACAGCATCGGCGTATTCCTGGACTGGGGCTTGCCCAAGGACCTGTTGCTGCCGTTCTCCGAAGAGAAACGGCAGATGACGGCGGGCGAATATGTGGTGGTGCACGTCTACCTCGACAAGCACACCCGTCGCATCACCGCGACCGCGCGCCTGGACCGCTACCTGGACAAGACCCCGGCCAACTACACCGCGGGTCAGGAAGTGGACTTGCTGGTGGCCGAAGCCACTGACATGGGCTTCAAGGCCATCATCAACAACAAGCATTGGGGCCTGATCCACAAGAACGAAATCTTCAAGTTCATGCGCGCCGGTAAAGAAGAAAAGGGCTTCATCAAGGAAGTTCGCGCCGACGGCAAGATCAGCCTGAGCCTGCAACCGGTCGGTCAGGAAGCGGCCACCAGCCTGAACTCGAAGATCCTCGCCAGGTTGCGCGAAAACAACGGGACCCTGGCGGTCAGCGACAAGAGTGATCCGGCGTTGATCAGCAGTCTGTTCGGTGTCAGCAAAGGCAACTTCAAGAAGGCCATCGGCGCGTTGTACAAGAATGGCCAGATTGTCATTCATGCCGACCGTATCGAACTGAGTTGATTGCCTGACAATACAGAAGGCCGGGATGGCGCAAGCAGAGAAGTGAAGGTCTCTGGCAGGCGGCATTTTCCGGCCTTCTGGTTAATAATCGACAACATGATTTTTCGCCCCGGTGTTTTCTTTTCAACGAGAAGGCCGGGGCTTTGCTTTTACTGCCGAGTCTTTGCCATGGATTGTGTCTTCGAGGTGTTCCGGTGAGCGCCACTCGGCGCAGCGCCGACGGGTTTGCCCTGCAAGTGATGATCGGGTTGTGCCTGGTCTGGGGCGTTCAGCAGGTGATGATCAAGTGGGCGGCGGCCGATATTGCGCCGGTGATGCAGGCGGCCGGACGTTCCGGTATGTCGGCGTTGCTGGTCGGGCTGCTGATCTGCTGGAAGGGCGGCTGGAGCCAGGTGAGTACAACCTGGCGCGGCGGCTTGTTGGCCGGCGCCTTGTTCGGCCTGGAATTCTTCTTCATCTCCGAAGGCCTGCAACTGACCACGGCGGCGCACATGTCGGTGTTCCTCTACACCGCGCCAATCTTCACTGCGTTGGGGGTGCACTGGTTGTTGCCCAGTGAGCGCTTGCGACCCTTGCAATGGCTGGGGATTGTCCTGGCCTTTATCGGGATTGCCATCGCGTTTGCCGGGGGCGTGTCCTGGGACAATCTGGATTACCGCATGTTGATGGGCGATGCCTTGGGTGTGCTGGCGGGTGCCGCCTGGGGCGCGACCACCGTAGTGGTACGCGCCTCGCGCCTGTCGGAAGCGCCAGTGACCCTGACGCTGTTCTATCAGTTGATTGTCGGTTTCTTCGGTCTGTTGTTGATTGCGCTACTCAGCGGCCAGATCACCCATGTCAGCCTGACCTCCGTGGCAGTGGCCAGTGTGCTGTTTCAGGGCGTGGTCGTGTCGTTCTTCAGTTACCTCATCTGGTTCTGGCTGTTGCGCCGTTATCTGGCGGCTAACCTCGCGGTGTTTTCGTTCATGACGCCGTTGTTCGGCGTCACGTTCGGGGTGGTGCTGCTGGGCGAGGCGCTGAGCCTGAACTTCATCATCGGTGCAGTGCTGGTGTTGGCGGGCATCACGTTTGTCAGCGCTGAGCAGTGGTTGCGTCGTCGTTTGCGCAAAGCCCTCGGGCAGCACTGACCGGCGCGATCAACAGACCGCCGGCGATCAGCAAGCCACAGCCGGCGACCACCAGTGCCGGCTGCAAACCACCGCTGAAATGACTGCTCAGCGCCGCCAGCAATGGTCCGCTGAGCTGGCCCACGGCGAAGCAGGCCGTCAACAGGCCGGCATTGCGCTGGGTGGCGTGCGGGGCCAGTTCCCGGGAGCGTTGCATCACCAGTTGCATGCAGGCCAGGAAGGGCGTGCCGCACAGGATCACACCCAGCGCCAGGCCTGGCCCGTTGCCCAGCAGGCAGGCGAATACGCCAGCGGCTTGCAGCCATAACGTCGCCATCAGCCAGTAACGCGTGGCATCCGATTTTTGTCGACGCAAACTCACCAGCACCACGCCGGTTGCCGCCGCCAGGCCAAAGCAAGGCCAGAACAGGTCGGCTTGCCATTGGCCATGGAATTGCGCGTTGGCCATTTGCGACAAAAAAGTCGCCGGGATGATGTAGCCCAATCCGTACAGGGCGTAGATCAAGCCCAGGCGAGCGATGCCTTGATGACTCGACGCGCCGGCACTGGGCACAGCGGTTGCGCCTGTGCCCGTTTGCGGCAGGAACGGCAGAATCCCCAGCAGCATCGCCAGCCCTGTGGCGGCGTACACCAGCCACAAGGTGGCGGATGTCTGGCCCAACAGATTCGAGCCCAAGGCCAATAAACCGGTCAGGAAAATCCCCAAACCCGGTCCGGCGAAGACCAGGGCACCGAGCCTTGGACGCCCGGCCGCTGCCGCGAGCGGCTGGCTCAGGGCGGTGATCATCACCAGCACCCAGGCGCTGGCCACGCCGGTGCCAAAGCGCAGCAGCAGGTGCGACCAGAAACCATTGGCCCAGAAAGACGCCAGGGTCAGCAGCACGCAGAGCCACAATCCGCCGAGCAAGCGCCGGCGCACTTGCGCGGGACGCCGGGAGAACATGGCGTCCACCGCGCCGATGAAGTACCCGAGGTAGTTGGCGGCGGCAATCAGCCCGGCGGCGGTCAGGTCGATCTGGCCTTCGCTGAGCAGGTGCGGCAGTTGCGGTGTCAGGGCAAAACGGCCGATGCCCATGGCCATCATCAGGGCAACGAAACTGGCGGATAAGCGAATCAGGGGAGACATGGTCTGGATTCCGTTTGGAGGATCAATGACCGTCAGGCTAGGACTGATTGACTTTCTTTAAAAATGAATAATAGTGAGTAACTTGTTCTTTTTTGGAGAGTGTCGTGGAGTTCAGCCAATTGCGCATCTTCCAGGCAGTGGCGGAGGAAGGGTCCATCACCCGGGCCGCCGAACGGCTGCATCGAGTGCCGTCGAACCTGTCGACCCGGCTCAAACAGCTGGAAGAGCAACTCGGCGTCGAACTGTTCCTGCGTGAGCGTCAGCGCTTGCAGCTGTCGCCTGCGGGAAAAGTCCTGCTGGACTACACCGCCAGGCTGTTTGCCTTGCGCGACGAAGCCAGTGCGGCAGTGCAGGGCGGGCAACCGGCGGGCGACTTCGTGCTCGGCACCATGTACAGCACGGCTGCTATCCACCTTCCGGGGCTATTGGCGCGCTATCACCGGTTGTATCCGGCGGTGAACCTGCAAGTGCAATCCGGCCCCAGCGGTGAATTGCTCGAAGGCCTGCTCACCGGCCGACTCGATGCGGCGCTGGTGGATGGCCCGCTGGAACTGGCCGGGCTCGACGGCGTGCCTTTGTGCGACGAGCGCCTGGTGCTGATCAGCGAGGCCGATCACCCGCCCGTGCGCAGCGCGCTGGATGTGCAAGGGCGTTCGGTGTTCACCTTTCGCCAGGGCTGCTCCTACCGTATGCGCCTGGAGGCCTGGTTCGCCCATGACCATGCGGCCATGGGCCGGGCAATGGAGATCGAGTCCTATCCAGGAATGCTCGCTTGCGTGATTGCCGGTTCCGGCGTGGCGCTGATGTCGGAGTCGATGCTTGCCAGCTTGCCAGGCCGTGAGAGTGTGGCGGTGCATCCGTTGGCCGAACCGTTTGCCAGCGCTACCACCTGGCTGATGTGGCGCAAGGGCATGGTCGGGGCCAACCTGAATGCCTGGATCGAGCAGCAACAGGCGGTTTATCCGCCGACATGGGTACAGGCGCAGGAAATTGCCTGAACACAGGCTGATTGTGATGGATTCAGTAACAGATCATTGCGACTTTGCGCGAGCATTGCGTTGGACTTCGGACTATTATCAGTGCGAAGGGGCTACAGAATTTTGGCCGCTCGGCACTACCCTGAAGGGGGCACCATGAAAGAGAAGATCCAAAACTGGCTGCATGACCTGGGCGTGGCTCTCGGCTTGATCGAACCGCCTCTGCAACCCGTGCCTATCCGCACTGATGACGAACAGCGCCGACGCCAGCAGCGTCGCCGGTAACGGCTGATGCTATCTGGCTGATAAGGGGCTTTCTGTGGTGAGGGGGCTTGCTGTGGCGAGGGAGCTTGCTCCCGCTGGGCTGCGAAGCGGCCCCAAATAGTCATTGAGTTTTAGCAGGTCATTTGATTGCAGGTTATGCGACTGCTGCGCAGTCGAGCGGGAGCAAGCTCCCTCGCCACAAAGGGCAATACTTGCAACTCAGCCTCAATCCCGCCCGATCTCCAGCAAAAACCGGCTCAAGTCATTCGCTGTCGTGGCGGTCTTGAGCATCCGGTCTTCCTCCACGGAAAACGCCGTTACACCCAACTCATCTTCCAGATGGAAGATCAGCTCTTCGATATCTTCTTTATCCAATCCCAACTGCGCCAGGCTGGCGTTGTCGTCGAAGTCATCCCGACCTTCCAATAGGCGGCTGATAAAGCGATGCACGACAGCACGAACGGCAGCTTCTTTCATGATCGTTCTTCGAAGAGGTGGGTGTTGTTCTCCCTGCCGCTGAGTACAGCAGGCTTTAGCCGTGTGAGCGCTGCCATTCGTCAATCATGTTGCGCAAATGCTCTCCGGAAAAACTGCCGAAGTGCCCGCCATGCACCGTGCGGATCGACAAAGCGTGCAGACGTTGCAGGCTGCGGGCGTAGTCATCGAGGTTGGAGTGGTAGGCGTCTTCGATCAGCGGGCCGTCGTAGATGATGTCGCCGCTGAACAAGGTCTCGGTGGCGGCTTCGTACAGGCAGATGCCACCCGGCGAGTGTCCCGGTGTGTGCACGACCTGCAACACTCGATTACCCAGGTCCAGCACATCTCCATCTTCGATAAACCCCGTGGCCGGTGCGGCCTTGACCCGGTATTCGGCGTAGCACAGCGGGCAATCAGGGTGCGCCTCGAACATGTCGTCACCGACAAAGGCTTTGCTCAAGTCGTTATCGCCATCCGGCGCGGCGAGAATGTCCGCCTCGGCCGGATGCACCAGCCGTTCAGCGAACTCGTGATGACCGGCGATGTGATCGAAGTGGCAATGACTGGCGACGGCCACCAGCGGCCGTTCGGTGATCCACGGCAGTTGTTCGCGCAAGCTGACCAGGCCCGAGCCGCTGTCCAGCAGCAGGTCTTTGTCGCGGCCCTGGATGTGCCAGAGGTTACAGCGGTAGAAAGGTCGGATGTACGGCTCGTGAATCAGGCGGATGCCGTCACTGAGCGGTTTCACTTCGAACCATTGATCGCGAGAAACAATCTTCATAAAACGTTTTCTCCAGACGAAAAAAAACGGGTGTGGCAACCGACGCCACACCCGTCGAAGAAAGCATCAAGTCGTTATGTATAGCTTAGGCAGCGCTGGCCACAGTCACCGGGCGAGGGGACAGCAGGCTCACCAGCACGAAGCTCACCAGGCCAACGCCGAGGCTGTAGTAGATCGGGGTGTTGGCATCCAGACCGTCCTTGAACATGAACAGCAGCGCAGTGGCGAAGCCCATGCCCATGCTGGCGATGGCGCCGGCGGTGGTGGCGCGCTTCCAGAAAATCGCACCCATCAGCGGGATCAGCATGCCGCCCACCAGCAGGTTGTAAGCCAGGGTCAGGGCGCTAATCACGTCGTTGACCACCAGCGCGATGCCGAGTACCACGATGCCGGTCAACAGGGTGAACAGGCGGTTGATCGCCAGGCTCGACTGTTTACCGCCACGCAGTTTCGGTAGCAGGTCTTCGGTCAGGGTGGTAGCAGCAGCCAGCAGGCCGGCGCTGGCGGTGGACATCATGGCGGCCAGTGCGGCAGCGATCACCAGGCCACGGATACCGTCCGGCAGGGACAGTTTGACGATGGCAGCGAAGGCGTTGTTGACGTTGTCCAGATCCGGGATCAGTACGTGTGCAGCCATGCCGATCAGGGCGCAGGCCAGACCGTAGAGGATGCAGTAGATACCGGCAGCGGTACCGGCAACCTGAGCCACTTTAGCGGTCTTGACGGTGAACACCCGTTGCCAGATGTCCTGACCGATCAAGATGCCGAAGAAGTAGATCATGAAGTAGGTAATGATGGTGTCCCAGCCGATGGTGGTGAAGCTGAAGCTCGCCGCCGGCAGTTTCATCACCAACTCATCCCAGCCACCGACGCGGTACATGCAGATCGGCAACAGGATGAACATCAGGCCTACGGTCTTGATCACGAACTGGACGATGTCAGTCAGGGTCAGGGACCACATGCCGCCAATGGCCGAGTAGATCACCACGACGCCGCCACCGAGCAGTACCGAGATCCAGAACGGCAGGCCGAACAGCACTTGCAGAACGGTGCCGATTGCCAGGATCGAGGTCACGCCGATCATCAGCGCGTAAGCCAGCATGATCACCGCGCTCGCGGAGCGGGCCATCGGGTTGTAGCGTTTTTCCAGCACCTGGGTAACGGTGTAGATCTTCAGTTTGAGCAGTGGTTTGGCGAGGAACAGGTTCAGCGCCACGATCCCGCAACCCAGTGCGGCGCAAAGCCAGAAACCGGAGATGCCATGTACGTAGCCCAGACGCACGGTGCCCACGGTGGACGCCCCGCCGAGGACGGTGGCAGCCATGGTACCCATGTACAGGCTTGGGCCGAGGTTGCGACCTGCGACCAAAAAGTCTTCGTTGGTCTTGGCCTTGCGCATGCCGTAATAGCCGAGTAGCAGCATCGCGGCAGCGTAGATGAGTACAACGAATAAATCCAAAGCCATGCTGGCGTGTCTCCGATTGTCTTTTTTATGTGGAACAAAAATATTTCTGTGGCGCAGCTCTCTGTGGGAGCGGGCTTGCTCGCGAAGAGGGCGGCACATTCAACTTCAATGTGACCGACAGACCGCCTTCGCGAGCAAGCCCGCTCCCACAAGTCAGGCGACTTGTCGCATCGCCGGTTTAGCGAGCGAATCCGTGCTCTTGCTGCGTGAATCGTTCGGGCCGAACACTGCGCTCGATTCCGGGAACAGGCTCAGCAGCGCCAGGTACACCACCGAGGCCAGGCCCAGGGTCACCGGCAGGCTGATGTCGATACCGCCGGCCATTTCGCCCAGTGGGCCGACAAATTGCCCCGGCAGGTTCACGAAGCACAGGCCGACGGCCGCGCTCGGGATCCAGGCACCCAGGCCACGCCAGTTCCAGCCGTGGGTGAACCAGTAACGGCCACCTTTCTCGCCGCGGGTGAACACTTGCAGGTCATCCGGGCAGTAGAAGCCGCGACGCACCAGCAGGCCGATGATCATGATCACCATCCACGGGGTGGTGCAGGTGATGATCAGCACGGCGAAGGTCGACACGCTCTGCACCAGGTTGGCCGCGAAGCGCCCGATGAAGATGAAGGCAATCGACATCACACCGATCAGCAGCGTGGCCTTGACCCGCGACAGTACCCGTGGGAACACGCTGGACATGTCCAGGCCGGTGCCGTAGAGCGAGGTGGTGCCGGTGGACATGCCACCAATCACTGCGATCAGGCACACCGGCAGGAAGAACCAGCTCGGCGAGACTGCCAGCAGGCCGCCGACATAGTTGTTGGCCGCGATGTAGTCCGGTGCCTTGATCGCTACGATGGTGGCGGTGGCCAGGCCGAACAGGAACGGGATGAAGGTCGCGATCTGCGAAATCACCACCGCCGCCATGATGCGGCGCTTGGAGGTGTCACGCGGGATGTAGCGCGACCAGTCGCCGAGGAACGCACCGAAGGAAATCGGGTTGCTCATGGCTACCAGCGCTGCGCCGATGAAAGCGGCCCAGAAACCCGGTTGGCCCATGTTCACGGTGCCGGCGTAGTTCGCATCGAAAGGTCCTGCGAAGGCGAAAATGCCCAGCAGGAACAGCAAACTGGCACTCCACACCGCGATCTTGTTGACCCACAGCAGGAAGCGGAAGCCATAGATGCACACGGTCAGTACCAGAATCGCGAACAGACCGTAGGCCAGGCCCAGGGTCAGGTCGGTTTCCGGCAGGCCGATCAGGCGTTTGGCACCACCGATCAGCGCATCACCCGAGCTCCACACCGAGAGCGAGAAGAAGGCGATGGCGGTCAACAGCGACAGGAACGAGCCAACGATCCGCCCGTGCACGCCGAAGTGCGCACCGGAAGACACGGCATTGTTGGTGCCGTTGATCGGACCGAACAGGCCCATTGGCGCGAGGATCAGCGAACCCAGCAATACGCCCAGCACAATCGCCCAGACGCCCGCCTGGAAAGACAGGCCGAACAGTACCGGGAAACTGCCGAGGACGGCGGTAGCAAAGGTGTTGGAACCACCGAAGATCATCCGGAACAAGTCCGTCGGGCCAGCGGTGCGTTCGTTGTCCGGGATCTGTTCGACCCCGTAGGTTTCAATTTGCGTAAGGCTTTGGTCTTTGTTGTTGTTATTCATGATCAGCTCCGATCATAAAGGCGCGCGCATCGTGCGTGAGCGTCACCTGTGTTGGCTAAGGGGGTGGCAGCCCTTCCGGCATCGCGGACAAATGTTCGTGGCAGGCCAGCCATAGGCCTTGTTGTTCTTGGCCAGACGCTTGTTTCTTGAAAACAATCGTCTCGCGCTCCTGGCTAAAGTGTTGCTCCCCTTGCATGCGCAGCTCGGTGGCTACGTCATGGATGAAAATCGCCACGTCACCCTGCAGGCTGACGAAAGCGTTGCTTGAGGTGCACGAGAGCACCTCGAAGCCATCCTCGGCGCGCCAGCTGTCCCACATCGCCTGGTAGGCGTCGCGCGACAGCAGGGGCTGTTCGAGGGTATAGAAGACGAAGCTGGCATCGGCGCTGAACGCGCCGAAGTAGGCTTCGCGATCGTTACGGGCAAAAGCGGACACCAGATCGGCGGCGGCTTTCAAAACCTGATCGCGCTCGTTCATGAACCATCCTCAGCGGTGGACTACGCCAGGCAGTACGCAGAGCATTTCGTACAGCAGGTTGGCGGCCAGCAGCGAGGTATTACCAGTGGTGTCATAAGCGGGCGAGACTTCTACCAAATCGCAACCGACCAGGTCGAGGCCTTGGCAGCCACGAACGATCTCGATCGCCTGAATGGTCGTCAGACCGCCGATTTCCGGGGTGCCGGTGCCAGGTGCCCAGGCCGGGTCGATGCCGTCGATGTCGAAGCTCAGGTAGACCGGACCGCCACCGACTTTCTCGCGGACTTCAGCCATCAGAGGCTCCAGCGATTTGTGCCAGCACTCTTCGGCCTGAACCACACGGAAGCCCTGGTTGCGGCTCCAGTTGAAGTCGTCAGCGGTGTAGCCCTGGGCGCGCAGGCCGATCTGCACGACACGGTCCGGGTCCAGCAGGCCTTCTTCGACGGCGCGACGGAAGGTGGTGCCGTGGGCGATTTTCTCGCCGAACATGTGGTCGTTCACATCAGCGTGAGCGTCGATGTGCACCAGGCCGACCTTGCCGTGCTTTTTATGGATGGCACGCAGGATAGGCAGGGTGATGGTGTGGTCGCCGCCCAGGGTCAGGGGGATCACATCGTGTTCGAGGATGTTGTCGTAGGATTCTTCGATGATCCGTACGGCATCCAGCAGGTTGAAGGTGTTGATCGCGATGTCGCCAATGTCGGCAACCGACAGCGAGTCGAACGGCGCAGCGCCAGTCGCCATGTTGTATGGGCGGATCATTACCGATTCAGCGCGGATTTCGCGAGGCCCGAAACGGGTGCCTGGACGCAGCGAGGTACCGATGTCCAGTGGCACGCCTACGAAGGCAGCGTCCAGGCCGGCAGCGGTATTCAAGTGGGGGAGTCGCATCATGGTGGCGATGCCGCCGAAGCGCGGCATTTCGTTACCGCCCAGTGGTTGGTGAAGAATCTTGTCCACGGGTAGGGCCTCATCGTCGTTGTTTTATTTATAGGGTTGCGCCGTTCACGGAAGGTACGGGCACCGTTGTGGGCCGATTCTGCGAAATGTAGTGGCCGGGAAGAATCGCTACGGGCAAATACTTAGTTCAGATTTTTCTAAACTAATGACGAGGACGGCGATAGACTTGCCGTGTTCTCTGTAGCAGCTGTCGAGCACCGCGAGGCAGCGTTCGGCGGCGGAGCCGTCGTCAAAACCTGAACGCGAGGTTTTCCTGAAACAGCGCGTCGCCTGATTTCACGACGGCTTCGCCGCCGGACGCAGGCTTCGCCAGCTGCTACAGAGCGTTATTGTCCACCTGATTTTTGTGTTGCTGCTGGAGCCCCCATGGCCAACGCTTTACCCGACCTGAAACTATTGCGCATCTTCGTCAGCGTGGTGCGGCATCAGGGCTTCGCCAACGCCCAGCAGGAGCTCAATCTCTCGACGTCGGCCATCAGCACCTACATGAGCCAGCTCGAATCGGCCCTGGGCCTGGTGCTCTGCCATCGCGGTCGTGGCGGTTTCAGCCTGACCAGCAAGGGCGAGCTATTCCATCAGGAAACCCTGCGCCTGTTGGGCGAACTCGAAGGCTTCGAGCAGTACGCCGCCGCGCTCAAGGGCGAGTTGCGCGGTACGTTGAACCTCGGAGTGATCGACTCCACCGTCAGCGACAAGGCCCTGCCGTTCGCCGAAGCCATCGGCGCCTACAGCCAGGAACACCCGGCCGTGCACTTGCACCTGTCGGTCATGAGCCCCTACGAATTGCAACTCGGCGTGCAGGACAACCGTCTTGACCTGGCCATCGGTGCGTTCTCCACGCGCATGAGCGGCCTGGTGTACATGCCGCTGTACCGTGAACAACACTGGTTGTATTGCAGCACGCGCCATCCGCTGTTCAACGAGCGGCGCATTCCCGAGCAGGTAATCACCCAGCAGCGCATGGTCGGTCGTGGCTACTGGAGCCAGGCTGAACTGGCACGTCACGGCTTCAAGCACAGCGCCGCGACCGTGGAAAGTATGGAAGCCCAGTTGATACTGGTGCTGTCCGGCGCCTACATCGGTTATTTGCCGGAGCACTACGCCCAGGCCTGGGCCGACAAGGGCGACTTACGGGTGTTGCTGCCGGCGACATTCGGTTATCAGGCGCCGTTCTCGATGATCGTGCGCCGGGGCCGCAGCCGCGAGCCGCTGATCCAGACGTTCCGCGATTTGCTTAAAGCCCAACTGAATCAGGCCTGAGAAGATGTCCAGAATCCACTGCCCGCGCTGCCTGCGCCCGCAAAGCCACTGCCTGTGCCCGTTGATCCCGAGCCTCGACAGCCGCACCCGGGTGTTGCTGTTGCAGCATCCGGGCGAAGTGAACCATGCGCTGAATACGGCGCGGTTGGCGGCGTTGGGCTTGAACAATGCCGAGTTGATCGTCGGGGAGGTGTTCGAGGATTTGCCGGCATTGCTCAATCAGCCTGGATATCAGGCGCGCTTGTTGTTCCCCGGAGACGATGCGCAGCCGATGCAGGCTTATGCCGCGACAAACGAACCGTTGTTGCTGGTTGTCCCGGACGGCACCTGGCGCAAGGCGCGCAAGATGCTGCACCTCAATCCGCTGCTGGCGGCGTTGCCGAGGGTGACGCTGGCCGAAGGCGGTGTGTCCCGCTATCGCCTGCGCAAGGCGCCGGGACCGGGAGCGTTGTCGACGGTGGAGGCGATTGTGCAGGCGCTTGAAACCCTTGAGGCACCGACTTCGTTTGCGCCGTTGTTAAAGCCATTCGAGGCATTGATCGAAGGGCAGATTGCGGCGATGGGGGAGGAGGTTTACCAGCGTAATCATTCTGAAAAATGATCGGCCCCTTCGCGAGCAAGCCCGCTCCCACATTCGACCGTGTTCCTCCATGAGAAATACGATCGAATGTGGGAGCGGGCTTGCTCGCGAAGGCGGCGGAACAATCACCAGAAAATCTCAGCCAGAAACTACCGCTCCCGCATCGCCTCGGTCCGCGCTTTCAACACCGGTTTAAGCAAGTAATCCAGCACCGTTTTCTCCCCGGTAATAATGTCCACCGTCGCCACCATCCCCGGGATGATCAGCAGCGGTTTCACATCCCCGCCCAGATGGTTTTTGTCAGTGCGCACCTGAATCAGATAAAAGCTGTTGCCCTTGTCGTCGGTGATGGTGTCGGCGCCGATCAGCTCCAGCTTGGCGCTCAGGCCGCCGTAAATCGTGTAGTCGTAGGCACTGAATTTGACCATGGCTTTCTGGCCCGGATGCAGGAATGCAACGTCTTGCGGGCGGACCTTCGCTTCGATCAGCAGGTTGTCTTCCAGTGGCACGATTTCCACCATGTCACTGCCCGGTTGGACCACGCCGCCGATGGTGTTGACCTTCAACACCTTGATGATGCCGTGAACCGGCGATACCACCGTAGTACGGGTGACACGGTCGTCGATGGCGATGCTCGATGCCGTGATTTTCGACAGGTCGGTGCGTTTCTCATTCAACTCTTTGGCGGCTTCCGAGCGGAAGGTCTGTTCCGATTCGTCAATCTTGCTTTTGATCTCGTTGATCGCCGATTCGGCCCGGGGAATCGCCAGGGTGGTGGCGTTCAGCGAGCCGCGAATCTCCACCGCACTGCGTTTGAGCCGCAGGATTTCCACCGGTGACACCGCACCGGTGCCCACCAGCGGCGTCGACATGTTCATTTCTTGTTGCAGCAGCGCCAGGCTGGAGCTGAACTGCCCCTGTTTCGAGCGGAACTCTGCCAACTCCTGGGTTTTTTGCCGAAGCTGCTCGGTCAGCGTGCGCTGCTCGCTGGCGAGTCGACGTTGCCGCTGCTCATACAGAGAGCGCTCGTCTTCGGCCACTTGCGGGGCTTTGGCGATCACTTCTTCTGATAGCTTGAACGGCCGTCCCTCAGCCTCGGCCGAAAGCCGTTCGACTTGCGCGGTCAAGGCATAGCGATCGGCTTCGCTTTCGCCCTTGTTCGACAGGTAGCGGGTGTCATCCAGGCGCAGCAAGGTGTCGCCCTTGTTCACCATTTGCCCTTCACGGACGAAAATTTCAGTGACGATGCCGCCCTCCAGATTCTGGATCACCTGGACTTTGCTCGACGGAATCGCTTTGCCTTCGCCCATGGTCACTTCCTGCAACACGGCGAATTTGGCCCAGACCAGTGCGCTGACGACCAGCGCGGCGGCCAGCCACACGGTGATTCGCGACCAGCGCGGTGAGTCCTGCAATGAGGCGCCGGCGGTTTCCGGCATGAATTCGACTTCGGCGCTTTTGCCGAAGCTGTTGAAGTAGCCTCGGGGCGCTGAATCTGGCGTTTGAGCAGACATGGGCGATACCCGTCAGTTAAGAGAAATAGTGCCGAACACAATCCTGTGGCGAGGGAGCTTGCTCCCGTCCGGCGGCGAAGCCGTCGCAAAAACTGCTGTCGCGATCCAGATGACAAAACGAGGGGGCTGCTTCGCAACCCAGCGGGAGCAAGCTCCCTCGCCACAGGTTGTGTATTTGCATCCAGAGGGCCACTCCTAAACAGCCGCAGAGCCGACACGGCCCTTGCGCAGTGCTTCGATGACCGCTTCTTTCGGGCCGTCGGCGACGATCCGTCCGTTGTCCAGCACCACCAGCCGGTCCACCAGGCTCAGCATCGAGGTGCGGTGAGTCACCAGCAGCACGGTTTTGCCCTGGACCCAGCCGTGGAGTTTTTTCCGCAGAACGTCTTCGCTGCTGTTGTCCATGGCGCTGGTAGGTTCGTCGAGCAGCAGGATCGGCGGGTCGAGCAACAATGCCCGGGCCAGCAAAACCGCCTGGCGCTGACCACCGGACAGCAGTTGCCCGCGTTCGCCCACGGGCCGGTCGAAGCCGTGCGGGTGTTGCCGGGCCAGTTCGGTGACCCCGGTCATTTCCGCCACTTCGAGCATGCGTGAGTCGCTGATATAGCGTGCGCCGAGGGTCAGGTTGTCGCGCAGGCTGCCGGCCAGCAGCGGCAGGTCGTGGGCGACGTAACCGATTTGATGGCGCAGGTCGGCGACGTCCAGTTGCCGCAGGTCCAGGCCGTCGAGCAGTAACTGGCCTTCATCCGGTTCGTAGAACCCCATCACCAGCCGCGCCAGGGTGCTTTTGCCCGAGCCGCTGCGGCCGATGATGCCAATGCGTTCACCGGGTTTCACACTGAGGCTGATGTTGGCCAGGGCGGGAGCGCTCTGGCCGTTGTAGTGGAAGTTCACACCGACGACATCCAGCGCGCCTTGCAGTTGGGTGCGCTCCAGCGGCCGTTGTTTGGCGTCGCGCTCCTGGGGCAGGCCCATCAGCGCGTCGGTGCTTTTCATGGTCAGTTGCGCTTGCTGGTAGCGGGTGATCAGGCCAGCGATCTGTCCCAGTGGCGCCAGCACCCGGCTGCCCAGCATGTAGCTGGCCACCAGGGCACCGACGCTGAGGTTGCCGGCGATGATGCTGTAGACCCCGGCGACGATGGTTGCCATACCGGACAGTTGCTGGATGAAGAGCGTGCCGTTGGTGGCCAGGGCCGAGAGGTTGCGCGCATGGCTGTCGAGGCGGGTGAGGGCGCCGTGGGTGCTTTCCCATTTGTGCTGGCGTTCGCTTTCGGCGCTGCAGGCCTTGAGGGTTTCCAGGCCGCTGAGGGTTTCGATCAACAGTGCCTGGCGCTCGGCACCGAGGCTGAGGCTCCTTTGCACAGTGTCGCGCAGGCGTACCTGGATCAGCATGGCGAAGATGATGGTGATGGGAAACGCCAGAATCGGGATCACCACCAGCCAGCCACCGAGCAGGCCGATCACCAGCAGCATCAGCAGGCAGAAGGGCAGGTCGATCAGGCTGGTGAGGGTCACGGCGGTGAGAAATTCCCGCAGGCCCTGGAAGTCATGAATGCTTTGGGCAAAACCACCGATGGTCGCCGGCCGTGCTTTCATCGCCATGCCGGTGATGCGCTCGAACAGGGTGGCCGACAGGATCACATCGGTTTTCTTGCCGGCGGTATCCAGCAAGTGCGCGCGCACGACTCGCAGCACCAGTTCGAAAACGGTGCCGATCAGCAAACCGATTGCCAGCACCCACAAGGTCGAAGTGGCCTGGTTCGGCACCACGCGGTCGTAGGTCTGCATCACGAACAGCGGCACCAACAGCCCCAGCAGGTTGATCAGGAAACTCGCCAGAATTGCATCGCTGTACAGCCATTTCGACAGCTTCAGCGTATCGCGAAACCAGGCGTGGACCCGAGGCACCAGCGGCGAGCGCAAGTCTTCGAGTTCGTGGCGTGGCCGGGCAAACAACGCCTGGCCACTATAGTGTTCGGCCAGCTCTTCAGGGCTGAGCCATTGTTCGCCGCCGTCGGCTTCGCTGGGCAGGATCAGCACCTTGCCGTCCTCGCCATAACGGCGCAGGACGGCCGTGCGGCCGTTGTTGAGCAGCAGCAGCACGGGCAGGTTGAGCGGGGAAATGTCTTTGAGGTCACGGCGCAGCAAGCGCGCCTGCAAACCGGCCCGGGCCGCTGCGCGGGGCAGCAGGTCCAGGCTCAGGCGTTGGTGTGCCATGGGGAGCCCGGCACTCAGGCTGGCGCGACTGACCGTCGCGCCATGGAGTTTGCAGAGGATCAGCAGACCGTCCAGAAGCGGGTCATCGAAGCTCAGGCGCGGATCGATACCGGTGTTGCCGGGTTCCATGCTGGTCATTGAACCCTCCCATGCACTACTTCATATCAGGCAGTCGAGCTTCGTTTTTCACTTCGGTCTGGGCGATCGCGTCGGCGGGCAATACAACCCTTTGTTTGCTCAACAACTGGCCCATGTTCGCCAGGACGCGGTACATCGAAAACTCTTCGGTGTAGCGCACTTCGGTGTAGCGGCGGTTGGCGTTGTAGAGTTCGTTTTCACTGTCCAGCAGGTCAAGCAGGGTCCGTTGACCGAGGCCGAACTGATCCTGGTAGGCAACGCGTACGCGCTTGCTGGTTTCGGCGTATTCACGGGCGGTCGGGGTTTGTTTCTTGGCATTGACCATGGCGTTCCAGGCCAGGTGAATGTTCTCGTTGAGCTGACGCAGGGCATTGTTACGGATATCCATGGCCTGGTTGATCTTGTGCGAGTCGGAGGCCAGGCGCGCCTTGTCGCTGCCGCCGCGGAACAGGTTGTAGTTCATGATCACGCCGACCCGCCATTCGTTGTCGTGGCCTTTGTCACCCTGCACGTTGTTGTTCGCGCCCACGGCAGCCTCGGCGTCGAAGCGCGGATAGAACGGCGACTTGGCGACTTCGTACTGGCTTTCGGCCGATTGCACGTCGGCCTGCGCAGATTTCAGGTAAGGGTTGTTTTCCACCATGCTCTGCTGGGCTTCGGGCAGGGAGGTGGGGACTTCGCCGCGAATCGACGGCGGGGTTTCGAGTTCATCGGGCATGCGCCCCACAACGGCATAGAAGTTCGACTCGGCATCAGCCAGATCGACTTCGGCGGTGTCGAGGTTGTTTTCTGCCAGTGCCCGACGAGCCGAGGACTGGTCGGCATCGGCGTTGCTGCCCACACCGCGCTGGGTGCGCAGGCCGATCTGGTCGTTGACCCGCAAGTGCGCTTGCAGGTTGTTCTTGGCCAGTGTTACCAGTTCGCGGCGTTTGAGAACTTCGAGGTAAACCTCGGTGGTGCGCAGGGCCAGATCCTGAGCCGTGCCTTGAGCGTAATAGGCTCGCGAGTTGACCACACCTTGGGTGCGCCCGACTTCATTGGCGGTGTTGAAGCCGTCAAAGAGCATTTGCCGCAGGCGCAATTCCGACTGGGTGTAGTTGAGGGTTTCAGTGTTGTGCCCGTTGGGGGTGAGCGCCCGGGTATTGGTGTTATCGCTGTACGCGCGCCCGTAGGCGGCGTTCAAATCAACCGATGGATAAAAGCCCCCTTTGGCGACCTTTACGTCCTCATCCGCTGACAGACGGCTGTCCACTCGCGATGCCAGCTCCGGGTGGGTCGCGATGGTGCTCTGGATCGCTTCGGTCAGCGTCATGGCCTGAGCCTGGGACGAGCAGGCCATGGCCAAAAGGACCGCGCTGCCGAGGGGGGTTAATAGGCGCATGTACATCTCCCTGGTTCCTGGTGGAGCTTATCAGTCGCCAATTATTTGACGACATTTATAGGTAAAGTTGTTTCACTTCCTTAACAAAAGAGCTAAGAACATTCTGGAGCGTAGCTAAGAAATTTTTTTCATAACGACTATGCAAAAAAAAACTTATGCGCTCTGCAAAATCCAGCACATTGTTCAATGCGAAAGCCCTTGTTTTATGGGCTCTAGGGCGCTCATCGGGGTTTGAGGAAAGTTCCAATCCACTTATCGACATAGAGCGGAGAAGTGCTGGAGGGGAGGGATGCGAACGATCTGATGGCGACGGTTTTTTGTCACTTTACTGATTCGGGATCGTTACGCATTGCTCACAGGCAAGGTTGTTGCGCACAGGGATCCAATGCCATTGATTGCAGAGGGTTTTCCCCGAAATCGCAAACAGCGCCGTGAGCGACTGACTGGGCGAGATCGTTGCCGGGGCTGCGGCTTACTCAAGTAAACCGGCAGCCGGAATATGATCCGCCAGACAACCCGCTTGAGCCATGTGCACGTTCTTCGCACAAACAAGGTGCCGACAGCGGTTGGCAGCGGAGGAAGTGCACCATGGCTACGCTCATCGGTATCGTCAGTAAGGTCATCGGCCAAGTGTTCGCGGTTGCGAGCGACGGCACCCGGCGTGTTTTGGTCGAGGGGGACCGGTTGTTCGCTGGCGACCAACTGAGCACCGGCGCTGAAGGCGCAGTGGCGGTGCATCTGCAAAATGGCCAGGAACTGACCCTCGGGCGCGGCAGCAGCATGCAGATGACACCGCAGCTGCTTGCCAATCAGATTCCCCATGTGGACACCCCTGAAGCAGTGACGCCGAGCGATGCGCAGCTGACGGATGTCGAAAAGCTGCAAAAAGCCATCGCGGCGGGCGACGACCCGACCCAGACCGCTGAAGCCACCGCTGCCGGGCCTGCCACGACTACCGGTGTGCCGGGTGGCGTCCAGGGCAGTGGCCATAGTTTCGTCCTGCTTGAAGAAGTGGGCGGGCGAGTCGACCCGATCATTGGCTTCCCCACTGCCGGTTTCAATGGCATTCCCGAACTTCCCGAAGAACGCCTGAACGCTAATCCGGACAACACTGAAGCGGCCGATGCGCCTGTGGTGCCGCCAGTGACGCCGGAGGTGCCGAACAATCCGGTCACCTTCAATGGCCTGTCGGAGCAGAATGGCGAGCGGACCGTCAATGAAGCCAACCTGGCCGATGGTTCGGCGCGGAACGAAGGCTTGCTGACGCGAAGCGGGACCTTCACCATCAATGCGCCAGACGGGCTGACCAGCCTCAGCATCGGCGGGATCCACTTGATCAGCGGCGGCGTGGCGGCAGGTTTCCCGCAGTCGATCACCTCCCCGCTGGGCGGCACGCTGACCGTCACCAGTTACAACCCGGCGACGGGCGTGGTCAGTTACAGCTACACCCTCAACCGTGCCGAAACCCATGCAAGCGGCGAGGGTGCCAATAGTCTTGTCGAACACGTCACCGTGGTGGCCAGCGACAGCAATGGCGACAGCGCTACCGGTACGCTGGATATCAGCATCACCGACGACGTGCCCAAAGCAGTCGATGACAACAATGGCACTGCCTCGGAAACCCTGCTGACGCTGAACGGCAACGTGCTGAGCAACGACGTGCAAGGCGCCGACCGCGTGCCGCTCGGGGAAAACAGCGGCCCGATCACCCCCGGTACCTTCACCGGCACTTACGGCACGTTGGTGCTGAATGCCAACGGCACCTACACCTACACCCTCAACACCAGCGATGCCGATTTCAAGGCGTTGCACGGCGGTGGCAACGGTACGGAAACCTTCACCTATACGTTGACGGACGCCGATGGCGACAGCAGCACGGCGAACCTGGTGCTGCAAATCCACAACAACGATGACCCGATCACGATTGGCGGTTTGAACGCTCAGGGTGGCGAGCTCACCGTCTTCGAGAAAAACCTCAGCG
>NZ_AKJM01000050.1 GCF_000282335.1 Pseudomonas sp. GM48
TGCTCGCGAAAGCGGTGTGTCAGTCAACATTGATGTATCTGACACCCCGCTTTCGCGAGCAAGCCCGCTCCCACATCGATTGTGTCCAGCCCTTCTATTTCAGGCGCTGGCACCGCCCTGCACCAGTAACATGCATTTATCGAACGTTTCCGCGCTGATTTTATCGTTTGTCGATCTTTGCCCGGATGACAAAACTGCGGCCATCTCAAATAAAAACAACATGAGAGCTGCCCCATGCCCCATCTCGACGAGTTAAAGACTCTGGACGGCGCCCTGCCGCATCCAGCGGTAAACGACCTTTGCACCCAGGTCAAAAGCGGCGAGATCAATCGCCGGCAATTCCTGCGCACCGCCGCCCTGCTGGGCGTCACCGTGGCCAGCGCCAGCACCTTTATCGGTTCGGCACTGCTCGGTGATTCGGCATTCGCCGCCGAGGATCAGCCACCGCGTCAGGGCGGCAGCCTGCGTTTTGCCTGCGCCATTCAGGAAATCCAGGACCCGATGCTGATCACCTGGATCGAAGCGTCGAACCTGCTGCGCAATTCCCTGGAGTTCCTGACCTGGGTCGATGCCGAGAACATCACTCACCCGTACCTGGCCGAAAGCTGGAGCCCGTCCGAAGACCTCAAGGTCTGGACCTTCAACCTGCGCCAGGGCGTCAAGTGGAGCAACGGCGACGAGTTCACCTCGGATGACGTCGAGCACAACATCAATCGCTGGATCGCCGCCGATTCCAAGTCGGTCAACCGCACCGCGTTCCAGGACATCGCAGCTTTCGAAAAAACCGGCCCGTACCAGTTCCGCCTGGTGCTCAAACGCCCGATCCTGGCCGTCCCGGAAATGCTCAGCGCCTTCACCTGCACCCTCGTTCACCGCAGCTTCAAGGCCGGCGACGACTGGACCAAAAACCCGATCGGCACCGGCCCGTTCAAGCTGGTTTCATTTGCGGTCAACAAGCAAGCCACCTTCGCCAAACGCGCGGACTACTGGCGCAAACCGGCCAACCTCGACGAACTGCGCTACGTCGACATGGGCACCGACATTTCCACCCATCTGGCAGCGTTGCAGGCCGGTCAAGTCGACGTGCTGTACCGCGTCACCGTCGCCGAACTGGACCTGGCCAAACGCTTGCCGGGTGCCCAATTGCTCAGCTGCAAGTCGGCGCAAACCGTGGTCATGCGCATGGCCTGCGACCAGAAACCATTTACCGATGTGCGCATCCGCAAAGCGGTGGTGCTGTGTGCCGATAACGCGCAGATGCTGAAGATTGCCTATCGCGGCATGGGCACCCTCGGTGAAGACCACCACGTCGCCCCCTCCCACCCGGAATACTCGCCGCTGCCCATGCGCGAGCGGGATGTCGCCGGGGCGAAAAAGCTGTTGGCCGAAGCCGGTTACCCGAATGGCATCGACATCGACCTGATCGTCGGCAACACCCAGGGCCGCTACGAACAGGACTGCGCGCAGATCCTGCAACAGAACTGCCTGGAAGCCGGTATCCGCATCAACCTCAAAGTGATCCCGGCCACCCAGTACTGGCCGATCTGGGACAAGGCGGCGTTCAGCCTGACCTATTGGGCACACCGTCCGCTGGGCGTGATGTCCCTGGAGCTGGCCTACCGCAGCGGCGCCGCCTGGAACGAAAGCCACTACAGCGACCCTGCGTTCGACGCCGCGCTGGACAAGGCCATGGGCATCATCGATCCGAAACAACGCGCCCTGGCGATGCAGGACGTCGAGCGCATCCTGCAAGACGCCGCCGTGATGGTGCAGCCGTTCTGGGGTGACAAGTTCACCGCCACCAGCAAGAAGGTCCAGGGCTTCAAGGTTCACCCTTCGGACTTCTACCCAATGGATGAAGTCTGGTTGAGCGCCTGACGCGCAGCCCCATATGTGCCCGCCCACCGACCTGTGCGGCGGGCCGGCATCCCTTGATTAGCCGGAGCCTGCAAGCATGGCTGAATTTCTGTTGCGCAAATTGATGGCGTTGATCGCGACCCTGTTGTCGGTGTCGCTGATCGTGTTCGTCGCCCTCGAACTGAACATCGAGGACGTGGCGATCAACGTCCTCGGCCCCTACTCCGCCGCCGACCAGCGCGCCGCGTGGCTGGTGGAACATGGCTACAACCAGCCGTTCCTGTGGCGCTACCTGGTGTGGCTGAAGGATTTCGTCAGCGGCGACTGGGGCACCTCGGTGCACTTTCGTGAGCCGGTGATCAATCTGTTGCTGCCCAACCTCGGGCAAACCCTGATCCTTGCCGGTCTGGCGCTGTTGATCATGGTGCCGGTGGCCCTGACCCTGGGCATTCTGGCGGGCATTCGCCAGGGTTCGCTGGTGGACCGCCTGGTGTCGTTCCTGTCGATCGTCACCACTTCGATTCCGGACTTCGCCAGCGCGGTGTTCGTCTCGGCGATCTTCGTCTTCTGGCTCAACTGGCTGCCGGGCGTGAGCAGCATGAGTGAAGGTTTCAACGCCGCCGAACTGGCCCTGCCGCTGATGGTCCTGTGCCTGTTCGGCATCGGCTATCTGGCGCGCATCACCCGCGCTTCGATGGTCGAAGTGATGCAGGCGCCGTACATCCGTACTGCTCGCCTCAAGGGTGCGTCGACTTCGCGCATCGTGCTGCGCCATGCCCTGCGCAATGTGCTGATCGCACCGATCACGGTGATCATGCTGTACATCCCGTGGCTGCTGTCGAACGTGATCGTGGTCGAGGTGTTCTTCGCCTACAAAGGCTTCGGCTCGCTGCTGTACACCGCCTCGCTGAACCACGACGTGTACCTGATCGAGGCGTGCGCGATGATCAGCGGCGCGGTGGTTGGCGCAACCAAAATCTTTTCCGACCTGGCCTACACCTGGCTCAACCCGCGCATCACCTTGCGCAGTCTTGGCGGAGGTGGCCAATGAGCTTCCTGCAATCGTTCAAACATCCTTTAGCCCTGCTCGGCCTGCTGTTGGTGGGCGGCTGGGTGCTGATCGCCGCGTTTGCGCCGTGGCTGGCGCCCCATGATCCGCTGGCAAGCTTCTCCCCGCTGCTCACGCCGATGACCGCTGACCCCAGTGGCCAAAGCTTCCTGCTGGGCACCGACATGATTGGCCGGGACATTCTTTCGCGGCTGGTCTGGGGCACACGTACCGTGCTGTTCTGGTCGATCCTCGCCACGTTGACGGCGTTCACCGTGGGCATTGCCATGGGCCTGTGCGCCGGTTACTTCAATGGCAAGGTCGATGCCTTCCTGTCCTATGTCGCCGACACGGTGCTGTCGTTCCCGGTGCTGGTGCTGTACATCGTGATCATCATCGCCCTCGGCGCTTCGGCGCTGAACATTCTGATTGCGGTGACCTTCACCAGCGCCCCGGCAATCTTTCGCATCATGCGCGCCCTGACCATCGACATCCGCTCCCGGGACTACGTGCTCAGCGCCATCACCCAGGGCGAAGGCTCGTTGCGCATCATGCTGGTGGAAATCCTGCCCAACTGCGGCGGGCCGCTGATCGTCGATTTCTGCCTGCGCATCGGCTACACCGCGATCATGATCGGCGCCCTCGGTTTCCTCGGCCTCGGCCTGCCACCGCCGACTCCGGACTGGGGCGGCATGATCAACGAAGGCCGCAGCATGGCCATCGCGTTCCCGCACCTGGTGATCTTCCCGTGCATTGCCATCTCCACCCTGATGCTGGGCCTGAGCCTGTTGGCGGACGGTCTGGACGAACACGCCCAGAAAGGCACAAGGAGCTGAGCATGAGCAACCCACAGAACCTGCAACAAGTGCTGCGCGTGGAGAACCTCTCCATCGAACTGCCGGCCGGCGCCGACCGCAGCCACGCCGTGCACGGCATCAGCCTGGATGTGCGCAAGGGTGAAATCCTCTGCGTAATCGGCGAGTCCGGCTCCGGCAAATCCGTGCTGTCGGCGGCGATCATGGGCGACTACGCCAAAGGCCTGCGCCACAGCGCAGGGGTGATCGATTTTCTCGGCGACGACATCTGCCGCATGCCAGACGATGCCTTGCGTCAGTTGCGCGGCAATCGCATCGCCATGATCTTTCAGGAACCGATGGCGGCACTGAACCCGGCGATCCGCATCGGCCGGCAAGTCGAAGAAATCTTCGACATTCATGCACCACAAATGCCCAACGCAGAACGCCGCGAACGCATGCTCGCCCTGCTTGAATCGACCCACCTGCCCGACCCGCCACGGATCGCCAACAGCTTTCCCCACCAGCTCTCCGGCGGCCAATGCCAGCGCGTGGTAATCGCCATGGCCCTGGCGATGAACCCGGACTTGCTGATCGCCGACGAACCGACCACGGCGCTGGACGTCACTACGCAAGCGCAAGTGCTGAAACTGGTGCGCGAACTGCGCGGGCGCGGCCAGCACGGGATTCTGTTCATCACCCACGACTTCGGTGTGGTCGCGGAGATCGCCGACCGCATCGCAGTGATGGAAGGTGGACGACTGGTGGAAATCGGTGAGCGCGATCAGGTGCTCAACGCCCCGGCGCACCCGTACACCCGCAAATTGATCGCGGCGGTGCCGGCGTTGCACCCGGAATTGCACGTACCCAGCGCCGACGGCGAACTGGCGTTGCGCATCGAGCATTTGAACAAGACCTACAACGTCGGCGGCCGCTCGGTGGCGGCGCTCCGGGATGTATCGCTGCAACTGCCACGGGGCAAGACCCTGGCCATCGTCGGCGAGTCAGGCTCGGGCAAGAGCACGCTGGTCAAGGCGGCGATTCGCCTGGTGGACAGCGACAGCGGTCACGTCTGGGTCGGTGACACCGACTTCCTGGCCTTGCGCGGCGCGGCGCTGGCGGCCAATCGGCGGCGCATCCAGATGATTTTCCAGGACCCTTATGGCTCGCTCAATCCACGCCACCGGGTCGGCGACATCATTGCCCGCGCCGCGCAGTTGCGTGGTTTGTCGGCCAAGGATGCCTGGGCCGAGGCCGGTGATTTGCTTGAACAGGTCGGACTCAAGCGCGACGCCCTCAAACGCAAGCCCCGGCAGTTTTCCGGAGGCCAGCGCCAGCGTATCGGCATCGCCCGTGCATTGGCGATGCGCCCGCAAGTGCTGATCGCCGACGAAAGCGTTTCGGCCCTCGATGTCTCGGTGCAAAAGCAGGTGCTGGAGTTGCTCGCCGAACTGCAACAACGATTGAACCTGAGCATCTTGTTCATCACCCACGACCTGCGGGTGGCGGCGCAGATCAGCGACTACATCGCGGTGATGCGCCAGGGCGAAGTCGTCGAATACGGCACCGCCGAACAGGTGCTGCTGCGACCGCACAACAGCTACACCCAGACGCTGCTGGCGGCGGCTCCCGGCGCTTCGGCAATACCGGCCAACCCTGTCGATGGCCCTGCGTTGAGACTGATTCGCCCATAGGCCATCGGCCCGAAAAAACCTTTCCCCCACGCCGCAGCATTCGCTGCGGCCGGGGTTGCTGTTGCCAACAAAAAATCAAGAAAACGGGAGTAAGACTTTGCGCACACCTACCCTTCGCGCGATCCATTGCATGGCCTTGATACCGGTGCTCGGCGCCCTGGCAGCACCGGCCATGGCGGTCCAGGTCACCGACAACCTCGACCTCGGCGGCGCCGTCCGTGCCCGCTGGGACTACGACCCGGATCGCGACATCCAGAAATTCGGCCTGGACACAGTGTTCCTCAGCGCCAAGTACAACTCCGACACCTGGATCGGTGAGGCCCAGTACCGTTTCTACGGCCGTTCCTACCCCTACCAGTACACCAAGAACTACGGCGACATCCAATTCGCCAAGTACGCGTGGGCCGGCTACAAGTTCAACCCCGACCAGCAGGTGCAAGTGGGCCTGAACACGGTGCCGTTCGGTTTGCAGCCGTACTTCGGCAGCACCTTCTACGAAACCCTGGGCAACGTCATCGGCCTGGAAGATGTGCAACAGGTCGGCGCCAAGTACATCCAGCAAAGCGGCGACTGGAACGTCCAGGCCGGTTACTACCTGCGTCCGGCCTGGCAAGGCAAAGGCACCAGCAACGGCGTCACCTACTCCAGCGTGGTGTCGGAAGCCGACAGCTACGTGGCCGACGGCAGCGACAACCAGGAACGCAACACCGTGGTGTTGCGCGTGGCCAGGGCGCTGGACTTGGGGCCGTGGAAATCCGAGGTCGGTGTTTCCGGCCTGACGTCGAGCATTCAGAACAGGGACACCGATAACGACGGCCGGCGCAATGCCGTGGCCGTGCACTACCTGGGCAAGAACGGTCCGTGGGGCGTGCAGTTGCAGGCAGCGCGACAGCAGATGTCACCGCGCAACCCCGGCACCGACGAACTGGTGACCCTTGGCGGTTACGACGGCACCTACAACGTCGCCAGTCGCGGCAACCTGTACGTGGCGGATGTCAGCTATGACGTGGCCGGCAAGTACCTGTTCGACCAGGTCAGCGGGGTCAAGCTCTACGCCAACTACAGCGTCTTCGACAAATCCGCCGATGATTTCAAGACCTCGCAACGGATGATCCTCGGCACCTCGTTCGCGGTCAGCAAATTGTGGGTCTACACCGAATGGCTGTTCGGCAAGAACGATCCGTACATTGGCGGCAGCAGCTATACCCAGAGCCTTGGGGCGGGTGGGACCGATCAGTGGGAGAATCAGTTGTACATGAACATCGGGTACTACTTCTGACCCGGGATTTGTAGCGTCTGCAAGGACGCTTTCGCGAGCAAGCCCGCTCCCACAGGTTCAGTGGTGATCCCTGTGGGAGCGGGCTTGCTCGCGAAGAGGCCAGCCGAAACAACACTTGCATCAGCACCTTGCTGATAGTCATATAGGCTCCACCGAACTACTAAAGACAAACCTGCCCCACGCAACACCGGCGGCCGGTGCGGAGCCCTTCTTACATGCGTCAACTGCCCTCGCTCAATATGCTGCGTGTCTTCGAAGAAGTCGCGCGGCATCGCAGCTTCAGCCAGGCGGCTCTGGGGTTGAATGTCACCCAGGGCGCCGTCAGTCGGCAGATCAAACAGCTTGAAGATTATCTCGGCGTGGCGCTATTCGTCCGCACGCCCCAGGGCCTGACCCTGACCGAAACCGGCACCGCCCTCTCCCCGCACCTGGCGGAAGCCTTCGACCATATCGAACGCGCCCTGCAAGCGGTACGCGTGCCCAATCTGCGGCAGCGCCTGCGCATCGTCGCACCGCCCACCTGGGCGACACGCTGGCTGTCGGCGCACCTGCGAGCGTTCGTTCAGCGCTATCCCGACATCAGCCTCAGCGTGACCAACCAGTTGGGCCACGACAGCCTCGCGGAAATCGACTGCCACATCCGCTTCGGCCTCGAAGCCGCCAGCCATTGCAACAGCCGCTTGCTGGTGATGGAACGGCACATTGCCGTGGCCAGCCCGGAACTGTTCAGCGACGGCAAGCCGCCGGACCTGCGGCAATTTCCATTGCTGCACATCCTGCACGACGGCAAACGCCTGAAGGTCTGGGAGAACTGGCTGGCAGCCATGGGCCGGGACGACATCGATGCCGGGCAAGGGCTGGAATTCAGCACCCTGGACCAGGTGATCCACACCGCACTGGCGGGCGGTGGGCTGGCGGTGATCGACCGGCAGATGATCGAAAAGGAACTGGCCAATGGCAGCCTGCTACCGATCACCCCGGTGGAAGTGGTCGGGCCGTATGGCTATTGGCTGGATGTGGCGAATGACAAGCAGGGCTTGTCGAAGGTGCGGTTGTTTACCGAGTGGTTGGGACTGGTCAGCAATCCCTGATACACCAACATCCCCCTTGTGGGAGCGGGCTTGCTCGCGAAATCGGTGTGTCAGTCGACATATGTATTGCCTGACACACCGCTTTCGCGAGCAAGCCCGCTCCCACAGGTTTTTTGGGTGCTGTTACAAACCGCCCATCAACAGGTATTTGATTTCCAGGTAGTCATCCAGACCGTACTTCGAACCCTCGCGACCCAGGCCCGATTCCTTGATGCCGCCGAACGGCGCCACTTCCGTGGAAATGATCCCTTCGTTGATCCCGACCATGCCGGCTTCCAGGCCTTCGGCCATGCGCCACACGCGGCCGATGTCGCGGCTGTAGAAGTAGGCGGACAAACCGAATGGCGTGTCGTTGGCCTTTTGCAGTACCTCGGCTTCATCCTTGAAACGGAAGCAGGCAGCCACCGGGCCGAAGGTTTCATCCCGGGCGATCAGCATCTCGCTGTTGGCGTCGGCGAGGATGGTCGGCTCGTAGAACGTGCCACCCAGCGCATGACGACGGCCACCACACAGGACCTTGGCGCCCTTCTCCACCGCGTCGCTCACGTGCAACTCGACCTTGGCCAGCGCAGCGTTGTTGATCAACGGACCTTGTTCGGTTTCGCCGTCCAGGGCGCTGCCGACACGCATCGCTGCAACCGCTTCGGCGAGTTTGCCAGTGAAGGCTTCGTACACTCCGTCCTGAATGAAGAAGCGGTTCACACAAACGCAGGTCTGTCCGGTGTTGCGGAACTTCGAGGCCATCGCGCCTTTGACGGCAGCGTCCAGATCCGCGTCATCGAACACAATGAACGGCGCGTTGCCACCCAGTTCCAGCGAAACCTTTTTCAGGGTGTCGGCGGCCTGGCGCATCAGCAATTTGCCGGTGCGGGTCGAGCCGGTGAACGACAGCTTGCGCACGATGCTCGACGCTTGCAGCGCGCCACCGATCGCCACGGCATCACCGGAGACGATGTTGAACACGCCGGCCGGAATCCCGGCCTGCTCGGCCAGCACCGCCAGGGCAAAGGCCGACAGCGGGGTTTCTTCCGAGGGCTTGAGGATCATCGTGCAACCGGCGGCCAGCGCCGGACCGACCTTGCGGGTGACCATGGCCAGGGGGAAGTTCCACGGGGTAATCGCCGCGACGACGCCTATGGCTTCCTTGACCACGATGATCCGCGCATCGGCCTTGTGGCTCGGGATCACGTCGCCGTAGGCACGCTTGGCTTCTTCGGCGAACCACTCCAGGAAGCTCGCGGCATACACCACTTCGCCCATCGCTTCGGCCAACGGCTTGCCTTGTTCGCGGCTGAGCAGCGTGGCCAGATCCTTCTGGTTGCTTAGCATCAAGTCGCTCCAGCGCTTGAGGCGCTGGCTGCGTTCCTTGGCAGTCAGCTTGCGCCAGGCCGGCAAGGCGCGGTTGGCGGCTTCGATGGCCAGGTTGGTTTCGTCTGCGCCGGCCTTTTGCACCTCAGCGATCAGTTCGCCGTTGGCCGGGTTCAGCACCGGATAAGTCGCACCGCCGCTGGGCCCCCCACCGCTTAACCATTGCCCATCGATGAAATTGCCGTGACGAATCAACGCGCTCATGCCACGGCCTCGGTCAGGTTGAAACGATCCAGGCCCGGACGCGCAGTGCGCAGGATACGTTTGCCGGCGGTGTAATCGTTGATCACGTCGCACGGCGTGTAGTTGCGTTCCAGCTCGTGCAGCTCTTCGGTGTCGAGCCTGGTTTCCAGGGCCGCCAGGGCACTGTCGAACTGTTCGGTGGTGTCGGCGCCGACCAGCATGCAATCCACGCCCGGGTGGTTGGCCACCCACGCCTGGGCAATCTGCGCGTTGGACACGCCACGGGCACGGGCGACACGTTGCACCGAATGGGCGATTTCGAACGAGGCTTCGTCGCTGTACATCTGCTGGGTGAAGAAGTCGGTCTGGTTGCGGGTCGACTGCGCATCACCGGTCAGCAGGCCACGGGCCAACGGGCTGAACACCGAGACACCGAGGCCCTGATCGCGGCAGAACGGGATCATCTCGCGCTCTTCTTCACGGTAGGCGCAGTTCAGTTGCAGCTGCATGTTGATCGGCTTGACCCAGCCATTGCGCTCGCAAGCCATGAGAATTTTCGCCAGTTGCCCGGTGAGCATGGTCGACACGCCAATGTAGCGGGCCTTGCCGGAACGCACGATGTCGTTCATCGCGCTCATGGTTTCTTCGACCGGCGTGTTGACGTCGAAGTAGTGCAGCATGAAGACGTCGACGTAATCCATGTCCAGGCGCTTCAGCGAAGCATCGATGCTGTCCATGATGTGCTTGCGCGAGTGGCCGCTGGCGTTGATACCACTGCGGGTGCCGTAGCCGACCTTGGTGGTGATCACCAGGTCTTCGCGACGGGCCAGGCGCTTGACGATGCGCCCCACCACTTCTTCGCCTGTGCCTGCGGAATAGAAATCCGCCAGGTCAATGAAGTTCACGCCCTTGTCCAGGGCGTGCTTGACGATCGGCTCGCTTTTCTTCTCATCGAAGATCCACGGTTTCCAATCCGGGGTGCCCATGTTCATGGTGCCCAGGCACAGGCGGGAGACTTCGAGGCCGGAGTTGCCCAAACGAATGTATTGCATGGCGCGGACCTCAGGCTTTTGGCGTGTAGAAAGGGTTGCTGATGTGATCGACCACATCTTTTAGCTGCGCGGTTTCCGGTTTGCCGGTCAGGGCGGCGCGGATTGCGGTGCGGCAGGCGTTGTAGTTGTTCAGGTACACCGCATCGAGGTCGTCGCAGGCCGGGTTGACCCAGTTGGCGGTGACGATGGCCCACTCGTCCTCGGCTTCCGGCGGCAGGGTGCCGTCGAGCAGTGCTTCCAGAACCGCCTTGGCAATGCCGGCCTGCGACGCGCCCCAGGTGGCGTTGCCGTGCAGGTCGCTGCCGATTGCGGCCTTGTTCACATACAGGGTCATCGGCTTGACCGGGATGTTCGGCTGGGCGATCACCATGAACGGGCAGTGCCCCTGGCTAGGCGACGCCAGGCTGTTGGCGAACGCTTGCCCTGCCGGGCCGTTGCGCGGGCCGATCAGGATGTTGATGTGCGCGGCGTTCACGCCCGGGCCTTCGAAACCTTCACCGATGTACAGGTCGAGTTCTTTCATGATCATTACTCTTGGGGACGCAGAGGGATTTGTTTGGAGGTTCAGCAGCGCACACAGGCACGGGGCCTGGCGTGGCAGATGTTCGGGTTCGAAGAGCGCAGCAGGACGCTGGCGAAGACGCGGCAGTGATGATGAGTCATGGTTGCAAACGCTCTTTTTTGTTGTTGATGAGCTGGTTTGCGATTTTTTAACACTGGGGGTTGGCGGGGCTGTAACCATTAAAAGTCATGGGGGTATGACTTCAAGTCATACCCCCTGAATACCTGCGAACAACCTGTGGGAGCGGGCTTGCTCGCGAAGGCGTAGTGTCAGTCGCTATCAATGTTGACTGATACGCCGCTTTCGCGAGCAAGCCCGCTCCCACAGGGTCTGCGGTGCTTGGACTTACTGAGACATTTCGCTTTTTTTCATTGCATCCTTGGACATTGCATCTTTTTTCATCGCGTCCTTGGACATTGCGTCCTTGGACATGCTGCCTTTGGACATGGCGTCCTTGGACATCGAATCGGTTTTCTTCATCGCGTCTTTCTTCATCGCATCCTTGGACATCGAGTCCTTGCTCATGCTGTCGTTACTCATAGTGTCAGCTGCAAAGACACTGGCGGCACCAACGGCCAGGCACATGGACAGAACAACAGTGGTCAACTTTTTCATGATGAAACTCCTTGGAGCACGGGATTGCGGACGGTGAATGTTTCGGGTGTTCATCAGCTGCCACCAAACCAGTTGTAGCCCTGGTCTTCCCAGTAGCCGCCGCTGTAGGTGTTGCTGACGAAAATCGCCTGAATGTGTTTAGGGTTCTTGTAGCCAAGTTTGGTGGGCATGCGCAGCTTCATCGGGAAGCCGTATTGGCGCGGCAGCACCGCGCCGTCATAGGTCAGCGTCAGCAGGGTTTGCGCGTGCAGCGCGGTGGCCATGTCGATGCTGGTGTAGTAGTCGTCGGCGCATTTGAAACCGACATATTTGGCATCGGTGTCGGCGCCGATGCGCTTGAGGAAATCGCTGAAACGCACGCCACCCCAACGACCGATCGCGCTCCAGCCTTCAACGCAAATGTGCCGGGTGATCTGCTCGGTCTGGGCCATGGCACGCAGCTCTTCGAGGCGCCAGCTGCGCTTGTCGGCGACCAGTCCGGTAACTTCCAGGCGATAGCTCTCCTCCTCCACCGTCGGTGCCTCGTCGATGCCGTAAAAGGCATTGAACGGAAACGGTCGGGTGATCATCGACTCGGGATAGGTCGGCGCCATCGCGTTGGGGTTGAACAGCCAGCCCTGCACGCGGTCGTTGAAGCGCGACATGGACGACAACGCGGTCTCGACGCTTTCGTTGTCGGTGATGTTGCAACCGGACAACATGGCCACGCCGCCCAGAGTCAGGCCGCGCAGCAGGAACGAGCGGCGCGAGCGGTCTTCAATCTGCGGGGCGAGGATCTTGCGGGCGTCGGTGAGGATCGACGACTCGTCCAGCCCGGGTATCTGAATGCGCTTTTTCATGCTTGCTCCTTGCGGCCGACGATCATGGCCAACAGCGTTTTCGGCACCAGCGCGACCATCAGCAGATGCACCGCCACGAAGGCCACCAACAGCGCCATAGCGAAGAAATGCACACGCCGTGCGCCTTCGTAACCGAACAGCAATTCACGCAACAGCGGGAACTGCACCGACTTCCACAACACCAGCCCGGAGAGCACCAGCAGCGTGATATCGACCATCACGAACAGGTAGGCGACTCGTTGCACCTGGTTGTAATGACTGAGGTCGGCGTGTCCGAGTTTTCCGCGCAACGCGGCCCACAGGTCATGCAGCACGCCTCTGGGCGAAACCGGGAAGAAGCGTCGCTTCAGGCGTCCGCTGAACAGATTGAAGGCCAGGTAGATCAGGCCGTTGATCGCCAGGAACCACATCGCCGCGAAATGCCATTGCAGCGCGCCGCCCAGCCAGCCGCCGAGGGTGATCGACTTGGGAAAACTGAATTCGTAGATCGGCGAAGCGTTGTAGATGCGCCAGCCGCTGGTGACCATCACCAGCACCGCCAGGGCGTTAAGCCAATGGGTCAGGCGTAGCCAGCGTGGATGACTGGACTTGGGTGAAGCAGTGGTCTGCGACATGTCCGGCTCCCGGTTGTTATTCGTTGGAGCCGATTATGGGAGCCGGAAGATCGCCAAATCCTCACGTAAAGTTAAATTAAACGTGATAACTCGTTCCTGACGAACATCAGAAAACCTGTGGGAGCGGGCTTGCTCGCGAAGACGGTGTGTCAGTCGACATCTGTATTGCCTGACACACCGCTTTCGCGAGCAAGCCCGCTCCCACAGGGGGATTTGTGTGGTCCGCCGTATGCGCAATTATGTTTAAATGCCGCCCCCTACAAATGACCGACCCGACCCGATGAACCCTGAAGCCCTCGCCACCCTCAACCAACAGGTGCTGACTGCCCTGGCGGCCGCCCCCACAGAAACCCGTCGCCTGTTCCACGGCCGTGGTCGCTGCTGGCCGGGGCTGGAGCAAGTGACTGTGGACTGGTTGCAAGGCGTGGTGCTGGTGGCGCTGTTCAAGGAGCCGGAAGCAGCGCAACTGGAAGACTTGAAACAGTTGCTGATGGCGATTACCCAGTCTGAACAGTGGGCAAAATCCGGCGCCCATACGCTGCTGCTGCAACATCGCTACCTGCTGCAAAGCACCACCGAATGGCTGCTCGGGGAAGCCATCGAGGAAATGACCATCACCGAAGGCGGTCTGAAGTACCGGGTCGACCTGGGCCGCAAGCAGAACACCGGGCTGTTCCTCGACATGCGCTATGGTCGCGACTGGGTACGGGCCAATGCCGAAGGCAAACGGGTGTTGAACCTGTTCGCCTACACCTGCGGTTTTTCGGTGGCAGCCATCGAAGGCGGCGCGAGCCACGTGGTCAACCTCGACATGTCGAGCCCGGCCCTGAGCCGTGGTCGCGACAACCACCGGCTCAACGGCCACGACTTGAGCAAGGTGAGTTTCCTCGGCCACGACCTGTTCAAGTCCTGGGGCAAGGTGATCGGCAAAGGCCCGTACGACCTGGTGATCATCGACCCGCCGTCGTTCCAGAAAGGCAGCTTTTTACTGACCAAGGATTACCAGCGCGTGCTGCGCCGTTTGCCGGAATTGCTCAGCCCGCAAGGTACCGTGCTGGCGTGCATGAACGACCCGGCGTTTGGCCCCGACTTCCTGATCGACGGCGTGACTCGTGAGGCACCGAGCTTGCGGTTCGAGCAGCGGCTGGAAAATCCGCCAGAGTTTCCGGATGCGGATGTCGAGTGTGGGTTGAAGGCGTTGGTGTTCAGGCTGGAAGGCTAAAAGATCACAGCCTGGACACTACTAATGCGGATTTCGTATGCCCTCGACTCGGTAATGAACACCACCTTGGTGGCTCAACATAAGTCGGTGGACTCCCCGTTTGGTACTTCCAGGAAAACCTCGCAGATCCGCAGACCACAAACCGTCGTGATGGCGATGCCAACTGAGCGCTCCAGTGCGGCCTTCACGCAGACTGCTGATCGTTGAGGAAACACTCTTGTGGCACGGGTCAGACGAATTACCCAGGATTGAATCCACCGCGTGAGTATCAATTTCCCAGTGTTGAACTGATTTCGGCGCCATTGATGATGCGACCGAGCTCGTGCCGGACTGTGACGTTTTACCGGCCTTGCGCATGTTCGAGACAGAGGCACCTTCTACCTCAAATGATTCAACATAGGGCGATTGTTCAGTGGATGATTGCTCTTTCGGCGTATCTCGAACCAGCAGCGTGTTGTAGCCAAGCCGCTTTAGCCCTCGAACCGGATTTTTTTCCGTGCTAAGGACGCGCCATGCCTTGTCTACGTTGCCTTCGGGACCTGTATAGCCAAATATTTTTCCTGTTTGCGAATGGAAAAGTCTAAGGACCACCCCATCACTTCCCGAGGCATTACGGTGTTCAAAAGCAAAGCTCGAAAACTTTGTAGTTTCCTCCTGTGTCAGGCTTTCGTTCGCCGCCAGGCTGGTGGCCAGATTTTTAATGTCCTCCCCAAACTGCCGTTCCACTACGTCTTGATTGGCGGCCACAGCCTCTGGTCGTAACTGTAGATACTCGTGCGTTCGCACAATCCCGAACAGCGCTCCACCCAACAGGGCGCCGACTGAGGCACCTGTCATGGCATTGCCCGCCAACCAACCCAACCCGGCCCCGGTCAAGGTCAGCAAGAACATGAGAATAACCCCTCCCAAAATCTGGGTACCCGTAACCTGCTCTCCGTTTAATCCGAATCGATCAGCGAAGTTGATCGGGTTATTACCCACCATCGCATAGCGATTGGGCCCCTCCACTTCCCCCGCCGGATCCGGACAAATCCAGTGCTGCAACCAAGGGGCGTAATACCTATAGCCATAGTAATAGAGCCCGGTCGCATCCCGTTCCTTGCCCGAATAACGAATGGTTTTGTACTTCGCTACCAATGCGCTTTTACCCGCCCAGCACGCCGTGCCGCCAAAGGGGTAATAGTGTTCCTGGGTTAGCACGCCCGCCTCATCGTCCAGTTCCAGGGTGCTGGAACCGAGGTGGTCGCTGAGGCTGAAGCGCAATTGATCGTCATGAGTACCTTGGGGCCAGTGCAGCGCCCGCACGCTACTGCGCCCGGCTTCGACGCTGATCACGTGATGTTCTTCGCCATCGGCCTGACGGTGGATTTCCAGACCCGGGAGGTAACGGACCTCGCTGCACAGGGTGCGACCGCCGCTGTGGGCGACCCCCACTTTGCGCAGGCGATGACCGGGGCGGTCGTAGCGGTAGCCTTCGTAGTCGTCCGGCCCGGTTTCACGTTTGACCAAGGTGACCTGGTGCAATTGATTGCGGCTGTCCCAGGTCATGGCTTGACCACGTTGCAGTTCCTGTTGATTGCCACAGGCATCGAAACCCAAGGCGACTTCGGGCTCGCCCGGCAGCGAACCATCATCGCGCTGCCCGAGGCTCCGGTTGCTTCGTGTCGAGGTGAACATCGAAAACCTGGGCGCATCGCTCTGCTGGCGGCTAATCAAATTCCCGCCCCGGTCGTACTCGAAGCACTGGGTGTAATTACGCCGTTGATTAGGGTCCAGCGGTGTGGGCAGCAGTGTCGGCAGCGTCGGACCATGACTCGGCTGGCTGACCTCCCAACCCCGGGCTTCGACCAGTTGATACAGGCTGTCATAGCGGTAGCGATTGATCGGGTCGATGCGCTGGTTGTTGAAATGGCTGACGGCTTGAGACAGGTCTTGCAGCTCGACGATGTTGCCCGCCGGGTCGTAGACGTAGTTCAGTTCCTGCAACGGCTTTTGATTGCCGACTGCCGCTACCAGCCTGAGCAGCCGGCCGTCATCGGCCGCATACTCGGCGTGGGTCAGCACGCCATTGCCGGCGGTTTCGCTTTCGATCTGATCCTGGGCGTTGTAGCGGATCGCACTGACCAGCCGTTGCGGACGCTTGCCCTCACCGGCCATTTGAAGCCAGACCTCACTCAACTTGCCCGCCCTGTCGTAGCCAACGGTGCGAACATTGCCCATCGCATCGGTTTGACGCTGAAGCTCACCACCGGGGTTGAAGGCGTGGCGAGTGATGAACGACCGATCTTCCAGCCATGAATCGCGCTCATCGAGGCCCAAAGGCCAATCAGGAGTTTCGAGATCAGCGAGAAAACGTCGATCCTCAACCAGCACGGCACCGGTAAGCCCGTAGGCGAGGAAGACTTGAACTCCAGCCGGATCATCATGGCGGATCAACTGCCCGCACTGGTTGCGCTCGGCGAACGCTGGAGCGCAATCACCGTAGGTCAGTCGCTCCACTACCCGAGGCGCTTCTCCAGCGACCTGTTCCATGACGGCGATCGGTCGCTGTTGTGCGTCGAACCCGGTGCGGCGCTGACTGCCTCGTGCATCCCAGAAGGAACAAGGCGAACCGGCCTGATCCGGCAAACCCAACTGCCATCCGCCATCGACGCTGTCCGTCAGTAACGGTTGACCGCTCAGGCCGTAGAGCGTGATCAAGTTCGGCTTCGGCGCCGTACCCCACAATCGCGGGTCCCAGGATTCGACCAAACGGCCTGCCGCGTCAAAGCGTTGCCGGGTAATGCGCGGGTCAATCACCGGGCTGTCGGGATGGCGGCAATAGCCCACGTTGCGAACCGCCAGGGTGCGCGGGTCGATGACCGACAGCGTCGGTGTCGCGGCGTGAGGGTTCATGGCGTTGACAGCCCTTCGTTCTGACTGAGGACAGACTGGGCCTTTTTTCGCCGGACCGTAACTGTAAGAAGTTACAGTTGAGCGTCTTTGACATCACCATGGTGGGCAAAGCTTTTTCCATTCAAGCGGATGAGACGCAGGGCAGGCGATTCAACGCGGCTGCAACACCAAGGCAAACAACTCGCCATGCCCGCTCACGTTGAGCTTGTGATAGAGGTTGCGCCGGTGCACTTTCACTGTCTCCGGGGAGATGCCCATTTGCTGGGCGATGGCCTTGCTGGAGAAGCCCTGGAGAATCAGGCGCGCAGTTTCGATTTCCCGCAGCGTCAGGCGTGCGTCGAAGCGATCGAGCAAGGTCGCCAGATCGCCGGCCGGTGGTTCGGTAGCCGGCCCTTCAGGCGGCAGCAAATCCAGGTGTCGGCGCATCGCTGCCAGCACCCAGTCACGCATGCACAGCAGGCGGCCCTGTTCCTCAAGGCTAAAGCGTGAAGCACGTCCGAGGGACAGGCCGAGCACGGCACCGTCAACGTTGACCATGAACTGCAACTCGTCCCCACCGACCACGGCGCTGAAGTAACTCAGGTAATACTCGCTGTGCTGGAACTGGTCGGGGGCCACCGATTCGAGGCTGTGCAAACCGTCGGCAATGCCTGCGCAAGCGGCTTGATAGAACGGATCGAGCAGGTACATGCCGGCACTGTAGTCCGCCAGTTCTTCCTGCTCATCGCGGTTGCCATTGGCATCGAAATCAATCAGCAGGCGCGGCACATGCCCCGGGCGCATCAGCGCCACCAGGGCGTTGTCCAGCGGCACCAGCAAGCGCAGGGTATCGACCAGCGCACGCCAGAAACCGTCCCGCCCCACCGCCGTGAAGACCCGCGCCAGCCCCTGGTGCACCGGCAACTCTTTCAACAACGCGTCCACGCACTACCCCTTTTGAGTAACCCATGATGGGAATGGGTGAAGGTCACCCTGGTCGATACGCTGCAAACTCCTGATTACCACCGGCCGCAACAGGCCAGGAGTGCCGCATCATGAGTCGTCACCGCTTGTATTTCAATCTGGGGTTTGGCGCCTGCCTGGCGGTGTCGCTGTCGGCATTTGCCGTCGAAGCCCCGACCGTGCACGTGTACAACTGGTACGACTATATCGGCCCCACCACCCTGCAGGATTTCAAGCGTGACACCGGGATCGCGCCGGTCTACGACACCTTCGACAGCGCCGAAGTACTCGAAGGCAAGTTACTCACCAGTCGCAGCGGCTACGACGTGGTGGTGGCGAGCAACTTCAGTCTGCCCACGCTGATCAAGGCCGGCGCCCTCGCCCCACTGCCCCGTTCGCAGATGCCGGACTTCAAGAACATGGACGCCGATCTGCTGGCGAAACTGGCCAACAACGATCCGGGTAACCAGTACGCCGTACCGTATCTTTGGGGCACCAACGGCATCGGCTACAACATCGACAAAGTGCGCGCAGTGCTGGGCGACAAGGCACCTGTGGATTCCTGGGACCTGGTGTTCAAGGAGGAGAACCTGGCCAGGCTCGGCGAATGCGGCGTGGCCATGCTCGACTCGCCGTCGGAGATGCTGCCGGTCGCCCTGCACTACCTCGGCCTGCCACCCAACAGCACTAACCCCGAGGACTACAAGAAAGCCGAAGCGCTGCTGCTCAAGCTGCGTCCGCACATTGCCTACTTTAACTCGTCGAAGTTCATCAGCGACCTGTCCAACGGCAACATCTGCGTGGCGGTCGGTTGGTCCGGGGCGATGCTCGAAGCCAAGGCCACCGCCGAGCAGGCCGGCAACGGCGTGAAGATCGCCTACAGCCTGCCCAAGGAAGGCGCGCCGGTGTGGTTCGACACGCTGGTGCTGCTCAAGGACGCACCGCACCCGGAACAAGGGATGGCGTTCATCGACTACCTGATGCGCCCTGAAGTCATCGCCCCGGTCAGCGACCACCTCAACTATCCCAACGGCAACCGCAGCGCCACGACGCTGGTCGCCGAAGCGACCCGCAGTAACCCGGCCGTCTATCCGCCAGCGGAAGCCATGGCCACGTTGTTTACCCTCCAGCCTTTGCCGCCGGCTACCGAGCGTGTGCGCACGCGGATCTGGAGCAAGGTCAAAAACGGTCAATAAACACACCGCATGTCCCTGTGGGAGCGGGCTTGCTCGCGAAAGCGGTGGATCAGCAAAAACTGATAGCGACTGACACTCCGCCTTCGCGAGCAAGCCCGCTCCCACAGGGGACGTACGGTGCCCGAAATACCCCCTTTTTTCTGCCACGAATTGAAGATGAGAAAAACCATGAAACCACGCGCCCGCGACCTGAATATCTCGTTCGGCCAACTGCAACCCGGCCCGCTCAACGCCATCACCGATGTCCCCGGCGTGCGAGTCGGCCACAGCGATGTACGAGGCCGCACAGCCAATGGCCGCGACATCCTCACTGGCGTCACCGTCATCGAACCGCGTGCCGGTTCCACCAGTCAGCAACCCTGTTTTGCCGGCGTACATGTACTCAACGGCAATGGCGATGCCACGGGGCTGGAGTGGATTCGCGAAGCGGGGTTGCTGACCAGCCCCATCGCGTTCACCAACACCCATAGCCTGGGTGTGGTTCGCGATGCGCTGATCGTGCTCGATCGCGAGCAGCAAGCCGATGACGGGCGTCTCTACTGGAACATGCCGGTGGTGCTGGAAACCTTCGACGGCCTGCTCAACGACATCAACGGTTTTCACGTGAAGCCTGAACACGTGGCCCAAGCCGTGCGCTCGGCGGCGGGTGGCCCGGTGGCCGAAGGCAATGTCGGCGGTGGCAGCGGCATGATCTGCCACGAATTCAAGGGCGGCATCGGCACCGCGTCGCGACGCTTGAACAACGCCCAGGGTGGCTGGACGGTGGGGGCAATTGTCCAGGCCAACCATGGCATCCGTCATGAACTGCGCGTCGACGGGTATCCGGTCGGGCGCTACATGGAACAGGTCGATTCGCCGTTCCTCAAGGCCTCGTTGCCCCATCCGGGCATGGGTTCGATCGTGGTCTGCCTGGCCACCGATGCGCCGTTACTGCCACACCAGTGCACGCGCCTGGCCCAACGCGCCAGCCTCGGCCTGGCCCGCACCGGCGGCGGTAATGAAGACCACAGCGGCGACATCTTCATCGCCTTCGCCACCGGTAACGATCACGTGCCGCCGGCCGCCTATGAGAGCAAGAAAGCACCGACCACCGACAACCTGAGCATGGTCAACAACGACCACATCAGCGAGCTGTTCCTGGCCGCCACCGAAGCCGTGGAAGAAGCCATCATCAATGCCTTGCTCGCCGCCGACACCGCCGAAGGCAACGGGCACGCGGTGCAGGGGCTGGATGTCGAAACGTTGCTCAAGGCGTTGCGTAGCGCTGGCTGGCCGGGGGATGCGACTAGTGGTACTTGAGTGAAACACTCGGTCTTTTTACGATGAACTTGCGCAGCCGTTTGTTGACTCAAACCGCTGCGTAGGTGGTGAGTGCACTGAACCCCTACCAAGCTCACCGCCTGCTTCACGCGCATCTTGAGCCTCACGGCTCCTCTTCCTCCCCATCAAAGAGCTTTGAGGCTCTTTTTTTGCCTCTGAAAACCAACACTATTCATTGTGGGAGCGGGCTTGCTCGCGAAGGCGGTGTGTCAGTCAATATTTATGGCGACTGATACGACGCCTTCGCGAGCAAGCCCGCTCCCACAGGGGGGGATTTTCATTGGGGTTGGGGGATGCACAGCGAACGCCACGCCGCCTCCGCCAGCATGTCCCGGTATGCCTTCGGGCTGCCCTTGACCCGGCCCGACAACCAGGCGCGGCAGTAACTGTCAGCCTGGCCGACGATCAGCGACGGTATCAACTCCGCCGGAAAATTCCCCAACTCATTACCGTGTGCCCCCAGCCACTCCAGCAACTGCTTGTTGCGCGTCTTGTTGCGGGTGGCGAGTTCGTCCTTGAACGGCCCCTTGGTGACGGCAAACCGCGCGTGGTACTGGAACCGTGCCCACTCCGGCTGGCTATCGACCCAATCCACATAGCTGTGCACCAGCGCGTGCACCCCCGCTTGTGTGGTGTGTGCGTCAGCCAGGTAGCTGTCGCGCAAACGGGCCTGATCGTCGAGGGCGGTAAAAAACAGCGCCGCCACCAGACCTTCCTTGTTGCCGAAATGGTGATAGATCGCGCCGACGCTGGTATCGCATTCGGCGCGAATCATTTCGATGGTCGTGGCCTCGATCCCCTGTTCGTTGAACAGGCACAGGGCCTTTCTGAAGATGTCGCGCTTGAGTTCGGCGCGTCGTCCGGGGTAGCAGCGTTCGAGCAGGTCGGCGGTTTCCATGCTGAAAAACAGTCCAGAACAATCATGAGGACGCTGGCGAATGCCAACGGGTAAGTCGCAACAGGTTGACAGATTTCTCATCGACAGAATACTGTTCCGTCACAGAACAATATTCTGTTACGGAATATTGTTCTGCAAACTGTCATCCTCAAGAGGCAAAAAAATGAGTCAGTTCCTCAGCATGTTCAACAGCGCAGGGCCAGAAGGGTTCAGCAAAATGGCCTGCCAGGTGGCGCCCTACTTCTCCACCATCAACCCGCTGGTCCAGGATTTGCGCAAAGGCTCTGCCACCGTGCACGTACCGTTCGCCCGGGAGATCACCAATCATTTGGGTACGGTGCATGCCATTGCCATGTGCAATGCCGCCGAACTGGCCGCCGGGATGATGACCGACGTTTCCATTCCCGCCGGCGCACGCTGGATTCCCAAAGGCATGACCGTCGAATACCTGGCCAAGGCCAAGAGCGATGTGACGGCGGTGGCCGCGGGGGAAGCAGTGGACTGGACCACTGAAGGCGACAAGATCGTGCCGGTGGACATTCACGATGCCGAAGGCAAGAAGGTGTTCACGGCGCGGATCACCATGAATGTGAAGCTCGCCTAAACGCTGCCCGCAGTTAAATGTGGGAGCGGGCTTGCTCGCGAAGGCGTCGTGTCAGTCGCCATCAATGTTGGCTGACACACCGCTTTCGCGAGCAAGCCCGCTCCCACAGGGGAATTGTGGTGTTTAGTTGAACACGGTCAGACCAGGCGCAACCGGGGGCCAGACGCCGGCACCGCATCGTCACCCAACCGCGCCCGCACAAATTCATTGGCCTTGCGCGTCAACTGGTCCAGATGCCGGTCGCGTTGTTTTTCCGCATCGGTCATGGCCCGCTTGCCGTGCTTTTGCAGCAGGTAGGTATGAATCTGCCGCACTTCCAGCGAGCTGTAGATCGACGCCACATCCAGCAGCGCCATCAAGCCATCGGTGGCGTGGTCGCGGGTGTTCATCAACACCTGGGTCGCACGCACGCCCACCACCTGAAAACCCATCGCCTCGAAATACGGCACCTTGGCCACCGCGCAGGTCAGCTCGGCATGGGGATAACGGCCGACCATTTCCCGCAGCATCCGTCGGGCCACGCCCTGGCGCCGATATTCGGCCTGTACCGCCATGTACGCCACGCCGCAAGCCTCGGGGTCATCCTGCACAGGCAGGTACAACAGAAAGCCAATGACCTTTTCCGGATCGTCTTCGTCAGTGGCAACGATCAACTCCACGGCAATACCCTTTTCACCATTCAGCGCCTCCAGATACAGATGCACCTCATAGCCGATCGCGTATTGATAGAGGTTGTACAGCAAGTTGCTGGGCGGGATCGCGACCATGCTGATGTCGGTCAGGTTGTCGACCACCATCTGCAGGATCTGGCTATTGATGTGCTCGGGGCACGGGGTCTTGAAATGGCTGATCAGGGGCATTGCGGTGACAGGCTCCGTGAGGCAAGGGCCGCCTATCATAGCGCGCCTGACACCTGCGGTCCGAAGGGTGATGGACAGACATCCCCCCTATTCATGAGCCATGCACATCGCCAGCGTTTGCCTTACGGCTGGAGGCGTTGCGTTTTCGAGGCTGACAGCAGTGACTCAGGCACAATTTGTGCTGGATGTAGTTGCCTCATCGCGAGCAGGCTCGCTCCCACAGGGGACTGCGGTTTTGCCCACTCCTCGATCTTCTGTGGGAGCTCGCATGCTCGCGATAGCATCCACCACTACAACGGTCTGCGGTGTGAATGGGGGGGAATCAATGGGTAAAGCCCCCCAACTGTGAGGATTCCCACCCACTAGGCCACTACGACTAAAGTCCTAACCGCCAGTCTTTTGATATCAATCAGGTTTTTGTCTCCCTCGATCTCCCCGCGATTGGCGCACCTCTTGCATTGAGCGAAATGCGAACGTCAGCCACACCGGCGCGCCCCGAGGGGAACAACATGAAAAAAATGCCTGACCTCCAGTCGCTCGGTTTTTTCCGAAAACCGGGCATCGCCGCTGTGTTGCTGATCAACGTCAGCATCGGCACCGCCAATGCCGTACCGTTAGATGATTTCGGCCCGCCACCACCGACGGACCCCTCGGCGTTTAGCAACCCGCCGGCCGACCTCGATGCCGCGGCGGCTGCCCTACGGGCCATGCCACCCGTCAACCAGGGCGCCATCGCCCTGCCCAATGGCGCTTATGGCACCCGCCTCACCACGCCAACGACTGATAACGTGCTGCCGCCAGCCCTGCAGACATCATTCAAGATCCCCACCAACGGCAAGCCCAGCCCATTGTTCGGGGCCCAGCCGTACACTCAGCAACTGCTGCTGTTCGAAGAATTCGGCACGGAAAAACTCGACCCGACACTGCCGGCACCGCCCCTGACCTTCCCGGTTCCGCTCGTCGGCCCGGCGCCCACGCAGGACCCGAACAACATCGCCCGCAGCGGCCCTTCGCCCACGGCGCTGGTAGCCTTCATGCGCCAGCCGGGGCTGTACCCGTTTCCGTCGCAGTATTCCAACGTGCTGGACCGCAACCCGTGGAAAGCGCAGATCGAAGCCTTCCTCAACCGCCATCCGGTCGGCTCGCCGGCCGAAGGTCGTCCGCCAGGAAAAGGCTGGTCGCACCAGCGCTGGAACGAGTTCTACCCACAGGTCGGCTTCAAAACCGCTCAAGCGGGCGCCCAGCTCAACAGCGGCATGCGCGACCGCCGACAGTTGCACAACTACGCCGTCGGTGAGTTCGGGCCTGGCGGGCTCTACAACCAGACTTCGAGCACCCCGGTCATAACAGGCACCACCCAAGGCATAAATGTTCGTTTTCACCCCAACATGCCGATTCAGAACCACAAGGCGCTCTGGACCTTCGACGGCACCTTTCCACCAAAACTGTTGATGGTGCGTTACGGTCAAGCCGCGCTGATGCGCCACTACAACGCCCTGCCGATCGATCCAGCGGCCAACATGGGGTTTGGCCTGCACACCATTACAACCCACGAACACAACGGCCACTCCCCGGCCGAAAGCGATGGCTTTGCCGGTGCGTTTTTCTTTCCGGGGCAGTACTACGACTATCGCTGGCCGATCCAGCTGGCCGGTTACGACACCATCAACACCAGCGCTCAGGATCCGCGTGCGGCGTTCCCTTGCGCCCCTGGCGAAACCCTGTTCGTCAACGATGCCACTCCAGGCCTCAAGACGTGCAACAACGGCAGCATCAAGATCCGTGGCGACTGGCGTGAAACCATGAGCACCCACTGGTTCCACGACCACATGGTCGATTTCACCGCGCAGAACGTCTACAAGGGCAACGCGGTGATGATGAACTACTACAGCGCCCTGGATCGCGGTAACGAAGCCTTCGAAGACGGCGTCAACCTGCGCCTGCCCAGCGGTTCGGCGCTGCCTTGGGGCAACCGCGACTATGACGTCAACCTGATGGTGGCCGACAAGGCCTGGGACGCCAATGGCCAACTGTGGTTCAACCCGTTCAACACCGACGGTTTCCTCGGCGATCAGATCCTGGTCAACTGGCAGTACCAGCCGCGCCTGAATGTGCGGGCGCGCAGCTATCGCTTCCGCATCCTCAATGGCTCGGTGTCGCGCTACTTGAGGATCGCACTGGTGCGTGAAGTCGCCGGCACCGGCGGCGAATTCCCCGGGCCGGCAGGCTCCGGCGTGTCTTATACCCGCGTGCCGTTCCACTTGATCGCCAACGACGGCAACCTTATGGAACATGCTGTGCCGTTCGACGGCAGCATGGACCTGGAAGGTAACGGCGACCTGCAGAACCACAACGCCATCCTGCCCACCATGGGCATCGCCGAGCGTTACGACATCATCGTCAACTTCGCGAAAAACGGGATCAACACCGGCGACAAGCTGTACTTCGTCAACCTGATGGAGCACCACGACGGCAAGGGGCCAGAGGCTACACTGCTGAGCCTGGCCGACGTGCTGTCCGGGACGTACAAGGCGGTGCTCAAGCAGGGCAGCAAAGGGCTGGAATGGGACGGCGGCGACCCGGCGGTGGGCAAGTTCATGCAGATGGTGGTCCAGCCTTATACCGGCCAGGACGTGAGCATGAACCCCGCCGACTACGAACCCGCCAAACCGGGCAAGCCGGCCGGCAAGACCATGATCCCGCTGACCCTCAACCGCGATGATCCGGTGGTGCAGGCCAAGCTCAAGGTGTCACGGCATCGCGAGTTCATCTTCGGCCGCTCCGACGGCACCGACCAAGAACCCTGGACGATCAAGACCGACGGTGGTCAATTCGGCTTCCCCATGGACACTCGAATCATCAGCGCCGCTCCGCAACTGGCCAACGGACCGACCCCTGCCGGGTTCTCCGGCGACGGCACCCTTGAGGTGTGGAAAATCAAGAGCGGCGGCAACGGCTGGAACCACCCGGTGCACGTGCACTTCGAAGAGGGGATCATCCTCCACCGCGATGGCAACCCGCCGCCGGAATGGGAAAAATGGGCACGCAAGGACGTCTATCGCATCGGCGAGGGCATCGACAGCTCGGTGGATGTGGAAATGGCGGTCCGTTTCCGGGAATTCGCCGGGACCTACATGGAGCACTGCCACAACACCCAGCACGAGGACACGTCCATGTTGCTGCGCTGGGATATCGAGCACCCCGGCCAGTTCCAGTTGATGCCAGCGCCCCTGCCCGGCTGGGATGGCGTCACCTACGTCAATTCCTCCGCATTGCCAACCTTCCGCACTGGCGATACCCGTGCCAATAACGACGGCGATAACCAAAAACCGATTGCCAACCCCGACAGCGCCATCAGCAGCAACGACCAACCGCTGACCATCAACGTCCTGGCCAACGACACCGACCCTGACGGTAATGTGCCACTGAAAGTGGTGGGGTTGGAGCAACCGGACTCCGGCAAGGGCGTGGTCAGCACCGATGGTACGCGCGTGATCTACACACGACCGGCCTCGGTCCTCACGCCGTTCACCGCGACCTTTGTCTATAAGGCCGCCGATGCCAAGGGTGCGGAATCGGCACCGGCGACGGTGTCCGTGGCGGTCGGGGCAGTGGTTGTCGAGAACCTGATCGTCACCAGCGCTACCGTCATCGCCCGCAGCAACAATCGCTGGTATTGGGTCCTGTCCGGCACCACCACGCGTGGCACGGGCAATACCATCACGGCGACTGTCACGACCACATCCGGTCCGGTGAGCCTTGGCGCCGCCACCCTGACGCCTACGGCTACAGGCGCGCGCTGGAATATAGCGGTGACGACCGTCGGCAGTGGCCCGTCGCCTGGTGCGACGGCGACCGTCACATCGGCCTTCGGCAGAACCGTGACGGTGCCAGTGCACTAGAGCGCAGTGATCGGCGCCCGGTCCATGCAATGTGGACCGGGCGCTTTTTTTTGTGGATCGTACGGTGGTGCCGTGGGGGGGTACTGACTATCGACTGGCATTTGCGCTGACTGTCAGGCCGCTATCGCGAGCAGGCTCACTCCCACTATTGACCGGTGTCGAGTACAAATCCCGTGTACGACACAAAACCACTGTGGGAGCGAGCTTGCTCGCGATGGTGGAGGGTCAGCCACCCTCGTCGTCGGCTATGAATCCGCCTTCGCGAGCAAGCCCGCTCCCACCATAGACCAGTGTCGAGCACAAATCCCGTGTACGACACAAAACCACTGTGGGCGATTGAGGTCTCCAGTCACCGCTGCGGCGCCACCATCCGAAAGCGGATATTGATCTCGTTGGACACCACACTGTCCGCCCACTCGCCCTCGCCTATCTTGAAGTCGTCACGCTTGAGCACCAGTTGGCCCTCGAAGATGCCAATGGCGCTCTCCGATTTCAGCAGCACCGGTACACTCACTTCGCGAGTAAGCCCCCGCAGGGAAAGCTTGCCAGTGATGGTGTAGCGGTTATTGCCCAGGGCCTTGATGGACGTCGACTCGAAGGTCGCCACCGGATAAGTCGCGGTGTCGAACCACGCCGGCTTTTGCAGCTCGGTATCGGCGTCGCTGCTGCCGGCGTCGATGCTCTTCAGGTAGATGGTCAGCGCGGCATGGGCGGCGCCGGGGTCATCGGTGTCGAAGTCCAGTTTGGCCTTGAACTTGCCGAAGGTGCCGTAGGTTCTCGAACCCATCTGCTCATAGGTGAAACTCAATGTACTGGCCTTGGCGTTCACTTCCTTGTATTCCACGGCTCCAGCGAACGGCATAAGGCCGAACACAAACGTACCGGCCAGAGCGACGAAACACGCGGATCGAAGGTTCATGGCACTCTCCGGGAGGGCTCCCGTCTTGAGTTGGCGTGCCGCACACGAAGGGTGGCACCAAATGGACTAAAGCAAACTACGGGGGTTTATTCCACCTCAGGCGTTGTTTTGCGACCACCTGTCGATGGCCGCCCGCGTTACCCGCACTCCTCGCGTTGCCACGCCCGCTGCAACAGCTCGATCACCTCGGTATCCGGGGTCTGGGAAAAATCCATGTACCAATGACCGATCGAAGTGAACCACTCGGGCTGCAGCGGGCAAACCAGCTCATCCACCTCGCCGCGCAGCGCCTGCGCCGTCTCGACCGGCGCCACCGGCACCGCCACCACGATGCGCGATGGTGCCTGCACCCGCAGCGCCTGGATCGCCGCCATCATCGAAGCGCCGGTGGCCAGGCCGTCGTCGATCAGGATCACCACCTGATCCTTGAGCTGCACGGACGGCCGCGTGCCGCGGTAGACCTTCTCGCGGCGCAGCAGCTCGCGGGTTTCCCGTTCGACCACGGCGTCGAACGCGGCGCGATCAATCGGGTGCGCCCGCAGTGCCTCTTCATTGCGAATCTGGATACCGCCGCTGGCAATCGCGCCCATGGCGTACTCCGGACGGGACGGCACGCCGAGCTTGCGCACCAGCATCAGGTCCAGGCGAACCTTCAGCGCCGTGGCCACCTCATAAGCCACCGGTACGCCACCACGGGGCAAGGCCAGAACAATCACATTGGGTCGGTTAGCATAAGACAGCAGCGGCTCAATCAAACGCCGCCCGGCCGCGGGCCGGTCTTGCAGGATGAAATGGGACAAGGGGTTCATTCGAAAACCTCCCCAGGCGATCACGCCTGCGAACTTCAGCCAAACCTACCCTCTGGAGCAAAAGCTTTTGTGGCGAGGGAGCTTGCTCCCGCTGGGCTGCGCAGCAGCCCCAAAAAACCGATAACGATTACCGAATCCTGTGAGTGCTACGCACTCAAACGCGAGCAAGCTCGCTCGCCACAAACTTCAGTGCATAGCATTATCCGCCCCCTTCGTCCCGCCTACACCAACCGCTCGATCTTCTGATGCTGCCACACCAGTTTGTAATACAGCGTCTGCAACACCAGCATCCCCAGATACGCCACCGGAAACGCCATCCACACCCCTTGCAACCCGAACTTCGCATCCAGCAGATACGCCGCCGGCAACTGCACGCCCACCACGCAGACAATGGAAATCGCCACCGGCACCAGCACCGTACCGCTGGCACGCATGATGCCGCCGATGATCGCCTGGAAGCCAAACACCAACAGGCTCCAGAGCATGATGTGCAACAAGTGCCGGGCCATGCTGCGCGTCGCCTCTTCGGTCAGGAACGAGGCCAGCAACCAGTGCGACAGCAAGTAACCCAACACAACCAGACCACCAGTCAGGCACACATTGATCATCAACCCCGTGCGCAGAATCGGCCCCATGCGCTCGATGCGCCCGGCCCCGATCGCCTGCGCCCCAAGGATCGACGCGGTAATCGCAATCGACAGCGCCGGAAACTGCACGTAATTGACGATCTGCGTCACCGCCCCGTACGCCGCCGTCGCCTGGGAACCGTGCTGGTTCACCAGCGCCAGAATCACCAGTTCCGACAGCGACAACACCACCATCTGCAACCCGGTGGGCAAACCGATGCGCAACACCTTGCCGAGAATCGCCATGTCCAGCTTCATCACCGCAAAGAACTCCCGGTCCGGTGCCAGCGGATGGCCCTTGCCGATCAGCCGCCACGCGAGCAACCCCATCGCCACCAGGTTACCCACCAATCCGGCGTACGCCGCACTCTGAATCCCCATAGGCGGCAACCCGATCCACCCGCGAATCAACGCCGGCGTCAGCGCCAACCCCACAATGGTCGACACCACCAGCGCCAACAGCGGCGACAACGTATCGCTCACCCCGCGCAATAACTGGGTGAACAACACAAACACCAACAGCGACGGCATGATCCACAACATCACATGGGCATACGCCACCGCATCGTCCAACACATCCGCCGGGGTCCCCAACCCCACCAACGCCGACCGCGCAAACACACTCCCCACCACCGCCGCCACCAACCCGATCAACACCCCCAACAACAACGTCGCTCCGGCAATCGCCTTCACCAGATGCACCTCCCGCGCCCCCCACGCCTGCCCGATCAACACCCCGGCGCCAGCACCGAGGCCGATGACCAGGGCGATGAAGAAGAAAACAATGGGGAACATGCCGGATACGGCCGCCAGGGCTTGGGTGCCGAGCATTTGGCCGATGTAGATACTGTTGACGGTACCGGACATGGATTGCAGGAAGTTCGACAGGACCATCGGGGCAAGGAACAGCAGGTAGATTTTCCAGAGGGGGCGTTGAGGGTTCGGGGTTTGCATTGGATAGAGGTCCATCTCGACGGCGGGAGGGCTGATTGACGATAGCTTCAGTGAGTCAAAACCAGGGGGCAATGAACATCTCAGGTCTGTGTTTATATTTCCAGCAAATGCTTGCGAGCGCAGACCACGGAGTAATCGAAAGCGGACGCCGAATGCGCCTGATGCCAGTCAGGTAAGCCCCGGATATTGTGGGAGCGAGCTTGCTCGCGATGGCGGACTGTCAGACACCCCTTGTGTGACTGTCCAACCGTCATCGCGAGCAAGCTCGCTCCCACAAGGTTTGCAGTGTTCAAACACTTAACTGACAGGCATCAGCCGAATGCCGCGCCCGCCGGGCTTCATGGACCAGTTGCCTGCTGTTTCCGACAAATGATCTATGCTCCTGAGCGGCAGTAAACCCGCTGGAACCTTCGGCGCATCCAATCGCTGATCAGGACATCCAAGGCAGAGAGGACTGTGGTGACAGGAGCAACACAATGATGAAACCGGAATATTCAACCTGCATGAAATGGATCGCAATCGCTGCCGCCTCGGCGGCTCTTGTTACAGGCTGTGCCAACCAGAACGATCCCGTGGCCCAGGCCGGGAAAGCCGACGCAGCCAGGGGCATCGCCGCACCCAGTCTCACCGAGACGAAGGCCATCGCCGAGGAAGCCTTCATCTACGGACTGCCGATCGTCATGAACTATGCGGTGATGTATGAGTACGCCGTGGACAAGGGCGGCCCACAGTTCAAGGCACCCTTCAACCAGATCAAGAACGAGCCCCGCGTGTTCACCTACCAGGACACGGCCGTTGTCACCCCCAACAGCGACACCCCCTACTCCTTCCTCTGGCTGGACCTGCGTGCCGAGCCAATGGTGCTCACGGTACCGGCGGTCGAAAAGAGGCGCTACTACGCAGTGCAGCTGGTCGACGGTAATACCTACAACTTCGGCTACATCGGCAGCCGCGCCACGGGGAACGGCCCGGGCAACTACCTGGTGGTCGGCCCCGACTGGAAGGGTTCCACGCCACCGGGCATCAACAAGGTCTTCCATTCGACAACACCCTTCCCGATCGCTGGCTATCGAACCCAGCTCTTCGGTCCCAAGGACATGCCGAACGTGATGAAGGTGCAGTCGGGCTACAAAGTCCAGCCGCTGTCGGCATTTCTGAAGCAACCGGCGCCACCGGCATCGCCGGTAGTCAATTTCCTTCCGGCCACCACAGCGGGGATCAAGGAGAACTTCTTCGAGTACCTCGATGCCGCGCTCCAGTACGTGCCGCCAACGCCGGAAGACAGGGAGATTCGCGCCCGAATCGCACGAATCGGCCTCGGGCCGGGCAAGAGCTTCGAGTTCAAGGATCTCTCGCTTGAACACAAGGCTGCCGTCCTGCTCGGCATGAAGGAAGGCCACGAAAAGGTGGACAAGTGGTTGTCCGGCGGACTCAAGGACGTCAATGGCTGGAACATCGGTTCGTTCTTTGGCGACCGCCATTTCTACAACGGTAACTGGCTGATGCGCGCGGGCGCAGCCAAGGGCGGTATCTATGGCAACGATGCAGTGGAAGCCACTTATCCCATCACCCGCACAACAGCGCTCGGCGAGCCACTGGACGGCAGCAAGCACAACTACACGCTCACCTTCCCCGCCGGGCAACTGCCACCGGTGAACGCCTTCTGGTCGGTGACCATGTACGACGGCAAGACGCAGCTCCTGATCAAGAACCCGATCGACCGCTATCTGCTGAACTCGTCCATGCTGCCCGGCATGAAGAAGAGCAAGGACGGGGCGCTCACCCTCTACATTCAGCGGGACTCGCCCGGCAAGGCGCTGGAAGGCAACTGGCTGCCCGCCCCCGACGGCCCGATCTACCTGGTGATGCGCCTTTATTGGCCCAAGGAGACACCGCCTTCGATCCTGCCGGCTGGCGAAGGAACGTGGAAGCCAGCAGGCATCGTGGTATCGAAATAGAACCTGGCGCGCCAGAACGCACAGCCCCCCGGCATTTGCCGGGGGGCTGCCCTTTCTCAGGAAGGTAGATACTGCGTCACTCTCTCGTCCAACAGCTTGATCAGCGCAGGCTCCATGAACTGGAACTCATCGGGTATGTTCAGGCAGACGATACGTTTGCCTGCCAGCTCAGAGCTATATCGCGCCATCAATTTTTGTCGATGGATCGGTTCCATCACACATATCAAATCAGCCCACTGCAGCTGCTCACGGCTCACCGGAACAACAGCCCCGTAGTCGATACCCGCTGAGGCAGTTTCCACGCCGGGCCAATCAGCGAACCGTTGCTCGGCCGACGGACTTCGCAGTCGATTCTGGCTGCAGATGAAGAGAACGTTCACATCGGATGACTCCAACCAGTGTTCGTGTCCCGAGGTGGGAACGGGACACTGTCTGATATTGAATCAGATGGGGCCTGCCGTCTTCTACCTTGGGTCGTGGCGGTCGATGGGTTCGAAACTTCAGGACCTGATTTGCGCTGCATACCGCGTTTTTTGGGTGACTTGCAGCTCGGTCCTCGCGTGACGAGTACTGCAAGCCATGGCCGATTACCGCATTCGCACGGTGACGCAGGTGCTGGAGGCTCATTTCCGACTTTGATGTGTGAAAAGACATGGTTTTAATCTACCTGGGACCAATATCCCAACATAAGGCGAAGTTCAGTCTGATTCGTCCCGACTTTCATCGATTTATTTTTGATAATTATTAATTTCTCAACCCCCCTTTATCCGTTTTAAATGCGCCTGGAGGAAGGTTAGCGAAGGTAGAACCTGCATCTACGGAGTCTACCCCTTCCCACCTTGCTTACTGTTTCCCCCCGTATCTTCAACCGGGACACGCAGACGAAAGTTCAAACACCGCATTCGGTTTTTTCCAGGTTCGAGACTGAGCTAAACCACCAAACGGAGGGACTCCAAGATGCTGATAAAAATCGAGAAAGCGAGCACGCCGGAATACTGGAATGTATGGATGAATGCGTGGTGCGTTAAATTTCGCAGCTATGCAGAAGCCCTGGCGTTCGTGAACAAATTGGAGGGTCGGATAAATGCACCACACTTCTTACCTATCCGCGAAGACAGACTTTTATTAGAACTGCCTTAACCTCGCGACCTCATCACCAACCACTGCGCGCATCTCGCTTCTGCCTTTTTCGTCGCACCTTTCTTTCTACTCGGAGCTGCGGGGGGGACAGGCCTTTCAGGGGCTTATGGTGGGGGAAGCAGCGGCTGCACTATTCTTAGCTGCCTTGGCAGTGGGTCGATTGAATCGACGCTATCAACGATGTTGTATCGGCGCTCATTAATCTATTTTTGATAATTATTAATTTCTGTTCTCCCCTCCCTCAGCCTTAAATGCACTTCGAGGGGGTTGACCAAGGTGGGGTTACAGGTGACACCTTAACGGATGCTTCGAATGCAGCCCAATCTGCATTTGAAGAGGCTGACCCTCCTCACCATGTGTACTTTTTGCCCCGTATCTTCCCCCAGGAGATGCGGGGTTTTTTTACAGTAAAAAAATACAAGTCAAACACCCGAACCATTACTGGCGGGTGTTTTGTATTTCCAGACTTTGTTTTTTCTTAAGATGCAGGTTCATCGAAATGAATCGCCCCTAGTTTCGTAGACATCTCTGAATGGCCTCGATATTCGCCTTGGATGAAGCGCTTCATGGGCAATCCTTGCAATGAAATCATCAGGAATCACAGCGACGTCTCGCAGACTTGCCTTGGCCCATTGCGCCCGGAACGCATTCTGCGCAGGACAGATATCTATCCACCACTCGTCGTAATTTTAAAAGCCATGAAGATATTGCAAGCACCGCGGCCAGCACAGTCAGCATCACCGGACGGGCTCGGTGGATGGTGGCATCCAGCTCCGCTGCCTTGATCTGAACGCGGTCTGTTGCGCCGGACACCTCGACTCGCCCGCTCGGTCTCATCACGGCATTTTCAATGCCCCAAATTTAATGACAAAAATATCAATATTGAAATTATTCTCAATTTTGCATACCTTGACCCTGCCTGACGATGAGACCTGTGCGCCTCACGACTTCAATCACAACAAGGGCTCGAGATGAACAACAACAAGAAAGTTTCCGAATTGCCTTCCTCCACCGTCGATGTACTGATCGTCGGTAACGGTCCGGTAGGGGCGACAATCGCGGCGCTGCTCGGCCGCTACGGGGTCACGACCCTGGTGCTGGACAAGCTCCATGAAATCGTACTGATGCCTCGTGCCATTGCTCTGGACAACGAGGCTCTGCGCATCCTGCAACTCGCCGGATTGTCGGAGGATGCTTTCGAGAAGATCGTTATCCCTGAAGTGAAGATGCACTCTCCGGTCCTCGGGCAATTCGGTCGAGCCGATACTCAAGGGTGCATCGATGGCCATCCCAAGCTTGTGACGTTCTATCAACCCGACCTTGAGCGAGCGATGCGTGGCCAGGTTTCCCGTCTCAAATCAGTGACCAGCCTCGGTGGTTTCGAGCTGGAGAGTCTGGTTGAGGACGCGGACGGCGTGGTCGCCACTGTACGGGATGAAAATGGGCAGCCGCATTCCGTTCGCGCCCAGTACCTGATCGGAGCGGATGGCGCCAGCTCCAGAGTCAGGGCACTGATCGGCCAGGAGTTCGAAGGGCAAACCTATGCAGAGGATTGGTTGATTGTCGATGCCAGGAACCGGCATCAGTCAGCCATTGATCACATCGAGTTTATCTGTGATCCACGGCGGCCCACGCCGCACATGCCTGCCCCCGGTGGCAGGGAGCGTTGGGAATTCATGCTGCAGCCCGGCGAATCCCGGGAGGAGCTGGAAAGCCCGGAAAGCATCGCGCGGCTCATTGCGCCATGGGTCAATCCGCAGGAACTGGAAATCGAGCGCAAGGCGGTCTATCGATTCCACGCGCGTTGCTGCAATCGATTCAGCAAGGGACGTACTTTCCTCGTCGGCGACGCCGCACACATCACCCCTCCTTTTGTGGGACAAGGTCTCGTAGCGGGCCTGCGTGACGGCGCCAACCTTGCCTGGAAGCTGGCTTGGGTTCTCCGTGGCCATGCCGCGCCGGCGATACTCGATACCTATGATGCAGAACGCCGCCCGCATGCCCAGGCGATGATCAATCTGGCAAAACTCATGGGCCGCCTGGTAATGCCCAAGAACAGGATCGCGGCGTTCTTCATCCACGGCCTGATGCGTATGCTGGCGCTGACTCCAGCGACCAGAAGGTACTTCGAGCAACTGGATATCAAGCCGAAGAACACCTTCAAGCACGGCCTGTTCGTGCCGCATCGTCGGGGTGACAAGCTAGTACGTGGCAGCCTGTTTCCCCAAGCCTGGATTCGTACCCTGCAAAAGCAGATCAAACTGAGCGACGACGCACTGGGAGACAACCTGACCCTGGTTGGATTCGGTGTTGACCCGTTGTCACTGCTCACCACTGATCAGATCGTTTCCTGGGAAAAGATAGGGGGCCACTTCCTGGAGGTCAGACCCCGAGGTCAACGCTCCGGCGGCAGTTGTGACTTCATCGAAGACATGAACCATGACATCCTGCCGCTGGCGGCTAAAGGAACGCTGGTCGCCGTTCGTCCTGACCGTATCATCATGCACCATGCCCCCGGCGCAGAGGCAAGCAGACTCCTTCGAGACTGCCGAGCCCTGTTGATGAGCGATGACGCCACGCCTGACAACGTTTCGATTACCATCAACGAGCCGATTAAATTACGAGCCTGATCATGCATTCCCCCACTCATCCTTTAGAAGCTGCTGCGCCAGAACCTCTCACCAGGGGCCACAAGAAGCGTGAGCGCACCCGTCGCGGTCTGGTGGACGCGGCATTACGGCTTATTGCACGTAAGGAGGTGGGGGAGATTGCATTGTTCGAGGTAGCCGCAGAGGCTGCGGTATCCAACGGCACCATCTACAACTATTTCCGAACGCGCGACGAAGTACTCGAAGCGGTGGGTATTGCCATGGCCACCGAGTTCTCTGACGCCATTTCCGTCATGAACTCGGACGTGCATTGCGGTGCGCAGCGGCTTTCGATTGGTGTTCGCATGTTTGTATGCCGGGCCGCTGCCGACCACCAATGGGCGAATGCGCTGTTGCGCATCATCCATTTCGACCAGGCAATGCGCTCGCGTTTGGCTGCCCATGTACTTGGCGATCTGCGTGAGGGGCTGCGTGCGGGGACTTTGGCTTATGAGGACGAGGGGGTCGCCCTGGATTTAGTCTTATCGTGCACAACCGGAGCAATGCGCTCCGTTGTCGAGGGCCGTGCAGTGGCGGGGCACGATTTGCGGGTCGCCGAAATGATTCTCCAGGCTCTGGGCGTTACACCCGCCAGAGCCAGGAGGATCGCTGGAAAACCCCTACCCGCCTGATCAGATGTCTTTCTTGATCTGACAGGCGTTATTAATCCATTGCCGATAACGCTTCGCCTGGCGTCGGGATTTCAGCTGATTGCAGATCAATGCCATGAGTGGCGACGTCCCGGGTCGTGTTCGTTTCCCTTGGCTCAGCAAGCCAAGTTGTTTCTTGATCAACGACGCCACTGCAAGCGACGCCAGCGCCTTGTTCTTCCAGCGGACTACGACGGGCTCCACTTCGGTGTCCTGGCCTGCCATCCACTTTCTGGGCAGGGTCGGCTCGATTGCCAACGCCGTGGCAAGCCCGACCATCGACACCGAGCCGCTCACCACTCGCTCCGCGACTTCCTTTCTTCGCACTCCGCCGGTGACCATCAGCGGCATGCGCGCGATTTCTCCAATCTTCTCCGCGAATTCGAGAAAATAGGCTTCTCGAGCCAATCGACTGCCATCGCGGGTCTGCCCCTGCATTGCCGGGCTTTCGTAGCTGCCACCTGACAACTCGACCAGATCGACCGCCTTGGCGTTAAGCATTTCCACTACGCGAGCTGCATCCTCGGCATCGAATCCGCCGCGCTGAAAATCCGCGGAATTGAGCTTCACAGCGACACAAAAGATCGGCGCCACACGCTGACGTATTGCATCAATGGTGCGCAGGAGAATTTGCGCGCGGTTTTCCAGGCTCCCGCCCCAACCGTCGTTACGCTGGTTGGTCAAGGGCGAAAGGAATTGGCTGAACAGGTAGCCATGCGCTGCGTGAATCTCCACGCCGGTGAATCCGGCACGCTCTGCCAACACCGCCGCTTGGGTATAGCGCCCAATCAGTTCTTCGATCTCCTGCTCATCCAAAGCCCTGGGCGGCACAAACGCTTTTGAAAGTCCGGGTATATCGACCGCAACCGCGGAAGGGCCCCTTGCCGGCTGCCCCATGGATGCCAATAGCTGGCGTCCGGGGTGATTGATTTGCATCCAGGCCTGGGCTCCACGACTGCGGCAGGCATCGGCCCATAGTCGAAAATTCTTCAGGTTCCGATCGTCCTCAAACACCACGCCAGCGGGTCCAGTCAAGGCGTGGCGATCAACCATGACGTTGCCAGTGATGATCAGACCGACCCCACCCTCCGCCCAGCGCCGATAGAGCTTGACCAGCGCTTCCCCAGGAGCGTGATCCTCATTGGCAAGGTTCTCCTCCATGGCAGCCTTGGCAATTCGGTTTGGAATCACCGTGCCGTTAGGCAATCGAAGCGGTTTGAAGAGCTTTGAGCCGGTCATTTTCTGTCCTTCAGCTAATGAAAAGTCGGCCAGCCATCGCTAAGGGTCATACCGTTGAGCACCGTCCGAACAGTACTTGCTCAAGTTGTTGAGGTCCCGGTTTACATCGATGGGCCGGCTTGATGACCTGCCGGGAAGGCGAGCCACAAACACGACACAGCTGAACACGCGTGTTCAGCTGTGTCAATGTATAGGGCCCTCCATTGATCCTGTACATCAAGCAACCATTGCGTTTTTCGGGTGTATAACGGTTTTTTTTGAGGTTGGCGTACTTGAGCGGAAAAACTTTGTTGACGCCAGCTGAACACAGGTGTTCAATCAGATCACAAGGTAATCCTGGAGAGAGAACCGTGGAATCCCTAAATCCAACGCAGCGCCGCATTCATCAAGCCGCCTTTCGCCTGTTCGCTGAAAGAGGCACCTCACAAGTGAACATTCTCGACCTTGCACAAGAGGCAGGAGTGGCGCGCGGAACGGTCTATAGCAACATCGACAGCATGGAAAGCCTGTTCGAGGCAGTCGCCAGCCATCTTGCGAGGGAGATGCATGAGCGCGTCAACAAGAGCTTCAACTCCCTCTCCGATCCGGCTCAGCGCCTTGCCAATGGCATTCGATTCTTCATTCGTCGAGCGCACGAAGACTCCCAGTGGGGCGCATTCATACATAAATTCGCCATGAGCAATTCTTCGTTGCGCGAAATGTTTAGCAGCCAAGCGACTACGGATCTTCTGGGCGGGCTTTCCACTGGTCGCTACACGTTTGCGCAGGAGCAATTGCTCTCAGTACTGACGCTGATATCGAGCAGCGTCCTGGGCTCGATTTTCCTGGTACTGGAAGGCCACAGAACGTGGCGCGAATCGGGCTCTGACACCGCCGAACTGGTACTGCGGGCATTGGGCGTGTCGCCAGAGGAGGCTCGTGCGCTGGCGACCAAAGAGTTGCCGGCACTTCCGTCTCTCGACTGAGCACCTGACTGACTCAACTACACAACACCCCTGGTTTTTCAGGGGTTCGGGACAGCTTTGCCCTAAAAACCCGGAAAACAAGAACAATGAACAACAAAAACGAATTGCACCGGCTGGCAACACAACATCCCGCCCGGCATCCGCAGCCGACGGTGAAGGCCCAGGATCTGACTCACCTGATCTTTCAAAGGCCGGACTTGAATGAGGCGGCGCGCTTCCTGACCGACTTCGGCCTGACGGTAAGTCGGCAGGACGCCGATACGCTCTATCTACGGGCCACCGACGCCACTTCATATTGTTACCGTGTCCATCGGGCCGACCATGCATGTTTTATCGGGTTCGGACTCGCAGTCCAGTCTCTGGAGGATCTGGAAAAGCTCACTCGAATCCCGGGTGCGTCATCGGTAGAGCAGTCGGAACATCCTGGCAAAGGGCATTACGTCAGGCTGACTGATCCGTCCGGTTTCATTGTGGAAGCCGTTTGCGACCAGATTCCAGGCAAGTCTCTGGCACATAGAGCTCCTCTGCACTGGAATCTGGCGCACGAGCAACCGCGAATCAACGCCACGCAGCGCCCGCCGATTGCTCCCCCTGAAGTACTGAGACTTGGCCACATCGTGATCGAAGTGGCTGACTATCAGGCAACCTGTGCCTGGTATACACAGCATTTCGGGTTTATTCCCAGCGATGTGCAAGTAATCCCCGACGGCACGCCTATCGTCACTTTCATGCGTCTTGATCTCGGTGACATTCCCACGGCTCACCATACGCTCGCGATTGCGCAAGGGTTCATGGCCACCTATAGCCATAGCGCCTATGAAGTCGTCGATGCAGACGCGGTGGGAATGGGACAGCGCGTCCTGCGCGAGCGCGGCTGGGAGCACTCATGGGGAATCGGCCGACACATTCTGGGCAGTCAGATCTTCGATTACTGGCAAGACCCATGGGGCGATAAGCACGAGCATTACTGCGACGGGGATATTTTCACGGCCACTCGGCCTACCGGCATTCATCCCGTGAGTCCCGAGGCAATGGCGCAGTGGGGGCAGCGTATGCCCAAGAGCTTTACCAAACCCAGGATGAGCTTCAGCAATGTGCGTGCGCTGATCCGCAACCTGCGACGCAGCCCGGACTTAACCATTCGCAAGTTGATAACACTCATGCGGATGTTCGGGTAGAGCTGCCGCCATGTCGGGTAACTCAACCCGGTATGGCCGGCGGGATGTGCTCAAAGCCGGTGCCTTGATCGCCGGCGGCTCGTTGGTCTACAGCGTTGCCAGCCCCCCTTCAGAACAACACCACAGTTCCCACGCCACCGAACGCGGGACAAACGCCGCTCCAGGAGTACCTTCAATGTCTGCTGTACATGTAGTCCGCTTTGAATTCGAGAACGGTATCCACTGGGGCGTGCTTCGCCAGGGCCGTATCACGCTCATCCCCGGTGTTTTTGAAACCACCGGTGATTTCATCCGCCAGAACAGTATTGACGACCTCGCTCAACTGAAAGGTTCGGAGCTGGATGAGAGCGCAGTAAAACTGCTATCGCCGGTGACCCGCAACCAGCAGTTCGTCTGCCAGGGCGCCAATTACCGTCAGCACATGATTGAGTCGGGCATGGATCCGGATGCGAAGAAATTCAACATGATCTTCACCAAGGCGACGAGTTGCCTGGTGGCGGCTGACAGCGACCTGATCAAGCCGCGTACCGTGCGTTTCCTCGACTACGAGATTGAACTGGGGCTTGTGATGAAACGCGCGATCACCGGTTCCGTGTCTGTCACTGACGCCAATCTGCATGAGTTCATCGCAGGCGTCGTCATTGTCAATGACTACTCGGCCCGCGACATTCAGATTCCCCAGATGCAGTTCTACAAGGGCAAGAGTTTCCGCACATTTGGTCCGGTCGGTCCTTACCTCTGCCTTCTGGATGTCAAGGACATGCATTACCTGAAAGCTTTGCAGCTGCGCCTGACGGTCAACGACCAGGTGCGACAAAGCGACAGTACGGCCAACCTGGTTTACGGTCCCGCTGAAACCCTTACCGAACTCTCCGCAGTGCAAGATCTCGCCGTTGGAGATCTGATTGCCACCGGTACTCCTGCCGGCTGTGCGCTTACGATACCGTCGCCTGCGAAACAGCGCATCGCAGCCCTGATGCCAGAGGCCACCAAGTGGAAGCTTTTTCTCAAGGCGCAGGAAGGGCGGTCTCAGTATCTCAAGCCAGGAGACGTCGTCGAAGCGCGCATTAGGAGCGTTGATGGCGTGATTGATCTGGGTGTGCAACGCAACCGAGTCGTAGGGGAAGCCTGACGATGATGGTGCGATCACTGAACGACATTGAACGTATCGAGCAGGTCCCGTTGGCAGAGCGTAGCCTGGCTTCCAGCACCTATGAAGCACTGACACGGACAGCCAGGCTCAGCCCCAACGCGCCCGCACTGAGTTTCTTCGCCGACGCCAGCTGCTTCAGGAATACCCACCACTGGAGCTATGCCGAACTCGTCGAAGATATCACTCGCGCGGCGAATGCCTTCCATGACCTGGGCATTACCCCGGGTGAAGTACTGGCCTTCATCCTGCCCAACCTGCCGGAAACCCACTTCACCATCTGGGGGGGTGAAGCGGCCGGTGTCGTCATGGCGATCAATCCGCTCCAGGAGGCCAAACAGATGGCTGCCCTGCTACGGGCCGCCAAGGCCAGCGTGGTGGTAACGCTCGCGCCGACCCCGGGCAGCGACCTGTGGCCCAAGCTGGCCTCTCAGCTCGATCAACTTCCCGAGATCAAGCACGTCGTTTGGGTTGGCATGGGACCCTACGTTGATGTCGCTCAGCGTGAATCCCTTGAATCCCTGGCAGAGAAAGAGCGTGAGTTGCACAGGGGCGCCACGATTCACGAATTACGCACGTTGATGGACGCTCAGCCAGGCACACAACTGAAGAGTGCCCGGCTGTTCCGCCCTGAGGATCGTTCCTCTTACTTCTGCACCGGCGGTACCACCGGGCTGCCCAAGATTGCGATGCGTACGCACGGGGCGGAGGTCTTCAACGCGTGGGCCATGGACACGCACATGCAGCCACACGGGAGTGGCCAGGTTATTTTCTGCGGGTTGCCGCTGTTCCACGTAAATGCACAGCTGGTGACAGGCCTGATGCCTTGGAGCCAAGGTGACCATGTCATCCTCGGCACGCCGCAGGGTTATCGTGGTGAGGGTGTGATCCCGCGCTTCTGGGAGATGGTTGAGCACTTCGGCATCAACTTCTTCTCGGGTGTTCCTACTGTCTATTCCGCACTTTTGCAAAATGAGCTGGAAGGCCGCGACCTGTCCAGCCTTCGTTATGCCATGTGTGGTGCCGCGCCGATGCCGGTCGAACTTTTCCGGGAATTCGAAGGCCGGACCGGGGTAAAGATCCTCGAAGGCTATGGACTCACGGAAGGCGCATGCGTCTCCTCGGTCAATCCACCCCATGGCGAGCGCTACATCGGCTCCATCGGTATACGGATTGCCTACCAGGACATGCGCGCAGTCTTGCTCGATGACTCGGGAGAATATCTGCGCGATGCCAAAAACGACGAAATTGGCCTGATCACCATCACGGGTCCGAACCTGTTCGAGGGTTACGTTGAGGAAAGCCATAACCGGGGCCTGTGGATCGAAATCAATGGTCAGCGTTGGCTGAATACAGGCGATCTGGGGCGCCAGGATGAAAATGGCTATTTCTGGCTGACCGGGCGCAAAAAGGAACTGATCATCCGCGGCGGCCACAATATCGATCCCAAACAAATCGAGGAGGCTTTGCAGGCCCACCCAGCGGTGGCGTTGGCGGCCGCCATCGGCAGCCCGGACGCCTATTCGGGCGAAGTCCCGGTCGCCTACGTACAACTGCGACCAGGCCACGTCTGCAATGTTGAAGAACTTGAGCAGTTTGCTCAGCACCACATCAGTGAGCGGGCGGCCATTCCCAAGCGGATCGAAATCCTCGACGCACTGCCATTGACTGCGGTTGGCAAGATCTTCAAGCCCGCTTTGCAGCAGCGCGAGGTGGCCCGAGTAATTCGGCAGGAAGTGGAACGCATGTGTCTGAAGGACATTGCAGTGGAAGTGATTCAGCACGAACAACGTGGGTTAGTCGCCTGCATCCGGGCCGGGAGAAATCAAGAGTCCCTGGCCCTCCTTCTAGGTCGCTATAGCTTTCAGGTGGAGTGGCTCAAATGATCCTGACTTCGTAAGTTCGGCACCTCGGTCCTGGCAGTAGTCGGCCAGGGCCTTTTTCACAACTTCGATCAACGCCAACCGGCACTGCCAAGTGCACCGGAAGGCGAAGCCTTGCCTGCGCACCAATCAATAAAAACAATACGAGGTGGGAAATGAAACTGAGCAACCGTGCAACCCCGTGTCTCTCAGCTGTGCGAGAAGTGTCTTCCTGGATTAAATTCACAGGTGCCGCGGCAATACTCAGCGTTTCAACAAGCGCAAGCGCCAATGGCATTGCCCTTAACGAACAAAGTGCAAGCAGTGCGGGAACTGCTTATGCGGGAAGGTCGTCTTCCGCGCTGGACGCCAGCACTATCTTTGGCAATCCCGCAGGTTTGACCAAGTTGAAACGTGCCGAGATTTCCGGCGGAGCCGCGGTCGTCTCGGTGAGCGATGACATCAGTGATGCGCAGAGCAGTGCCCCGGGAACGAATAAAGGGGACTCGGTCCCTTTGGGGGTCGTCCCTTTCGCCTATATGTCGACGCCGCTTGACGATCGATTTTCGATTGGTATTGGCCTGTATGCTCCGAGTGGTCTGATCAATGATTACGAGAGCGGTTTTCAGGGCCGTTATCATGGTTCCTATAGCACGACCAGGGAAATAACCCTGCAGCCCACCATTGCCTGGCGGATCAATGATTACGTGTCCATTGGTGGCGGACCGACCATAAACCGTTTCAATGCAAAGCTTCAGAATTACCTGGCCACCGGCGCCCTGAACAATGGCCAGGACACACTGGTTACCATCAAAGGCGATGACACGGCACTTGGCTACAACGTCGGCGTCTTGTTTGATTTGAGTGATGCGACCCGTTGGGGGATTAACTATCACTCGAAGGTGAGCTATGAACTCAAAGGGCATACTGAGGTTTCCGGCTCCCCGAGCGTTATCCCGCTGGACGGAAACTATGACAACAAGATAGACCTCACGATGCCCGAATCCGTGGACACGTCTATCACCCATCATTTCAATAGTCGCTGGACGGGATACCTGGGGACCACCTGGAAACGTTGGAGCCGGATCAAAAAGGTCGAGGCAGTCAACAGCGGTCTTTCCCCCTTGGGTCAGGCGGCCGGCCTGGGAAGTGTGACCGAAGAAATGAACTGGCACGACACATGGTCCACCGCAGTTGGCGCGTCCTTGCAATTGAACCAGCAATGGCTGCTGCGCGCAGGCTACGCCTATGATCCGTCGCCCATTGGAAATGCCGATCGCAGCGTGCGCGTTCCGGTCGGGAATCGCCAGGCCGTGACCTTGGGTGGCGCTTATTCGCCGAATTCCGATCTGACAATAGACTTTGCTTATGGTTATCTCTGGGATTCCAAAGCCTCAGTAAAACAGTCGAACAACTCCGGCCTTCAACCGGAATACAGTGCCAAATACGAAAATAGTGCGAATGGATTTTCAGTCCAGGCAACCTATCGGTACTAATCGACAGCACTAAGTTTTTAATAAAGCCCATTATTGCGAGACTTCCTGAAAGCTCTCCTTTCATCGTTAATCAACTATCCCAACGGGACGTGACGCAGTTCTGCCTGGCAATCAGCGCCAACTGCCGCGAATACGTTCGCGGTAGTGGGTGGGTTGTCATTTCATTAGCTCTAATCCATCGAGTTTTCTGCGTAAACCTTCTGAATCACGGCCCTACAGGCGGGCCCTACCCCGCTGACTCCGCATTCCTTGCCTCTAAATCCGCCAATACTCCCCACAAACGACGTAACACCCGTCAAGAATGATGGCATTAAGCTACTCTCTCCACGGTTTCTCATATTCACTGCAACACCCCAAAAACGCCACAGCTTCAGTATCAGGCTCGCCTGACCGGTATCAGCCCCCTGCTTCATCCTCACTCAATTACATGGAGTAAGCGTGAATGCCCTTCCCCCCTCGTTTCCTCGACCACTACCGCAAAGCCGACCGCATCATGCTGGGTCTGATCTGGCTGATGTTCGTCTTCGCGGTGGGCCTGGCGTTCTGGCACGACACGTTCAAGCAAGCGCTTTTAGTGGGTGGCGGCACCAGTGTGCTGTTGACCATGCTGTACCGCGCCATCGGCGGGTCGCGGTTGATGCGCTGTTTGCTAGGCGTTGGCTTGATGGTGATGGCGGCGTTGCATATCAATCAGGCCGAGGGGGTCATTGAGTCGCACTTCGGGATTTTCGCGTTGTTGGCGGTGCTGACGTTTTATCGCGACTGGTTGCCGATTCTGGTGGCGGCGGCTGCGATTGCCGTGCATCACGTGGTGTTTCATGTGCTGCAACATCAGGGTTTTCCGGTGTATGTGATGGCGCATCACGGTGGCTGGACGATGGTGTTCGTTCACGCTTTTTATGTGGTGATGGAGACGGTCGCGCTGCTCTATCTGGCGGTGCACAGTCAGGCCGATGCGGTGGAGAGCCAGGACATGCTGGACAAGATGCTCGCCACCACGTCGCAGTTCACCGCCAACGCCGAACAGGGTGACAAGGCGCGGGTGCATGTGTCGCTGGCGCAGCGTTTCGATCAGTTTTTGATGCAGATCACCGCATTGGTCGACGGGGTGGTACGTGACTCTCACGGCTTGGGTCAGTTGGGCCAGGAGTTGGCCAAGGCGAGTAATACGCTGGAGAAAGGCGCGAAGCATCAGTTGACGGAAATCGCCCAGATGACCGGGTCGATGCAACGCATGGGCGATGCGATGGAGCACATCGTGGTGCATGTCGAGCATGCCGTTGAACATGCCGGCCAGGCCAGTGCGCAAGTCACTCGCGGTCAGGAAAGCGTGAACCGTGCGCGGCAGGAAATCACTCAGTTAGCGTCGCGCCTGGAAGGCACCAACCAGACCGTTCAGGTGCTGGCCGGGCAAGCACAGCAAATCGGTTCGGTGCTGGAGGTGATCAGCAGCATCGCCGAGCAAACTAACCTGCTGGCGCTCAACGCGGCTATCGAAGCGGCGCGTGCCGGCGAGCAAGGCCGGGGCTTTGCCGTAGTGGCCGATGAAGTGCGCAGCCTGGCGCAGCGCACGGCGGTTTCCACCAAAGAAATCCGGACCATCATCGAGGCCTTGCAGCAAGGCAGCCGCAAAGCGGTCGAGGCCATGCAGGACAGTCGCGAAGGTGTAGAGCGCTGTGTCGAGGACAGTCAGCTGGCGGCTGCGATGTTGCAGGCCGTGGGCAGTGACATCTCGCAGATCGATGAACTCAATGGACGGATTGTCACGACAACCCGCGAACAATCCACGGCGAGTTTCGAGATCGTCGGGCGCTTGCAGTCGGTGCAGAGTATTGCGCAGAACACCGCGGACGATGTGGAAACCCTGGCGTTGAGCAGCCGGCGCTTGCCACCTATTGCCACGCGCCTGGATGCACTGGGGCGTACGTTTCATCAATGATCGTGCTGTGGTTTACATGAACAATTTTTCATCTTGTAAATCACAGCCTTACATCACTTGATGGGGCAACCACGCCTCAATCAGAACCAATGGTTTATTCGCAATCTACTGACAATCCCATCACATTTCGCCGGATAACCTTGTTGCTCCAGCCGCTTCACGCAACGTGCGAAATAGTGATGAAAAATTCGTTAGTCAGGTTTCTGAAAAGTGACCAGGGTGCGCTGATCCTTCTGCTCGGTGTATCCGCGTTTCTATTGCTGTTCGGGTTGGGCACAAGGGAGCTTTGGGGGGCGGAAACCCGCTGGGCGAACATCGCGCTGCAAATGTTGCAAACCGGCGATTATTTCGACCCTTATCTCAAGGGCATGCCCTATTACGACAAACCGCTGCCTTCCTATTGGCTGATTACGGCCACTGCCCACCTGATGGGTGGTCTCGGGCACTGGTCGCTGCGCTTGCCTTCGGTTCTGGCGGCGTGGCTGAGTGTCTGGCTGGTCTATTTGATCGGTGAACGGCTCTTTAGCAAAGGCACCGGCCTGATTGCCGGCTGGTTTCTGGCGACGACGTTCTTTTTCGTGTTCTGGGCGCGGGTTGCCACGGCCGACATTTTAACGGTTTGCGGTGTTCTGGCGGCTGTCTGGTGGTATTGGCGCGGCCCGAGCGACACCCGTCTGGGTCGCTACATCGTATTTTTCCTGATGCTGGCACTGACGTCGCTGTTCAAGGGCTTGATCGGGTTTATCCTGCCGGGGCTGATGCTGTTGCCGCATCTGCTCAGCGAGGGGCGCTGGAGAAACCACCTCAATCCGCGCCTGTTTCTGGCGATGCTGGTGGGCGGTGTGGTCTACATGCTGCCGTTCATGCTGTCGCACCGCTATGGCACGCCGACTTATGGGCCGAGCGGGCTTGGCCTGGTGTTTCAGGAGAATGTGGTTCGATTTTTCAAGCCATTCGACAACATCGGCCCGATCTATACCTATCTACTCTATCTGCCGGTTTACACCCTGCCCTGGGCACCCTGCTGGATACTTGGCCTGTGGGTGGCGGTACGCCGCTGGAAGCACACCGAACCCAATGTTCGCTGGCTGATTTTGGGCCTGGGATTGCTGTTTCTGTTCTTCACCGCCAGTGGCAGTCGACGCAGCTACTACGTATTACCGCTGGTGCCGTTTGCCCAGCTGCTGGCGGCCTGGTGGGTCACCCGGCGCATGGCCGCGCGTCAGGCGGCCGGTAACGTCAGCGGGCCGGGTTGGACGAAGGGTATTGCCGGGGCGGCAGGTCTTTTGTTTTTGATTTTGGGCGTTGTCTATCCATGGACTAACGGCGGTGCTGGCGGTGTCATGCAGTTCACCCGGGACGTGCGTGCCGAAGCGATCAAAACGGCACCGTGGAGCGAATGGCGCATGGTGCTGGTGGATGTCGACAACAAACTGCCCATGTACCTGCAAAATCATGGCGCCGCGTTCTACTACGTGCTCCCGGATTCGGATATTCCGCAAACAGGTGACAGTGCTGCACTGATGGCGTGGCTGGAAAAGAACAGTGGCGAAACCTGGAATCCTGAACGCACGATCATCGTGGAGCAGTACAAGGATATCCATCAATTGCCTCTGGACTATCTGACGGCCGACCATCAGTTGATCACCACCAAACCCAACAACGGCGCCCGGTTGTTTCATGCCCATGAAAATGGCAGTGCGGCGTTTATTCCCAATGGGAAAACGATGGGAATCCCTGTGGCCGATCAAGCCTCGGTTCAATAGATATATGAGGGGGGCAATCAACGAAACAGGGCGCCTTACAGGCTAACGCCGATCAGCTACGCCTTCCTTGTAGCAGCTGGCGTAGCCTGCGTCCGGCTGCGCAGCAGTCGTAAATCCGGCTTGCACGATCTCTCTGA
>NZ_AKJM01000051.1 GCF_000282335.1 Pseudomonas sp. GM48
TCAGAGAGATCGTGCAAGCCGGATTTACGACTGCTGCGCAGCCGGACGCCGCCTTCGGCAGCTGCTACAAGGAAGGCGTAGCCTCTGGGCCCTTTTTCGTTCTGCCCACTACCCTACCCAGCCATCGACCGGCGGGCAATGTTCAGCGGTAATCTTCCTTCAGATATCCAGCACCAACGGCTGCGCCCCCTGCGCCGGAATCGCACAGCAAATCAGTACGTGTCCGTCATCCGGCACCTCCGCTGGCGGCAGTGGGTAATGCACCTGACCGCTGACCAAGCGCGTCTTGCAGGTGCCGCAGGAGCCACCGCGACAACTGAATTCCGGACGCAGGCCCCGGCTTTCCGCCAACTCCAGCAAGCTGCCGCCCTCCGGTTGCCAGCGCGCCTCCTTGGCCGAACGCTGGAACACCACGGGTACGGACGTGGTGGCGGCTGGCGGTTGCTCGATGACCACCGCATCGGGGTCCGGGCGCCGGCGCAATGTCGACGGGCCAAAGGTTTCGGCGTGAATCCGCGAATCGCGAATGTCCAGCTCGCGCAAGCCGTCGTACAGCGCCTGGGTAAAACTTCCGGGGCCACAGACAACAAAATCCAGCTGATCGTAATCCTCGACCGTCAGCAGATCCTTGAGCAGCGCGACGTCGATCCGTCCACTGAGGTCGAAGTCCTCTCCTTGCACCGCCTCGGCTTCCGGTTGGCTGAGCAAACGCACTACCCGCACCGCGTCACCGGCATCTTCGAGCAAGCGATCCAGTTCCCGGCGAAACGGCTGGTCGGCCAGCGTGCGCGAACTCTGGATAAACCACGTCGGGCGGATACGGCGAGTGCGCAATCCCTGGTAAACCACCTCGCGCAGCATCGACAACAGCGGCGTGATGCCCACCCCGGCCGCCAGCAACACCAGTGGCCGACGCTCATGGGGCGCTACGGTGAAGTGCCCTTGCGGCGCTCGCGCCTCCAACAGGTCGCCGACACGAATCTGCTCATGCAAATGCGTAGACACCCGCCCGTCACGCTTCACGCTGATGCGGAAAAAATCATCGGACGGAGCGCTCGATAAACTGTACGTGCGGATGTGTACATCACCGTCAATATTGAAGCGCAGGGGCAAATGCTGCCCGGCCTGAAACAGTGGCAACCCGGCTCCATCGGCAGGCTCCAGGTAAATCGAGCGAATGTTGTGGCTTTGCGCCTCAATCCGCGCCACCCGCAACGGCCGCCATTGATCGCCCAAAGCCTTGGCCTGCAGACGTGCCTCGGCCTGCGCCCATGTACCGGTGAGCAAACTGGTGGGTGAAACGCCGTCGAAACGCCAGCGCAACGCCAGTGCGGCGGGGCGGCGTACGACTTGCTCGACATCGATTGTCCACAGGCGCTCGGCCCCCTGGAACGCCTCGACCTGAGGACCTTCCAGAAGGATTTCAGTACGCCCGCTGAGCTGCAGCAAATCCCCGGTATTGAAATCGATGAACAACAACCCGGCCCGGGGATTGAGCAGCAGGTTGCCCAAGGTGTTGAAATGCAGGTTGCCGGCGAAGTCCGGAATGGTCAGGCGATTGCCTTCCACGTGTACGAAACCGCTCTGACCGCCACGGTGAGAAACATCCACCGAGCGCTCGCCGTCGACATCCACATAACTGGCAACGAAGAACGTGTCCGCCCCGGCAATCATGGCTTTGGCCGCATCATCCAGCCCGCTGAAATGCTGGGCGACACGCGTCGAGGGGTCGGCCAGCGGCACCGAGTGAAACTGGCGCAACTGAATGTACTGCGGGCAATTGCCGAAGGACTGATCCACCGTCACCGCGAAACCGCCCGTGGTCATGGCGCGGACATGCCCGTTGATGCGGTTGCGACGGCGGGTGTGCAACTCGATGCCCAACAGGCCGATGGCCGCGCCGTCGCTCAACTGCGCGGGATCATCAAAGGTCGGCAGGCTGCGAAATTGCAGCAGGCCAGGTTCTGGCGAGTGTGCGAAACCGGGCTGGCCTTCAAGGATACTGGCCCAGGGATGACCGTCGGCATCCACCGCTCCGTACAGCATGAACGGCAATTGCTGATAAAACGTGCGGTGCTGATCCGGCATCTCGCTGCGAATCACCTTACGACCGAAAATTTCCATTCGTTCGGCAACGCCTACATGCGCCTGCAATTGTTTCTCGCCGGCATGCCAGGGTGAACGGTCCATAGGGCTTCTCCCCTGCGCCAGTGGCGCAGAACGGGGCGGCCCGGCAACTCCGGGCCGCCAGCATCAGGCAGTTTTTTGCAGACCGGCGACGGTGCGCGGCATGCCGACAAAACCCGGTAAGGCTTCGATGCGAGCCAGCCAGGCGCGAATATTGGTGTACTCGTCCAGCGACACGTTGCCCTCGGGCGCATGGGCGATGTAGCTGTAGGCCGCGACGTCGGCCACCGTCGGCTCGCTGCCAGCCAGATACGGCGTATTGGCCAGTTCGTGATCGATCACTTTGAGCACGGTGTGGGCGTAGGCAATCACTTCTTCAGCGTTGTAAGGCGCGCCAAACACGGTGATCAATCTAGCCCGGGCAGGGCCGAAGGCAATCGGACCGGCAGCCACCGATAACCAGCGCTGGACCTTGGCGGCCCCCACCGGATCCGTCGGCAGCCAGCGACCATTGCCGTACTTTTGCGCCAGATAAACCAGAATCGCGTTGGAATCGGCCAGCACCACGCCCTCGTCATCAATCACCGGCACCTGACCGAATGCATTGAGCGCCAGGAACGCCGGTTGCTTGTGTTCGCCCTTGGCGAGGTCAACGAAGATCAATTCGGTCGGCAATTTCAGCAGGGACAGCATCAACTCGACACGATGCGCGTGGCCGGAACGTGGGAAGTTGTAGAGTTTGATCGCTTGCATGGTCGACACCTCGGGTCAGTGGTGCTGTTCAGGAGAGAGCAGCGCCGATGGGGCGTATCTTCCACCCACAACCAAAACAACAGAATCACCAGCAAACGCAATCCATTATTTCAGAGGATGAAATAACTCAATGATTGAGCGCCGGATGCTCGCGCAGTGTCTTTACCGCGAAATCCACAAAACTGCGCACCCGGGCCGGCGCTTTGCGTCCACCCTGATAGAGCACATGGATAGGCAATGGCGGCAGCTCGAAGTCGGCCAGAATGATTTCCAGCTCCCCGGCGGCCACCTTGCTCGCGACTTGATATGACAGTACCCGCGTGAATCCCAACCCCAAACTGGCTGCCGTGATGGCCGCCTGATTCGCCGTCACCACCAGTCGCGGCTCAGCCCGCACACTCAAGGTTTCGCCGTCTTCAATGAATGGCCAACTCCTGAGTTGGCCAATGGCCGATGTCGCAATAATCGACGCCTGGGCCAGCTCCTGTGGATGCCTGGGCCGACCATGGCTGGCCAGAAACTGTGGCGAAGCGCAGATCACCCGCCGCACCTCGCCCACGCGGATCGCATGCTGATTGCTGTCAGGGAGTTCGCCGATGCGGATGGCCACATCAATGCCCTCCTCGACCACGCTCACCACCCGATCCACCAGCATCGCGTTGATGCAGACCTCGGGGAATTGCGTCAGGTAGCTCACCATCAACGGCGTGACAAACAGCTCTCCAAACAAAACCGGTGCGGTGATGGTCAGTTGCCCACGAGGATGGATATGGCTGCCTGCTGCCGAATCCTCCGCTTCCTGCACCTCGGCGAGAATTCTCCGACAGTCCTCCAGATATCGCTGACCGGCCTCACTCAAATGCACACTGCGCGTTGTACGTGTGAGCAGTTGCGTGCCAATACGCTTCTCCAGCGCCGCCACCGCTCGGGTGACGCTGGCCGCCGACAGGCCCAAACGCCGCGCCGCCGCCGAAAAACCCTGTTCCTGGGCGACGGCAGCGAAGACCTGCATTTCCTGGAAGCGGTCCATGGACATGTCCTCCTTTCGAATCAATAAAGTCGCAACCGCTGACCGGGATTTGTTGCGCAGGCGGTCAATAACATAATGGGGTACACGACCATCAAGTAAATCAATGGGCTACTGAACTCTAGCGTCTACTCCGTGAAAACAATGTGAGTCTCAAACCCACGGACACTCGAACAAACGCACCGGGAATTATTGATAATTATTGAGGATTATTATCTTGCGACGGGTACAACTGTTCGCAATTATCCGGACCCGCCAGCTGCAACGGCTAATACCTGACAGGAAAAACCAGCCATTGGCACTGCGTCAAACCAATCTCCAGGTAAAGGCTCATCAGCGGGCACCATCAACTGCAGCGCGATTCCGGTCTGCCTGAACAGGCGGAATACACGACTGCTCCTATACTACAAGCCACCCTGTTACCTATTGAGTTTTTGGTAGGCACCCCGTTGAAATTTTCTCTACCCGGTGTAAGGCGTTATGGGTTGTTAACGCTTGGACGGCTGTCCGTCGATCTTGCTTCAAGGGTTCACTTAGTAGGGAAAAGTTGAACTTCATATGGCTGGCTAATCTGTGTGACACAGCAAGGAGTTCGAAAATGTTACGCACAAACATTTCTGCTAGAGCACTGTCCGGTGGTTTGCTCGATGTACTGATTCGCGCCGGGCTCATTACGGTGCTGGTACTGTTCTGCTTCCAGATCTTTCACCCCTTCCTCAACCTCATGCTCTGGGCACTGATTCTGGCCATCACCCTGTATCCACTGCATGCGCTCATCAAGCGCAAGCTGGTCAACAAGGACGGTCATGCCGCGACCCTGATCGTGGTGGTCGCCCTGGCCTTGCTGATGGTACCGATCTACCTGCTGGGCACCTCGATCAGTGAGTCGATCCAGGGCACCCTGGCAATCCTCAAGTCCGATTCGCTGCAGATCCCGCTACCCAGCGAAAAAATCGCCTCCCTGCCGCTTATTGGCCAGCCGCTCTACGACTACTGGATGCAGGCCGCCACCAACATGAGCAGTGTGTTCATGAAGCTGATGCCCTATATCAAGTCCATCGGCCTGACCTTGTTGGGCAAAATGGCTGACGTTGGTGTGGGTTTTCTGTTGTTCATCGGCGCCCTGATCATTGCCGGCGTATTCATGGCCTATGGCGAAAACGGCGAAAGAAGCGCCCTGGCCATCACCTCGCGCCTTTCCGGACCAGAGCGTGGCCCACGCATTACCGAGCTCTGCACGGCAACCATCCGCGCAGTCGCCCAGGGCGTGGTGGGCATCGCGTTCATTCAGATGTTGCTGGTAGGCGTGGGCTTCGTGCTCATGGGCGTCCCCGGTGCCGGGCTGCTGGCGATGGTTGCGCTGTTGATGGGGATCATGCAATTACCGGTGCTGCTGGTGACCCTTCCGGTGATCGCTTATGTCTTCGCCACCGATGGCACCACCCTGGGAACCATCGTGTTTGGCATCTACAGCCTGATTGCCGGGATGGCCGACAACGTCCTCAAGCCATTGATGCTGGGTCGTGGCGTCGATGTCCCGATGCCGGTGATTCTGATTGGCGCCCTGGGCGGCATGGTGAGCGGCGGCTTCATCGGTTTGTTCATCGGGCCGGTAGCGTTGGCGGTGGGTTACCAACTGTTCTGGCAATGGGTCCAGGACCAACCGTCGGCCGAGGGACTGAACGAGACGCCTCAGATCGACGCGGTGAACGAGACTCCGAAAATCGAGGCAATGAACGATCAGCGTCCCCTCTGAGGAGTTTGCGCTTGATGCCATGCCCTGCTCGCATCAGCCGGCTGCTGCTCTGCGGCACCGTCGTTCTGGGTGGCTGCGTGCAACTGGGCCCGGATTTCCAGTCACCGGCCCAGCCCTGGGTCGAACACTGGAACAGCCCGGCCCTGGAAATCGCCGGGCAAAAACGGCCGCAACCGGACAGTCGCCAATGGTGGCGCGTGTTCGACGACCCGGTGCTGGACCACTTGATCGCCGAAGCCGATGCCCACAACGCCGACCTGCAGGTCGCAGGCCTGCGGGTCATGGAATCCCGCGCGCAATTGGGCATCGCCCTGAGTGGACGCTACCCGCAATTGCAGCAGGCCAGCGCCGACAGCCTCTACCTGAACCGTCGACAATCGGGCGGCGCCAACCCCCAGGACACGCATTTCTGGCAATACAGCGCCGGTTTCGATATTGGTTGGGAGCTGGATTTCTGGGGGCGTTTCAGCCGTGCCATCGAATCAGCCGACGCATCCTGGTTTGCTGCCCAGGCCAACTATGAAAATGCCCTGGTGCTGTTGCACGCGCAACTGGCGCAAACCTACTACGCCTTGCGTACCGCCGAGGCGCGCCTGCACATCGCCCGCAGTAACGCCGCATTGCAAAAACGCAGCTACGAGATCACCGAGCGCCTGTTCAAAAGCGGAGCCGAAGCCGAACTCGATCTGCAACAAGCCAAGACCCAGTACCTGGGCACCCTCAGTACCATCCCTGATTTCGAAAGCCAGGTGGCGAGCTTGCGCAATGCGTTGTCCACCCTGATCGGCCAGCCTCCCGGCACGATCCCTGATCTTGATCGCTACACCGGGGTGGTGCCTCTGCTCGATACCGCGGTCTTGCAGGATGTGCCTGCCAACCTGTTGGTGCGGCGCCCCGATGTTCGCGCTGCCGAGCTGCAAGTGGCGGCGCAGTCGGCATTGATCGGCGTGGCCGAGACCGACCTGTACCCCTCCATCAGTCTGCTGGGCAGCATCGTCTGGTCCGCCAGCTCGCTCAATGGTGCATCCAATACCCTCGACCTGGTGGCCGGCCCCAGTATGCGCTGGGACATCTTCGACCATGGTCGGATCACCAACAACGTCCGCGTGCAGGATGCCCGCTTGCAGCAATTGATCGTTATCTACCAGGACAGCGTGCGCCAGGCTGCACGCGAGGCCGACGATGCCGCGACCGGCTTGATCAAGGCGTTGGAGCGCGACCAAATCCTCAGCGATGCGTCGGTGGCCGCCGAACGTTCGGTGACCCTGGCCAATGCCCAATACCGCGAAGGCTATTCGGATTTCCAGCGCGTGCTGGATGCCCAGCGCGCCCTGTTCGCCCAGCAAGACATCTACCTGGTCAACCGTGGCACCGCCGTCAACAGCCTGATCGCTCTGTACAAGGCCCTGGGCGGTGGCTGGTACAGCGACCGGCCGATGATCGACCCCGCCACCCGCCAACAGATGCAACAACGGACCGATTGGGGCGATCTGCTCGACGAACCGAAGGAAAGTGCCCATGACTGACAGCCCACAACCGGCCGCCGAGAACACCTCGGCACCCGCCGCCGACCCGGCCAAAAAAGCGATCAACTGGGTGGTGCTGTTGATCATCCTGAGCCTGGTCTGGTACCTGCTGGCCGACCGCTACACACCCTACACGCAACAGGCGCGAGTGCAGGCCTTCGTGGTGCCGGTGGCGGCCGAGGTATCCGGCCGGGTGACCCAGGTGCACGTACGCAATAACCAGGACGTCAAGGCCGGCGAATTGCTGTTTGAAGTCAATCCGGAGCAGTACCAGATTGCCGTCGATCGCGCCCGCGCCGACCTTGAGTCGACCCGTCGCCAGGTGGGCGCCAACACCGCCGGCGTCGACTCCAAGCAAGCATCCCTGCGCGCATCCCAAGCCAACGAGCTCAAGGCACGCCAGGACATCCAGCGCCTTGAACGTCTGTACCGCGAAGACCCGGGCACCATCTCGCTGCGCCGCCTGGAGATTTCCCGCGCCACCCTCGAAGAGTCCATCAGCCAGGTCGCTGCAGCCAAGGCCGAAGTGCAACGGGCACGGGAACAACAGGGCGGTAACGAATCAGAAAACGCCCAGTTGCTCAGCGCCGCCAGCAACCTTGAAAAAGCCGAGCTGGATTTGAGCAACACGAAGGTCCACGCGCGCTCGGCCGGCCTGATCACCGATTTGCGCACCGATGTCGGCCAGTTCGCCGCCGCCGGTGCTCCGGTGATGACCCTGATCGCCATCCACGATGTCTGGATCAGCGCCGACATGACCGAAAACAACCTGGGAAGCGTCCAGCCCGGGACGCCGGTTTCCATCGTCCTCGATGCCCTGCCGGGGAGAATCTTCAAAGGCCATGTGCGCAGCGTCGGCTATGGCGTTGATGTCGGCCAGACCACCCAGCCGGGGAGCCTGCCGAAAGTGGAGAACAGCCGCGATTGGCTGCGCCCTGCCCAGCGATTTCCGGTCATTATCGAATTCGAGCCCGGTGAGTTGACCAGCCCGCAAGGCATCCGGGCCGGCGGGCAGGCCGAAGTCATGGCGTTCCCGGGTGAAGGTAATCCGCTGAATGTTCTCGGTCGCCTGTTCCTGCGCCTGATGAGCTGGATGTCCTATGCGTATTGAGCGCCCGGCCCGGGTTCAGCGCGCCCTGCGCCTGAGCTTCGGCACGGCGCTGTGCCTGGCGGCGAGCTTTGGTCTAGCCCTGCCCATCCCGTTCCTCGCGCCGATGCTGGCGCTGATGATGCTGGCGGCGATGAACCGACCGTTGCCGTTCAAGGCCAGCCTGGGTCTGATCCTGATCCTGATGTTGACCACCGGGACCGGCCTGCTGCTCATTCCCCTGCTGCGCTACTACCCGTTCAGTGGCGTGTTGCTGGTCGGACTGTGTCTGTTTCTGGCCTTCGGTTATGGTCTGCGCGGCGGCAACCCGCTGGTGGCGACATTCCTGGTGGTGGGCCTGACCTTGATCAGTTCCGCCGGAACCGCTGAATTCGCCCTGGCGCTCGAGGTGATCGTGGCCCTGGTCAAGGGACTGTTCCTGGCCGTCACCACGCTGACCATCAGCCATTGGCTGTTTCCCGACCCCGCCAGCGCCCCACCGGCCAAGCCCGGCCCGAACCTTACGCCCACCGAAAGCAGCTGGCTGGCGCTACGAGCCACGCTGGTGGTGCTGCCGACGTTCCTGCTGGCCATGATCGACCCGGCCAGCTACCTGCCGATCATCATGAAAGCCGTCAGCCTCGGCCAACAGAGCTGCGCAACCAGCGCCCGCAGCGCCGGCCAGGAATTGCTCGGCTCGACCCTGCTCGGCGGCCTGATGGCGATCCTTTTCTGGTGCGCGCTGAGCCTGTTCGTCAACCTGTGGATGTTCTTTCTGTGGATGCTGCTGTTCGGCTTGCTGGTGGCCAGAAAACTCTACGGCCTGGCCATGACCCGACAACCACCGAGTTTCTGGCTCAACAGCCTGGCGACCCTGATCATTCTGCTCGGCCAATCGGTGCAGGACAGTGCCGCGGGCAAGGACGTCTACACCGCCTTCGCCATACGCATGGGCCTGTTCATTCTGGTGACTTTGTATGCTTGTGCGATGGTGTATTTGCTCGACACGCGGCGGCAACGTCGAATGACGTCCACCTAGAAACAGCCCCCCCTGAGAAGGTAATGCCAGCCAGTTAAGCGGTCATGCGATCTGTAGCAGCTGCCGAGCCCGCAATGCAGCGCTCCGCTCTATGTCTATGCTGCAGACTCAGTTCGGGTAACGCGCACTGGTACTCTTGAATCGCTCGATCCAGGTGTTACCTGGTCAATGGCGCGTGGGTGTGGCCAAGGGGATCGCCTGATAAAACAATTGAACACCCGGCCACCACCCGATCAGGGAATGACCGGGCCAGACTCAGCGATAGACTGGAAAACGACGGCACAGCGCGACAACCTGTTCGCGCACGTGGTGCCCGACCTTGTCGCTGTCTCCGTTTTCCAGGGCGTCCAGTACGTCGCACAACCAGCCGGCCACTTGCTCGCAGGCCTCCACACCAAACCCGCGGGTGGTCACCGCCGGGGTACCGATACGAAGGCCGGATGTCACAAACGGTGAGCGCGGGTCATTCGGCACCGAGTTTTTGTTGGCGGTGATATAGGCACTGCTCAGGGCCGCGTCGGCCTCCTTGCCGGTGTAGGGCTTGTCGGACAGGTCGATCAGCATCATGTGGTTGTCGGTGCCGCCCGAGACGATCTTGTACCCGCGCTTTTGCAACACCCCGGCCATGGCCCGGGCGTTGATGACCACTTGGGTCTGGTAGATGCTGAACTCCGGCGCAAGCGCTTCCTTGAACGCCACGGCCTTGGCCGCGATCTGGTGCATCAGCGGCCCGCCCTGCACGCCGGGAAACACAGCGGAATCGAGCTTTTTGTAAAAGTCTTCATCCTGTCCCTTGGACAAAATCAAACCGCCGCGTGGCCCGCGCAGGGTTTTGTGCGTGGTGCTGGTGACCACATGCGCATGGGGAAGCGGGTCCGGGTATTCGCCCGCGGCGACCAGCCCGGCGACGTGGGCCATATCGACCCAGAAGATAGCCCCTACCTTGTCGGCAATGCTGCGCATGCGTGCCCAGTCCTTGTACCGCGAATACGCGGAAAAACCACCGATCAACATTTTGGGGCGTGTCTGCAGTGCGATTCGCTCCATCTCGTCATAGTCAAGAAAGCCGGTTTTCGGGTCCAGTCCATAAGGCACGATGGTGTAGTGACGCCCCGAAAAGTTGGCTGGGTTGCCGTGGGTCAGGTGACCGCCCTGGGCCAGGTTCATGCCCATCACCGTATCACCGGGGTTGATCAGTGCCAGGAAGACCGCCGCGTTGGCCTGGGCGCCCGCATGGGGTTGCACGTTGGCGTAGTCGCAGTCGAACAGGGCCTTGACCCGCTTGATGGCCAGCCGCTCGGCCACATCGACGTATTCGCAGCCGCTGTAATAGCGCTTGCCGGGGTAGCCTTCGGCGTACTTGTTGGTGAGCACCGTGCTCTGGGTTTTCATCACCAGCGGGCTGGCATAGTTTTCCGAGGCGATCAGCTCGATATGGTCTTCCTGGCGATGCTCTTCGTTGTGAATCGATTCATACAGCTCAGGGTCGAAAGCGTTGAGGGTCAGCGTCGAGTCGTACATGTGCAAAGTGTCCTTGGTCAAGAATTCAAGCGGCGGGTGACAGCAGGCGCGTGATGCGCGCGGCGATGTCGTCGATCTGTGCGTCATCGCAGATCAGCGGCGGCAACAGGCGCACGGTGGTGCCCCGTGTGACGGTGATCAGCAGACGTTGTTCTTCACGGGCCCGGCCGACCAGTTCGGCGCACGGGCCATTGAGTTCAATGCCGATCATCAAGCCGATGCCGCGAACGGACACCACCTCAGGATGGTTGCCCAGCGCCAGCTTCAAGGCCGCCAACAAGCGGCGGCCCGAGGCGGCAGCGCGTTGCGGGATGTGATCGCGCTGCATGATGTCGAGCACTGTGCAGCCCACGCGGCACGCCAGCGGGTTACCGCCGAACGTGGACGCATGGTGGCCGGGGGAAAACAGCTCGGCGGCCTTGCCCCGCGCCAGGCACGCGCCGATGGGGAAACCGTTGCCCAGCGCTTTGGCCAGGGTAATGACGTCCGGCTCGATGCCCGCATGCTCAAAGCCAAACCAGGTACCGGTGCGGCCCAGCCCGGTCTGCACTTCATCGATCATCATCAGCCAGTCGTGTTCATCACACAGTTGGCGCAGGGCCTGCAGGTAGCCGGCAGAGGCGGCGTGCACGCCCCCCTCACCCTGCACCGGCTCGACGAGCACCGCGACGATATCGGGTGACTGCGCCGCGACCTGGCGAATCGCCTCGATGTTGTCGAAAGGCACTCGCACAAAGCCCGGCATCAGGGGCTCGAAGCCGCGATGCACGGCGGGGTTGCCGGTGGCGGCGAGGGTGGCCAGGGTGCGCCCGTGAAAACTGTTGTCCATCACCAACACTTGCGGCTGGGTCACCTGCCGGGCGTTGGCGTGCAGGCGGGCCAGTTTGAGCGCCGCTTCGTTGGCCTCCGCTCCGGAGTTGCAGAAAAACGCCCGTTGCATGCCCGAGAGCAGGCACAGTCGTTCGCCCAATTGCTCCTGCCATGGGATGTGAAACAGGTTGGTCGTGTGCAGTAACACCGTGGCCTGTTCGGCGATGGCCGCGGCAATTTCGGGGTTGGCATGCCCCAGGCTCGTCACCGCCACACCGGCGATGGCATCCAGGTATTCAACACCCTCGGTGTCCCACAACGAGGCGCCCTGGCCTCGGCTGAACGAAACCGGTTGTCGGGCTGAGGTGTGCATGAGGTAAGCGGGTGCAGCGGACATTGCGGGCCTTCCTGTAGAGGGGGATCAACGGCTGGGAGTGATCGACAACAACGTGTCTTCACTGAGGGGGCCGGCATCGGCGGTCGGCCAGTAGTACGCATCCGGCATGGCTCGGGCACCGAAGATCGCTTGTCCGACGCGCACCACGGTCGCGCCCTCTTCAATGGCGATTTCAAAGTCACCCGACATGCCCATCGACAGCTCTTGCAGCGACACCCCGTCAGGGGCGCAATGACGCAAGCGGTCGCGCAATTCACGCAGCCGGACGAAGCATGGGCGTACCCGCACCGCGTCGGCCGAGAACAGCGCCAGCGTCATCAACCCGCGAACCCGCAGTGTCGGGAACGCTGGCATAGTCTCCAGGAAAGCCGCCACGTCATCGGGCGCCAGCCCGTACTTGCTGGCTTCGCCGGAGGTATTGACCTGGACGAACACGTCCATCTGCCGACCTTCAATGCGCAGGCGACGGTCCAGCGCCTCGGCCACCCGCAGGCTGTCGAGGGCCTGGAACTCGCTGGCGAAGCGTGCGACCTGCTTGGCCTTGTTGGTCTGCAAATGGCCGATCACCGACCATTGCAGGTCTTGCAGGTCGGTCATGGCTTCCCACTTGCGCTGTGCTTCCTGCACTTTGTTCTCGCCCAACAGGCGGCAACCGGCGGCATAGGCCAGACGCAGATGAGCTTCATCAAAGGTTTTGCTGACCGGCAGCAAGCGCACACCGGCCGGGTCCCGCCCTACCCGACGGCACGCCTCGACAATGCGTTGCTGCACGGCGGCCAGGTTGCGGCGAAAGTCTTCGACACTGTCGGCCTGTGGGTAACGACCATGGCGCGCATGCAGGATGTTGAGGTCTTCGGTTTGATCAGACATCAGTTGGCCGCTCCGTTGGTGGGCACTGCAACCGGTTCGGCCTGTGGGACAGCAGTCTTTTCACGACGCGGCAACTGCCCATTGAGCACGGCGTAGGCCGCCAGGCCGATGACCAGGCCCCAGAACGCGCCGCCGATGCCCAGCAGGGTGATATTGGCCGCGCAGGCCAGAAAGGTGATCAGCGACGCTTCCCGCGATTTCACGTCCGCCATGGCATTGGCCAGGCTCGCGCCGAGGGTGCCCAACAGGGCCAGCCCGGCCAGGGTGGTGATGAAGGTCGCCGGGAAGGCCATGAACACCGCCGCCAGGGTCACGCCGAAAATCCCCACCAAGATGTAGAAGATGCCCGCGGCCACGCCTGCGATCCAGCGCTTGGACGGATCTTCAGACGCTTCCTTGCCAGTGCAGATGGCGGCCGTGATGGCCGCGATGTTGAAGGCATGGGAACCGAACGGCGCCATCAGCAAAGAACCCAGCCCGGTCACGCTGAGGATCGGGTTGGCACTGGTGTTGAACCCGTCATTGCGCAGCACCAGCATGCCCGGCATGTACTGCCCCGTGAGGGTGATCAGAAACAGCGGCAACGCCACGCTCAACAACGCATTGACCGAGAACTCAGGGCGTGTGAACACCGGTGTCGCAAACTCCAGCGCCAGCCCCATGAAATCCACGCGCCCCTGCATCAGCAGAAAGCCAAGCCCCAGCACCAGAATGCCGACCACCGCATAGCGCGCACTCAAGCGCTTGAACACGATGTAGGCGCCGATCAACACCCCGACCAATAACGGGTCGACGCTCATGCTGGCGAACGCACCGATGCCGAACTGCAGCAGGATGCCGCCCAACAAGCCCGCTGCCACACCGGGCGGGATCAGGCGAACGGCTTTTTCAAAGTAGCCGGACACGCCCAGCAGCACGAACGCTGCAGCCGAAATCATGTAAGCCCCGATGGCCTCGGCGTAGGGTGTGGTCGCCAAGGCGACGATCAAAAAAGCCGCCGCCGGGGTCGACCAGGCGGTGATGATCGGCTCGCGGCTCACCCAACTGAGGAACAGCCCGGTCACCCCTACCCCGATCGACACTGACCAAACCCACGACGCCGTCAACTCAGGGCTGAGCCCTGCGACCTTGGCGGCCTGAAACACCAGGATGAAGGTGCCGCCGTAATTGACGATCACCGAAATCAGCCCGGCAACCACCGGGTGCAGCAGGTCCCGCAGACGCAGGGACGAGAGAGATTGAGTAGATGACATAGGTCTTGGCTCCTTGCTGGACGATGTATCCGGTCGCTGGTAAGCGGTCATTTATAGCCGTTGAATGGCAGGTTTTACCCCTACGCTTTAACGCAGCAGACCAGACCACTTTGCGTGGTCGGCTCAGCCATGCTCGCGCGCAAACGCGTTCATGAAATCGCACAGCGCCTCGACCGCAGGCACTGAAACGGCGTTGTAGAGGCTGGCGCGCAGGCCGCCGACGCTGGCGTGGCCTTTGAGGCCATTGAGGCCGGCCTGCTCGGCGCTCCGCAAAAAGGCCTTCTCCAGAGCCGCCTCGGCCAGCCGGAAGGGCACGTTGTTGATGGAGCGATACGGTAACTGCACAGGGTTGCGATAAAACCCGTCACTCCCATCGATGGCGCGGTACAGCATTCCCGCCTTAGCCTGGTTGCGCTGATGCAGAGCCTGCAGACCGCCGCTGTGCTTGATCCACTTGAGCGTCAAGCCGGTGAGGTACCAGGGGAAGGTCGCCGGAGTATTGAGCATCGACTGCGCGTCGCTGATGCGCGCGTAGTTGAGAATGTCCGGGGTAAAGGCATGGGAACGCTCCAGCAACGCCGGGTCCACGATGACCACCGTCAACCCGGCCACGCCCATGTTTTTCTGCGCGGCGGCATACACCAGCCCATGCCTGGCAATGTCGATCGGCTTGGACAGCAGGCTTGAACAGGCATCGCACACCAGCGGCACGTCGCTCGCGGGCGTGTCGATAAACTGCACGCCGTGCACCGTCTCATTCTCGGTGTAGTGCAAGTAGGCGGCGTCGGCGTTAAGGCGCCAGTCCGAGGCATGGGGGACGCGGTCGAAACCGGACGCGTGGGTACTGGCAACCACGCGTACATCGCAGTAGCGCCGTGCAGCCTCGATCGCCTTGCCCGACCAGAGGCCGGTGTGCAGGTAATCCGCCGTGCCTTTATCGCCTATCAGGTTCATCGGCACTTGAGCGAACTGCAACGAGGCGCCCCCTTGCAGGAACAGCACTTTGTAGGCGGGGGGCACCCCGAGGATATCGCGCAGGTCCCGTTCGGCCTCGCGGGCCACCGTCATGAACACCTGCGAACGATGGCTGATTTCCATCACGGACATGCCGGTGCCGGCAAAATCGAAAAACTCCTCGTGCGCCTGAGTGAGGACGTCCAACGGCACCGCGGTGGGGCCTGCGCTGAAGTTGTGTGACCGAGCCATGGTTGAGTAACTCCTGTTCAAGAACGCTTGCCCTGTGCGTAATCACCGAGGTAACGCCTGGGGTGGCGAGGGCCAGAGTCTACGGATAAACTGGCCTGCCTTTACCTGCCAATTCATGGAAAGAGAGCAGACCACATGGCAAAGACCTTCGAGCTGGAAACCTTGAAGATGCGCCTCAACGACGCTGAGTTTCAGCTGCTGGATTTGCACCAGCGGATCCAGCGTGCGTTGCGTGCGCTGATACTCGACGGCGCCCTCGGCCCCGGCTTGAAACTGCCCGCCACGCGGGTGCTGTCCAAGTCACTGGGCTGCGCCCGCGACACCGTTGAGAACGCCTATGTGCAGTTGCATCGGGACGGGTTTATCGTGCGCCGCGAAGGCGCCGGCAGTTACGTCTGCGACACGGTGGGCGTCGAATTGCGCGGTGCCGGCCGCCGACGCCTCAAGGCTCAGGAAGTCAGGAGCAGCGTCGCCGCACCGGGCGCCGAACTCAGCCAACGCGGGCGGATGATCTTCGACACCGGTGGCGTGCGCGATCAGCAAGTCATCAAGGCATTCGCCACCGGCCTGCCGGAAACCCGCAGCTTCCCGACGGATGTCTGGGAGCGTTTGCAGCGCCAGGTCATGAAGGACTATCGCGCGAACGTGCTGCTGCATGGCGATCCACAAGGGGCCGAGCCCCTGCGCAAAGCGATTGCCACCTACCTGAACCTCGAACGCGGCGCCAAATGCTCCCCCGACCAGGTGCTGGTATTGAGCAGTACGCGTCAGGCGTTGTATCTGTGCGCGCAGTTGCTGGTGGACGCCGGCAAGCCGATTCTGCTGGAAAACCCCGGCTATTACGGCGCCCGCAAGGCCTTCGAAATCGCCGAAACCAAGGTGCTGCCCATTGATGTCGATGAACGGGGCATCCGCACCGACCTGTTGTACGCCGACCGCAGCGGCGCCAATTGCGTGTATGTCACGCCCTCGCACCAATACCCCACCGGCGCGACGTTGCCGCTGGAGCGGCGTCTTGAGTTGATCAATTGGGCGGCGCAAAAAGGTAAGTGGATCATCGAGGATGACTACGACAGCGAGTTCCATTACGACGGGCAACCCACGGCGTGCGTGCAGGGCCTGGACAAGTATCAGCGCACGCTCTACATCGGCACGTTCAGCAAGACCCTCTACCCCGGCCTGCGCATGGGGTATATGGTGCTGCCCTCCGAGCTGGTCAAGCCCTTTGCCTATGCGCGCAGCATGATGGACGGCCACACTCCGCAAACGCTGCAACTGACGCTGGCGCGCTTTATGGAAGACGGCCATTACAACGCGCATGTCCGGGCCATGCGCAAGCTGTATGCCGGACGCCGGTCGATCATGCACGATGCCATCGGCAAGTACTTGAGCACGGTGGTCACCGCCGAACTGCCGCCGGGCGGGTTGCAAATCCCCTGCGTGCTGAAAGCCGGATGGTCCGAGGAAAAAACCATCCGCCAGGCCGCCACTGCCGGCGTGCAACTGTCCGGCCTCAGCGGCTTGTACGCGGGCGACCCGAAGCAACAGGGCTGGCTGCTGGGCTACTCCTCCCTGACCGCGTATGAAATCGAAGCCGCCATGTTGCGCCTGGCCAACGCCCTGAAAATCTAATGGCCCAGCGCATAGTTCATCAGCAGCTGCTGGGCCTGGGCGGCCATCCGCGCACGCCTGGGCAGCTTGGGGCATTCAACCGCGATGACGGGTTGAGGCTTGGCGGTGGTGAACAGTCTGAACCGTGACGTGCGGGTGGCCGCCAGACGGCCGGTGGGGATGATGCCGGGCATTGGAATTCCTTTTCAAAAAAGCGCAGGCGGTTAATACGGCAACCTGAAACGCTTGGTCAGGTCGCTGATGCCTTCACGAATCGAGCGTTCAGTGCGGCCGTCGAGGGCACCGCTGCGCAAGCCACCGAGCATGGCCAGAATCATGTCGCCGATCTCCCTGAATTCATCGACCCCCATGCCACGCGAAGTGCACGCCGCACTGCCGAGACGAATGCCGGACGTCACGGTGGGCTTGACCTCATCGCCGGGCACGACATTTTTGTTCACGGTAATGCCGATTGCCTCCAACGCACGCTCGGCGACATTCCCCACCAGGCCCCAGGGCCGCAGGTCAATCACCCCCAAGTGACAGTCGGTGCCGCCCGACACGACCAACAGCCCACCTTCAGCCAATCGGCCGCACAAGGCCTGGGCATTGGCGACCACGGCGTGGGCATAAGCGCCGAAGGCCGGTTGCAATGCCTCGCCCAGCGCCACGGCCTTGGCCGCTACGGTGTGCATCAGTGCCGCGCCCTGCAGGCCGGGGAATACAGCCGCATTGATCTTCTGCGCGATGGCCTGCTCATTGCACAGGATCATCCCGCCACGCGGACCGCGCAACGTGGCGTGGGTGCTGAGGGTGGTGACGTGGGCGAACGGCACTGGAGACGGATACGCACCACCCGCGACCAGCCCGGCGACGTGGGCGATGTCGGCCATCAGGAACGCACCCACCTCGTCGGCAATCGCACGAAACCGGGCGAAATCCAGCGCCCGTGAATACGCCGAGGCCCCTGCGATGATCAGGCGTGGGCGTTCTTGTCGGGCGATCTGCTCGACCTGATCCATGTCGACCCTATGGGTCACCGGGTGCACCCCATAGCTGAGGGCCTGAAACCAGCGCCCGGACAAGTTGAACGCAGCACCATGGGACAGGTGCCCACCGGACTTGAGGTCCAGGCCCAGGATCTTGTCCCCCGGCGCCAGCAGAGCCAGAAACACAGCCTGGTTGGCTTGGCTGCCCGAATGGGGTTGCAGGTTGGCATAGGCACAGCTGAACAGTTGCCTGGCCCGATCGATGGCGAGTTCTTCAATTGCATCGACATTGCAGCAACCGGCGTAATAGCGACGCCCTGGGTAGCCCTCGGCATATTTGTTGGTCAGCACCGACCCTTGGGCCTCGAGCACTGCACGACTGACCACGTTTTCGGCGGCGATCAGCTCGATTGACTGCACCTGGCGCTGACGCTCGGCGTCGATGGCGCGCCACACCTCCCCGTCCACCTGGGGCAGCGCAACGCCACTGACCCCTGGCAGCGCGTGGCCCTCCCGATAAGCGAAATGCGGCATGGTCACTCCCTGTGTAAACGTCCGATAACACGCCGCACTACCCTAGCCGCCCACGGACCGGCCAGCCATACCAGTTCGTGCCGACGTTGCAGACCACCGCGCTCAATGCCGCTGCCACACGTATACGCAGGGGCAGGCGTCGCGAAATCGCAGCCATTCAAAGTGGTCTGATGGACTCATCGGTAATGGACTATCGCGCAAGACCATCGCCTCATTAAGCTCTGCGCCGGTTTTGCCATGCTCATCACACAGGTTTCGCCATGACGATTCATATCGGGTTGTTGCCTCAGGTCGCCGCAGCGCACTTTGTCAGTCATTTGCACATCATGGTGCTGGCGGCGCTGTTCCCCCTGCTTCCGGCTTTTTTCAACGTGGATTATGTCGAGCTGGGCCTGGCTTTCAGCCTGTTCAATATCGTCACGGCGCTGGTACAGGCGCCCATGGGGTTTGCCGTGGACCGCCACGGTGCCAGGCGCTTGCTGTTGGTCGCGCTGGCGCTGGGCAGCAGCAGTTTCCTGCTGATTGCACTCCTGCCCGGCTACACCTGTTTGTTGATCGGCATTGCGCTGGCCGGCGTCGCCAACGCCATTTATCACCCGGCCGACTACGCCCTGCTGTCCCGACACATTGACCCCGCCCACATCGGCAAGGCGTTCTCCGTGCATACCTTTGCCGGTTTCCTTGGCGCGGCCGTGGCCCCTGTGTTTTTGCTGGGTATCGCGGTGGCGAGCAACCCGGCCATGGCCTTCGCGGCGGCGGCACTGGTGGGGTTTGTCGCGCTGGCGCTGTTGTTGATCCCTGGCTCCGCACTGGCCCGGGTCAGTCGCGTGCATCCCGCCGCCGACCCGACACCCCTCGGCGCCCGTCGCCTGTCACTGCTCTCGCCTATGGTGCTAAGCCTGACCCTGTTGTTCGTGCTGCTGAACCTGAGCACCGGCGCGATTGAGAAGTTCTCGGTCGCCGCCCTGATGCAAGGCCAGGGCGTGGCCTTGACCTGGGCCAACTCGGCGTTGACCGCCTTCCTCTTTGCCAGCGCCTTCGGCGTGCTGGCAGGGGGAGCCTTGGCCGACCGGACCCGCCGCCATGGCGTAGTGGCAGCCAGCGCGTTTGCCTTGGCCACCGTGCTGATGCTGCTGGTCGCCACGGCACGCTTGAGCGAGCCGGCGCTGCTGGTCGTGCTGGGGACTGCGGGTTTCCTGACCGGGGTGATCGCACCGTCCCGCGACATGCTGGTACGTGCGGCCGCCCCGAAGGATGCCGAAGGCAAAACCTTCGGCATCGTCTCTACAGGTTTCAATATCGGTGGCGCCATCGGTCCCGTCGGGTTCGGCTGGCTGCTCGACCAAGGCCACCCCGACGCAATTTTCTGGGCCAGCGCCGCCTTCATGGGCCTGACCGTTGTACTGACCCTGATGCAGGAGCGGTCCTTGGCCAGGACCCGAAAAATGATGGCACCGCAAGTGGCATTTAAGTGACCTGGGTCAATAGCCCCAGTGTGTTTTTGCCGCAGACTTGAAGGGCACCGTCCCGTATTTATTGCGTTGCCCCCCGCTTGTGCGGACCCGTTATTTTTGCAAGGACTGCACAGTAAACCCGAACACCAAAAGCCGATTTCCTTGGAGTTAAAACATGGAACGTTTGAATTATGGTACCGATGACGTGGTAAAAAACATGCTGGCCAAACTATCCACGCTCTGGAAAAACCGCGCCGCCGTCAACAACCTGCAACCGAACTACTGGGGCCTCGCCTTTGATGCCGACAAGCACGACTTCAGTCTGTCGCTGCTGCCGTTTCGTCATCACCAGGCCTGGCTCGAAGCTCCCCAGGACTTGCAATCCAAATGCCTGTCCTACGCGTGGGGCATCTACAACCTCAAGACCATCTACATCGAATGCAATGTGGTCGTGCCTGCCTGCGAGGACATTATCAAGACCCCGCCGCCGAGCAACAACCGCGCCCTGCTGCAGGACGTGATGTCTCAGGCACTGCTCGACGAAGCCCTGCACACGCGCATGTCCATCATGGCCTGCAACTATATCTATGACATGCGCAAACTCACCCCGCTGGATTTCAGCGCCTTCAACCTGGTGACCTGGCGCGAGGCCCTTCTGGCAAACTGCACCGCCGAATGGGAGCGACGCCTGACCCGCTTCGGCGTCGCGTGCGCCAGCGAAACGCTGATCACCGACTACCTCAAGACCATGGCCGAGGACGCCAGCATTCAGGCGGTGTGCCATGAGGTCACGCGCACCCATGCTATGGACGAGTGGAGCCATTCCAGCGTCTTCAGCTTCGTCGCTTCCGACATCGTCAATGGCCTGAGCCGCAAGGAACGCGAGTACCTGCGCTCGATCATCCTGCGCACGGTGCAGATGTTCGCCAATAACGAAATGGGCGCATGGTCCACCGTGTTTTCGATGCTGGATTTCCCCCATGCCGGCGAGATCCTGCATGACGTGGGCGACAACAACGAAATCAGCGTCTACACCGACTCGCTCGAAGCCCTGATAGACCGGATCGGCTTGACCGGCAACGGCCTCAGCAGTGCCGAGCATGCCATTGAAACCTTAGGCGAGAAGGCCCGCGCATGAACGCCATGACGTCCCTCCAGGCCCTGTGCGAACACGTGACCATTGAAACGGCCAACGTAAAAGTCTTCACCCTGCGCGCGGTGGACGCAACCGCCGAATTCCTCGACAGCCTGGAAGCAGGAAAACACGTGGCCCTGCACGCCGCTGACATGGCGGGCACCCATCACCAGCGGCTGTATTCGATCACGCGCAAGCGCGGCGCCGACCGGTTCGACATTGCGGTCAAGCGCGAAGGCCATGGCGGGGTTTCGGACCAGTTGCACGCTACGCTGCAAGCCGGCTCGACCACCTCGGTGCAGTTTGTGGCGGGTGATATTTCGCTGAAGTCGGTTCTGGGTTGCCGACAAGTCGGCATGCTCGCCGGCGGCATCGGCATCACCTTGCCGATTGCGTTGCTGCGCGGCCTGGTCGAGCGCGCGCGACGCGGACTGGCGGTGCCCGATGTGAGCCTGCTGCTGTGTGTGCCGACCATCGCCGAGATTCCGTTTCTACATGAGTTGCTGGAGCTTGAGCTGACCACATCGTGGTTCTCCTTGCAGGTGTTCGTCACCCGCGAAGCGGTCAACAACAACGGGCACTTCAGCGCCGGTCGTCCCCAAGCCCAGGACCTGAGCCGGCTGGGTAACCCCGAGAGCGTGGTGATCTGCGGCAGCCATGGCTTCGCCCAGGGCATGCGCGAACACACGCAGGCCATGTTCCCCGCCAGCCGCTTGCTGATCGAGTCATTCACGCCACCGGCCGCGCCGGTCACCGCCGCACAGACCGAGGCTCAGACCGACGCGACGCTGCGCCTGTACTTGAACCACAACGATCAGGTGCTGGAGCCACCCGCCGGCAAGAATTTGCTGGAGATGCTCGAAACCAGCGGTATTGCGGTGCGCAGCCTTTGCCGCGCCGGCATCTGCGGTCACTGCCGGCTGAAGGTGTCGGAGGGTCACTACACCCTTGAGCCCGACTTTTGCCTGACGGACAAGGACAAGGACGAAGGCTACGCCCTCGCCTGCTGCACCTTCCCGCAATCCGGGACGATCAAGGTCGAACTCACCACCACGGCATGAACCGTTACCGTCCTTACTTCAACAACTGGGTTTTTCCATGAAAACTGCCATTGCATTGCGCCACATTCACTTCGAAGACGTTGGCACCCTGGATGCCGTTCTGGCCGAAGAAGGCTATACGCTGATTTACCTGGACCCCACAGTCGACGCCATCTACAGCGAGCAGGTGTTGCAGGCCGACTTGCTGATCGTACTCGGCGGCCCTATCGGGGCCCATGACGAGCAGCTGTATCCGTTTTTGCACGACGAATTGAAGCTGGTGCGCCAGCGCGTTGCGTCCGGTAATCCCCTGCTGGGCATCTGCCTCGGTGCGCAATTGATCGCCCGGGCCATGCACGCCAACGTCTACCCGATGGGGGTCAAGGAGATCGGTTTTTCACCGCTGACCCTGACCGCGGCCGGTCAGGACTCGCCGCTCGCCGCGCTGATGGACACCCCCGTGCTGCACTGGCACGGCGACCAGTTCGATGTGCCGGAAGGCGCTGTGCTGCTGGCCAGTACCCAGGTGGGTGCTCATCAGGCATTCGCCGTGGGCAACACGATTCTCGGCCTGCAATTTCACCTCGAAGCCGATACAGCCAACATCGAGCAATGGCTGGTTGGCCATGCCAGCGAACTGGCTCAAACCGGAATCGATCCTGTCGCGTTGCGGAGCGAGGCCATTAACCTCGGCGACCGCCTGACCCGCGCCGCGGGCCACGTCATGCGGGCCTGGCTGAACAACCTGGGCACCCCGATAAAACACTAAAGGCGGTCGGGCAACCTCCCCCCGCATTTGCACCGTGTAAAACCACCTGAAAATACCGTCAAGGATGAGGAGTCAAAAATGATCGTAGTTTTGTTTGAGTTGCAGGCACTGCCAGGCCAGGGCGAGACCTATGTTGACCTGGTCAACAAGCTGACCCCGCTGCTTGAACCCATGAGCGGGTTTATCTCCGTCGAGTGCTTTCAAAGCACGCTGAACCCCAAGAAGGTAATGTCGGTCACCACCTGGCGCGATGAGGAAGCCGTAGTGCAGTGGCGCAACGTGACAGCCCACCTGTCGGCCCAGCGCGCCGGGCGCGACAAAATCTTCGATGACTATCGCGTGCGCGTGACATCGGTGATTCGTGATTACGGCCTGCGTGATCGCGAACAGGCACCGTACAACGTAGTGGTCGACGGTGAACCCGCCACGGCTGCCGCGGTGGTATAACCCCGTATTCTCGTCAGCTGCACAGGGGCGAGAGATTTATTGTCGGTGGTTGTGGTGAGCGGCAAGGCGCCTGGACGACCGGGCGCACCCGCTACCAATCTGTTGAGTCTCTAGCTGGATGCTGATGGCCGACATTGCAGTGCTTCGGCTACGTGGCTGCGACCGAAAGCGTCTACGTGTTCCCGCCAACTCCTTATTCACAGGCGGTCGATTACTCCAACAAATATATAAGGACTTCACGACCATCATGAACTATCCAGACTTCCTGCCGTTTGCCAAACCCTCTATCGACGAAGCCACGATCGCAGCCGTCGGCGACGTCTTGCGCTCCGGCTGGATTACCAGTGGGCCTAAGGTCCAGTTATTCGAAGCGCAGCTCTCGGACTATTTCGGCGGACGCCCGGTACGGACGTTCAATTCCGGAACCTGCACCATGGAGATCGCCTTGCGCATCGCGGGTATCGGTGCTGGTGACGAAGTCATCACCACTCCGATCTCGTGGGTTGCAACGGCCAACGTGATCATTGAAGTGGGTGCGACCCCTGTGTTTGTCGACGTTGATCCAGTCACTCGCAATATCGATCTGGCTCAAATCGAAGCGGCAATCACACCACGGACCAAGGCGATCATTCCGGTCTATCTATCGGGTCTGCCGCTGGATATGGATCGTTTATATGCGCTGGCGAAAAAACACAACCTGCGGGTGGTGGAGGATGCTGCACAAGCGTTGGGCTCGTCCTGGAAAGGCGAGCGCATCGGGGCTTTTGGTGATTTTGTGTCCTTCAGCTTCCAGGCCAACAAGAACATCACCTCATCCGAAGGCGGTTGCTTGGTGCTGAATAATCTCGAAGAGGCACGTCTTGCCGAGAAACACCGGTTGCAGGGTGTCACTCGCAGCGGCTTCGATGGTTTGGATGTGGATGTCCTGGGCGGCAAATACAATATGACCGACATTGCCGCGACCATCGGCCTGGGCCAGTTCGCGCATATTGAAGCGATCACTGCCCATCGTCGAGAGTTGGCTAAATACTATTTCGAGTGCCTCGGCAGTGATTTCGAAGCGAAATACGGTGCTCAACTACCGGTCGCCGATTTCGAGAACAGCAACTGGCACATGTTTCAGCTAGTGCTGCCAGAGCGTCAGGACGGTAAGTCGGCCCGGGCTACGTTTATGGAGCAGATGCAAGAGCACGGTGTCGGCATCGGCTGTCATTACCCCTCGATCCACTTATTGAGCTTGTACCGCGCGCGCGGCTTCAAGGAAGGTATGTTCCCGATTGCAGAACGGGTTGGCCGTCTGATCGTTTCGCTGCCGATGTTCAATGCCATGACAACAAGGGACGTCGAACGCTCGGTGGAAGCAGTGAAAGCAGTACTGCGATGCCGATGATGCTCATCATTCGTTTGAGGTTGTACGCGAGCACATGAAGGCTCATCTCAGTGCTTACTCTCGGCAGTGTTTTGGTCAGGAAGTGGGTACTTCCCATCCAGAACTTGAGCGTTCCCAGTAAGCTCGTTCGATCTCAAACTTTTCCTGGGTGCGTTCAAGTCCTTTGCCAGGCTTAAGCGACTCGGTGTATTTGAGCGTACGGGCCGCTAAGCGCGTGCTTCCATCTGGCTGCTTGATTGTGAGCAGAAAATCCGTCGTCATCACAAAAGGCACCTTGGTGCCTGGATAAACGGGATAACGAGTATTCAAAGCATGAGCAATCGACTGAACCGCAGATTGCGGAAGGATGGGAAATTGCTCACGTATGTCCAAGACATCTGGGGAAAACTCGGCTACGAGCAAATACCCGTATTCAAGATCAGACAAGAGGTGATGGAGTCGATCAACCTTTACTCCATGCACCTTGCGCGAACGGCCATGAGACGGAACGTCCTAGGAAATTATCAGCCCTGTGAATAAGTCTGATCACCGCTACCAGACTAAACCTTCAGCATGATCACTATCCAAAATCGGACATCTGGTGGAGGACATAAAAAAGAAAAGCCCCTGAAATCAGGGGCTTTTGGCATTGTGTCGAAATCTATTGTCTGAAACCAAACAGCTCAATCATCTGTGGATAACTTATTCCACAGTTACCGACTTCGCCAGGTTACGCGGCTGGTCGACGTCGGTGCCTTTGAGTACGGCAACGTAGTACGACAGCAGCTGCAGCGGGATGGTGTAGAGAATCGGCGACAGGATGTCGTGGATGTGCGGCATGTGCACCACGTGAGTGCCTTCACCGTTGGTCATGCCGGCCTTCTCGTCAGCGAAGACGATCAACTGGCCACCGCGGGCGCGGACTTCCTGAAGGTTGGACTTCAACTTCTCCAGCAGCTCGTTGTTCGGCGCCACGGTCACCACTGGCATGTCGTTATCCACAAGCGCCAACGGGCCGTGTTTCAGCTCGCCGGCTGGATAGGCTTCGGCGTGGATGTAGGAGATTTCCTTGAGCTTGAGTGCCCCTTCCATCGCTACCGGGAACTGCGCGCCACGGCCGAGGAACAGCGTGTGGTGTTTCTCGGCGAACAGCTCGGAGATTTTTTCCACGGTGCTGTCCATGGCCAGCGCTTCGCCCAGACGGGTTGGCAGTCGACGCAGTTCTTCGACCAGCGTCGCTTCGACGCCTTTGGCCAAGGTGCCACGAACCTGGCCCAGGGACAGCGTCAGCAACAACAGGCCAACCAATTGCGTGGTGAAGGCTTTGGTCGAAGCCACGCCGATTTCACGACCGGCCTGGGTCAGCAGGGTCAGATCGGATTCACGCACCAGCGAGCTGATGCCGACGTTGCAGATCGCCAGGCTGGCGAGGAAGCCCAGTTCCTTGGCATTGCGCAGCGCGGCCAGGGTGTCGGCAGTCTCACCAGACTGGGAAATGGTCACGAACAAGGTGTCCGGCTGCACCACCACCTTGCGGTAGCGGAACTCGCTGGCGACTTCGACCTGGCAAGGAATGCCGGCCAGCTCTTCGAGCCAGTAACGCGCGACCATGCCGGCGTGGTAGCTGGTGCCGCACGCGACGATCTGTACGTTGCGCACTTTGGCGAACAGTTCGGCAGCCTGTGGGCCGAACGCCTGTACCAGTACCTGGTTCTGGCTCAGGCGACCTTCCAGGGTGCGCTGCACCACGGACGGTTGCTCGTGGATTTCCTTGAGCATGAAGTGGCGGAACTCGCCCTTTTCAGCGGCTTCGGCACCGTCGCGGTATTGCACGGTCTCGCGCTCGACAGCCTGGCCGTCAACGTCCCAGATCTGCACGCTGTCGCGGCGGATTTCGGCGATATCGCCTTCTTCCAGGTACATGAAGCGGTCGGTGACCTGGCGCAGGGCCAATTGGTCGGACGCGAGGAAGTTTTCCCCCAGGCCCAGGCCAATGACCAACGGGCTGCCACTGCGGGCCGCAACCAGGCGATCCGGTTGCTGCGCGCTGATCACCGCCAGGCCGTAAGCACCGTGCAACTCTTTGACGGTCGCCTTGAGGGCCACGGACAGATCGCGCAGATCCTTGAGTTTGTGGTTCAGCAGGTGGGAGATGACTTCGGTGTCGGTGTCCGAGGTGAACACATAGCCCAAGGCCTTGAGTTGTTCACGCAGGGCTTCATGGTTTTCGATGATGCCGTTGTGCACCACCGCCAGGTCGCCGGAGAAATGCGGGTGAGCATTGCGCTCGCATGGCGCACCGTGGGTGGCCCAGCGCGTGTGGGCAATACCCAGTCGACCCACCAACGGTTCGGTGGCCAATGCCTGCTCCAGCTCACTGACCTTGCCCGGACGACGCAGGCGCTCGAGTTTTTCATCGTTGGTGTAGACCGCCACGCCAGCGCTGTCATACCCACGGTACTCGAGGCGCTTCAGGCCTTCGACGAGGATGGCGGTGATATTACGTTCTGCGACTGCGCCGACAATTCCACACATGCTATTTCTCCTGACTGATAGCCGCGCATATCAAATTGATGCCGCGGGCCTGAATCTGATCGCGAGCCTCAAGCGGCAGGCGTTCATCCGTAATAAGGGTATGGACACTGCTCCAGGGCAGCTCCAGGTTGGGAATCTTGCGGCCGATCTTGTCGGCCTCCACCATCACGACCACTTCGCGGGCGACTTCGGCCATGACCCGGCTCAGCCCGAGCAGTTCGTTGAAGGTGGTTGTACCGCGAACCAGATCGATGCCGTCGGCCCCGATAAACAGCTGGTCAAAGTCGTAAGAGCGTAGAACCTGCTCGGCAACCTGCCCCTGAAAGGACTCGGAGTGCGGGTCCCACGTACCCCCGGTCATCAACAGCACCGGTTCGTGCTCAAGTTCGCTCAAGGCATTGGCGACATGCAGCGAGTTGGTCATCACCACCAGACCGGGTTGCTGCCCGAGTTCCGGAATCATTGAGGCGGTGGTACTGCCACTGTCGATAATGATGCGCGCATGCTCGCGAATCCGTGCGACGGCGGCACGGGCGATGGCTTGCTTGTATATGGAAACCGGCTGACCAAGGTCCGCGACCAGCTCCTGAGGCATGGTGATCGCCCCGCCGTAACGACGCAGCAACAGACCATTGCTTTCAAGTGCCGCCAGATCCTTGCGAATCGTCACTTCCGAGGTTTCGAAGCGCTTGGCCAACTCATCCACACTGACTTCGCCCTGCTCATTGAGCAAGGCGAGGATGTTGTGACGACGTTGAGGTGTGTTGCGCTTCGACATGAGCTGGTAAGTTTCGATTCGAAAGATATCGGAAGCAATCAAAACCTATCGGCGAAACTTCGTCAAGCGTGTTGCGACAAAAAGATCTGTGGATAAAAGCATCGCGGGCAAGCCCGCTCCCACAGGTTGGCGAATACCGTTGTGGGAGCGGGCTTGCCCGCGAATGCAATGGATCAGGCTGTGAATAACTTCAGCCGATCATTGGGATGTGGATAACTCAGCCCTTCTTGATCTTCTCCGGCCGCTTCCAGCCGTCGATATTCTTCTGACGAGCACGCCCGATGGCCAACTGGGATTTATCCACAGTCGAGGTAATCGTCGAACCGGCCGCGGTGGTCGCACCCGCCAGGATATCCACAGGCGCCACCAACGAGTTGTTGGAACCAATGAACACATCTTCGCCCAACACGGTTTTCCACTTGTTGGCGCCGTCATAGTTACAGGTGATGGTACCGGCACCGATGTTGGTACGCGCCCCCACTTCGGCATCGCCCAGATAAGTCAGGTGACCGGCCTTGGCGCCTTCGCCCATGTGAGCGTTTTTCAACTCGACGAAGTTACCCACATGCGCCCGGGCTTCCAGCACGGTGCCTGGACGCAGACGTGCGAACGGGCCGGCATCGCTGCCTTCACCCAGAATGGCGCCTTCGATATGGCTGTTGGCCTTGATGACCACGCCCTTGCGCAGGGTGCTGTCCTTGATCACGCAGTTCGGGCCAATCACCACGTCATCTTCAATGACGACCTTGCCTTCGAGGATCACGTTAATGTCGATCAGCACGTCGCGGCCTACTGTCACGTCTCCGCGCATATCGAAACGTGCCGGGTCGCGCAGCGTCACACCTTGAGCCATCAAACGACGACCGGCGCGCAATTGATAATGCCGTTCCAGTTCGGACAGCTGCTTGCGGTCATTGGCGCCCTGCACTTCCATAGCGTCGTGCGGTTGCTCGGTGGCCACCACCAGACCATCGCTCACTGCCATGGCGATGATGTCGGTCAGGTAATACTCGCCCTGGGCGTTGTTATTGGAGAGTCGACTCATCCAGTCACCAAGACGGGCAAACGGCAGCGCCAGAATGCCGGTATTGCCTTCGGTGATTTTGCGTTCGGCTTCATTGGCATCTTTCTGTTCGACGATGGCTGCAACCTTGCCAGCGGCATCACGAACAATACGGCCGTAACCCGTCGGGTCATCCAGTTCGACGGTGAGCAAGCCCAACTGCTGCGGCCCCACCTGCTTGAGCAGGCGCTGCAGGGTTTCAACTTCGATCAACGGCACATCACCGTAGAGCACCAGCACGGTGTCGGACTGAATGAACGGCACGGCTTGAGCAACGGCGTGGCCGGTACCCAACTGTTTATCCTGCAGGACGAAATTCAGATCATCCGCTGCCAGGCGGTCGCGCACGGCATCGGCGCCATGACCGATCACGACGTGGATGCGCTGTGGATCAAGTTGCCTGGCGCTGTGGATAACATGGCCGAGCATGGAGTTGCCGGCAATCGGGTGCAAAACTTTCGGCAAAGCGGAACGCATGCGCGTGCCTTGGCCAGCAGCGAGAATAACGATTTCAAGAGACATAACTGGCTACCAATCCTGGGTGGTCAGCGGCTGCGACCGGGTTGTAAAAATCGGAAAAGAAAAAAGGGTAGCCGAGGCTACCCTTTTTAATCAATCACACAACAAATGCAGCCTTAGTGGCCGAACTTCTTGCGGATCTGCTGGACGGTGCGCAGCTGAGCTGCAGCCTCGGCCAGACGTGCGGCAGCAGAACCGTAATCGAATTCCGCGCCTCGCTCGTGCAGGGCTTTCTCGGCAGCCTTAACGGCTTCCAAAGCTGCGGCTTCGTCCAGGTCGGCAGCGCGTTGCACGGTGTCGGCAAGAACCTTGACCATGTTCGGCTGAACCTCGAGGAAACCACCGGAGATGTAATACACCTCCTCTTCCCCGCCCTGCTTGACCAGGCGGATCGGACCTGGCTTCAGATTAGTGATCAGCGGCGCGTGACCCAGGGCGATACCAAGATCACCCAGTGCACCGTGCGCAATCACCATCTCGACCAGACCGGAAAAGATTTCTCCTTCCGCGCTGACGATATCGCAATGGACTGTCATAGCCATCTGATTGCCTCAACCTAAATTAGCGCCCGTTGCCGGGCGCCGGGATTACAGTTTCTTGGCTTTCTCGATCGCTTCTTCGATGCCGCCAACCATGTAGAACGCTTGTTCTGGCAGGTGGTCGTAGTCACCGTTGAGGATGCCTTTGAAGCCAGCAATGGTGTCTTTCAGGGAAACGTATTTACCCGAAGCACCGGTGAAGACTTCAGCCACGAAGAACGGCTGCGACAAGAAGCGCTGGATCTTACGAGCACGGTTTACCAACTGCTTGTCGGCTTCCGACAGCTCGTCCATACCCAGGATCGCAATGATGTCCTTCAGTTCTTTGTAACGCTGCAGCACGTACTGAACACCGCGAGCGGTTTCGTAGTGGTCGTTGCCGATCACGTTCGGGTCCAGCTGACGCGAAGTCGAGTCCAGTGGGTCTACCGCCGGGTAGATACCCAGGGAAGCGATGTCACGGGACAGAACGACGGTGGCGTCCAAGTGGGCGAAGGTGGTCGCTGGCGACGGGTCGGTCAAGTCGTCCGCTGGTACGTATACCGCCTGGATCGAAGTAATCGAACCTTGCTTGGTCGAAGTGATGCGCTCTTGCAGCACGCCCATCTCTTCAGCCAGGGTCGGCTGGTAACCTACTGCCGAAGGCATACGGCCCAGCAGTGCGGATACTTCAGTACCGGCCAGGGTGTAACGATAGATGTTGTCGACGAACAGCAGAACGTCGTTACCTTCGTCACGGAACTTCTCGGCCATGGTCAGGCCGGTCAGGGCTACGCGCAGACGGTTTCCCGGCGGCTCGTTCATCTGACCGTAAACCAGTGCCACTTTGTCCAGAACGTTGGAGTCCTTCATCTCGTGGTAGAAGTCGTTACCCTCACGAGTACGCTCACCCACACCGGCGAACACGGAATAACCGCTGTGCTCGATGGCGATGTTACGGATCAGTTCCATCATGTTTACGGTCTTGCCTACACCGGCACCACCGAACAGACCGACTTTACCGCCCTTGGCGAACGGGCAAACCAGGTCGATAACCTTGATGCCTGTTTCCAGCAGCTCGTTGCCACCGGCTTGTTCAGCGAAGGTTGGCGCAGGACGGTGAATGCCCCAGCGCTCTTCTTCGCCGATCGGGCCAGCTTCGTCGATCGGGTTGCCCAGTACGTCCATGATCCGGCCCAGGGTCGCTTTACCGACCGGTACGGAGATGGCTGCGCCAGTGTTGTTGACGTCCAGACCGCGCTTCAAGCCTTCGGTGGAGCCCATCGCAATGGTACGAACCACGCCGTCGCCCAGCTGCTGCTGAACTTCCAGAGTGGTTTCGGCGCCTTGAACTTTCAAGGCGTCGTAGATGCTCGGTACGCTGTCGCGTGGAAATTCCACGTCGATAACGGCGCCGATGATTTGAACGATACGTCCGCTACTCATAGCTGGATCCTCTGAATATTTGAACCGTTAAACCGCGGCAGCGCCGCCGACGATTTCCGAGATCTCTTGGGTGATCGCAGCCTGACGCGCCTTGTTGTAGACCAGCTGCAAATCGCTGATCAAATCACCGGCGTTGTCGGTAGCGTTCTTCATCGCGATCATCCGCGCAGCTTGTTCAGCCGCGTTGTTCTCGACCACCGCCTGGTAGACCTGCGACTCCACGTAACGGACCATCAAGCCGTCGAGCAGCTCCTTGGCATCCGGTTCGTAGAGATAGTCCCAGTGGTGCTTGAGTTCTTGATCCGGGGTTGCCACCAGTGGAATCAACTGCTCCACGGTAGGCTGTTGTGTCATGGTGTTGATGAACTTGTTGGACACCACGGACAGGCGGTCAATACGGCCGTCCAGGTAGGCATCCAGCATCACCTTGACGCTGCCGATCAGATCATTGATCGACGGCTCTTCACCCAGGTGGCTGATAGCTGCAACGACGTTACCGCCGAAGTTGCGGAAGAAAGCCGCACCCTTGCTACCCACTACACACAGATCGATCTCGACGCCGTTTTCGCGGTTTACCGCCATGTCCTTGACCAAAGCCTTGAACAGGTTGGTGTTCAAGCCACCACACAGACCACGGTCACTGCTCACTACGACATAACCGACGCGCTTTACTTCACGGTCGATCATGAACGGGTGGCGATATTCCGGGTTAGCGTTGGCCAGATGGCCAATAACCTGGCGGATGCGCTCCGCATAAGGACGGCTAGCAGCCATGCGCATTTGTGCCTTGCGCATTTTGCTGACCGCCACTTTTTCCATGGCGCTGGTAATCTTTTGCGTGCTTTTGATGCTCGCAATCTTACTGCGAATCTCTTTTGCGCCTGCCATGTAACACCTATCAGGTTAGCAAGCGGGAGCCGCTAGGCTCCCGCTGCGGCTTACCAGGTTTGGGTGGCCTTGAACTTCTCGATACCGGCTTTCAGGCCGCCATCGATCTCGTCATTGAAGTCACCCTTCACGTTGATCTTCGCCATCAAGTCGGCGTGATCGCGGTTGAAGTAAGCAATCAGCGCTTGTTCGAAGCTGCCGATCTTGGCGATTTCAACGTCGGTCAGGAACCCACGCTCAGCGGCATACAGCGACAGCGACATGTCGGCGATCGACATTGGCGCGTATTGCTTCTGCTTCATCAGCTCGGTAACGCGCTGACCATGCTCAAGTTGCTTACGGGTCGCTTCGTCCAGGTCAGAAGCGAACTGGGCGAATGCCGCCAGTTCACGGTACTGAGCCAGAGCGGTACGGATACCACCGGACAGCTTCTTGATGATCTTGGTCTGAGCGGCACCACCCACACGGGATACCGAAACACCGGCGTTCACTGCAGGGCGGATGCCCGAGTTGAACATGGCCGATTCCAGGAAGATCTGACCGTCGGTGATGGAAATCACGTTGGTCGGAACGAACGCGGAAACGTCGCCAGCCTGGGTTTCGATGATCGGCAGTGCGGTCAGGGAACCGGTTTTGCCGGTCACTGCGCCGTTGGTGAACTTCTCTACGTACTCTTCCGAAACGCGGGATGCGCGCTCCAGCAGACGGGAGTGGAGATAGAACACGTCGCCTGGGTAAGCTTCACGGCCTGGTGGACGGCGCAGCAGCAGGGAAATCTGGCGGTAAGCCACTGCTTGCTTGGACAGATCGTCATAAACGATCAGCGCGTCTTCACCGCGGTCGCGGAAGTATTCGCCCATGGTGCAACCGGAGTACGGAGCCAGGAACTGCAGTGCTGCAGATTCCGAAGCGCTCGCTGCAACGATGATGGTGTTAGCCAGTGCACCGTTTTCTTCCAGCTTGCGAACAACGTTGGCGATGGTCGATTGCTTCTGACCGATTGCTACGTAGACGCAGAAAATGCCGCTGTCTTTCTGATTGATGATCGCGTCGATCGCCAGAGCGGTTTTACCGATCTGACGGTCACCGATGATCAGCTCACGCTGGCCACGGCCGACAGGGATCATGGCATCGACAGCCTTGTAGCCAGTCTGTACAGGCTGGTCTACCGACTTACGCCAGATCACGCCTGGAGCAACTTTCTCGACCGCGTCGGTCTCGGTGTTGTTCAGCGGACCTTTGCCGTCAACCGGGTTACCCAGTGCGTCGACTACGCGACCCAGCAGTTCCTTACCAACCGGAACCTCCAGGATGCGGCCAGTGCACTTGGCGCTCATGCCTTCAGCCAGAGTCTGGTATGCGCCCAATACAACGGCACCTACAGAGTCTTGCTCCAGGTTGAGGGCCATGCCGAAGACGCCGCCCGGAAACTCGATCATCTCGCCGTACATTACGTCGGCCAGACCGTGAATCCGCACGATGCCGTCAGATACGCTGACGACAGTGCCTTCGTTACGGGCTTGGGAGGTCACATCGAGCTTGTCGATGCGGCCCTTGATAATTTCACTTATTTCGGAAGGATTGAGTTGCTGCATTGCTCTGCTGCCCCTTCAAACTCAAGATTTCAATGCTTCGGCAAGTTTCGCGATTTTGCCGCGAATCGAGCCATCGATAACCAGGTCGCCGGCGCGGATGACAACACCCCCAATAAGGGATGAATCTTCCTCGACTTGCAGGCGCACTTCCCGGTTGAGTCGTGCACTGAGAACCTTGGCGAGTTTGTCTTGCTGTTCTTGGTTCAATGCGAAGGCACTGGTCACTTCAACGTCTACCGATTTCTCTTGCTCGGCCTTGTACAGGTCGAACAGAGCGGCGATCTCCGGCAACAGCGGGAGACGGTCGTTTTCGGCAACGACGTGAATGAAGTTCTGTGCCTTTACATCAAACTTGTCGCCGCACACGTCAATGAACGTGGCGGCCTTTTCTGCGCTCGTCAGTCGCGGGGCCTTGAGCACGCGCTGCATGGTGTCGTCTTCCGACACCGCTGCTGCCAGGCCGAGCATGGCTGACCAATTGGCCAGTTGCTGGTGGGCCTGAGCGTGCTCGAAGGCCGCCTTAGCGTAAGGTCGGGCCAACGTGGTCAGTTCTGCCATGATCGCCCTCGCTTAGATTTCAGCAGCCAGTTGGTTAACCAGCTCTGCGTGCGCGTTTTGATCGATTGCTTTGCCCAGGATCTTCGAAGCACCGCCAACGGCCAGGCTACCCACTTGGGCGCGCAGCGCGTCTTTGACGCTGTTCAGTTCCTGTTCGATCTCGGCCTGAGCCTGAGCCTTCACACGGTCAGCTTCGACGCGAGCCTGTTCACGGGCTTCGTCGACAATCTGGGTACCGCGTTTCTTGGCTTGCTCGATGATTTCAGCTGCCTGAGCTTTCGCTTCGCGCAGTTGCTGACCCGCTTTCTCTTGGGCCAACTCCAGGTCGCGAGCTGCTCGGCTGGCAGCGTCCAGACCATCAGCGATCTTCTTTTGACGTTCGTGCAGTGCCGTGATGACCGGAGGCCATACGAACTTCATGCAGAACAGTACAAAAATCAGGAACGCAACGGACTGGCCAATCAGGGTCGCATTAATGTTCACGCCAACACCTCGCAGTTACGTTGTCCATCACACCAAATTACCCGGAAGATCCGAGTAATTAGCCAGCGATTTGACCAACGAACGGGTTCGCAAAGGTGAAGAACAGAGCGATACCAACACCGATCATGGTTACGGCGTCGAGCAGACCGGCAACGATGAACATTTTAACTTGCAGCATTGGAACCATTTCTGGCTGACGCGCTGCGCCTTCCAGGAACTTGCCGCCCAGCAGGCCGAAACCAATTGCGGTACCCAGTGCGCCCAGGCCGATCAACAGTGCAACAGCGATAGCGGTTAGACCAACTACAGTTTCCATCTTTCCTCCCGACTTTTACGTCGTATGGTTTAGGTTTTTTAGATTAAAGCGGTAAAACAAATCGTTTCAGAGGCTCCGTGAAGAGCCCCTTCCCGTTTTACCGGGAAGGACATCAGACTAGTCGAGACTGGCCTTAATGGTTTTCTTCGTGCGCCATCGACAGGTAGACGATGGTCAGCATCATGAAGATGAACGCCTGCAGGGTGATGATCAGGATGTGGAACACAGCCCACGCCCACTGCAGAACAACGCCCAGGCCACTCAGCCAGAGCAGGCCGCTGCCGAACATCACAGCGATCAGAATGAAGACCAGCTCGCCGGCATACATGTTGCCGAACAGACGCAGAGCCAGGGAGATCGGCTTGGCAATCAGGGTCACGAATTCCAGCAGGAAGTTCACCGGGATCAGCAGGGCTTGAACGAAGATGTTCTTGCTGCCGAACGGGTGCAGGGTCAGCTCGCCGATGAAGCCACCGAGGCCCTTGATCTTGATGCTGTAGAAAATGATCAGCGCGAACACCGAGAAGGCCATGGCCAGAGTAGCGTTCGGGTCGGTGGTCGACACGGCACGGAACGGGATGTGGTGGTCGCCGGAGATCAGGATGGCCAGTTGAGGAATCCAGTCGACCGGTACCAGGTCGACGGCGTTCATCAGGAACACCCAGACGAAGATGGTCAGTGCCAGTGGTGCAACCACCGGGCTACGGCCATGGAAGCTGTCTTTCACGCTGCCATCGACGAATTCGACCAATACTTCAACGAAGTTCTGCAAAGCACCAGGTACACCGGTAGTCGCTTTCTTGGCCGCCATGCGGAAAAGAAGAACGAAAAACAGACCCAACGCGACCGACCAGCCGAGGGTATCGACGTGGAAAGCCCAGAAGCCCATTTCCTTGGCTTCTGCTGCGGTGTGGGCAAAGCCCCAGCCGCCGGTAGGGAGCTGACCGAAGGTCAGGTTCTGCAAGTGGTGCTGGATATAGCCCGAAGCGGTTGTTTCTGCCATGGTTGCCTCAAACGCCCTAAGGTCTCGAAAGTCTTGTTCTCATCAGCAGGGGAGCGAACCAGCTGACCAGTTGGGTCAGCACGAAGACGCCGAATACAGCCAGCGGCGCCAATGGCTTCACACCTGCGAACGTCAATGCAAAAAGCACCGCCGTCAAAATCAGTTTGCCCGCCTCGCCAGCATAAAATGACCGGACGATGGCTTGAGCTGCCCGGGCGCCGGAAAACCGAAATGCCCTATGAGCGAAATAAACATTGGGAAGCAAGGCTATCAGGCCTCCGCAAAGTCCCGAGTACCCGGCAACGACTCCATACCGTTGCCAGAGCGCCAGAGCGGCAATGAGCAGAACGACAAATTGAGCCATTAACACCGGAAAAACTGCCAGGCGATGGAACGGCAAGCGGTTTGGCGTGCGGGTTTCCATCACTTTTGCTCTCCAATGGCCGGCTGCCGAAATTCAATAACTTGGCATAATTTGTGCCGACAAAATGCGCGCAGAGTATAGGGGCGGTTCTGCCCCTATTCAACTGTCAGGTAGTGATTTCCCTCTGCACGCTACATGAGGAAATGTTTCAGCGGATATGTGCGAGTACGCCTTGAAGCTCATCCAGTGAGTTGTAACCAATCACCAACTGCCCTTTACCCTTCTTACCGTGGCGAATCTGCACCGCAGAGCCTAGGCGCTCGGCCAGACGCTGCTCGAGACGGGCGATATCCGGGTCCGGTTTTGCCGGTTCAACAGGCTCCGGTTTGCCACTCAACCACTGGCGAACCAGTGCCTCAGTCTGGCGCACGGTCAGCCCGCGTGCGACAACATGTCGCGCCCCTTCAATCTGTTGATTTTCCGGCAAACCGAGCAAAGCACGGGCATGCCCCATTTCCAGGTCGCCGTGGGACAGCATGGTCTTGATGACTTCCGGCAAGGAAATCAGGCGCAGCAGGTTAGCCACCGTCACCCGGGACTTGCCCACGGCCTCGGCCACCTGTTGCTGAGTCAGCTGGAACTCCTGCTGCAATCGCTGCAGGGCCACCGCTTCTTCAATCGGGTTCAGGTCTTCGCGCTGAATGTTCTCGATCAGCGCAATGGCGATCGCGGTTTCATCGGGTACATCGCGCACCATCGCCGGGATGGTTTCCTGCCCGGCTTGCTGACTGGCACGCCAGCGACGTTCGCCCGCAATGATTTCAAAGCGGCCGCTGCCGATCGGGCGAACCACGATGGGCTGCATGACGCCCTGAGCCCTGATCGACTGCGCCAGTTCTTCGAGCGCCTGCGGATCCATGTCACGACGCGGCTGGTATTTGCCGCGCTGGAGCAGATCCAGGGGAAGGTGCTGCAGCTCACGCTGATCGGCTTGCGCCGCTTGTTCTTCCAGCGAGCTGACAGTCGGACCACTCAACAGAGCATCCAGTCCACGTCCGAGACCTCGTTTCTTGACGGCCATGGGGATTCCTTAAGTTGCCTGAGCAGCGGCGATGCGTGAGTTTTTGCGTTGACGACGAACCATTTCGCCCGCCAATGCCAGATAGGCAACGGCGCCCCGCGATGCTTTGTCGTACGCCAGCGCCGGCATGCCGTAGCTTGGCGCTTCGGCCAGACGGATGTTGCGCGGAATGACGGTGTCGTAGAGCTGCTCGCCGAAGTGTTCCTTGAGCTGCGCCGAGACATCGTTCATCAGGCTCAGGCGCGGGTCGTACATCGTACGCAGCAGGCCTTCGACCTTGAGGTTCGGGTTCAGCAGTTCAGCGATACGCTTGATGTTATCCACAAGGTCGCTCAAGCCTTCGAGTGCGAAGTACTCGCACTGCATGGGGATAATTACCCCGTCGGCGGCAACCAGTGCGTTCAAAGTCAGCATCGACAGCGACGGCGGGCAGTCAATCAGAATGTAATCGTAGTTTTCCCGGATCGGCGCCAGTGCGCTGCGCAGACGGCTTTCCTTCATCTGCATTTCCAGCAGTACCACTTCGGCCGCGGTGAGGTCGCGGTTGGCCGGCAACAACTGGTAACCACCGTGTTCGGAGAAGTGCATGGCCTGGGCCAGATCACATTCGCCGATCAACAGGTCGTAGACCGAGTTTTCCAGGCCATGTTTATCCACACCGCTACCCATGGTGGCGTTGCCCTGTGGATCAAGGTCGATCAACAGCACCCGGCGCTTGGTCGCGACCAGGGATGCTGCGAGGTTGATGCAGGTGGTGGTTTTGCCCACGCCACCCTTTTGGTTCGCTATCGCGAATACCTTAGCCATTCTTGCTTGTGTTCCCAATCATGCCGTGCGGCGCAGTATCAGCAGATGGCGTTGGCCTTGGCAACCAGGTACGGCCAGGGCGTGTTCGCTATCGAGGTGGAAGTCTGCCGGCAATGCTACCAGCTCATCGGCCGGATGAACGCCCTTCATTGCCAGCCAGCGTGTTTCGCTATCGCCGAGGTGGCGAGTCCAGTTGCTGAAGTTTTCCATGCTGCTGAACGCCCGGGAAATGATCCCGTTGAACGGCTGGGCAGGCTGGAACGCTTCAACGCGACTGTGGATAACTTGCAGGTTATCCAGTTTGAGTTCGAGTTTGACCTGGGTCAGGAAACGGGTTTTCTTGCCGTTGCTGTCAAGGCACGTCACCTGGGACTCGGGAAACAGGATGGCCAGGGGAATGCCAGGCATGCCGCCGCCACTGCCAACGTCGAGCCAGCGACCGTTTTCGATGAACGACATCACACTCAGACTATCGAGCAAGTGACGGGAAACCATTTCGTCTGGATCACGCACGGCGGTGAGGTTGTAAGCCTTGTTCCATTTGATCAACAGGGCCAGATAACCCAGCAGTTGCGCGTGCTGGGTTTCTGTCAGCGTGACGCCAAGCTGGCGGGCACCTGTGGATAACTCTTCTGCATGTTGCGAAGTGACCAACGAACTCAAGCGCTTTGCTCCAACTGACGGCCCGCGCCGCGTTTTTTCAAATGAATCATCAACAGCGAAATGGCTGCCGGCGTTACGCCCGGGATTCGCGAGGCCTGGCCCAAAGTCTCTGGACGGGTCGCACCGAGCTTGCTCTGGATCTCTTTGGAGAGACCGGAAATGTTCGTGTAATCGATATCCACAGGCAGTTTGGTGTCTTCGCTGGCCCGCAGGCGTGCAATTTCATCCTGTTGACGATCGATGTAACCAGCGTACTTGGTCTTGATTTCGACCTGTTCGGCAACCTGTGGATCTTCTGCGCCGTCACCGGTCACGGCAATCAGACCAGCGTAGTCGATTTCCGGACGACTCAAGAGATTGAGCAGGTTGTATTCGTGAGTCAGCGGCGTGCCGAATTTTTCGGCAATCGCATCGCCCTGCTCGGTGCCCGGGCGTACCCAAGTGCTTTTCAGGCGCTGCTCTTCCAGTTCGATGCTTTCGCGTTTTTTGCAGAAAGCGGCCCAACGCACGTCATCCACCAGGCCCAGTTCGCGACCTTTTTCGGTCAACCGCAGGTCGGCGTTGTCTTCGCGCAGGATCAGGCGGTACTCGGCACGGGACGTGAACATCCGGTACGGTTCCTGGGTACCGAGGGTAATCAGGTCGTCGACCAACACGCCGATGTAGGCCTCGTCGCGACGCGGGCACCAGGCATCTTTGCCTTGCGCACGCAGTGCGGCGTTGGTCCCGGCCAGCAAACCCTGGGCGCCGGCTTCTTCGTAACCGGTGGTGCCGTTGATCTGCCCGGCAAAGAACAATCCGCCGATGACTTTGGTTTCCAGGCTGTATTTCAAATCACGCGGGTCGAAGTAGTCGTACTCGATCGCGTAGCCCGGACGCACGATGTGCGCGTTTTCCATGCCGCGGATCGATTGCACGATCTGCAATTGCACGTCGAATGGCAAGCTTGTGGATATCCCGTTCGGATACAGCTCGTTTGTCGTCAAACCTTCCGGTTCGATGAAGACCTGATGGCTTTCCTTGTCGGCAAAGCGATGGATCTTGTCTTCGATCGATGGGCAATAACGCGGACCGATGCCTTCGATCTCGCCTGCAGCGGAATACATCGGCGAACGGTCGAGGTTCGCAGCAATGATTTCGTGGGTGCGGGCATTGGTGTGGGTAATCCAGCAGCTGACTTGCTGTGGATGCTGTTCCTTGTTGCCCATGAACGACATCACCGGGATCGGCGTATCACCCGGTTGCTCAGACATCACCGAGAAATCCACAGACCGGCCGTCGATACGCGGCGGAGTACCGGTTTTCAAACGACCCACACGCAGTGGCAGTTCACGTAGACGGTGAGCCAGCGCGATCGATGGCGGATCACCGGCGCGACCACCGGAGAAATTCTGCAAACCGATGTGGATAAGTCCACCGAGGAACGTGCCGGTGGTCAACACCACGGAATCGGCGAAGAAACGCAGACCCATTTGTGTGACAACACCACGGACTTGTTCCTGCTCGACGATCAGATCGTCAGCAGCCTGTTGAAATATCCACAGGTTCGGCTGGTTTTCCAGGATTTCGCGGACAGCGGCCTTGTACAGAACCCGGTCTGCCTGGGCACGGGTTGCTCGCACCGCCGGGCCTTTGCGGCTGTTCAACACGCGAAACTGGATGCCACCTTTATCGGTAGCAATGGCCATCGCGCCGCCGAGGGCGTCGATTTCCTTGACCAGATGGCTTTTGCCGATCCCGCCAATGGCCGGGTTGCAACTCATGGCACCGAGGGTTTCCACGTTATGCGTCAGCAACAGGGTTTTCACCCCCATACGTGCTGAGGCCAGTGCTGCCTCGGTACCGGCATGACCGCCGCCGATGACGATCACTTCAAAACGGGAAGGGAAATCCACCACGCACCTCGTGCCTGCTTAAGTAGGTAATTCAGGAATAGTTTGAGCTCAGGTTTTTGGACCTGGTCGACAAGTATAGGGACTTCGCCCTTCCTAAAGAACCCTTTGCACAAAATTTAACCAGCTGTGGAAAAGTCGGAGTTATAGAAATTAAAAAGAAAGAAATTTATTAAATCTTTGTTTTTATGTTTATTTCTATGCACCTGCCTTTCTGTGGATAGATTGACACAGGCCTTTATTTCCAATGTGTACAGAGGTTCAAAACCCTGTGTTCATGTGCCAATGAGGCCCTTGGATAACCGGTGTAAGCCTGTGGATGAAAGAGGTGGTTATCCACAGAGGCGGTTATGTTCAGTTTTCGAGCCCTGTTATCAACTGACCTTAGCTGCGGTTATTCACAGGGCTTAATCCACAGAAAAGCGCCGTTTACTCGAAAATCAGGCACAGGAATCCCGCTCAAGCAGACAAAGTTCGCTCGGCACTCGAGGGTTTATTCAGAAAAGGAGAGAGCAGACAGGCACGAATGGCCTGTCTGTGAACAACAGGAGGGCTATTTACCGATACAGAAGCTGGAAAAAATCCGCCCAAGCAGGTCATCGGAACTGAAAGCGCCGGTGATTTCTCCCAGCGATTGTTGAGCCTGGCGCAAATCCTCGGCCAACAACTCTCCAGCACCGGCCAGGGTCAATTGGGCACGACCATGCTCGAGGGCAGCACTGGCATGACGTAGCGCCTCAAGGTGTCGCCGGCGAGCGCTGAAGCTGCTTTCGGACGTTTGTTCATAGCCCATGCAGGCCTTGAGGTGATCGCGCAGCAGCTCCAGGCCGACACCACCGGACTTGGCGCTCAGGCTGATGGTGACGTGGCCATCTTCGCTGACTTCCAGGGCAATGGCTTCGCCCGTGAGATCGGCCTTGTTGCGGATCAGGGTGACCTTCGCGGGATCGGGACGGATTTCCAGAAACTCCGGCCAGAGTGCGAATGGATCAAGGGCTTCCGGTGCAGTGGCATCGACTACCAGCAGTACCCGATCCGCTTCGCCGATGGCTTTCAAGGCACGCTCGACGCCGATTTTTTCCACATGATCATCGGTATCGCGCAGACCGGCGGTATCCACCACGTGCAGCGGCATGCCATCGATGTGGATATGTTCACGCAGTACGTCACGGGTGGTGCCGGCAATTTCGGTCACGATCGCCGCTTCACGCCCGGCCAGGGCATTGAGCAGGCTGGATTTACCGGCATTCGGACGACCGGCGATGACCACCGTCATGCCGTCACGCAGCAAGGCACCCTGCCCGGCTTCGCGCATGACAGTGGATAACTCGTCGCGCACTTTGTCGAGCATGCTCAGGACGTGGCCATCGGCGAGGAAGTCGATTTCCTCTTCCGGGAAGTCGATGGCCGCTTCGACATAGATTCGCAGGCCGATCAATTGCTCGGTGAGGTTATGCACACGTGACGAGAAAGCCCCCTGCAGGGAGCGCAAAGCGTTGCGCGCTGCCTGGGCGGAACTGGCTTCAATCAGGTCGGCAATGGCTTCGGCCTGGGCGAGGTCAAGTTTGTCGTTGAGGAAGGCGCGCTCACTGAATTCCCCCGGTCGGGCGAGCCGGCAACCCAGTTCAAGGCTGCGCTGGAGCAACATATCCAGAACGATCGGGCCGCCATGGCCCTGGAGTTCCAGGACATCTTCGCCGGTGAACGAGTTTGGTCCTGGAAAATACAGCGCGAGGCCCTGATCCAGCACCTCGTCGTTTTCACTGAAAAACGGACCGTAATGGGCAAATCGCGGCTTGAGTTCGCGACCACTGAAGGCCTTGGCCGCAACGCTGGCCAACGGCCCGGAAATACGGACGATGCCTACGCCGCCGCGACCCTGAGCGGTGGCGACAGCGGCGATGGTTTCACGAGGAGCGCTCATAAACCGGTATCCAGACAAAAGTGACAGATAGCAAAACGCCCCACTAGGGGGCGTCTTGAGTGGTTATCCACAGTGTAAATCAGGCAGCTGCTTTGGTAGCCGCTTCGATCTTACGTGTGATGTACCACTGTTGGGCGATCGACAGGCAGTTGTTCACAACCCAGTACAGCACCAGACCCGCCGGGAACCACAGGAAGAAGAAGGTGAAGATGATCGGCATCAGCTTCATCACCTTGGCCTGCATCGGATCTGGAGGAGTCGGGTTCAGCTGCTGCTGGATGAACATGGTTGCACCCATGATGATCGGCAGAATGAAGAACGGATCCTTGATCGACAGGTCAGTAATCCACAGCATGAACGGCGCCTGGCGCATTTCGACGCTTTCCAGCAGAACCCAGTACAGCGACAGGAAAACCGGCATCTGCACGAGGATTGGCAAGCAACCACCCAGCGGATTGATCTTCTCTTTCTTGTACAGCTCCATCATGGCTTGCGACATTTTCTGCCGGTCATCGCCATGTTGCTCTTTCAGCGCAGCCAGTTTCGGTGCCACTGCACGCATGCGCGCCATGGATTTGTAGCTGGCAGCCGACAGCGGGAAGAAAATCCCTTTGATCAGCATGGTCAGGAAGATGATCGACCAGCCCCAGTTACCCACAATGGCGTGGATATGTTGCAGCAACCAGAAGATCGGTTGGGCGATGAACCACAGAATGCCGTAGTCGACGGTCAATTCCAGACCTGGGGACAACTCTTTCAGCACGGCTTGGCTTTTCGGACCGGCGTACAGAACAGCGCTGGTTTCAGCCTTGGCACCCGGCGCAACACTCATCGATGGGCCGGTGTAGCCGATGATGTAGTTGCCTTTGCTGTCTTTACGGGTCTGGACGATGTTGTTTTCGCCCTTGGCCGGAATCCATGCGGTCACGAAGTAGTGCTGCAACCAGGCAACCCAACCGCCAGTGACGGTTTCCTTCAACGGCGCCTTGTCCATGTCCTTCATGGACACTTTCTTGTACGGCTCGGAACTTGTCCACAGGGCTGCGCCCAGGTAAGTCGCGGTACCGGTGGCGGTTGTGGAAGATGGATCGGCGCTGGCGTCACGCTTCAATTGCGCGAACATCGCACCCGTCCAGGGCTGAGCGCTCTGGTTGTCGATCAGGTAGGAAACGGTTACGTCATACAGGCCGCGTTTCAGGGTGAAACGCTTGATGTAGTTGACGCCGTCCTTGCTGAACTTCAGGTCCACGACCAATTGGTCCTGACCGTCAGCCAGTTGATAAACCTTCTTCTCCGAGGAATAAACCGGACGACCGGCAGAATTTGCATCCGGACCGTTGGTGCCGATCAGGCCGCTTTGCGCCAGATAAGTACGTTCACCACCGTTATCGAACAGCTGGAACGGAATTTCCGGGTGATCCTGACGACGCGGATACAGCGGCAGGGTCAGCTGGGCAACATCACCACCTTGTGGGTCGACAGCCAGGTCCAGTACATCCGTTTTGATCTGGATGAGGTCCTTGCTCACAGCCACCGGTGTTTCGGCAGGTGCGCTGGTGTCGCTTGCAGCACGTGGAATGTCGTCACTGGCGGAAGCGTTGGAGCCAGATGCCGTATCCGGCAGGCCCGATGCAGTCGTATTGGTGGCAACATTCTGAGTCGGCAGGGCAGCCTGGCCATAGTCCTGGTTCCATTTAAGAACCATAACGTAGGACACGATTGCCAGGGCGACGATCAGGATCGTGCGTTTGATATCCATGATTACTCGGCCATCGAAGAAGAACGGGAGGTAGGGATAGGTGGAACCGGGTCATAACCACCGGGATTCCACGGATGACAGCGACCTAAACGACGAAAGGTCAGCCAGCCACCGCGAAGAAAGCCATGATTTTCGATGGCTTCTAACGCGTAGCAGGAACAACTGGGGTAGAAACGACAGTGATCGGCCATCAGGGGACTAATGGCATAGCGATAAAACTGGATCGGAACGAGTGCCAGTTTACGCATCCGGACTGTCTACCCCTACAGGTTCGGTTTTGACTGCTGGTACCGGCGAACTGCGAGCCAGTCGTTTCCAGAGCTTGCCGAAATGCTGAATCAATTCGGGGTTTTCTACGTCACCCAAACCTTTGCGCGCGACGATAACAATGTCCCAGCCGACCAGTGAATCCTGGTTCAGGCGAAACGATTCGCGCATCAGACGTTTGAGGCGATTGCGCTCGACGGAGAGCTTTACGCTCTTTTTCCCGATAACCAACCCGAGACGGGGGTGATCAAGATCGTTGTTGCGCGCAAGGAGCAGGAGATTTTTCCCCGGAACCTTGCCGGTAGGGGAGTCAAAGACTGCCTTGAAATGCCGGGGAGTAAGCAGACGCTTTTCCCGACTGAAGTCCTGACTCACCTCCAGTGCCGGCTTATCAAACTGCCAGACGCGCACGACCTTTGGCGCGACGACGCGACAGTACGGCACGACCGTTCTTGGTAGCCATGCGAGCACGGAAACCGTGGGTACGAGCGCGTTTGATAGTGCTTGGTTGGAAAGTACGTTTCATTGTCGTGTTACCTGGTTCGTCCACAACGGGCCGGAATGGCCCCCGTTTTAAGAGACCGGGGATTCTAGAGAAAGCAAGCCTTCAGGTCAATTTCCAACCAGCGTTTCCTTATAAATAGATCTCCAGACGTTTTGCGCTGGGCAAACCGCCGGTAAATATAAAAATAAGAAAGGAAAGTATTTAAAGCTTTTTTGTAAAGCTTATAAAAGCTAGGCTCGCCACCTTCTGTGGATAAGTAGCTTCAGACCTTGTTTTACCTGATGTACAGAGAATGACAACTACAGTGGAAAACAGTGTTCAGCCTGTGCTGCGCTGTCGGATAACCTGTGTGTGGAAGGGCGGTTTATCCACAGGCCGGTTATCCACCGAGTTTCGCCCCCACTTGTGCAATGACCTTAAGCACGGTTATCCACAGAGCTTATGCACAGACCGCTGGTCGTCTTTTTTGCGTATAAATCGCTGATTCTTCTTGGTCGATGAACCACCTTCGTGTGGATAAGTCGGCGTCTGGTCGCTACAATGGCCGCTTGTTTTTGCCTCACCGGCTTTCAACTTAGGGGATATCCGTGTCAGTGGAACTTTGGCAGCAGTGCGTGGAGCTTTTGCGCGATGAGCTGCCTGCCCAACAATTCAACACTTGGATCCGTCCACTACAGGTCGAAGCCGAAGGCGACGAGTTGCGTGTCTATGCGCCCAATCGTTTTGTTCTGGACTGGGTCAACGAAAAATACCTGGGGCGTGTTCTCGAATTGCTCGATGAGCACGGCAATGGCATGGCGCCTGCGCTTTCCTTGTTAATAGGCAGCAAACGCAGCTCGGCACCCCGTGCTGCGCCTAATGCTCCCCTGGCTGCCGCGGCCTCCCAGGCTCAGGCCGCTCAAGCGCACGCCAGTCCGCCGCCGTCAGCACCAGCCGCCGCTTCGACCAAACGTGCCACGCAAAAAGTGACAGAGGTCACCGAGGAAGAACCTTCCCGTGACAGCTTCGATCCAATGGCCGGCGCCAGTTCGCAACAGGCCCCGGTTCGTGCCGAGCAACGTACCGTGCAGGTCGAAGGTGCGCTCAAGCACACCAGTTACCTGAACCGTACCTTTACCTTCGAGAACTTCGTTGAAGGTAAATCCAACCAGTTGGCGCGCGCCGCCGCCTGGCAGGTGGCTGACAACCCCAAGCACGGTTACAACCCGCTCTTCCTTTATGGTGGCGTCGGCCTGGGTAAAACCCACTTGATGCACGCTGTGGGTAACCATCTATTAAAGAAGAACCCGAATGCCAAGGTGGTGTACCTGCATTCCGAGCGCTTCGTGGCGGATATGGTCAAGGCCCTGCAACTGAACGCGATCAACGAGTTCAAGCGCTTCTACCGTTCGGTGGATGCGTTGCTGATCGATGACATTCAGTTCTTCGCCCGCAAAGAGCGTTCCCAGGAAGAGTTTTTCCACACCTTCAACGCCCTGCTCGAAGGTGGTCAGCAGGTCATTCTCACCAGTGACCGCTACCCGAAAGAAATCGAAGGCCTTGAAGAACGCCTCAAATCCCGCTTTGGCTGGGGCCTGACCGTAGCGGTCGAGCCGCCGGAGCTGGAAACCCGCGTGGCGATCCTGATGAAAAAGGCCGATCAGGCCAAAGTCGAGTTGCCTCACGACGCCGCGTTCTTCATTGCCCAGCGCATTCGCTCCAACGTCCGTGAGCTGGAAGGCGCGCTCAAACGCGTGATCGCCCACTCGCACTTCATGGGCCGCGATATCACCATCGAGCTGATTCGCGAATCCCTGAAGGACTTGTTGGCGTTGCAGGATAAACTGGTCTCTGTGGATAACATTCAGCGCACCGTCGCCGAGTACTACAAGATCAAGATCTCCGACTTGCTGTCCAAACGCCGTTCGCGTTCGGTCGCACGTCCGCGTCAGGTTGCAATGGCCTTGTCCAAAGAGTTGACTAACCACAGCCTGCCGGAAATCGGCGACGTGTTTGGCGGCCGCGACCATACGACTGTTTTGCACGCCTGCCGCAAGATCAACGAACTTAAGGAATCCGACGCGGACATCCGCGAGGACTACAAGAACCTGCTGCGTACACTGACCACTTGATGAACACCAGCGCAGCTAATTAAGGCAAGGGACTAGACCATGCATTTCACCATTCAACGCGAAGCCCTGTTGAAACCCCTGCAACTGGTCGCAGGCGTCGTCGAACGCCGCCAGACCTTGCCGGTGCTCTCCAACGTGCTGCTGGTTGTCGAAGGCCAGCAATTGTCGCTGACCGGTACCGACCTGGAAGTCGAGCTGGTTGGTCGTGTTCAACTCGAAGAGCCGGCAGATCCGGGTTCCATCACCGTGCCGGCACGCAAGCTGATGGACATCTGCAAAAGCCTGCCGAACGATGCGCTGATCGACATCAAGGTCGATGAGCAGAAGCTTGTGGTCAAAGCCGGCCGTAGCCGCTTTACCCTGTCGACACTGCCGGCCAACGACTTCCCTACCGTGGAAGAAGGCCCGGGCTCGCTGACCTGCAGCCTGGAGCAAAGCAAGCTGCGTCGTCTGATCGAGCGCACCAGCTTCGCCATGGCCCAGCAGGACGTGCGTTACTACCTCAACGGCATGCTGCTGGAAGTGTCCGCTGGCGTGATCCGCGCCGTAGCCACCGACGGTCACCGTCTGGCCATGTGCTCGATGCAGGCCGATATCGGCCAACCGGATCGTCACCAGGTCATCGTGCCGCGCAAAGGCATTCTTGAGCTGGCACGCCTGCTCACCGAGCCAGACGGCAATGTCAGCATCGTGCTGGGTCAGCACCACATCCGCGCCACCACCGGTGAGTTCACCTTCACCTCGAAACTGGTCGACGGCAAATTCCCGGACTACGAGCGTGTTCTGCCTAAAGGCGGCGATAAGCTGGTTCTGGGTGATCGCCAGGCGCTGCGCGAAGCGTTCAGCCGTACCGCGATTCTGTCCAACGAGAAGTACCGCGGTATCCGTCTGCAACTGGCTAGCGGTCAGCTGAAGATCCAGGCGAACAACCCGGAGCAGGAAGAAGCGGAAGAAGAAGTGGGCGTTGAATACAACGGTGGCTCTCTGGAAATCGGTTTCAACGTGAGCTACCTGCTCGACGTGCTGGGCGTGATGACCACCGAGCAGGTTCGCCTGATCCTGTCCGACTCCAACAGCAGTGCGCTGGTGCAGGAATCGGACAACGATGACTCGGCCTACGTTGTCATGCCGATGCGTCTGTAATCATGTTCAGCAGAAGCTAGATGTCCTTAAGTCGCGTCTCGGTCACCGCGGTGCGCAATCTGCACCCGGTGACCTTCTCCCCTTCCCCCCGCATCAATATTCTTTACGGCGCCAACGGCAGCGGCAAAACCAGTGTTCTGGAAGCCATCCATCTGCTGGGGCTTGCCCGTTCGTTTCGCAGCACCCGCCTGTTGCCGGTCATTCAATACGAACAACTGGCGTGCACGGTCTTTGGCCAGGTTGAGCTGGCGGAGGGTGGGCATAGCGCCTTGGGCATTTCGCGGGATCGCCAAGGCGAATTTCAGATCCGTATCGATGGCCAGAATGCCCGCAGCGCTGCGCAACTGGCCGAAATCTTGCCACTGCAACTAATCAATCCGGACAGTTTTCGATTGCTGGAAGGTGCGCCGAAGATTCGCCGACAGTTTCTCGACTGGGGCGTGTTCCACGTGGAACCACGCTTCATGTCAACCTGGCAGCGCTTGCAGAAGGCCCTGCGCCAGAGAAACTCTTGGCTGCGGCATGGTACACTTGACGCCGTTTCGCAAGCGGTTTGGGACAGGGAACTGTGCCAGGCCAGCGCTGAAATTGATGAATACCGCCGCGCTTATATCAAAGCCTTGAAACCAGTCTTTGAACAAACCTTGAGCGATCTGGTTGAGCTTGAAGGCTTGACGCTCAGCTATTACCGCGGCTGGGACAAGGATCGTGAGCTGAGTGCTGTGCTCGCCGGGTCTTTGCAGCGGGACCAGCAAATGGGGCATACCCAGGCCGGACCACAACGTGCTGATTTGCGTCTCAGACTGGGCGCGCACAACGCTGCGGACATCTTGTCCCGTGGCCAGCAGAAGTTGGTGGTTTGCGCATTGCGGATTGCCCAAGGGCACTTGGTCAGTCAGGCTCGACGCGGTCAGTGTATTTATCTGGTGGATGACTTGCCGTCCGAGCTGGACGAGCACCACCGTCGCGCCCTTTGCCGCTTGTTGGAAGACTTACGCTGCCAGGTCTTTATCACCTGTGTAGATCACGAATTATTGAGGGAAGGCTGGCAGACGGAAACGCCAGTCGCTCTGTTCCACGTGGAACAGGGCCGTATCACCCAGACCCACGACCATCGGGAGTGAAGGCATTGAGCGAAGAAAATACGTACGACTCAACGAGCATTAAAGTGCTGAAAGGCCTGGATGCCGTACGCAAACGTCCCGGTATGTATATAGGTGACACCGACGATGGCAGCGGTCTGCACCACATGGTTTTCGAGGTGGTCGATAACTCGATCGACGAAGCGCTCGCCGGCTACTGCGACGACATCAGCATTATCATCCACCCGGATGAGTCCATCACCGTTCGCGACAACGGCCGTGGCATCCCGGTAGACGTGCATAAAGAAGAAGGCGTTTCGGCAGCCGAGGTCATCATGACCGTGCTGCACGCCGGCGGTAAATTCGACGACAACTCCTACAAGGTTTCCGGCGGTCTGCACGGTGTGGGTGTGTCGGTAGTTAACGCCCTGTCGGAAGAGCTGGTCCTGACCGTTCGCCGTAGCGGCAAGATCTGGGAACAGACTTACGTCCACGGTGTTCCGCAAGAGCCGATGAAAATCGTCGGCGACTCCGAAACCACCGGTACCCAGATTCACTTCAAGGCTTCCAGCGAAACCTTCAAGAACATCCACTTCAGCTGGGACATCCTGGCCAAGCGGATTCGTGAACTGTCCTTCCTCAACTCCGGTGTCGGCATCGTCCTCAAGGACGAGCGTAGCGGCAAGGAAGAGCTGTTCAAGTATGAAGGCGGTCTGCGTGCGTTCGTTGAATACCTGAACACCAACAAGACTCCGGTCAACCAGGTCTTCCACTTCAACATCCAGCGTGAAGACGGCATCGGCGTGGAAATCGCCCTGCAGTGGAACGACAGCTTCAACGAGAACCTGTTGTGCTTCACCAACAACATTCCACAGCGCGACGGCGGTACTCACCTGGTGGGTTTCCGTTCCGCACTGACGCGTAACCTCAACACCTACATCGAAGCAGAAGGCCTGGCGAAGAAGCACAAAGTCGCCACCACCGGTGACGATGCCCGTGAAGGCCTGACCGCGATCATTTCGGTGAAGGTGCCGGATCCGAAGTTCAGCTCCCAGACCAAAGACAAGCTGGTTTCTTCCGAAGTGAAGACCGCGGTCGAACAGGAAATGGGCAAGTACTTCTCCGACTTCCTGCTGGAAAACCCGAACGAAGCCAAACTGGTCGTCGGCAAGATGATCGACGCGGCCCGTGCCCGTGAAGCGGCGCGTAAAGCCCGCGAGATGACTCGCCGCAAAGGCGCGCTGGATATCGCCGGTCTGCCGGGCAAACTGGCCGACTGCCAGGAAAAGGACCCTGCCCTTTCCGAACTGTACCTCGTGGAAGGTGACTCCGCGGGCGGCTCTGCCAAGCAGGGACGTAACCGCAAGACCCAAGCGATTCTGCCCCTCAAGGGTAAAATCCTGAACGTCGAGAAGGCACGCTTCGACAAGATGATCTCTTCCCAGGAAGTGGGCACCTTGATCACCGCGCTGGGCTGCGGCATCGGTCGCGAAGAATACAACATCGACAAGCTGCGCTATCACAACATCATCATCATGACCGATGCTGACGTCGACGGTTCGCACATCCGTACCCTGCTGCTGACCTTCTTCTTCCGTCAATTGCCGGAGCTGATCGAGCGTGGCTACATCTACATCGCTCAGCCGCCGCTGTACAAAGTGAAGAAAGGCAAGCAAGAGCAATACATCAAAGACGACGACGCCATGGAAGAGTACATGACGCAGTCGGCCCTGGAAGATGCGAGCCTGCACCTGAACGAGGAAGCACCGGGTATCTCCGGCGAAGCCCTTGAGCGTCTGGTGAATGACTTCCGTCTGGTGATGAAGACCCTCAAGCGTCTGTCGCGCCTGTACCCGCAGGAACTGACCGAGCACTTCATCTACCTGCCAGCGGTCAGCATGGATCAACTGTCCGATCACGCAGCGATGCAGGATTGGCTGGCCCAGTACGAAGTGCGTCTGCGCACCGTCGAAAAGTCGGGTCTGGTCTACAAGGCCAGCCTGCGTGAAGATCGTGAGCGTAACGTCTGGCTGCCAGAGGTCGAACTGATCTCCCACGGCCTGTCGAACTACGTCACCTTCAACCGCGACTTCTTCGGCAGCAATGATTACAAGACCGTGGTTTCCCTGGGCGCTCAACTGAGCACCTTGCTGGACGACGGCGCGTACATCCAGCGTGGCGAACGCCGTAAATCGGTCACCGAGTTCAAGGAAGCCCTTGAGTGGTTGATGGCCGAAAGCACCAAGCGCCACACCATCCAGCGATACAAAGGTCTGGGCGAGATGAACCCGGATCAGCTGTGGGAAACCACTATGGACCCGGGCTCGCGCCGCATGCTCAAAGTGACCATCGAAGACGCCATTGGCGCGGACCAGATCTTCAACACCCTGATGGGTGATGCGGTCGAACCTCGCCGTGACTTCATCGAAAGCAACGCCCTGGCGGTATCCAACCTGGACTTCTGATCCCGGTCGGCGCCAACGAAAAGGCCAATGCATTTGCATTGGCCTTTTTTATTGCCTGCGATTCACTCGCTTGCCGATGTGACACTCTCCAACCGATACCCATACCCATAAATCGTCAGCAATTGCCAACCACGATCCGCCGTCAGCCCAAGTTTGTTGCGCAGGCGATAGATGTGGGTGTCCAGCGGCCGGGACGACGACATTTCTTCATGGGGCCAGAGTCGTTCGTAGAGGTAATCCCGCGACAGCGGTCGACCGAGGTTGCTGAACAGGCAATGCGCCAGGCGGTATTCGCGTTCGGTCATGACGATTGGTTTGCCGTCGCGAGTGACGGTCAGTTCGGCGTCGTCGAATACCAGATCATTGAAGCTCAACCCTTCAGCAGCCGTGCGCTGCTGGCCATGTCGGCGCAGCACCGCGCCCACACGGGCTTTGAGTTCATTGGGGCGGAACGGTTTGCTGACATAGTCGTCGGCGCCGGCGTTCAGGGCCTGAACGATATCGCTCTCGCCATCGCGACTGGTGAGCATGATGGCCGCAGGCGGCGCTTCCATGTGTTGACGGGTCCATAGCAGCAATGACAAACCCGTGAGTTCGGGCAATTGCCAGTCGAGGATCAGCAGGTCGAAGGTTTCACGACGCAGTTGGTGCAACAGGTCTTCGGCTCGTTCGAAGCTGTGCAGCGACCACGGCTGTTCCCCGGCTTCGGCCATTTGTTGCAGGGTTTGTTCGACCCGGCGCAGTTCGGCGGGCTCATCGTCCAGTATCGCAACGCGCATACACGGTGATTCCTTGTTGCTTGGGCTGCTCTTTATCGACGATAGCGGCTCAATCGGCACAGTGAAAGCAAGCGGCTCGCCGTTGGTCGACCTCCGCTATGCTTTTTGGGGTCTACGTCCTCAAGCCGGCAATCTATGAACCCTTTTATCCCACCCTGCCCTGTTCCCCATGGATAACCTACGCCACCCTGAAAGTCGCGAGCCGAGCCAGGTTGAGCGGTTGTTTCGGCAATTGGTGCGTGAATGGTTGTGGATAAGCCTGGTGCTGTTGCCACTGACTGCGCTGTTGTCCTATCGCGCTCAGGTCAATCTGCAAGACGCCTCGCCAGGCTTGAGCGCGTTGCTGTCGATTGGCTTGCTGACGTGGGTTCTCGGGCTGCTGCTGTGGCGCCCGCGATTGGCGCTCTGGCTGACGTTGACTGGCATCGCTTGTACGTTGCTGATCAGCGCCGGCCTCGCGGAGCTGCAGAGATGGTGGTCGCCGACACCGGCGGCGTTAGGCATGCTGTTCGGTTATCTGATCTGGAACTGGCGTCGCCTTAGTGTGGTGCTTACCTATTTTGGTTGGGAGCTCGCGCGACTGGACAGTGAGCCAAAGGTTTTTCCGGAGCGTCGTCGTGTTCCGTTTCCCGGTGGCGATCGCCTGCAAAGGCAGATCATGGCCCTCGAACAAGCCATGAGCCGGGCTCGCGATACACATCGGTTCATCTCCGACGGCCTGGAGTACCTGCCGGTGGCCACGATGATCAGCGATCCCCACGGACAGATTTTGCTTGGCAACCGTAAGGCCCGGGACCTGTTTGGCGGAGAGTTGGTCGGTGATGATGTGCTTCAGCGCCTGGTGCAGCTTGGCTACCCGGATTTGACTCGCGAGCGGGGGTCGCCTTTGTCGACGCTGCCACTGATGGAGTTTCGCGACCTCAAGGAACGCAGCCTGCGACTGGAGCGTGCCGAGTTGTTACCGGTAGACGGGGAAACCCCGGTCGGCTGGTTGTGGAGCCTGACGGACCTGAGTGTCGAACGTGACGCGGAAGAGCAGCGCGCTGTCCTGTTGCGTTTTTTGTCCCATGACCTGCGGGCGCCCCACTCGGCCATCCTCGCGCTACTCGATGTACATCGCCATCAGGTAGGCGGTGATCTGCAACTCTTCGATCAAATCGAACGGCAGGTGCGCCGGGCACTGGAGCTGACCGATGGCTTCGCCCAACTGGCGAGGGCCGAGTCCGAGGCTTATCAGTTTCAGCCGAGCCTGTTTGCGATGCTGGTGCTGGATGTGTTCGATCAGGCGTTGCCCATCGCGCAGTTGAAACAGATCGAACTGGTTCATCAAGTGGAAGAAGAGGCACAGGAAAGCCTGGTCCTGGCGGATCAGGCACTGTTGACCCGGGCATTGTTCAACCTGTTGGAAAATGCCATCAAGTACAGTGTTTCAGGCACTCGCATCCGTTTGCGCGTCAGTCAAAGCGGCGGCTGGCTGATCTGCGAGCTCATCGATCAGGGTAAAGGCATCGCCTCTGAGGAGTTACCCGAATTGTTTAGCCAGTACCGGCGCTTTTCTTCCGCCCAGGGTATCGATGGGGTGGGGTTGGGATTGTCGATGGTCAAAGCCGTTGTGGATCGACATGGCGGGCGAATCGAGTGTCAGAGCGAGGTGGGTTTTGGCACGACATTCAGGCTGCAATTTCCGCTGCTTATAGAATGAAAGCAAACGATCCAGGTCGACAGTCAGCGATTGTTTCGGGCATAAAAAAACCGGCTATATCAGCCGGTTTTTTTACGTCCAAAAAAAACTTATGCACGTTTTTATGGTTTTTATCATTTTATTAAATATGTAAAAAAATCATAAAGTTACGTACAAAAAACAACGCTTTTCAATGAAACGGTACACAGGTTATCCACAGAATCTCAGACAGCCACCTGATCGTTTGAAACCGGCGCTTGCGGAGCCGGAGGCAGCGAGCCCATTTCCCGTTGCATTTGCTCGTTCCATGCCTGAACCCGATCGTTCAATTCAGCAATGGCTCGCGGCCCTGTGCCTTCGGCATACATCGGTGCGCCGATGATCACAGTGATGACGCCCTGCTTCTTCGCCCAACCGGTTTTCGGCCAGAATTTGCCGGCGTTGTGCGCAATCGGCAGCACCGGCAATTCGGCGTTGACCGCCAATGCGCTGCCGCCGCGCGAGAACTTTCCGATGGTGCCGAAAGGAACACGCGTGCCTTCGGGGAAGATCAGCACCCAGACGTTGTCCTTGAGCAGTTCATCGCCCTTCTTCGCGACATGCTTGAGTGCGGCTTTCGGGTTGTCGCGATCGATAGCGATCGGTCGCAGCATGGCCATGGCCCAACCGAAGAACGGCACATAGAGCAATTCACGTTTGAGCACCTGGCTCAGTGGCGAGAAGTAGGCAGAGAGAAAGAACGTCTCCCACGTGCTCTGGTGGTTCGACTGAATGACGCAAGGCCGTTCAGGTACGTTTTCGGCACCCTTCACTTCGTAGCGGATACCCAGAAACACTTTGCTCAGCCACAAGGCGCAGCGGCACCAGTACACGTTGATAAAGCGATAACGTGCCTTGAAGGGCAGAAACGGCGCGATAAAAAAGCTCAGGCTGCACCACAGCAAGGAGCTGGTGCCCAGCAGCAGGTAAAAGAGGAAGGTTCTGATGGCCTGCAGTATCGACATGGTGACGGTTACCGTGCGGGCTTTGCCCGTCTATATAAAGCGCCCTCCCGATCACTCCCTGGTCAGGAGTCTCGAAAACGCTCTAATTGTGGATAAGTTCTGCGGCAATCGCCGCCAGATCGTCAAAAATCAAGGTGCCTGCCGGTAAGGTTTTGCCCAAGGTTTTTTCGCCTTTTCCGGTCTTTACCAAAACTGGCTGTGAATCGACGGCTTTAGCGGCTTCCAGGTCACCAAGGCTATCGCCGACGAACCATAGATTAGTCAGCGATACGTTGTAATGTGCGGCGATGTTTTTCAACATCCCGGGTTTCGGCTTGCGACAATCGCAGCCTTCGTCCGGCCCGTGCGGGCAGTAGACGATCAGGCCGACTTCACCACCCTGCTCCGCCACCAGTGCGCGCAAGCGCTCGTGCATGGCGTCCAGGGTGGCGAGGTCGTAATAGCCGCGAGCGATGCCCGACTGGTTGGTAGCGACCGCTACCGTCCAGCCGGCCTTGCTCAACTGCGCGATGGCTTCGATCGAACCGGGGAGCGGAATCCACTCCTCCACCGACTTGATGTAGGCGTCGGAGTCGTAATTGATCACTCCGTCCCGATCGAGAATCAGCAGTTTCAACAGCAATCCCTCAACCCAGCAGTGAAATGTCGGCGACGCCGAGGAACAACCCACGCAGACGCGCCAGCAACGCATAACGGTTGGCGCGGACTTTTGCGTCCTCCGCGTTGACCATCACGGCTTCGAAGAACGCATCCACCGGCTCGCGCAGGGCAGCCAGGCGTGCCAGCGATTCGCTGTACTGACGCGAGGCGGCCATTGGCTGTACAGCCTGGTCAGCCTGCTGGATCGCCGAGTACAGGGAGAACTCGTTGGCATTGTCGAAGTACTTGGCTTCTACGACGGTAGGCACCGAGCCCTCGACCTTGCTCAGCAGGTTCGACACACGCTTGTTCACCGCGGCCAGGGCAGCGGCTTCCGGCAATTTGCGGAAGGCCTCTACCGCTTGCACGCGCTGGTCGAAGTCCAGGGCCGAGCCTGGCTTCAGGGCACGTACCGACAGGTAGGTCGCGACGTCGACGCCTTCGTCTTCGTAACGGGCACGCAGACGGTCGAAGATGAATTCCAGCACCGAGTCGTTGAGACCGGCAGCCTTGACCTTGGCACCGAACGCGTCCACGGCGAAGGCCACGGCGTCGGTCAGGTCCAGGTCCAGTTGCTTCTCGATCAGGATGCGTAACACGCCCAGTGCGGCACGGCGCAGGGCATACGGGTCTTTGCTGCCGGTTGGCAGCATGCCGATACCGAAGATACCCACGAGGGTGTCCAGTTTGTCGGCAATGGCCACGGCCGCACCGGTCAGGGTGGACGGCAGTTCAGCGCCGGCACCGCGCGGCATGTACTGCTCGTTCAGGGCCAGGGCGACGTCTTCCGGCTCGCCGTCGTTGAGGGCGTAGTAGTAACCGGCGACACCTTGCATCTCCGGGAACTCGCCGACCATTTCAGTCGCCAGGTCGCACTTCGACAGCAGGCCCGCACGAGCGGCCCAAGCAGCGTTGCCGCCGATGCGCTGAGCGATGAACGCAGCCAGTCTGGAAACGCGCTCGGCCTTGTCGTAGACGCTACCGAGTTTTTCCTGGAACACCACGTTTTGCAGGCGCTGGTTGAAGTCTTCGAGTTTCTGCTTCTTGTCTTGCTTGAAGAAGAACTCGGCGTCGGTCAGGCGTGGGCGAACCACTTTCTCGTTACCGGCGATGATCTGCTGCGGGTCTTTGCTTTCGATGTTGGCCACGGTAATGAAACGTGGCAGCAACTTGCCGTCGGCGTCCAGCAGGCAGAAGTACTTCTGGTTGTCCTGCATGGTGGTGATCAGGGCTTCTTGTGGTACGTCGAGGAAGCGTTCCTCGAATGAGCACACCAGCGGCACCGGCCATTCGACCAGCGCAGTCACTTCATCGAGCAGCGCAGGCGGAACGATAGCCGTGCCTTCCTGGCGGGTGGCCAGCTCTTCGGTGCGCTTGCTGATGATGTCGCGACGCTCATTGGCGTCGGCCAAAACGTAGGCGGCACGCAGGTCGGCCAGGTAGCTGGACGGCGAACCGATGCGCACGCTTTCCGGGTGATGGAAGCGGTGACCACGGGAATCGCGACCGGCCTTCTGGGCGAGGATGGTGCAATCGATGACTTGGTCACCCAGCAGCATCACCAGCCATTGGGTCGGACGCACGAACTCTTCTTTGCGCGCACCCCAACGCATGCGTTTCGGGATCGGAAGGTCGTTCAGGGAATCTTCGACGATGGTCGGCAGCAGGCTCGCGGTCGGCTTGCCGGCGATGCTTTGGCTGTAGCGCAGTTTCGGGCCGCTCTGATCGATTTCGCTCAGCTCGACGCCGCACTTCTTGGCAAAACCCAGGGCCGCTTGGGTCGGGTTGCCTTCGGCATCGAACGCGGCCTGACGTGGCGGGCCGTCGAGGTTGATGCTGCGATCCGGCTGCTGGGTGGCCAGTGCGGTGATCAGCACGGCCAGGCGGCGCGGCGCGGCATAAACGGTTTTGGTCTCGTAGTTCAGGCCGGCAGCTTGCAGGCCCTTGTCGATACCGGCGAGGAACGCCTCGGCCAGGGTGTTCAGGGCTTTGGGTGGCAGTTCTTCAGTGCCCAGTTCAACCAGAAAATCCAGAGCACTCATTGTGCAGCCTCCAGCTTGGCCAGTACTTCATCACGCAGGTCCGGGGTCGCCATCGGGAAGCCCAGCTTGGCGCGAGCCAGCAAGTAGGCTTGCGCAACGGAACGCGCCAGGGTGCGTACACGCAGGATGTATTGCTGACGCGCGGTCACCGAGATTGCCCGGCGCGCATCCAGCAGGTTGAAGGTATGGGAGGCCTTCAACACCATTTCGTAGCTCGGCAATGGCAGCGGCTGGTCGAGCTCGATCAGGCGCTTGGCTTCGCTTTCGTAGAAATCGAACAATTCGAACAGCTTCTCGACGTTGGCGTGTTCGAAGTTGTAGGTCGACTGCTCCACTTCGTTCTGGTGAAACACGTCGCCGTAGGTCACCTTGCCGAACGGACCGTCAGCCCAGACCAGGTCGTAGACCGAGTCCACGCCTTGCAGGTACATGGCCAGACGCTCGAGACCGTAAGTGATCTCGCCGGTTACCGGGTAGCACTCGATGCCGCCCGCTTGCTGGAAGTAGGTGAACTGGGTCACTTCCATGCCGTTGAGCCAGACTTCCCAGCCCAGACCCCAGGCGCCGAGGGTCGGCGATTCCCAGTTGTCTTCGACGAAACGGATGTCGTGCACCAATGGGTCCAGGCCCACGTGCTTGAGCGAGCCCAGGTACAGCTCCTGGAAGTTGTCCGGGTTCGGCTTCAGGACGACCTGGAACTGGTAGTAGTGCTGCAGACGGTTCGGGTTTTCGCCGTAGCGGCCGTCAGTCGGACGGCGGCTTGGCTGCACGTAGGCGGCGTTCCAGGTTTCCGGGCCGATGGCGCGCAGGAATGTTGCAGTGTGGAAAGTGCCGGCGCCTACTTCCATATCGTAGGGCTGAAGTACCACACAACCTTGCTCGGCCCAGTATTGCTGGAGGGCGAGGATCAAGTCTTGGAAGGTACGCACGGCTGGCGTAGGCTGGCTCACGAAATTCACCTGTTTCTTGGGCTGCGATTTAAAGAGCGGGAGTATACCCGATTCATTGCTGCGCACGCCCCCTGGAGCCTTATGCCACGCTGCTTTTGGTGTTCCGAAGATCCGCTGTACATGGCTTATCACGATCAGGAGTGGGGCACGCCGCTACGCGATGCGCAGGGATTGTTCGAGTTGCTTTTGCTCGAAGGGTTCCAGGCCGGGCTTTCCTGGATCACCGTGCTGCGCAAACGCGAGCATTATCGTCAGGTGATGTTCGGTTTTGATGTCCAGCGCGTGGCGCAGATGAGCGATGCCGAAATCGACGAATTGATGCTCGATCCGGGCATCATCCGCAATCGCCTCAAGCTCAATGCGGCCCGGCGCAATGCCCAGGCCTGGCTGGCGCTGGAGGACCCGGTGGCGTTTCTCTGGTCGTTTGTCGGTGGCACGCCTGTGATCAATCATTTCAAGGATCGCAGCGAAGTGCCGGCCGTGACGCCGACCGCCGTGGAAATGAGCAAAGGCCTGAAAAAAGCTGGTTTCACGTTCGTCGGGCCGACCATTTGCTACGCGCTGATGCAGGCCTCGGGCATGGTCATGGATCACACCCGGGACTGCGACCGCTACGCGCAGTTGGCGAACGGCGGTTAGAATGGCCGCCTCGCGCACAGCACAAGATCAGGAGTGAACTGTGGATAAGTTGAAAGGCGCCTTGCTGGTAGGCGCTCTGCGGCTGTTTGCCCTGCTTCCGTGGTGGGCGGTGCAGGCCGTGGGCTCGGCGATTGGCTGGGTCATGTGGAAAACCCCGAACCGTTCCCGCGACGTGGTACGGATCAATCTGTCCAAGTGCTTTCCGGAGATGGACCCCGTCGAGCGTGAGCTTTTGGTGGGCCAGAGCCTCAAAGACATCGGCAAGTCCCTGACCGAAAGCGCCTGCGCGTGGATCTGGCCGGCCCAGCGCTCCATCGACCTGGTGCGCGAGGTCGAAGGCCTCGATGTGTTGAAAGACGCCCTCGCCTCCGGCAAAGGCGTGGTCGGCATCACCAGCCACCTGGGCAACTGGGAAGTGCTCAACCACTTCTATTGCAGCCAGTGCAAACCGATCATTTTCTATCGTCCGCCGAAATTGAAGGCGGTGGATGAATTGCTGCAAAAGCAGCGGGTGCAACTGGGTAACAAGGTCGCTGCTTCCACCAAAGAAGGCATCCTCAGTGTCATCAAGGAAGTGCGTAAAGGTGGTGCAGTGGGCATTCCCGCCGACCCGGAACCGGCCGAATCCGCCGGGATCTTCGTGCCATTCTTCGCCACCCAGGCACTGACCAGCAAATTCGTACCGAACATGCTCGCCGGCGGCAAAGCGGTCGGCGTGTTCCTGCACGCACTGCGCTTGCCCGACGGTTCCGGCTACAAGGTCATCCTGGAAGCTGCGCCCGAGGCCATGTACAGCACCGATACCGCGCAGTCCTGCGCGGCCATGAGCCAGGTGGTCGAGCGCTATGTTCGGGCGTATCCGAGCCAGTACATGTGGAGCATGAAGCGCTTCAAGAAGCGTCCACCGGGTGAAGAGCGCTGGTACTGACTTACTTGGCACACTCTGTGGATAACCTTGTAGGAGTGAGCTTGCTCGCGATGGACGTTAACGATGATGTGGGCTGCCTGGCTGAACGCGGCGCCCTTGCATCCATCGCGAGCAAGCTCGCTCCTACACGTGTCCACCACCCGTTCTCAAGGGCGCACAAGATGTCCGAACACCGCAAATCATTTCGCATCAAGATCAGTCACGAAAGCATCGGCGATTGCCTGGGCCAGACGCGCAACCTGTCGACCACCGGCGTTTACGTCAAGCATCCGCTACTGTCGGCGCTGCCCCGGGGCGCGGTGGTCTACGGGCAGGTGCAGGACTTACCCACAGGCGCGCCGCGGGTGCGCATGGAAGTGGTGCTGGTGGATGCCGAGGGCATCGGTTTGCGTTATCTCTGATCAGTGCGCCTGACGCTCAAGCTTCTTCAGGAACACTGTCATTTCCTTCTCTGCCTGCTTGTCGCCATGGCCGCGAGCAGCTTCCAGGCCTTGTTCCCAAGCCAGCCGCGCGGCCGCAAAGTCCGCCAGCGCCAGATGGGCCTTGCCCAGTAGTTTCCACGCCGCCGAATACTTCGGATCGAATTCGACGCAGCGCTGAAAATGCTCCACAGCCTTGGCGTTCTCCCCCAGATCCAGATAGCCCTTGCCCAGGCCGAAGCGCAGCAAAGAGTTATCCACACCCTTGGCGAGCATTTTTTCCAGGGATTCGATCATGGACACTTTTCCTTTGAGAGTAGAAAGCTCTGTGGCGAGGGAGCTTGCTCCCGCTCGAGCGCGAAGCGGTCGCCTATGAGCTACTTGGCTATGTCTGATAAACCGCGATCAGAGGTTTTGCGACTGCTGCGCAGCCGAGCGGGAGCAAGCTCCCTCGCCACAAAAAAGCAGGATCAGAAGAAACTCAACCCCACATGGAACAACTTCTCCACATCGCGAATATGCTTTTTATCCACAAGGAACAAAATCACATGGTCGCCCGTTTCGATCACGGTGTCGTCATGGGCGATGATTACTTCCTCATCGCGGATGATCGCGCCGATGGTGGTGCCCGGTGGCAGGCCGATATTCTCGATGGCTCTGCCGATCACCTTGCTCGATTTCGCATCGCCATGGGCAATCGCCTCGATGGCTTCCGCCGCGCCCCGGCGCAGTGAGTGCACGCTGACGATGTCGCCGCGGCGCACGTGGGCCAGCAAGGTGCCGATGGTCGCCAGTTGCGGGCTGATGGCGATGTCGATGTCGCCACCCTGGATCAGGTCGACGTAGGCCGGGTTGTTGATGATGGTCATCACTTTCTTCGCACCCAGGCGCTTGGCCAGCAGCGACGACATGATGTTGGCTTCGTCGTCGTTGGTCAGGGCGAGGAACAGGTCCGCATCGGCGATGTTTTCTTCCAGCAGCAGGTCGCGGTCCGAGGCACTGCCCTGCAACACCACGGTGCTGTCGAGATGGTCCGAGAGATGGCGGCAGCGTGCCGGATTCATCTCGATAACCTTTACCTGATAACGGCTTTCGATGGCCTCGGCCAGGCGCTCGCCGATCTGCCCGCCACCGGCAATGACGATGCGCTTGTAAGTCTCGTCGAGACGGCGCATTTCGCTCATCACTGCGCGAATATTCGCTTTGGCAGCGATGAAAAATACCTCGTCGTCGGCCTCGATCACCGTGTCGCCCTGGGGCAGGATCGGCCGGTCACGACGGAAAATCGCCGCGACGCGGGTTTCCACGTTCGGCATGTGTTCACGCAACTGCCGCAGTTGCTGGCCCACCAGCGGCCCGCCGTAATAAGCCCGCACAGCCACCAGTTGCGCCTTGCCTTCGGCGAAGTCGATCACCTGCAAGGCGCCGGGATGCTGGATCAGGCGCTTGATGTAGTTGGTGACCACCTGCTCGGGGCTGATCAGCACGTCCACCGGAATCGCTTCGTTCTGGAACAACTGCTCCTCGCGAGTCAGATACGCCGCTTCGCGCACCCGGGCGATTTTGGTCGGTGTGTGGAACAGCGTGTGGGCGACCTGGCAGGCGACCATGTTGGTTTCATCGCTGTTGGTCACGGCGACCAGCATGTCGGCGTCATCGGCCCCGGCCTGGCGCAGCACGGTCGGGAATGAACCGCGACCCTGCACCGTGCGGATGTCCAGGCGGTCGCCAAGGTCGCGCAGGCGTTCGCCATCGGTGTCGACCACGGTGATGTCGTTGGCTTCGCTGGCCAGGTGTTCCGCCAGCGAACCGCCGACCTGCCCTGCTCCGAGGATGATGATTTTCATCCAGTCACTCCATTGAATCCATTTAACCGCGAGCGGCGGCGATTTTGATCAGCTTGGCGTAGTAGAACCCGTCGTGGCCGCCTTCCTGGGCCAGCAACTGGCGACCATGGGGCTGCTTGATGCCGGCCGCTGTGGCGAGGTCCAGCTCACGGGCGCCCGGCGTGCGGGCGAGGAAGGCTTCAATGACTTCGGTGTTCTCGGTCGGCAGCGTGGAACAGGTGGCGTACAGCAGGATGCCGCCCACTTCCAGCGTGTTCCACATGGCGTCGAGTAGCTCGCCTTGCAGCACCGCCAGCGCGGCAATGTCGTCGGGTTGGCGGGTCAGCTTGATGTCCGGGTGACGACGGATCACGCCGGTGGCCGAGCATGGCGCGTCCAGCAGGATGCGCTGGAATGGCTTGCCGTCCCACCACGCCTGAGTGTCGCGGCCGTCGGCGGCAATCAGTTCGGCGCTCAGTTTCAGGCGTTCGAGGTTTTCCCGCACCCGCACCAGCCGCTTGGCTTCGAGGTCTACCGCCACGACGCCGGCCAGTTTTGGCTCGGCTTCGAGAATATGGCAGGTCTTGCCGCCTGGCGCGCAGCAGGCGTCCAAAACCCGTTGACCGGGAGCCAGGTCGAGCAGATCAGCGGCCAGTTGCGCGGCTTCGTCCTGCACGCTGATCCAGCCCTCGGCGAAACCCGGCAGGCTGCGCACATCGGCGGCGGCGTCGAGCACGATACCGTCGCGGCTGTAGACACACGGCGTGGCGGCGATACCGGCATCGGTCAGCAAACCGAGGTAGGCATCCCGGGTGTGATGGCGACGATTGACCCGCAAAATCATCGGCGGATGCGCGTTGTTGGCGGCGCAAATGGCTTCCCATTGCTCTGGCCAGAACGCCTTCAGGGATTTCTGCAGCCAGCGTGGGTGGGCGGTTCGCACCACTGGATCGCGTTCCAGTTCGGCGAAAATCGTTGCGCTTTCGCGCTGAGCGTTACGCAGAACAGCGTTGAGCAAGGCCTTGGCCCATGGTTTTTTCAACTTGTCGGCGCAACCGACCGTCTCGCCAATCGCGGCATGGGCCGGGACGCGGGTGTAGAGCAACTGATAGAGGCCGACCAGCAGCAGCGCCTCGACATCGGCGTCGGCGGCCTTGAACGGTTTCTGCAGCAGCTTGGCCGCCAGCGCCGACAGGCGTGGCTGCCAGCGTGCGGTGCCGAACGCCAGGTCCTGGGTGAAGCCGCGATCACGGTCCTCGACCTTGTCCATCTGCGTAGGCAGCGAACTGTTCAGCGAGGCTTTTCCGTTCAGGACGGCAGCGAGTGCCTTGGCGGCGGCCAGACGCGGATTCATTGAGCGTCCGCCGCTTGACCGAGGACAGTGCCGGTGGCGAATTTCTCGCGACGGCTGTTGAACAGATCGCTGAAGTTCAGCGCCTTGCCGCCGGGCAATTGCAGGCGGGTCAGGCACAGGGCCTGCTCACCGCAAGCGACGATCAGACCGTCCTTGCTGGCGCCGAGGATTTCACCCGGGGCGCCTTTACCTTCGGCGAGGTTGGCAGCGAGCACCTTCAGTGCTTCGCCGTTCAAGGTGCTGTGGGTGATCGGCCACGGGTTAAAGGCACGGACCAGACGCTCCAGCTCAATCGCCGGGCGACTCCAGTCGATGCGTGCTTCGTCCTTGTTCAATTTGTGCGCGTAGGTGGCCAGGCTATCGTCCTGCACTTCGCCTTCCAGCGTGCCATTGGCGAGGCCGGCAATCGCTTGGACCACGGCCGGTGGACCCATTTCGGCCAGACGGTCGTGCAGGCTGCCGCCGGTGTCTTCGGCGCTGATCGGGGTGGTGACCTTGAGCAGCATCGGCCCGGTATCGAGGCCGGCTTCCATGCGCATCACGGTCACGCCGCTTTCGGCGTCGCCCGCTTCCACGGCGCGCTGGATCGGCGCCGCACCACGCCAGCGCGGCAGCAGCGAGGCGTGGCTGTTGATGCAACCCAGGCGCGGAATGTCCAGCACCACTTGCGGCAGGATCAGGCCGTAGGCAACCACCACCATCAAGTCCGGTTTCAGTGCGGCCAGTTCAGCCTGAGCATCTTCGTTACGCAGGGTCGGCGGTTGCAGCACCGGAATATTGTTTTCCAGCGCCAGCTGCTTGACCGGGCTCGGCATCAGTTTTTGCCCGCGACCGGCCGGACGATCCGGTTGGGTGTAGACCGCGACGATCTCGTAAGGGCTGCTCAGCAGGGCCTTGAGGTGTTCGGCGGCGAATTCCGGGGTGCCGGCAAAGACAATGCGCAGTGGCTCAGTCATGGGTGATTCTCTATTGCAAAGCATCTGAAAAGAAAAAGGCTTGCCGTAGCAAGCCTTTGAAGATGGGCATCAGGCGTTCTGGCGATGAAGCTTTTCCAGTTTCTTCTTGATGCGGTCGCGTTTGAGCGTGGACAGGTAATCGACGAACAATTTGCCGTTGAGGTGGTCGCATTCGTGCTGGATGCACACCGCGAGCAAATCTTCGGCGATCAGTTCGTAGGGTTGGCCGTCGCGGTCCAGCGCCTTGACCTTGACCCGTTGCGGGCGATCGACGTTTTCGTAGAAGCCCGGTACCGAAAGGCAGCCTTCCTGGTACTGACCCATCTCGTCGGTCAGCGGTTCGAGCTCGGGGTTGATGAACACTCGCGGCTCGGTGCGGTCTTCGGAAAGGTCCATCACGACGATACGTTTGTGCACGTTGACCTGGGTCGCGGCGAGGCCGATGCCCGGTGCTTCATACATTGTTTCAAACATGTCATCGACCAACTGACGCACTTCGTCGTCCACTACGGCCACCGGTTTGGCGATAGTACGCAGGCGCGGGTCAGGAAATTCGAGGATGTTCAAAATGGCCATAAGCTTGATGACTGCACGTGTGAAGTAAGGTCGGGCCGGTGGCCTGGCGAGTCCGAAGATGCAGGCAACCGTTGTAAAACGTAGCTCCCTTCTCTTCATAAGCAAGCCGGGAGCGAGCCACTGACGGCTCTGGCGTTTCACGCGAACGTACATAATAAAGGGATTCACCGCATGAGGAAATCACTACTCGCCCTGCTACTCCTGGCCTCGGCCGGTTTGGCTCACGGGCAGGTGCCGCTCAAGGACGATATTCCCACCATAAAGCTGTCGCCTCAGGTGCGCAGCAGCCCGGTGATCGAGACCATCCCGAACATTGCGCTGAAAACGATCAATAGTTTTTTGCTGAGCAACCGCATCGTCGACAAGGCCGAGGATTTCGACAAGGCGCCCTACATCGTCGCCGGCGATGCCGAACGCGTACTCAGCGGCGCGGGTGACCGGATCTTTGCCCGCGGCCATTTCGATCCGGCGCAAACGGCGTACGGCATCTTCCGCCAGGGCAAGGTCTACACCGATCCGCAGAGCAAGGAGTTCCTGGGGATTAACGCCGACGACATCGGCGGCGGCGAGGTCGTTGCCACCGAAGGCGACGTCGCCACCCTGGTGCTGCAACGCACGACCCAGGAGGTCCGCCTCGGCGACCGCCTGTTCAGCGGCGAAGAGCGCTCGATCAATTCCACCTTCACGCCCAGCGCGCCGGGCACCGAGATCAACGGCTTGATCATCGATGTGCCGCGCGGGGTGACGCAGATCGGCGCACTGGACGTGGTCACGCTGAACAAGGGGCGGCGCGACGGTCTGGCCGAAGGCAATCTGCTGGCGGTGATGAAAACCGGCGAAACCGTGCGGGACCGAATCACCGGCCAACCGTTGAAAATTCCCGATGAGCGCGCCGGTCTGCTACTGGTTTTCCGTACCTACGACAAACTCAGTTACGGGCTGGTGCTCAATGCATCGCGCTCGCTGGCGGTCTTGGACAAGGTGCGAAATCCCTAAGCGTGCTTCACAAGTTACCAACAGAGTTATCCACAGCTTATTCCCATTTGTACGGTTGCTCATAACGATCAAGGATGATCCATGTCGCTGTCTGCTGTTACACCGGTTTCCCCCGCGGAACTGGAAGCTCGTTTACGCCTGCACCGTTTGCCGGAACTCGGCCCGGTGCGTTTCAAGAGGTTGCTCGAGGCCTTCGGTTCGGCGTCCAAAGCCATCAGCGCGCCGGCCAGTGCCTGGCGTGCACTGGGCCTGCCGCCGGCGTGTTCGCAGGCTCGCCGTTGCGCTGACATTCGCGATGGCGCCAGCCACGCATTGGCATGGCTGGAGCGCCCGGCCCAGCATTTATTGATGTGGGACCAGCCGGACTACCCGGCACTGCTGGCGCAAATCAGCGATGCGCCACCGCTGTTATTTGTCGCGGGCGATCCGGGCATTCTGGAAAAACCACAACTGGCGATGGTCGGCAGCCGTCGCGCGTCCCGGCCGGGGATGGACACCGCTGCCGCGTTTTCCCGCAGCCTGGCGGGCGCCGGTTTTGTCATTACCAGCGGCCTGGCCCTGGGCATTGACGCCGCCGCGCATCAGGCCGCGCTGGACGTCGGCGGGCAAACGGTCGGTGTGCTCGGCACGGGGCTTGAGAAGTTTTATCCACAGCGCAATCGACGCCTGGCGGATGCCATGATTGCTTCGGGCAGCGCGGTGCTTTCGGAGTTTCCGCTGGATGCAGGCCCCAGCGCCGGCAACTTCCCTCGACGTAACCGGATCATCAGTGGTTTGTCCCTCGGGGTGCTGGTGGTCGAAGCCAGTGTCGCCAGCGGTTCACTGATCACCGCGAGGCTCGCGGCGGAACAGGGGCGCGAGGTGTTTGCGATGCCCGGTTCGATCCATCATCCCGGCGCCCGGGGCTGCCATCAGTTGATCCGTGACGGTGCGGTGCTGGTGGAAACCATCGAACATATCCTCGAGGCCTTGCGTGGCTGGCAACGGCTGTCGTTATCCACAGAAACCTTCACCCCTGCAACGACTCACCCGCTGTTGAAGTTACTGCATGCCGCGCCTCACACCAGTGAAGCACTGGCCGATGCAAGCGGCTGGGCCTTGCCCAAAGTGCTGGCGGCGTTGACGGAACTGGAAATGGACGGTCGCGCCGTTTGCGAAAGCGGGCGCTGGTTTGCGCGGGTGAGCTAGGTTTTATAAACAAGATCGGTAAACTGCGCAGAGCCTTATTCTGGAGTGTTTTTCATGGTCAACAGTTGGCGTGTGCAACAAGCCGCGCAAGCAATTCGCGCCGGGGCGGTGATTGCCTACCCAACCGAAGCAGTCTGGGGCCTGGGTTGCGACCCGTGGGACGAGGAAGCGGTCGAACGTTTGCTGCTGATCAAGGGCCGGTCTGTGGACAAGGGCCTGATCCTGGTCGCCGACAACATCCGTCAGTTCGATTTCCTTTTCGAAGACTTCCCCGAGTTGTGGATGGACCGCATGGCCAGTACCTGGCCGGGACCGAATACCTGGCTGGTGCCGCACCAGAACCTGCTGCCGCAGTGGATTACCGGCGTGCATGAAACCGTGGCGCTGCGGGTCAGCGATCACCCTCTGGTGCGGGACTTGTGCGCGCTGGTCGGGCCGCTGGTGTCGACGTCGGCCAACCCGCAGGGACGTCCGGCGGCGCGTACGCGGATTCGCGTCGAGCAGTATTTCCGTGGCCAGGTGGATCTGGTGCTGGGTGGCAATCTGGGCGGACGCAAGAACCCGAGCGTGATTCGCGATCTGGCGACCGGCAAGGTTGTGCGCCCGGATTGAGACCGGGTTGACCTCATTCGCGAGCAAGCCCGCTCCCACACGACACAAATCCAGTGTGGGAGCGGGCTTGCTCGCGAAGGGGGCCCTACCAGTCAACTACCCATTCAGGGCAACAGAACAACCGAACCCGTTGTGCGCCGCGCCGACAACTCGGTCTGCGCTTTCGCCGCATCAGCCAGTGGATAACGCTGGCTGATGTCCACCGTCAGCTTGCCGCTGATGATCATCTCGAACAGTTCGTCGGCCATGCGTTGCAGGTTCTCGGCGTTGTTCGCATAAGTGCCCAGGGTTGGCCGGGTCACGTACAGCGAACCTTTGCCCGCGAGAATCCCCAGGTTCACGCCGTCCACTGCGCCGGATGCATTGCCGAAGCTCACCACCAGCCCCCGCGGCGCCACACTGTCGAGTGAGGTCAGCCAGGTGTCCTTGCCGACGCCGTCGTACACCACTGGGACTTTTTTACCGTCAGTCAACTCCAGCACACGTTGTGCGACGTTTTCATGGCTGTAGTCGATGGTCGCCCAGGCACCGTTGGCCTTGGCCAGTGCGGCTTTCTCTGCCGAGCTGACCGTGCCGATCAGCTTCACGCCCAAGGCCCTGGCCCATTGGCAAGCCAGGGAACCGACACCACCGGCCGCGGCGTGGAACAGGATGGTTTCGCCGCCTTTGAGTTCATAGGTCTGACGCAGCAGGTACTGCACGGTCAGGCCCTTGAGCATCACGCCGGCGGCCTGTTCGAAGCTGATGGCGTCCGGCAGTTTCACCAGATTGGCCTCGGGCAAGACGTGAACATCGCTGTAGGCGCCCAGAGGGCCGCTGCCATAGGCCACGCGATCACCGATCTTGAAGCGGGTCACGTCGCTGCCCACCGCGTCGACCACGCCCGCGCCTTCGGAGCCGACACCCGATGGCAGGGACGGCGGCGGGTACAGACCGCTGCGGTAATAGGTGTCGATGAAGTTCAGGCCGATGGCCTTGTTGGTCACGCGCACTTCCTTCGGACCTGGCTCGGCGGGCTGGTAATCCACATATTCGAGCACTTCGGGACCGCCATGGGTGCGGAACTGGATACGCTTTGCCATCAGAACTCTCCATAGATCGTTTTACCAAGCGCCCTATCGGACTCCTAAGCTTGATCGTCGTCAACTGCGAAGGGGTAACTTGCGATGTTATGCTACGGGCCCATTTGCGCAGGCGGAGCTCCAATGGAGCGCCGCGTAGTTTTGCCCGATTCAAGGTGAAGACATGACGACCCGCACCGAGGCTGTAAAAGCCTACCTGCTCGACCTGCAAGAGCGTATTTGCGCTGCCCTGGAAGCCGAAGACGGTGGTACGCAATTCGTCGAAGATGCCTGGACCCGGCCTGCCGGCGGTGGCGGTCGCACCCGCGTGATTGAAAACGGCGCTGTGATTGAAAAGGGCGGCGTCAACTTTTCCCACGTCTTTGGCAGCGGTCTCCCACCCTCTGCCAGCGCCCATCGACCGGAACTGGCCGGTCGGGGCTTCGAAGCCCTGGGCGTATCGCTGGTGATCCACCCGCACAACCCGCATGTGCCGACTTCCCACGCCAACGTGCGTTTTTTCATCGCCGAAAAAGAAGGCGAAGAGCCGGTCTGGTGGTTCGGCGGTGGCTTTGACCTGACCCCTTATTACGGTAACGAAGAAGATTGCGTGCATTGGCACCGTGTCGCCGAGCAGGCCTGTGCGCCGTTCGGTCCTGACGTCTACCCGCGTTACAAGGCCTGGTGCGACAGCTACTTCCACATCAAGCATCGCCACGAGCCGCGTGGCATCGGCGGGCTGTTTTTCGACGACCTGAACGAGTGGGATTTCGACACCAGCTTCGCTTTCATGCGCGCCATCGGTGATGCGTACATCGACGCCTACCTGCCTATCGTGCAGCGCCGCAAGAACGATGCGTTCACCGCCCAACAGCGTGAATTCCAGGAATTCCGCCGTGGTCGCTACGTTGAATTCAACCTGGTCTATGACCGCGGCACGCTGTTCGGCCTGCAATCGGGCGGGCGTACCGAGTCGATCTTGATGTCGCTGCCACCACAAGTGCGCTGGAGTTATGACTGGAAGGCTACGCCTGGCAGCGAAGAAGCGCGCCTGACCGAGTACTTCCTGCAAGACCGCGATTGGTTGGCCGAAGCCTGAACGAGGAATCCTGATGGACCGTTATGTCGTATTCGGTAACCCGATTGGCCACAGCAAGTCGCCGCTGATCCATCGCCTGTTTGCTGAGCAGACTGCGCAGAAACTGGACTACAACACACTGCTGGCGCCACTCGACGACTTTTCCACTTGTGCCCGAACGTTTTTCCTCGAGGGACGCGGCGCCAATGTGACGGTGCCGTTCAAGGAAGAGGCCTATCGGCTGGCGAACAGCCTGACGGCACGGGCGCAGCGGGCGGGCGCGGTCAATACCCTGAGCAAACTGGCCGATGGCAGTCTGCTGGGCGACAACACCGATGGTGCCGGGCTGGTGCGCGACCTGACGGTAAATGCCGGATTCAGCCTCAAGGGCAAACGCATCCTGCTGCTCGGTGCCGGCGGTGCGGTGCGCGGTGCTTTGGAGCCGTTGCTGGCCGAGCAACCGGCGTCGGTGATCATCGCCAACCGCACGGTAGACAAGGCCGAGCTGCTGGCGGAATTGTTCGGCGATCTGGGGCCGGTATCGGCCAGCGGTTACGACTGGTTGCGAGAGTCGGTGGACCTGATCATCAACGCGACGTCGGCGAGCCTGACGGGCGATGTGCCGCCGATTGCACCCAGCCTGATCGAACCGGGCAAAACGGTGTGTTACGACATGATGTACGGCAAGGAACCCACCTCGTTCTGTCGCTGGGCCAGCGAACACGGGGCTGCGGTGGCGATGGATGGCTTGGGGATGCTGGCCGAGCAGGCCGCGGAAGCGTTCTTCCTGTGGCGCGGCGTGCGCCCGGATACAGCACCGGTGCTGGCGGAGTTGCGTCGGCAGTTGGCCCTGTAGATTTCCCTGATCAGACAGACTTTCTGTGGCGAGGGAGCTTGCTCCCGCTGGGCTGCGCAGCGGCCCTAAAACCTGGCATGCCATGTATCAGCCAGTTTGCGGGCGCTTCGCACCCGAGCGGGAGCAAGCTCCCTCGCCACAGGGTTGAGTGGTGTTCCAAAGGAAGGCGTTCAGTCTTCAAACCGGATCGGGCATTTCTCCGCCCCTTCGAGCTTCCTCAGTTCTTCCACCACCTGCGGCCGTGCCCGGCGCAAGGTCAGGCTGCGATCCTGACGCAACAGGCGCCGCGCTTCCTGATGCAGCATCTCCACCCCTGAATAATCGATGAAGTTGATCTGCTGCGCCTCGATCACCACGCGCGCGCCGTGCATGCGTTGCAGGCGCACTTGCAGGTAATGGCTGGCACCGAAAAAGATCGAACCACCCACCCGCAGAATGTCTTCCTCGCCATCTCGCACATGCTGCACCCGTGGTTGCGATGTGCGTTTGAGGTAGAAGAACAGCGAGGCCAGCACGCCAGCGTAGATCGCTGTTTGCAATTCCAGCAGCAGCGTGGCGACGCAGGTCAGCGCCATAACCACGAATTCGGCGCGGCTGACCCGCAACAACGCGCGAATGCCGCGATGGTCCACCAGTCCCCAGGCGATCAACAGAATGCTCCCGGCCATGGCCGGAATCGGAATATGCGCGATCAGGCTCGCGCCGAATATGGCGAACAGCGCCACCCACAGTGCCGAAAAAATTCCCGCCAGCGGTGAACAGGCACCGGCCTCGTAGCTCAGTCCAGAGCGAGTGAAAGAACCGGCAGACAACGATCCGGAAAAAAACGCGCCGACGATGTTCGACAAGCCCTGGGCGCGAACTTCCTGGTTAGCGTCGAGCAATTGCTGCGAACGTGCGGAGATCGAGCGGGCAATCGACAGGCTTGTGACCAGACCGAGCATGCCCACTGCCACGGCGCTGGGCAGCAGGCGCAGGATCAGATCGAGATCCAGCGGCAACGGACTGAAAGGCGGCAGCTTGCCGGTGAAAGCGCTGACCAGTTGCACATGGCCGAACATCGATGGCCAGATCCAGACCAGCAATCCGCCGAGAACCAGAGTGATCAGGAGCGTCGGCCAGCGTGGCAGCAGCAGTTTGAGGATTACGCCCACCACCACCGTCGCCAGCCCCAGCGCCAGCGAAGGTTTGTCCATTTCGTCGAGATGGCGCAACAACGTGATGAAACTATCCAGCGCGGTGGTTTGGCTGGGCAAGTCCAGCCCCAGCAGGTTAGGCAATTGACCGATGGCAATCACCACGGCAGCACCGAGGGTGAAGCCGAGTACCACCGAGTGAGAGACGAAATTCACCAGCGCGCCAAACCGCAGCAAACCCAACAGCCACTGAAAGACGCCGGCAAGAAATGTCAGCAACAGGATCAACAAGACGTAGTCCTGCGAGGCCGGCACGGCCAGAGGACTGACGCTGGCGTACAGGACAATCGAGATGGCCGCCGTAGGACCGCAGATCAAATGCCACGACGAACCCCACAGGCAGGCGATCAGCACCGGGATGATTGCGGCGTACAGGCCGTATTCCGGCGGCAGGCCGGCAATCAGTGCGTAGGCAATGGATTGCGGCAACGCCAGAATCGCGCCGCTGAGGCCGACGATCAGGTCACGACCGACGCTGGCGCGGGTTTGCCGGGGTAGCCAGGTGAGGAAGGGGAAGAGTGAATGGCGGCTTGGCAGGGCCATGGGGCCTCTCGGTCGGGGTTTTACGAAAGAGTATCAGGACCAGGCAATCATTGTGGCGAGGGAGCTTGCTGTGGCGAGGGGGCTTGCCCCCGTTCGGCTGCGAAGCAGTCGCAAAACCGTAGTATGCGGATTAACTGATACTCCGCGGATGCTGGTTTTAGGACGGCTGCGCCGCCCAACGGGGGCAAGCCCCCTCGCCACAAAAGCCTGTTTGGATACAGGTTTACAACTTGGCTTTCACCGCCGGCAACGCATCCTGCCCATCCACGGTCTTCACCCCCTCGAGCCACTTGTCCAGTACCGCGGGGTTGGCCTTGATCCATGCCTTGGCCGCGTCAGCATTGCTGACTTTCTTGTTCACCACCTCGGCCATGATGCTGTTCTCCATGTCTTGGGTGAAACTCAGGTTGGTCAGCAGTTTGCCAACGTTCGGGCAGGCCTGTGCATAACCTTTGCGGGTCAGGGTGTGAACGCTGCCGGTGTCGCCGAAGTATTTCTCGCCACCCTTGAGGTAATGCATTTTCAGCTGCACGTTCATCGGGTGCGGGGTCCAGCCGAGGAAGGTCACGAACTTCTGTTTTTTCACCGCACGGGACACTTCCGCCAGCATTGCCTGCTCGCTGGACTCGACCAGTTTCCACTGGCCCATGTCGAAATCGTTTTTCTTGATGATCTCTTGCAGCGAGATGTTCGCCGGTGCGCCGGAACCGATGCCGTAGATTTTGCGGTCGAACTTGTCGGCGTATTTGTTCAGGTCGGCAAAGTCATGCACACCCGCGTCCCACACGTAGTCCGGGACGGCGAGGGTGAATTCGGTGCCGTCGAGGTTCTTCGCCAGTTGCGTGACATCGCCGCTGGCGACGAATTTGTCGTAGAAGCCCTGCTGCGCCGGCATCCAGTTACCCAGGAACACATCGACCTGGCCATCCTTGAGCCCGCCAAAGGTGATCGGCACCGCGAGGGTGTCGACCTTGGCCTTGTAGCCCATGCCGTCCAGCAGAAACCCGGTGATGGCATTGGTCGCGGCAATGTCGCTCCAGCCCGGGTCGGCCATCTTCACCGTTTCGCAACTCTGATCGGCAAACGCCGATGCACTGCCCAGAGCCAGGAGCCCGACCGTCAGTACTGTGGATAACCTTTGCATGGACTTCCCCTTAACATTATTGGTTTTGGCAGGGTTGTGGATAACGTGCTTTACGTTCCAGATCGTCGAGGTCGATGTGGTTGCGCATGTATTGCTGACTGGCGTCCACCAGTGGCTGGTGATCCCAGCTCTTCAGCTTGCCGAGGGTCAGCGCCTCGGCCACGAACCGCCGGCGCCGCTGGCTGGCGAGCACTTGCTGGTGAATCGCCGGGATGTTCCATTTGGCCCGTGCTTCGGCGAGAAAGTCGTCGAACAGCTGGCGATGTTGCGGCGAATGGCTGAGTTCTTCCAGTTCGCGAGGGTCGTTGTGTACGTCGAAGAGCAGGCAAGGGTCGTCTTCGCTATAGATGAATTTGTAGGCGCCGCGGCGGATCATCATCAACGGGCTGATGGTGCCTTCGGCCATGTATTCGCCGAATACTTCGTCGTGACCACCCTGCCCTTGCAGGTGCGGCACCAGCGAGCGGCCATCCAGCGGCAAGCCAGGTTCCAGCGAGCCGCCGGCCAGTTCAACGAAGGTCGGCAACAGGTCGGCGGTCGAAACGCTGGCGCTGACCCGAGCGGCACCGAATTGCCCCGGTGCGCTGATCAGCAGCGGTACCCGTGCGGCCATTTCATACCAGTGCATTTTGTACCAGAGGCCACGTTCGCCGAGCATGTCGCCGTGGTCGCCGGAGAAGACGATGATGGTGTCGTCGATCAATCCGGTATCTTCGAGGGTTTGCAGGAGTTTGCCGACGTTGCTGTCGATATAGCTGCAGGCGCCGAAATAGGCGCGGCGGGCATCGCGAATCTTATCCACAGGCAGCGGCTTGTCCAACAGGTCGTAAACCTTGAGCAAACGCTGGGAGTGTGGATCGAGTGAATGCTGATCCGGGGTTGTAGGCAGCGGGATGTCGGCATCGTCGTACAAATCCCAGAAAGCCTTGGGAATGGTGTACGGGTCGTGTGGGTGAGTCATCGAAACGGTGAGGCAGAACGGCTGATCGCCGTCCTCGCGAATGTGATCGAACAGGTACTGCTGGGCCTTGAACACCACCTCTTCGTCGAAATCCAGCTGATTGGTGCGCACGCATGGGCCTGCTTGCAAAACCGAGGACATGTTGTGGTACCAGGTCGGGCGCACGTCCGGTTCATCCCAGTTCACCGCCCAGCCGTAGTCGGCCGGGTAAATGTCACTGGTCAGGCGTTCTTCGTAGCCATGCAGTTGGTCCGGGCCGCAGAAATGCATCTTGCCCGACAGGGCGGTGCGGTAGCCGAGGCGACGCAGGTAGTGGGCATAAGTCGGAACGTCGGCGGGGAAATCGGCGGCGTTGTCGTAGGCGCCGATCTTGCTCGGCAACTGGCCGCTGACCAGGGTAAATCGCGACGGCGCACACAGGGGGCTGTTGCAATAAGCAGAATCGAACACCACGCCTTGTGCGGCGAGACGGCTGAGATGGGGCAGCTTGATGGGCGACGGGCCGTAGAACGGCAACATTGGCGCGGCCATTTGATCGGCCATGATGAAAAGAATGTTCTTGCGCTTCATGTGATCGCGGCATTCCATAGTGGATGTTTATGCGAGAGTGCTGGCTTCGAGAATGAAACCCTCGCACCTTGCGGTAAAGCCCATGCGCGGCAATGACTAGGATAAGCACAGCTTATGTATGACGCCCTTGGTGACCTGTCACTGGATCTGCTTCGCGCCTTCGAAGCGGCGGCCCGTCAGCGCAGCTTTACCGCGGCGGCGGTTGAGCTGGGCACTACGCAACCGGCCATCAGCCAGCAGATCAAGCGCCTTGAAGAACAACTGGCGACCCGCCTGTTCGACCGCATTTATCGTGGAATCGAACTGACCGAGGCCGGACAGATTCTTTTTGAGCAGGTTCAGCTCGGTTTACAGAATATCGACGCAGGATTGAGCGCAATCAGCGCACAGCAACAGCATGAAGTGCTGCAAGTTGCCACGGATTTTGCCTTCGCCGCCTATTGGTTGATGCCGCGTCTGCACCGCTTTCACGCGGCCAATCCGCAGGTGGATGTCAGCCTGGTCACCAGTGAACGCAGTCATAACATGCTACGTACTGATATCGATGTGGCGGTGCTGTTCGGTGATGGCCGCTTCAAACAGGGTGAAAGTCATTGGCTGTTCAGCGAGGAAGTGTTTCCGGTGTGCAGCCCGCAGTTGTTGAGCGAGCGGACCTTGCCCTTGCCGGCCCAGGCATTATTGGAGTTTCCGTTGCTGCACCTGCGTGGGGAACACAGCAGTAACTGGTTCGACTGGAGTGGTGTGTTCCGCGCCCTGGGCATCACCTCGCCCCCGGCGCCGGGACAGTTGCGCTTCGACAACTACACCCTGCTGATTCAGGCCGCGATTGGCGGTCAGGGTGTGGCCATTGGTTGGCGGCACCTTGTGGATAACTTGCTCGCGCAAGGGTTGCTGTGTCGACCAATCGGCGAAACGGTGATGTCGAGGCTGGGTTACTACGTGGTTCTGCCCCAGCGCAAACGGCGTGGAGCGTTGATCCAGCAGTTTGTGGATTGGCTGATGGCCGAGCAGGCCAGCAGTGCGGAGTCGTTGTCGGGGCTGTCATTGCCTTCGATTGCGGTGTGAAACGTGAAAAGATCGCAGCCTGTGCCGCGTGATCTGCCCGATCAGATTCAGAGGATTTCAAATGCAACGCATAACGGGCTACCACGCCCATGTCTATTTCGACGCCAGCACCATCGATCAGGCGCGAGTCTTGTGTGAACAGGCAGCGCAATTGTTTCCACTGAAAATGGGCCGCGTGCACGAGCGTCCGGTCGGTCCGCACCCGGACTGGAGCTGCCAGTTGGCGTTCGAACCGCAGGTTCTGGGCGACGTGCTGCCGTGGCTGGCGCTGAACCGCAAGGGTCTGGTGGTATTCCTGCACCCGGACACCGGTGACGATCTGCTCGACCATACCGAGCACGCGATCTGGATGGGGGCCATTCGCCCGCTGGATCTGTCTATTTTTTGATCAAATGGTTTCTTTCGCCTCGCCGGGCAAGTGTTCGTCCAGGTGCAGCCACGGCAAGCGGCTGTCGGTCCAGATGTGCCGCTCGGCCGGTGCTTGCTCGGGATGGTCGAGGGTGGCGATGGTCAGGTCGATGCTTTCCGGGCTCAGGTGCGTCACCAGCGCCAGTTGCGCCCCACAGTGGCCGCAGAAATATCGCGCGCAGGTGGATGAAGAGTCGTACCGCGACGGTGTCCCGGCCAGCCATTGAAAGGCGGAGGCCGGCACGGTGATCCAGGTGGTCACGATGCCGCCGCTGACCCGTCGGCAAATCGAGCAATGGCAGTGGGCGATATCGTGCAGCGGCCCGCTGAATTGATAGCGCAGTTGCCCGCAATGGCAGCCGCCGGTGTGCGCTTTGTTCATGGCACTTCTCCTGATGCGTCATTACTGACGCCTTCGCGAGCAAGCCCGCTCCCACACTGGATCTGTGTCGGACATAAAGCCAGGCGGGCTTGCTCGCGAAGGCTGCAACCCGGTTCACCTCCCTGCCCCGGTCCGACGACCGGTCGTGCATCCGGTCAAAGCTTTCATCACCGAAAGCTGGCTGAAAGCTTCCCCGATTAGGATCGCCGCCACTGCCGGCAAAAGACCGGTTGGCCAATGCCAGCGTGTTATCGCTCGCACAGCCCATTTAACAACAACAATGGTGATTCTGATGTCCTCTTCTACCCGCCGCTTCGCTGCAACTCCACCCGTACGCCTCGTGCTTCCCGTTCTGCGCTGATCACGCCCGATCCGCCCATTCCCTAGCCGCGCTACGCCTGGAGTATTCCCATGCTGACTTTCCTTGGCTTCGCCATGGTCATCACGTTCATGTTCCTGATCATGACCAAGCGCCTGTCCGCGCTGATCGCCCTGATCATCATTCCGATTGTCTTTGCCCTGTTCGGTGGTTTTTCGCCGAAGATCGGCCCGATGATGCTTGAAGGCATCACCAAGCTTGCGCCAACCGGCGTGATGCTGATGTTCGCTATTTTGTACTTCGCCCTGATGATCGACTCCGGCCTGTTCGACCCGGCCGTGCGCAAGATCCTCAAACTGGTCAAGGGCGACCCGTTGAAAGTTTCGGTCGGCACCGCCGTACTGGCGCTCGTCGTTTCCCTCGATGGTGACGGCGCGACCACTTATATGATCTGCGTGGCGGCCATGCTGCCGCTCTACAGCCGTATCGGCATGAGCCCGCGGATCATGGCCGGCCTGATCATCCTCGCCGGTGGCGTGATGAACATGACCCCATGGGGCGGCCCGACCGCTCGCGCTGCCAGCGCGTTGCATGTGGACCCGTCCGACATCTTCGTACCGATGATTCCTGCGATGTTGGCCGGTGTGGTGGCGATCCTGGTCATTGCCTACTTCTACGGCAAGCGTGAACGTGCACGCCTGGGTGAACTGCACCTGGTGGGTGATGAAATCGACCACAGTGAAATCAGCGTTTCGCAGTTCCCGGATGCCCGTCGTCCGAAGCTGATCTGGTTCAACGGCGCCCTGACCCTGGCCCTGATGGGCACCCTGATCGCCGGCCTGCTGCCGTTGCCGGTGCTGTTCATGGTGGCGTTCAGTATTGCCATGATCGTCAACTATCCTTGCCTGCAACAGCAGAAGGATCGCGTCGCGGCTCACGCCGGTAGCGTGTTGGCGGTGGTCGGGCTGATCTTTGCGGCCGGTATCTTCACCGGTATCCTGACCGGCACCGGGATGGTCGACGCCATGTCGAAAAGCCTGCTGGCGGTGATTCCGGACTTCCTCGGCCCGTACCTGGCGGTGATCACTGCTCTGGTCAGCATGCCGTTCACCTTCTTCATGTCGAACGATGCATTTTATTACGGCGTGTTACCGGTTCTTGCCGAGGCCGCCAGTCATTACGGTATAACCGCGGTGGAAATGGCACGTGCCTCGATCGTCGGTCAGCCCGTCCACCTGTTGAGCCCGCTGGTTCCATCGACCTACCTGTTGGTGGCCCTGGCCGGTATCGACTTCGGTGACCACCAGCGCTTCACACTCAAGTGGGCAGTGCTGGTTTGTATCTGCATACTGATTGCTGCTTTGCTATTGGGGACTTTCCCGATGTTCAGCACTCTATAAGCCCAAGACTCACCACTTCGGGTCCAGGCTTCGCTGTTTGAAGCCCGGGCCCTTTGTGGTTTAACAATCGCTCAAAGGAATACACATGGAATGGCTGACCAACCCTGAAATCTGGGTTGCCTTCTTTACCCTGACCGCCCTGGAAATCGTCCTGGGTATCGATAACATCATCATGATTTCGATCCTGGTCAGCCGCATGCCCAAACACATGCAGGCGCGCACCCGGATTTTCGGTCTGGCGCTGGCGATGGTCACGCGGATTCTATTGCTGCTGTCGATCACCTGGGTCATGCGCCTCACCGCCGACCTGTTCGTGGTATTCGGCCAGGGTATTTCCGGACGCGACCTGATCCTGTTCTTCGGTGGTCTGTTCCTGCTGTGGAAAAGCTCGCAAGAGATGTACCACGCGCTGGAAGGTGAAGACGAAACCAGCGACGAGCCAAGCGGCAAGGGCGGTAATTTCCTCTATACGATCGTCCAGATCGCGATCATCGACATCGTGTTCTCCCTGGACTCGGTGATCACCGCAGTCGGCATGGTCTCCCACGTGCCGGTCATGGTCGCGGCGATCATCGTGGCCGTGCTGGTGATGATGTGGGCTTCCGGCACCATCAGCGAGTTCATCGACAAGCACCCGTCGCTGAAGATGCTGGCGCTGTCGTTCCTGTTGATTGTCGGTACTGTGCTGATTGCCGAATCCTTCGACGTGCATGTGCCAAAAGGCTACGTCTACTTCGCCATGGCGTTCTCGCTGGCGGTGGAAGCGATCAACATCAGGATGCGCACCGCCATCGCGAAAAAGAAGAAACAGCAGGATCCGGTGAAACTGCGCAAGGACATTCCGGGCCAGTAACCCTGTAGGAGCGAGCTTGCTCGCGATGGACTCGAGTGCTCCGCGTTAACCTCGTAAACACGCGTTTTCGTTAACGACCATCGCGAGCAAGCTCGCTCCTACATAAAATCGGGGCCTTCGGGCCCCTTTTTCATGCCTGCGTGAACACGGTTTCATGACGGTTTTGTTTCAATCCCTTCTTTGGCTGTGCGATGCTGGCGCGCAGACCGTTAGCCAACTACAGCTTAAGTACAGAACGAAGAACGTAGAACGTCGCGCGGTACCGTCAACTTGCTCCTTTGGGGCGCTACACCACAGGGGGTCATTATGCTCACCCTGCTCAATTTACTTTCTGCCGTGGCCCTGCTGATCTGGGGCACGCACATCGTCCGAACCGGCATCCTGCGGGTCTACGGTACCAATCTGCGCCATGTCATTGGCCAGAACGTGTCCAAACGCTGGTTGGCTTTCGTCTCGGGGATCGTCGTGACGGCGATGGTCCAGAGCAGCAACGCCACTGCCATGCTCGTCACTTCCTTCGTCGGCCAGGGCCTGATGGCGCTGACCCCGGCGCTGGCCACCATGCTTGGCGCGGACGTCGGTACAGCGCTGATGGCGCGGGTGCTGACGTTCGATCTGTCGTGGCTGTCGCCGTTGCTGATTTTTGTCGGGGTGATTTTCTTTCTGTCGCGCAAGCAGACCCGACTCGGACAGATGGGCCGTGTCGCCATTGGCTTGGGGTTGATCATTCTGGCGCTGCAACTGATTGTCGAAGCGGCGCATCCGATTACCCATGCCAAAGGCGTGAAAGTGATTTTCGCCTCGCTCACCGGTGACATCCTGCTCGACGCCCTGGTTGGCGCGCTGTTCGCGATGATTTCCTATTCCAGCCTGGCCGCTGTGCTGCTGACCGCGACCCTGGCCGGTGCCAACGTGATCAGTCTGCCGGTGGCCATCGGGCTGGTGATCGGCGCCAATATCGGCAGCGGTGTACTTGCCTTCCTCAGCACCAGCATGCAGAACGCCGCCGGGCGCCAAGTGGCGCTGGGCAGCCTGCTGTACAAACTGATTGGTCTTTTATTGATCATTCCGGTGCTCGATCCGCTGGTGCACTGGCTCGATGGCTTCGATTTCAGCCCTCAGGAAATGGTCATTGGCTTTCACCTGCTCTACAACACCGCGCGCTGCCTGATCCTGCTGCCCAGCATCGATCCGATGGCCAGGTTTTGTGCCTGGGTGCTGCCGGAGCGCCTGCAGGCCAACGGCATGGCCAAGCCCCGGCATCTTGACCCCACGGCGTTGGTCACCCCCGGTTTGGCGCTGGCCAACGCGGCCCGGGAAACCCTGCGCGTGGGCGATCTGATCGACAGCATGCTCGAAGCCATGCTCGACGTATTGCGCGGCAAGCAAACCGCCGTCACCCAGGAAATACGCCGCCTGACCGACGATGTGGAAGCGCTCTACAGCGCGATCAAGTTGTATCTGGCGCAAATGCCCCGGGAAGATCTCAGCGATCAGGACAGCCGGCGCTGGGCGGAAATCATCGAACTGGCGATCAACCTGAAACTCGCCAGCGACTTGATCGAACGCATGCTGCGCAAGATTCAGCAGCAGAAAACCTCGCAGCGCCGGTCGTTTTCCGAAGTCGGGCTGGACGAATTGACCGGGCTGCATACTCAATTGATTTCCAGCCTGCGGCTCGGGATGTCGGTGTTTCTCAGCGGCGACCCGGAAAGTGCCCGGCAGCTGGTGCGTGAAAAACGTCGTTTCCGTGCACAGGAACGGCGCCTGGCCCATGCTCATGTCAGCCGTTTGCAACGTAAAATCGTGCAAAGTATCGAAACCAGTTCGTTGCACCTGGAGCTGATCGCCGACATGAAGCGTCTGAATTCACTGTTTTGCAGCAGTGCCTACGTAGTGCTGGAAACATCGGACACCGGCGCGCTGGTGGTCGACGATTTGAGCGACATCACGCATTCACCCTGAACGTCCACAGTTGCCTGAAGTCTGTTGAACTTACGCTGGCCGTATGGAACCCGTTATGCGTTGTCTGTTGTTCGCCTGCCTGTTGCTTGGTGCATTCCCGTCATTCGCCCTGGATCGCTTTCAGGTCGAGGGCTACACCCTGCGCAACGGTCTGCAGTTGCTGCTCAAGCCCGGCACCGACCGCGGGCATGTGGCGATCCGGCTGGTGGTCGGCGTTGGCCTGGACGATTTCAACTGCGAAGAAAAGGAGTTGCCGCATCTACTGGAGCACCTGCTGTTCAGCGGCATCGACGCCAGCGGCGAAGGCGGCCTGGAAGAGCGCATGCAGGCCTTGGGTGGTGAGTGGAACGCCTACACCAGTAACGCCGATACGACTTTCGTCATCGAGGCGCCGGCGAAAAACCAGCGCAAGGTGCTCGACCTGCTGCTGGCGCTGCTGACCCAGACCCGCTTCGACGACTACGCGATCAACGCTGCCAAACAAGTGGTCGAGCGTGAAGACGGCGGCCACTACTCGCACCTGCAACGCTGGCTCGATCGTCAGGACCTGGGCCACACCGCCAGCAACCAGCTGGCCGTGGAGCTAGGCCTCAAATGCCCGGAGCGTGCGCAAGTCGACGACCTGACCCGTGAACAACTGGAGCAGGTGCGCAAGGACTGGTACGCGCCGAACAACATGACCCTGATTGTGGTCGGCGATCTCGACAAGTTGCTGCCGGCCTATCTGGAGCGGGCGTATGGCGCGCTGGAAGCGATCACCCCCGGCGAGCATCCGCCGCTGCCGCAAATCCAGGTCAGCGCCGCCCATGAGCGCACTCTGGTTCACGGTCTTGTCGGCAACGGTGCCAAGTTGCACTGGCTGGTGCCGGAGCCGGTCCTGGAGGACGAACACGACGTAACCTTCGATTTGCTCAAGGATTATCTGGATTGGGCGCTCTATCGCCAGTTACGCCTGGCTCACGGTTTGTCCTACGGCCCGTGGGCGGAACGCGAGGTGTTCGGCGGCGTCGGTTTCATGAGCCTCAATGCAGACCTTGAGCGCGACGACGTGCCCGAGGCCGAACAAGTGCTCGATGACTTGAAGGCCGGGTTGCTCAAGGATGGCCTCAAAGCCGACACCTTCGATCGCCTCAAACAGGCCGCCATTGCCCGCCAGGCCTGGGCTGTACAAGGCAACAGCGCGTTGGCCGACTATTACTGGAGCGCCATCGGCGACTACGAGGACGGCCAATTCGCCAACCCGGCCCGGGAGCTGCAAGCCGTGACGCTGGAGGAGGCGAACAAGGTCATGCGTGAATTGCTCCTGCAACCGGGGTATTTGCGGATCGAGAAGGCGTTGTTCAGTTATGACCAGTTGATGTGGTTGGTGGTTGGGGTGTTGGGGTCGAGTGTGCTTGGGCTGCTGGGTTGGCGCTTCAGCCGTAGGCGTTAACCCGATCCTGTGGCGAGGGAGCTTG
>NZ_AKJM01000052.1 GCF_000282335.1 Pseudomonas sp. GM48
AGCGAGCTTGCTCGCGATGGTCGTCAACGATAACGCTGGTTGGCGGGTGCCCCGCGGCGCTCTCCGGTTTATCGCGAGCAAGCTCACTCCTACAGAAGTTCAAATCTGACAACCGTTCATCGGTGAACTACGCTGCGATACGTACCCTCGATCTGAATTTTGTGACGTAAGGATCCGACACATGCGGAGCAGGCTGCTCGCTGTAATGTTTACTGTTTTCGGGATGTTTTGGTCGTTGCAACTGTGGGCCGAGGATGCACCGAAAGTAGTTAATGCTCCCGTTGAATTGAAAGTGGCCAACCGCAGCATCATGGTGTTCCGCGCGACCATCCTCGGTGAAGCCCCGGCCTCGCGGGTCAAACGGGCGAAAACGGTGATCGGTGAGGCGCTGGATGACGCGGACGACCTCAATGTCACCCTCGACCCGATCATGCAAAGCTACATGGTGCTGCTGGGTAGCCGGCGCGCCTTTATCGTTTCGCCCAAGGACTTCGACGAGACCGAATACGACTCGGTACAGCAGGCGGCCGAAGCCGCGGCTGGCAAGCTGCGCCAGGTCGTGGCCGAAACCCGGGAAGCCCGTAGCCTGCAATTGATCCTGCGCTCGGTAGTCGCTGCGTTGCTCGCCACCGGCGTTTACATCGCTCTACTGTTCGGCATGTTGTTTCTGCGGCGCAAAGTGCTGAAGAAACTGCCCGAACTGATGCATCGACACACCCAGGCCCTGAAGGTCGGGCGGGTTCCGCTGATCGACGCCAACTTCCTCTATCCATTGGTCAGCCGCGTGCTGGAATTGCTGCGCTGGGTCATCGTGTTGCTGCTCACTTACGAGTGGCTGGGGTTTGTCCTGTCGCGTTTTCCCTATACCCGGCCCTGGGGTGAAAGCCTTAACAACTATCTGCTGGAAGTCGTCGACTATTTGCTGCAAGGGATTCTCGGGGCGATTCCCGGGCTCGGCGTGGCGCTGGCGATCTTTTTCATTGCGCGAGGCGCGACAGCGTTCTCTCGCCGGATATTGCGGCGCCTGGCCACGCCCGGCACCTTGAACTGGTTGAACCATGAAACCCTGCAACCGACCCAACGCCTGACGTCCCTGGCGATCTGGCTGTTTGCCCTGGCCATGGCCTATCCGTACCTGCCGGGTGCCGGCACCGATGCATTCAAAGGCTTGTCAGTGTTGATCGGTCTGATGATTTCCCTTGGCGCCACCAGCGTGGTGGGTCAGGCAGCGGCGGGGTTGATCCTGACCTACACCCGGACCCTGCGCCCCGGCGAATTCGTGCGCATTGGCGACTACGAAGGCACAGTGACTGAACTGGGCATGTTCACCACCAGCATCCGCACCGGTCTGGGCGAGGTGCTGACCCTGCCCAACTCGATGATCACCGGCACCGTCACCAAGAACTACTCGCGGGTGGTACAAGGCCCCGGCTATGTGGTCGACACCGTGGTCACCATTGGCTATGACACCCCATGGCGGCAGGTCGAAGGGATGTTGCTGGAAGCCGCCAAACGCACACCCGGCGTCCTCGAAATCCCGCCGCCGCAGGTGTTTCAAACGGCTTTGTCGGATTTCTACCCCGAGTACCGGTTGGTGGCCCAGGCCATTCCCAGTCAGCCTCGGCCGCGTGCCGCGCTGCTGAGCATGCTGCACGCCAACATCCAGGATGTGTTCAACGAATACGGCGTGCAGATCATGTCGCCGCACTACCTGGGCGATCCGCAACAGGAGAAATGGGTGCCCAGAGACAAGTGGTACATGGCACCTGCACAGGAATCCAGGGAACCGTTGAAATAATGGCAGGGGGGCTGGCAGGGCGAGGACGAGCATTGCGGAGAGTGCGATGAGCGACCGGGGGAGGCCGCTCAACTGTAGCGGTGTTAAAAAAGCATATAGGCGGATGCGGTCGTCTGATTCAGGTTGATCTCTCCGACCTCCAGAACTTCGTATTCAGCACGCAGGCCGATGTTGCGAAAGACATCGACTTCCAGACCGACACCGTAGGTCAGATCAACCCCGGTATCATCGTCGGTGGCATTACCGTCGGCGTCCCAGGCATGAGCGCCGACACTGCCGAATACCCGCAACCGCTCTCCCAGTGGAAAGCCGATATGGGCGGCCGCCTGAACGGATTTCCCATCGAAATCGATATTCTTGTCCTCGAATTGACCGAGATCGACGTAGGCACCCTCGAAGGCCAGGTAGCTATTGACGCGATACCCCGCGTAAACCTTGTAGCTGGAGTCTTCATCGTCAAGATGGGATTCATCAGTCTGGATGTTGCTTACGCCAGCTCCAAGATACAAACCTTTATCATCAGCGAGCGCCTGAAAAGACAGCAACGATAGCAGTGAAGCGAAGCCAAGGTTTCGAAGTAGCATGTGTAGTGGAGTCCTTGTACAGGTTTAGAGTTCGCCGGGAATTTGAGTGGCCAAGAGGGTTAATAGAAGTCATTGATTGATATTTTTGAGCCACGCTTATCGCCGAAATACCTGATATTTACCGGGCATTCAAAATAGCGCCTCGCCAAAGCCTGGATGGGCAGCGCTTTGGAGAACAACCAGCCTTGCGCCAACAGAACGCCTTCTGAAAGCAGATGCGGCAGTTGCTGCTGAGACTCGACGCCCTCGGCCACGACCTTGAGTCTTAGAGTCTTGGCAATGTTGGCAATGTGTCGCCACAGGGCGTCCTTGGCAGCGATCTTGTCTTCTTCGAGGAATGAGCGATCTATTTTCAGAATATCGAACGGCACTGAGTCCAGGAGGGAGAGGCTGGAATAGCCGATACCAAAGTCGTCCACGGCAATACGATGTCCGCACGCTCGAAGCTTTCGCAATTGCGTGGCCGCAGGCTCGTAGTCGAGCAAGGTTCTTTCGGTTATTTCAAAGATCATGGCGGAAGCAGGCATGCCATAAGTTGCCAGCAGGCTGCTCACAAAGTCTGGAAAGGTTTGATCCTGAATATCCCGAGCGGAAAGATTGACCGTGATGTAGAAGTCCTTGCATGCCCAAAGGTAAGTGCTGTAGTCCTCCGCCACTTGTCGTATGACCGAGCGCGTAAGTTCGCGGATCAAGTCGGACTTCTCTGCAATCGGGATGAAGACATCCGCCGGAACGTCGACTCCGTTGGCGTTCCAGTGGGAAAGCGATTCGGCGCCCACCATATAGCCTGTCGTCAAATTGACGATAGGCTGGTAGTGAACCCCCAGCTTGTTGGCTTTTATGGCATGGCGCAGCCGTACAGCGGTAGAGGTGTAATGTTGTCGGGTGAGCCAGGAGAGGTAGAGCAGCAGTTCGAATACGAAAGCAAGAGCAATGAACAGTTTGAATCTGAGCGCTGGCAGATAGCTCAACGGCAGAGAGATGACTGAAATCAGTTCATTTCGGCTGCCTGGAAAGGCAATGAGGGCTTTGTCTGCCCAGGTGACAAGTTCTTCAAGATGGAACGGCTTCTGCATCTTGAGGGGCTGAGGACCCGTAGAGGCAATGGGCACGGCGCCGCCGGGACCAATGAGGTCCAGTTGTACGTCCTCGGGAAGTTTTAAATTGTCGAGAAGAATTTTCTTGTTTGCCCAGACGTAGACTGACTGCTGCGACACAATGATAAAGTCGGTGTCCGCAGAAGCCGCCTGGCCTGAGCCGAGCCAATAGGTTCGCTCTCCAACCGAGAACTTTCTCTTTTCATAGCCGGCCAGTATCGAACTGAGTTCTTGTCCGTAGGATGAACAGATCTTGCCATTTGGCAACTGGACTGCCGCTTGATCAACAAATCGCAGGTTTTTAACCAGCTCCGATATTTGTGCGTATTGCTTGCCGGAGCATTCCTGGTCGGAAAGATCAAGCTGGCCAAGGGTGTTCAGTACTTTGTCGATCTGCGCATTGGGCTCGGCTTGAGCAGCACGGAGATCGACATAAATGTTATTCAACTTCCGGGCAATGAAGTGCTCGGCAAGCCCTCCAGCGCAAAACCATGCCGCCCAGCCCGCTGCAGCAATCGCGCACACAGTAGCTGCGTGCCTTCCAAGTAACGCTTTATATGCGGCAACCATCGATAAATCCCCGAGGTATCATTGTTTCACTGTGCACTTTGTAGTCGCGGATTAAACGTCTTCAGTACCAGTCAATTACCCAGGCCAATAAGATGCCGCTTGCATAGGCGATCATGCACAGAATTATTTTCTGCTTGAGTGGCAGTGTGTTTATTCGATGATGCATGCTTATCCCCTTGGGTCGGAAAATAAGCAATTGTTGCTGCCCCGGTTTAATCAAGAGAAATTATTAATCATCATTTTCTGGGTTTGGCTGAGTTGCGCCGGGCTGTTTCTGACGGTGACTCGCCATAAGCATTCTGGTACGCCTTGGAAAACCGGCCTAGATGGTGAAAATTCCAGAACATCGCGGTTTCTGTTACGGTGGGCCACGTTTTATTAATCAGGTCGCGACGGGCACTTGCGAGTCTCAAGTTCCTGATATAGGCGATTGGCGAAATGCCGAACGTTTCAATGAAGCCAAAATGCAGGGTGCGAGTTGTAGTTTGAAGTTGCTTCACGAGTGACTTGATAGTGAGCGTTTTTTTCGTATTTTCATGAATGTACTCTATGGCTTCTATCGCCACCTTTCTTCTGGTCGGGACTTTACGACTGAAGCCGCCAGCGGGTGTCAATGACTGTAATAGAGACGCCAGTACCGCACCTTCAAACGCTGAAGCTTTTGATTCGCTGCGTTGTGATGAAAGAGTGTCATCGATGTCGACACAGGAGGCGCTGATGGCCTGAATGGCAGACCGTATGAACTGGAAGTTTTCAGCCTGGAAGCTGTGTTTTGTTCTGTTGGCAAGTATGTCTATGACGGCGTGATGTTGGCAGCACCGCTCATAATGCTCCAGTGTTGTGGTTATGGTGAACAGTGTCTCATTCGGTTCGCATGTGTAATGCACCGGTTCATCGCTGTGCAGCACGATGATTTCGTTAGGCTGTAGCTTGTGATTATTGACGACGGGGCGACCAACCGGCGACTGCGAGATGGCGAATGTTATGAATCCGGCAGGGACAGAACTCACCAGGGTGACGGATGAGTCGAACTCAAGACGACTGCACTGGAGCTCGGGACTGTGAAAGAGCTTATGTTGCCGAATGCTCGCCTCCTGCTCAGAAGGGATAAGGCTCATTTCCCATTTGCCTATTGTTCTATTCAGTTGGCTCGGCAAGGCAGAAGACAAATGAAAGATTTCATCGGGCGGTGCGATACTCATGAGATTGAAGGCTCACCTGTTGAATGGTTAGGGTCAAGCAATGACTGTCCGTGCAGCAATGGCGGTCACATGCCAGATGAAGGTACACCCGTGCCGGGACGCGTGATGAGTGGGGCGTCAGAGCCCCCGGATGATTTCCAGCTCCGCCGAAAAAGCGTACCTGGTGTCCAATGGCGAGTCGTCCATGTGCTGAACGTTGCGTGGGTCAACCTTCGAACTGAAGATTTGCGACTGGGGTTTCATCGGGTCGATGGCTGCAGCGGTAAAAGAATGAAAATCATCAATACGATACCCCGTTGTTACCTGATAGCCGTTTCTCACCGCGCTTAGGGCCTTCTTGTTGGTTTCGACGCTCGTCAATTTGGCACTGTAGAAACCCTTGTCGTCGGCCATGGCCTTGAGAGAAAGCAATAAACCAAACGTTACGGTGACGAAGTTTTTCAGTAGCATCGAGGCGATTCCTTATGAGCAGTTTATTCGCCAGAACAGAGTGTCAGCTGCATCTCTGCCACGATTTGGCCTGCAAATCCTCTCACCCCGGTTGCGCCTGCCAAAGTCAATAATTCATATTTGAGAGGTCGTCAGGATCGTCTGGTTAGCGTCTGTCCCGGTGAACGCCACAGGCCTCAAAAGAATATGCGCGAGTTGGCGTAACTCGTACCAGTATCACCTTGTGGTTGGGCCGGGAGAGAAAAATCACTTTCCTGCTCGTCCGTATGATACTCATTCTCAGTATGAATTGTCAGATGCGATAGTTTCTGTCTGTCATCTTGGCTTAATTCAATTTCATAATATTCAATTGTCGTGTTTTCGACCGCGTGCTCATCGTGTGCTGACGAGTAAAGCGGTATGGCAGACAAGAATGAAACTGCCAGGATCCGGAGGTTCATTGATTTACTGATTCGCAGGAAATGCATGGCTTTCACTTGATTCCCCTGTGTTGGGCATTGTCCCGGACGAGAATCAAGCAGGCTCGATTCCAAAAATTAATTGCGAGGGATTTTCAGCAGGAGAGACATCTGATTCAAATCAATAATTGTTATTTTTGTTTGGTTGATTTTTAAAGCGAGCATATATCTGAAGGGGGTTGCGTCAGTGGAGGAGGTCGGTTAACGGTTCATGCAGCGCAAGCGGCCAAGTTCATGTACGTAAAAGCACACGGCATTTTTATTCTGCGTCGGAATCAATTCGTAGTTTAAGATGGCACCCTCTTGCAAGACGTATTGACGTCTGAAAAACAGTTCGGGGGTCTTTTCAATGGCGAAGAGTTCATTGTCCTGGCTGAGTTTGACGTTGCTGACTTTGATTTGGACGTGCGTTTTGCTTTCCCCGATAATATTCGCCGAGATAGTCGCGTTACGGATTTTTCCATTCAGGCTTTCCAGTGTGGTTCCAGTGAGTCGGCCATGCCCGATGGTGAGGTACTCTTCGGTGTTGAGTTGATTAAGATCCTCCAGCCATTGCCGGGTTTTTGTTTGGTAACTGGTATTTTCCATGTAGTGCGAAGGAGAATAAAAAAAGGAGAAAATGCAGAGTGCATTGATCAGGGCTATAATCGGCCAGTGAACGACTTGAGGAATTTCAAACTTCATAAGGTGACTTCCAGACATTGACGAATCATCAAGGCGAGGTCTCGTTCGCTGCTGTTTAATTGTAGATTTGCAGTGCTTAGATCCGGGCGAATGCACGAAACGGAGTAGTTGGCTTTGTACAGATTTATCCAGACCTGGCCCTTCAGGCCTGGCGGCAATTGCTCGGTTTGTTTAACCGATAAATCCATCAGCGCTTGTGCCTCGGCAAGATCATTGCCTACGGCGTGGATGACCAGTCCATTCTTGTCGACACTGGAAACTTCAATTTTTGGGGTGTCGAAGTCGATTTGAAAAATAGTAAAAGCGCCGACTGCCAACGTAACGATATAAGCGATCAGTTGGGCCTTGGTAAGGCTGGAGGTTTTTTTGGTTTTACCTGAAGGCGCTACCAGGTCATCACTGCGAGTTGGCGGTAGTTGGCCATCGGAGGAGGCGGCTGGCTGTGCAGTTTCCTCTGAGGGTTCTGATGCATCTGTCGTTTCATCGACTACGCAGTGCCGGTTGAAGCAGTATCCTCGCCGAGGAACGGTCATCAAAATCTCGTGATCCCGGCTGTCGTTAAGAATATTTCGTAGTGAGAAAACGGTTTGATTCAAACTGCCGGAGGCAACGACGCGGTCATTCCAGGTGTAGTCGATGATTTCGTCGCGGCTTTTAGTGACGCCTGGTTCCTTAAGCAGCAGGTCCAACAGGCGCGACTCGGCTCTACCTAGCGTGGATTTTTGTACATCTCCATGGGGTGTTGTAATGGAAAGCATGGCGCTGTCCGGGTCGAATACTGCCACAGCGCCATTTTTTAACTTGAAGGTGTAGCTCATAGAAATATTCCGTTCAGGCGGTACTGGCCTGAGTATAGGGGCCGGATTTGACTCGGTACATTCTGGTCTGAGAGGTGAACGAAGATGAGGGCCAAGCGGAGGGTCTGATGGTTGATTTGGATGCGATGAATAATGCTTGGAACGGATTTTCTGCGCTATCCGAAAACTGCAAGCTCGGGCAGGCGGATTTGTGCGTAGCCACGCCTGAGTGAACTAACTTCGCTGTCCCGAAAAAGGCTCAATTGCTGGCTGAACGATCACGATACAAATCAATGATTGTTTTTTGTGCACCTGGCTTATTGAGGATTATTTTTGATTCTAATTAGCTTTGAACCAGGGGCGTTACCGCTTTAAATGGATCTCGAGGAGCGTTGACACAAATCAAGTTCATGGTTTGCTTGTCGGGGCGTAAACGATCCTCACCTCTCGTTCTACAACCTTTGCCCCGCGTCCCTTCATGGCGGACGCGGGGCTTTTTTTCGTCTTACGCATTCACTGACGATCTGATTGCATTCAAAGGGGTTTGGACAGCATCACCAAAGCTCTGACACGCCTCTACGGCGCATTGAAGTCAGTAGCGTAACCAGACTGATTGGAGCGCACGTACGCCCGGCAAACCGTTCGATACTGGTGCAATTGGGGGGAGTCGCAGGCGAGGCCTGGAAGGGGGAAGGGCAGGCTAGATACTGTCCGGTGCTACAAGCATTCCTGTGCGGCACGCTCGAAACGACAAGCCAAGGTCGGTAGTTGTTTCAGGTCATCGTCGTCGCAAATCAAGGCAACACATCGTAACCGCGTTGTTGCAGGCAACTGCTGTAGACGGAGTTGTTGGCAATGCTGCTTTGTTCGCTCGCGGCCAGGTTCTGCCTGCGCGCCTGACGTTGCCTGGAGCCCCCCACCACGGCACCGGCGGCTGCGGCGCTGCGCGCATGGTTCTGGCGATAGTCTTGCTTGGTATCGTCGTCAATCTGGTCGTAGACATTTTCATGTTGGCGGCCCCGAACCTCTGCCGCAGTCGCCCCGGCAACCGCGGCCGTGGCAGCGCCTTTTGCCCGTCCGCCGGATGGCACGGTGTCTGGTATCGGCTGTTGGGCGTTGGCCTGGGATTGGCAGGCACTGGCGTCCTGCTGGATGGTCTGGGAAGTCTGGCCTTTGAGGGGGACCACCGTCACCGCCAGGGCACTGGTACTCAGCAACATCGTAACGACCGCTAAGGTATGGGCCAGTATTTTCATCATCGGGTCTCACGTCAGGCGTCGACACGGCTAACGGTTTGTCAGAGGGAGGGGCGTGGCGTGTCGCCACGTTGAAACCCCATGCCGGTCTGCTTGCCATCCTGTGCCGGTGGATGGCAGGCACTTCTACGATTGCGATGGGGTTTACTTGAAAATCAACGCTTGAGGAGGAGAGCCTGCATGTCGTCTGTCATGCCTTTGAGTGCAACTTTGAAGTCATTGGCAACAATCGGCTGTTCGGCATTTTTGAGGGTCGCGCCGAACACCTTGCGAACCATCTTCGCGACCGGCAGACCGCTTTGGGCGTCGATAAGATCGGCTTCGATGTACATTTCGGCGGTCTGATCGCGATGTCCGGTGGCTGCTTGTGTCGCCCCGACTATCGCTGCGATCGGAACGGCCTCATACCAGTGCATGCCTTCGTTGTTGGCGCTGACGTGAGTGATCGCCGCTTGCAGGATCAGCGACCGCGAATCGGTTGGTGCCAGCTGCGCATAAGGGACGATCGTATAGCGTTGGGCAAAGGCGCTCTTGACGCTGTTACTGGTCATCAATTGCAGGTCTTGCAGCGTTTTCAGGCTCACGCGCGCGGTCGGTTTTGGCGCCGGGTACAGTTCCATCTGTCGGAACACGACAGTGGAGTACGCGCGAGGATCGAACCCCGGCGATACCCAGCGCAATACCTTCTGCTCACTCGGCGTGGTTTGTTCCTCTAGGCCCTGGTAATTGCCCAGGAAACCCGAGTATTGCTCTTGCTGCGCCACTTTCGAGACGCAGCCGACCTGAAATACACAGCTCAAAGCAATTCCCACAATCCATTTATTCGACATGCCCATGTGTTTGGTTCTCAAGTGATGAAAGTTGTCATTCGGATTCCGATCCGGCTCCGGAGCATTGCTCTGAGTGCGTGCATTCAGGCCCTGGTACTCGCCAATCGGTCACGCACAGCAGGTGCTTGCACGCCGGTCAATGCGGGCCGAATGCTGCCCGTAGCGGCTGGATAATCCGAATCAATAACTCTCAAAAACTATTAAACGATGCGGCCAGCCCAACCTGGCAGACGGCCTGCGGGGTGAACACCGGATCGACCTGCAATGGGTAATCGCGCGAGCAGTTGATACCGATCAACGGGTTTGACAGGAGAGGGGACACAGCATGGACCGATTCACCGGCGGTTGCCGGCGTTTCCACTCTCGCGGCGATACGAGTGTGATTGAGACTCCACGGGGCGTTTTGAGGTGTAGGGGGCACGAGCGATATCGAATGTCTTGACCCGGTCGACGGAAATTGACTGTTTTTTCGACGGGGTGGAACGCCGGTCAGCCATCATTTGGCTCGACCGACTGTCGGGTGAACATTAGTTGGTGACCAGCAGTTCCGGGCCGAGGTATTCGTTGATCTGGTTGATATCGTCGTCGCCCAGGCTGCCCACTGAAGAGGCCAGGCGCAGGCGCGACATCAAATAGCGTATCTTGGCCTCGAACAGATCGTGGCGCGCAACGAAGAGCAGCTCTTCGGCATTGAGGACGTCCGAGTTGGTGCTGGTGCCGCCCTCTTTGAAGCCCTTGCGAGCCGATGCCAGTGAGCGTTCGTTGGACACTACGGCCTTCTCCAGCGCGCGAATGCGTTTGGCGCCGCTCAGTATGCCTTGATACTCACGGGTGGTTTCGGTGATGACTTCCTGTCGCGCGGCGTCGAGTTCGTCCATGGCCTTATCGCTATTGGCACTGGCCTGGCGTGTCAACGCGCTGACGCCGCCACCGCTGTACAGTGGGATATTGACTTCCAGCCCGATTGAGCCGTAGTGGTTGCGTTGATTCAACTCGGAGAGTGACTGGCTCTCACCCGCGGTGTAGCCGGCAATGAAATCCAGTGTTGGCCAGTGGCCGGCACTGGCACGCTTCACTTCTTCTGCGGCAAGGTCGCTGCTATAACGGCGCGCATGGATCAGCGGGCTATCGGTCTGGGCTTTGACCAACCAGTCCTGCAGGTTGCTCGGTAGCAGCGGTGGTGTATCGAAGCTCGGACGCAAGGTGGTCATCGATTCGGGAGTTTCACCGATATATTCCTCAAGCTTGGCGCGCGCGTTGACCAGATTGTCCTGCGCTTCGATCAGTTCGGCTTCGGCAAGGTCGCGGCGGGCGGCCGACTCGTCGATGTCGGTGACGGTGCCGGCCCCCAGCTCCATGCGCCGCTTCGCCGAAGCGAGTTGCTCTTCGAAGGCGGTCAGCTTGGACTTGGCCAGGACGATGGTTTCGCTGGCCAGGAGTACATCGAAATAGCTTTCGGACAAGCGCACCGCAGCGTCCTGGGTCTTGGCATCGAACACCGCGACGCTGTAGTCGGCACGCTGTTGACCCTGGCGGTATTCGGCCATCTTCTGTTTGTTGAACAGCGGCTGGCGCAGGCGCACGTTTGCGCCCTTGGAGTCGTAATGGAGATCTCTGTCGATGCCGCTCTGGCTTTGGGAGCCATTGACCTTGTTGTGGTAGCCCGAGGCATTGATCTGCGGTAGCAGGCCGGCCTTGCCGATGGCGCGGTTTTCCTCGCCAGCCTCTTTTTCATGCACGGAGGCCTGGTAAATAGGGCCCTGGAACTGCAACAGATCCCAGGCTTGTTTGAGGTCCATGGCACCGGCCGGCATGGCCAACCCCAGCAGGCAGAAGAACAGGCAACGACGTTCCATCTCATTGTTCCTTGAATGAGCTGTCCACACGATCAAGCATTGGTTTAAGAAGATAGCTGATCATGTTGCGTTCGCCGGTTTTTATGGTGACGCTGGCAGGCATGCCGGGGCGAATGTGGTTGGTGCCAAGCAGGCCCATGCCATCGGGCGTGACCTCCACCTGAGCCAGATAGAACGGTTGCTTGCTTTCCTCGTCCATCAGGCGGTCGGCGGAGATGGTTTTCACGCGGCCGGGAATGTTTGGCGTCCTGGCATGGTTGAAGGCCGGGAAGGAAATGTCCACGGGCAGGCCTGGGACCATCTTGTCGATGGCCTGCACGGGAATCATTGCGTCGACCTGCAGCGGCTCGTTGACCGGAACGATTTCCATGATCTTGAAGCCAGGCTGAATGACCCCGCCAACGGTGGCAATGCTCAGGCCCTGGACCATGCCATCGATCGGCGAACGAATCACCGTGTGGGTCACTTCATAGTCCAGCGCGCGCAAGCGGTCGGCCAGGGTGGTGTTTTCCTTGGCGGTGTCGGTCAGTTGCGATTCGACTTCCTTCAGGTAATCGTGCTGGCGCTGCAGGATGCGCAGCTTGATTTCAGTGGTCTGGCTACGCACGCGGGCGATGTTGTTGAGGTTCTCGGCCTGACCGGCGGAGAGCTCGGCATTGTTGCGTTCTAGTTCAAGCAGACGGTTGCGCGGTACATAGCCTTCGGCCGTCAGCACGCGGGTGCCTTGCAGTTCCTGGTTGAGGAAGTTGATCTGCGAGGCGCGGGCGCTGTAGACCTGCTGCAGGCCCTTAAGCTGCACCGCCGACGCCGCCAGGTTCTCCTGCAGTATGCTGATTTCGCCAGCGAGACCGGCGCGCCGGGTGTCCAGCAGACGCTGTTGCAAGTCCATGGCGGCCGCCAGGCGCTGGTCATCCCCGAAGCGCTTGAGCAACTCGGGGTCGAAGTTCACCACATCGCGGCCGTCACGTTCCGCTTCCAGGCGGTTTTCCACCGTCTTGCTGACGATGTACTGGGCGCTGACCGCACCCTGTTCGGAAACGGCATGCAACGAATCGAGACGCACCACCTCCTGACCTTTTTTCACCACATCGCCTTCGCGAACGAGAATGGCGTCCACGGTACCGCCGGTGAGGTGCTGCACGGCTTTGCGATTGTTGGTGACTTTGACCGTGCCTGTCGCAACCACGCCGGCATCCAGCGGCGCCAGCCAGGACCACAGGAGGAAGCCGCCGAAGCCGGCGAGCACCAGCCACACGCCCCATCGCGCGGGTTTGCCGACGTCCAGATCTACCATGCTCCTGGTATCGGCTTTGATCATCTCGGTGTGTTGGCTCATTTGCATGATCGGTTACTCCCGCGCTTTGACGGAGGCCAGCGGAGTCGACGCGCCTGCAGGCATCACACTGGCCTTGCGCAGCGCTGCGAATACTTCATCGCGCGTGCCAAGCATCTGCACGCCGCCGTCGCGCAGCATCAGCACCTTGTCGACGGCGCAGAGTACGTTGGGACGGTGGGAAATCAGAATGACGGTGGCGCCACGGCCCTTGAGTTCGGCCAGCGCATCGACCAGGGCCTTTTCGCCGACGTCGTCGAGGTTGGCGTTCGGCTCATCCAGCACGATCAGATTGGGTTCGCCATACAACGCGCGAGCCAAGGCGATGCGTTGCTTCTGGCCACCGGACAGCGGGCTGCCATCGGTGCCCAGACGGGTGTCATAACCCTGCGGGAAACGCAGGATCATCTCGTGCACGCCAGTGATCTTGGCGGCGCGGATGACCGCTTCGCTGTCCACTTCGCCAAAGCGCGCAATGTTGTCGGCGATGTTGCCCTCGAACAGTTCCACGTCCTGTGGCAGGTAGCCGAGCCAGGGGCCAAGTTCGCCCTTGTTCCAGGTGAAAATGTCCGCGCCGTCCAGGCGCACCTTGCCGGCCTGTGCCGGCCAGACGCCAACCAGCAGGCGGGCGAGGGTGGATTTGCCCGAGGCGGATGGACCGATAATGCCAAGGCTTTCGCCGGGGACAAGGCTGAAGCCCACCCCGCGCAGAATCGTGTTGTTGGTACCGGGGGCACCGGCATACACATTCTCCACCGCCAGCATGCCCATTGGCCGCTGCAGCGACATGCTCGGTGGCCGGTGCGGATAATCGTGCAGCATCTCGTTGAGCCGGCCCCAGGCCGAACGGCAACCGAGCAGTTGCTTCCACGACGCGATCACCTGTTCCACCGGGCCCAGTGCGCGGCCGGTGAGGATCGAGCAGGCAATCATCATCCCCGGGGTGATCTTGCCTTCGATCGCCAGTAGCGCACCGGCACCGAGGATCAACGACTGCAAAGTGATACGCACGAAGCGCCCGGTGCTGCTGATCAAGGCGGCGCGGTCGGAGGCCAGGGTCTGCATTTCCAGAATGCGCAAATGGCTTTGGAACCAGCGCTTGCTGATCGACGGCAGCATGCCCATGGCCTCGATGACCTCGGCATTGCGCAGATTGTTGTTGGCGTATAGGGCGGAGGACATGGCGGCCTGATTGGCTTCGGCCAGCGGTTTCTGCGTCGCCTTTTCAGTGAGATAAGCGAGGCCCATCAGAATCAGCGAGCCGATCAGCGTGAGCAGTCCGAGCAGCGGGTGGATCAGATAGGCGACCAACAGGTAGATCGGCGTCCACGGTGCATCGAAGAAAGCGAACAGGGAATTGCCGGTGACGAACTGACGAACCTGGGAGAGGTCTTGCAGGGCCTGGGCCGGATTACCTCCGGCACGGCTCAGGTTGCGCTCGAATGCCGCGGTGAAAATGCGCCGGTTGAGGTCCATGTCGAGGCAGTTGCCGACCCGGATCAGCACGCGGGTGCGGACCATTTCCAGCGTGGACATCAGCAAGAACAGACCTACCACCAGGACAGTCAACATCGCCAGCGTCGTGACGTTGCGACTGACCAGGGCTCGATCATAGACCTGCAGCATATAAACGGCTGGCGTCAACATCATGACGTTTATGACGCCGCTGAACCCTGCCAGCAAGTAAAAACTGCGACGCATACGAAAGAGCGCGTCGGCCAGTTCGGAACGGATGCTCGACTGCTTGGGCATGTTGATCCTCCCACTTCGAAAAGCCGGTTGCCCTGGTGGCGCAACAGGTAACAGTAAATGTAGTCCCGTAAACAGCTTATGGACGCGCAGGCTGGTCGCTCTATGGATGGCGAGTCTTCCGAAATCGCTGCGTTGCTCCCTTATGCAGCAGCGTAGGTGGTGGTGAAACAGTTCGAAATAATATTTTGCTCTATAGCTGCGCTCAACTTCCTATATGTCTTTCAAAAACAGCTAGTTGAACTGTCTGAAACCGGTCGTCTGTTTTATCGACGTTAAATTGACAATATTTTGCTATGGGACTTAAGTCTTAGTTATCGGGGGGCCCGCCCGTCTGAAGCTTGCCATCGCTTTGGCAACGCAAGGCGCGGTGAATCTCCTGAGAGGAAGCGAATCATGTCGATCATTTCGTTCTTTTTCAGAGGGAAGGGGTTGTCCAGGACGTTCGCCTTCACTTCCAGATTCCATGGCCCGCCCAGGGCTCGAGTCCGCTCTGCCTGATCGCCCGGCGAGCAATTCATTTCGCGAATTCCAGGCGCGTATCCCGGGTCCCGGGTAACGCCAGAGCTCTCGCAAAAAAACCTAATCAACAAACTGCGCAAGCCAACACTTGACTTGGCGCGGGCGGGTTTTCTCGTCCCGCGCCTTTACCCAGACAGATCGAGGGCATTCCAAAATGGCCAATTTCAACAAATCGGACCTGGAGTTCATTCTCCAGCAGATTTTCATCGCGGAAGCGGATACTGCCGGCCAGTCGCTCGCCAGCCTGTTACCGAACCCGGAATTTGCTTTCGGTCTGCGCACGGTCGACGGGACGTTTAACAACCTGAGACTGGGGCAGAGTGAGTTCGGCGCAGCCGACAACATTTTCCCGCGCTTGACCACTCCAGTCTTCCGCCCGGCTGAGGCGGGCACCTCTTACACCCAGACCACCGGCCTGGTGATCGACTCGCAGCCACGCACCATCAGCAACCTGATCGTCAACGATACCGCCACCAATCCGGCGGCGGTCGCGGCCACGTTCGATCCCGGTCTGGATGGCATCCTCGGCACGGTTGACGATGTCTTGAAGGCCGGTGCGCAGGTCGTTACTGGAACCCGTACCGACGGCACGACTTTCCAGACCTTTTTCATGCCTAACGTGGCACCGGACGCGGGCCTGTCTGCGCCGTTCAACTCGTGGATGACCTTCTTCGGTCAGTTCTTCGACCATGGCCTCGACCTGGTGACCAAGGGCGGCAGCGGCACGGTGTTCATCCCGCTGCAGCCGGACGATCCGCTGTTCGTCCCGGGCAGCCCGACTAACTTCATGGTGTTGACGCGGGCCACCAACCTGCCCGGGGCCGATGGCATCCTCGGCACCGCCGACGACATCCACGAGGCTTCAAACACCACCACGCCATTCGTCGATCAGAACCAGACCTACAGCTCGCATCCCTCGCACCAGGTGTTCCTGCGCGCCTATGAACTTGATGCCGCCGGCAAGCCGGTGGCGACCGGCAAGCTGATTACCAACCGTGACCTGGGCGCTGATGGCGTGTTCGGCACTGCGGACGACGTCGAAATCGGCGGGATGGCGACCTGGAAAGTGGTGAAGGCGCAGGCGCGCGACATTCTTGGCATTGATCTCGACGATCTCGACGTCCTCGACCTGCCGCTGTTGGCGACCGACGCGTACGGCAACTTCATTCGGGGGGCGAACGGCTTTGCGCAGATCGTGACCACGACCGGCTTGGTCGAGGGCAATCCGCTGGCACCGATCGACGCATCGCTGGCGATCCGCACCGGTCACCAGTTCCTCATCGACATCGCGCACAATGCCAGCCCGGTGGACAGCCAGACCGGTGCGCCACTGACGGCCGATGCCGACCTCGTTGCCGGCGGCCCGGTGGCCGCAGGCTCCTACGACAACGAGCTGCTCGACGCGCACTACATCGCCGGCGACGGCCGGGTCAACGAGAACATCGGCCTGACCACCGTCCACTCCATCTTCCACTCCGAGCACAACCGGCTGGTCCAGCAGACCAAGGACACGATCCTCGCCTCAACGGCCGCCGGCGACCTGACGTTCCTGAACCAGTGGCTGCTGACCCCCGTCACGTCTGTTCCTGCTGATCTGTCGACCTTGAACTGGAACGGTGAGCGCCTGTTCCAGGCGGCGAAATTCGGCACCGAGATGCAGTATCAGCACCTGGTGTTCGAAGAGTTCGCGCGCACCATTCAACCGCAGGTCGATGCCTTCCTTGACTTCGATGACACAATCAATCCGTCGATCGTCGCCGAGTTCGCGCACACAGTCTTTCGCTTCGGCCACTCGATGCTGACCGAGACCATTGACCGGCTGGACCCCAACTTCGCCTCCAGCGAGATCGGCCTGATTCAGGCCTTCCTCAACCCGCTGGCGTTTGCGACCAGCGGCCCGACTCCGGAGCAGGCGGCCGGCGCCATCGTCCGCGGCTTGACGCGCCAGGTCGGCAACGAGATCGATGAGTTCGTCACCGAAGCGGTGCGCAACAACTTGCTGGGCCTGCCGCTCGACCTGCCAGCCCTCAACATCGCGCGCGGCCGCGATACCGGCATCCCGTCCTTGAACGCGGCGCGCCGTGAATTCTATGCCGGCACCGGCGACAGCCAGCTGAAGCCCTACATCAGTTGGGTCGATTTGGCGCAACACCTGAAGCACCCGGAATCGCTGATCAACTTCATCGCCGCCTACGGCACGCACGCTTCCATTACCAGTGCCACCACGCTCGACGCGAAACGCGCCGCGGCCTCGCTCCTGGTGTTGGGCGGCGTCGGTGAACCGGCGGATCGCCTGGACTTCCTCAACAGCACCGGCGTCTATGCCAACCTGGCAAATGGGGCAACCATTACCGGCGTTGATGCCATCGACTTCTGGATCGGCGGCCTGGCCGAGGAAAAAATGCCGTTCGGCGGCATGCTCGGCTCGACCTTCAACTTCGTCTTCGAGGACCAGCTCGAGAAGCTGCAAAACGGCGACCGGCTCTACTACCTGCACCGCACCCAGGGACTCAACTTCCTGAGTGAGCTCGAGAACAACTCGTTCGCCAAGATGGTGATGCTCAACACCGACGCGACCCATCTCCCGGGCCTGATCTTCTCGACCCCGACCTTTACTCTCGAAGTCGACCCCGCCAGGCAGTTCAACCGGAGCGTGATTGCCGGTCTGGACGGCATTGTGGGCACCGCCGACGACCTGCCTGGCAACACCGATCCCACTGGCGGCACCATGATCAACGGCGTCGTGATCACGCCGCTGGTCATCCGCGACAACCCCAACACGGTCGGGCCCGATACCAACTACCTGCAGTACACCGGCGAAGACCATGTCGTGCTCGGCGGCACCGCCGGCAATGACATTCTCGTCTCCGGCGACGGCGACGACACGCTCTGGGGCGACGCCGGTAATGATCGCCTTGAAGGCGGCTACGGCAATGACGAGATCGAGGGTGGCGATGGCGACGACATCATCACCGACATGGGCGGCGATGACGTCATCCACGGCGGGGCCGGCAACGACGTCATCCACGGCGGCAACGGCATCAATATCGAACTCGGCGGTGACGGCAACGATTTCTTCGTCACCGGCGAGGACTTTTCGGAGGTCTTCGGCGGCGCTGGCGATGACTTCATGCTCGGCAGCCGGCTGAACGGACAAATGATGGGCGGCGATGGCGACGACTGGATCGAGGTCGGGACCCAGGACGGATCCCCCGGCGACAATTTCGCCGGTAACCTGCCACTGGCTTTGCTGGCAGAGTTGACCGGCGGCAACGACGTCTTCAGCGGTGACGGCGGCTTCGATGAAATGATCGGTGAAGGCGGCGATGACATCTTCATCGGCAGTGAGTCCAAGGACAAGATGTTGGGCATGTCCGGTTTCGACTGGACCACCTACAAGGATGATCCTTACGGCGTGACTGTGGACATGAGCCGCATCACCTTCGAACAATCGGCCCTGTCGCCTTCAGTTGCAGGCGTGCAAGCCAAGTTCGCCCAGGTGGAAGGTCTGTCGGGGTCGGCGTTCAGCGACATGCTGACCGGCGATGATGCCGACGCGGTCGCGATCGCCACTGCCGGTGTCCCAGGCAGCGTGCTCACCAATATTGACCTCGTCAACGGTCTGCGGGCGTTTCTTGGCGCGGCTGCAGCCGGCCCGGACGGTATCCTGGGCACGGCAGACGATCAGTTTGGCGCGGGCAACATCCTCCTCGGCGGTGGTGGCAGCGACATCATCGAAGGCCGCGGCGGTGACGACCTGATCGACGGCGACATGTGGCTGAATGTGCGTATCAGCGTGCGCCAGAACCTTGACGGAACCGGGCCGGAGATTGCCACCTTCGACAGCATGGAACCCATGATCCCGTTCATGCTCGATGGCACCTTCAACCCCGGTCAGTTGGTCATCGTCCGCGAGGTCCTGACGGATGCCCCCGCCTTTGACACGGCCTTGTTCACTGGCAACCGGCTCGACTATACCGTCACCACTGTGGGCGGCGTGACCACCGTGGCCGACAGCGTCGTCGGGCGCGACGGCATCGACCGCCTGACCAATATCGAGCGGCTGCAGTTCAACGATCAGTCGCTCACCCTGCCAGGCGGGGTCGGGCTCAACAACGACCCGCTGGGCTTGCTGACCATACTCGATGCTGCCAGCAACACCCCGGACGCTACGCCGACCACGGGTCAACTGCTGAGGGTATCGGCTGCCGGCGTGACCGATGCCGACAACGCCGGCGGTGCCATCACCGGACCGATCGCCTTCTACTGGCAGTTCGAAGCAGTCCCGGGTACGGGCGTCTTTCAGGACATCACCCGTATTGCGGACGGGGGCGCAGCATTGGCGCACATAACCGGGCCGACCTTCAGGGTGACCCCGGATCTCGCCGGGCTGGAATTGCGCGTCAGGGCCGTCTACAAGGATCAAAATGGTGTGCTTGAGACTGCGTTCTCTGCTCCAACCGCAGCGGTCGTAGCCGGCGTTGCTCCGCCACCGGCAGCCCCGCTGCCGGTCGAGACGCCGGTCGCCAGCACCGGTGTGCACTATATCCGGGCCGATCTGCAGTTCATTCTCGATCAGATTCTGATCTCGGAAAGGAATGCGGCCGGTGAGGATCTCCTCAGCATGCTGCCGAGTGCACGGTTGCCTTTGGGCCTGCGCACGGTCGACGGGTCGTTCAACAACCTGGTGGCGGGTCAGAACGAGTTCGGTGCAGCCGACACGGTCTTCCCGCGACTGGTTCCGGCGCAGTTCGATACGGCGGAGGCGGGCACCTCTTACGCCCAGACCAGCGGCCTGGTGAACGACTCGCAGCCTCGCACTATCAGCAATTTGATCGCCGACAACACCGCCACCAACCCGGCGGCGGTCGCGGCCACGTTCGATCCCGGTCCGGATGGCATCCTCGGCACGGTTGACGATGTCTTGAAGGACGGCGCGCAGGTGATTACTGGAACCCGTACCGACGGCACGACGTTCCAGACCTTTTTCATGCCTAACGAGGCGCCGGACGCGGGTCTGTCCGCACCGTTCAATCCCTGGATGACCTTCTTCGGTCAGTTCTTCGACCACGGCCTCGACCTGGTGACCAAGGGCGGCAGCGGCACGGTGTTCATCCCGCTGCAGCCGGACGATCCGCTGTTCGTTCCGGGCAGCCCGACCAACTTCATGGTGATGACGCGGGCCACCAACCTGCCAGGTCCTGATGGCATCCTCGGCACCGCCGACGACATCCACGAGGCTTCAAACACCACCACGCCATTCGTCGACCAGAACCAGACCTACACCTCGCACCCTTCGCACCAGGTGTTCCTGCGCGCCTACGAGTTCAATGCCGCCGGCGACCCGGTGGCGACCGGCAGGCTGATCACCAATCGTGACCTGGGCGCCGATGGCCTGTTCGGTACTGCCGACGACGTCGAAATCGGTGGGATGGCCACCTGGAAAGTGGTGAAGGCGCAGGCGCGCGATCTGCTTGGCATTAATCTTACCGATGCCGACTTCGACAACGTGCCGCTGCTCGCTACCGACGCCTACGGCAATTTCATCAAGGGCCCGAACGGCTTCCCGATGGTCATGATGAGGGGCGCGGATGGTATTGCTGATACCGCCGATGATGTTCTCGTCGAGGGTAATCCTGCTGCGCCCATCAGCCTGGTCAATGCCGTGCGCACCGGCCACCAGTTCCTCATCGATATCGCCCACAACGCCGTTCCGGTGGACAGCCAGACCGGTGCGCCACTGACGGCCGATGCCGACCTCGTTGCCGGCGGTCCGGTGGCCGCAGGCTTCTACGACAACGAGCTGCTCGACGCGCACTACATCGCCGGCGACGGCCGGGTCAACGAGAACATCGGCCTGACCACCGTCCACGCGATTTTCCACTCGGAGCACAACCGTCTGGTCCAGCACACCAAGGATGTGGCCATCGCCTCCAACGATGTCAACTTCCTGAACCAGTGGCTGATGCCTGATGCCCAATTGTTGGTGTTGCCAACAACCGCGGCTGAGATCGCTGCCCTGCACTGGAACGGAGAGCGCCTGTTCCAGGCGGCGAGATTCGGTACCGAGATGCAGTACCAGCACCTGGTGTTCGAAGAGTTCGCGCGTACCATTCAGCCGAACATCGATCCATTCCTTGGCGAACACCAGAATTATCAAACCGAGATCGACCCGGCGATCGTCGCCGAGTTCGCGCACGCGGTCTACCGCCTTGGCCACTCGATGCTGACCGAGACCATCGACCGGCTGGACCCTAACTTCGCCTCGAGCGAGATCGGCCTGATTCAGGCCTTCCTCAATCCGCTGGCGTTTGCGGCCAGCGGCCCGACACCGGAGCAGGCGGCCGGTGCCATCGTCCGCGGCTTGACGCGCCAGGTCGGCAACGAGATCGATGAGTTCGTCACCGAAGCGGTGCGCAACAACTTGCTGGGCCTGCCGCTCGACCTGCCCGCCATCAACATCGCGCGCGGCCGTGATACCGGGCTTCCGACCCTGAACGAGGCGCGTCGTGAGTTCTTCACCGCAACCGGCGACAGCAACCTGAAGCCCTACATCAGCTGGGCCGATTTGGTGCAACACCTGAAGCACCCGGAATCGCTGATCAACTTCATCGCCGCCTATGGCACGCACGCCTCCATTACCAGCGCCACCACGCTCGACGGGAAGCGCGCCGCGGCATCGCTCCTGGTGTTGGGCGGCGCCGGCGAACCGGCGGATCGGCTGGACTTCCTCAATAGCACCGGCGCCTGGGCGAGTGGCCCGACCGGCGTCACCATTACCGGTCTGGACAACATCGACCTCTGGATCGGCGGCCTCGCCGAGGAAAAAATGCCGTTTGGCGGCATGCTCGGCTCGACCTTCAACTTCGTGTTCGAGAACCAGATGGAGAAGCTGCAGAACGCCGACCGCTTCTACTACCTGGAACGCAACGCGGGGCTTAACTTCGTTACCGAGTTGGAGAACAACTCGTTCGCGAGACTGGTGATGGCCAACACCGATGCGACCCACCTCCCAGCCGTCATGTTCTTGACTCCGGCCTTTACCCTGGAGGTCGACCCGACCAGGCAGTTCAACGAGAGCGTGATTGCCGGGCCGGATGGCATCGTGGGCACCGTCGACGACCTGCCCGGTAATACCGACCCTGTCGGCGGCATCCTCCTCACGCCGCTGGTCATTCGGGACAACCCTGCGACGGTCGGCCCTGATACCAACTACCTGCAGTACACCGGCGAAGACCATGTGGTGCTCGGTGGCTCGGCCGCCAATGACATTCTCGTTTCTGGCGACGGCGACGACACGCTCTATGGCGACGGTAGCAATGACCGCCTCGAAGGTGGCTACGGTAACGACTTCATCGTCGGGGGCGACGGCGACGACATCCTCACCGACATGGGCGGCGACGACACCATTCATGGCGGCGACGGCAACGACGTCATCCACAGTGGCAACGGCGTGAATCTGAACCTCGGCGGCTTCGGCAAGGACTTCGTCGTCACCGGTGAGGACTCCTCGGAGGTCTTCGGTGGCGCAGGCGACGACTTCATCATGGGCAGCATGGCCGATGAACAGCTGATGGGTAACGAAGGTGACGACTGGATCGAGAAGGGAACCGCCGATGGTGCTCCCGGCGACAATTTCGACCCGAACGGGCTCGACCTGATACGCGGTAACGACATCTTCACCGGCACGGGCGGGCCCGACAGATTCATGGCCGAAGGTGGCGACGACATCATGTTCGGCAACGGCGGCGCGGGGGACCGCTACCTGGGTGGCTCCGGTTACGACTGGGCCGGCTTCAAGGACGACCCGTTCGGCGTGTCCGTCGACCTGGGCCTCGCCGAGATCGCTCTCGCTCCGCCACTGCCGGAGTTGGCCGCAACCGTGGCTCGGTTCCAACTGGTGGAAGGTCTGACGGGGTCGCACTTCAGCGACATCCTGCGTGGCGATGATGCCGATGCCACCGTGATCGCGGCTGCCGGTGCTCAGGGCAGCGTGCTCACCAACTTCGACCTGGTCAACGGCCTGCGCTCGTTCGTCGGCACCGCAGCAGCCGGCCCGGACGGCATTGTGGGCACGGCAGACGATCAGTTCGGCGCCGGCAACATCGTCCTCGGCGGCGGCGGCAGCGACATCATCGAAGGCCGTGGCGGCGATGACCTCATCGACGGTGACAAGTGGCTCAACGTACGTATCAGCGTGCGGCAGAACATTGATGGCACAGGTCCGGAGATCGCAACGTTCGACAGCATGGTCCCGTTGGTGCCGCTCATGCTCAACGGCACTTACAACCCCGGTCAACTCGTCGCCGTCCGTGAAATCCTGACGGATGCGCCTGACCCACTTAACCCTGGCCATTCCTTCGACACGGCCCTGTACACCGGCCTTCTGGCCGACTACACCGTCATCGCGAACGTCGACGGCACGACCACCGTGGCCGACAGCGTCGTCGGTCGGGACGGTACTGACAGGCTCAGCAGTATCGAGCGGCTGCAGTTCGCCGATCAGTCGCTGGTTCTCGTCAATGGCTTGAACGCCGAGCCGGTGGGCTTGCTGAGGATCAGCGATGGCACGCCGGCCGTCGGCCAAACGCTGACCGTGTCGGCCGACACCGTCAGCGATGCGGACAATGTCGCTAGCGGAGGTGCGATCACCAGTCCCATCGCGTTCGTATGGCAGGTCGAAACAAACCCGGGCACTGGTATCTTCGACGACATCGGTATTGCGCTCGGAGGCGGACTAGCAACCGCGACCGGTCCGACCTTCACGGTGACCGCGGCTGAGGAGGGACTGCTGCTGCGCGTCAGGGCCGTCTATCAGGACGCCCACGGCGTGCTGGAAAGCGTGTTCTCGGCGCCGACCGCGCCAACTGCGCCGCTCGGCGGCAGCCCCGTCAACCTCCTACCGGTTGGCACGGTGCTGATCAGCGATACGACCCCGACGGAGGGCTCGGCCTTGACCGCCACGGATGCGTTCACCGACACCGACGGGACCACGACCTCGGTGATTACCCGTCAGTGGCAGATGGGGAGCGGTGCGATCTTTGCCAACATCGTCGGCGCGACGGGCACGACCTTCACGCCCAGCCAGGCGCAGGTCGGTCAGCAACTGCGTGTCGTCGCGAGTTACACCGATGACCTCGGCACACTTGAGCGAGTCATCTCTGCCGCAACGACAGTGGTCGGTGATGTGTTTGTCGGTACCGCCGGTGCCGACATATGGACCGGCACGGCAGGCGATGACGTGGCCAGCGGAGGTGATGGCAACGACATCCTGAACGCCTTGGGCGGTAACGACATCCTCAATGGTGACGCGGGCGATGACGTTCTCATCGGCGGTGCGGGTGCCGATACCATGGCCGGCGGTGTCGGCGACGATATCTACGAAGTCACCGACCTTGGGGACGTGGTGAACGAGCTCCCCGGTGCCGGCATCGACACGGT
>NZ_AKJM01000053.1 GCF_000282335.1 Pseudomonas sp. GM48
CTCGGCAGCTGCTACAAAGGGTGTCGCGGCTGAAATTGCTTAACTGGCTGGTTCAAGGCAAGCCGTTGCAGCAATGCTTCAGGAAACCGGGGTGTTGCGCCAGACGTTTGAAATACTCATCGACGGCGGGGTAGTCCGGACGCTCGATCGGGGTCATCAGCCAGCGGTTGACGGACAGGCCGATGACGATGTCGGCCAGGGTAAACCGTGGTCCGGCGACATAGGCCTTGGTGGTTGCGAGTTGATGTTCGAGGATGCCCATTTTCTGGTTCCAGCCGCGGATGCCGACATCCAGGCTATGCGGGTCCTGGAGTTCCGGGTCCTTGCGCACCAGTGCCATGAACGGGTATCTCCAGGACGGATTGAGCTCGGTGGCTTGCCAATCCATCCACTGCTCCACCCGAGCGCGGGCGGCCGGTTCAGTAGGCAGCAGCTCGGAATGATGGTGATGGTGTTTGCCGACCAGATAGCGGCAGATGGTATTGGACTCCCATAACACCCCGGCTTCATCGATGATCACCGGCACTTGCGCGTTGGGATTGAACCGGAGGAACTCCGGGCTGTGGGTCGAGGCAAACCCGCTGCCCCAGTCCTCACGTTCGTAGGTTATGCCCAGCTCCTCGCATGTCCACAAAACCTTGCGGACGTTGATCGACGAGGCTTTACCCAGAATCTTCAGTGTGTGTTCCATTGAGCTACTCCGTTAGCGAATTGGTGCGCTACGGGAATCTAGCAGTGTGCCTGTCACAGGGCGACATACGTTGCTCTAAAAGGTTAGTTGAAATCCGTTCGCCTGGACGCCTTGATCGTTCCCACTCTCCGCGTGGTAATGCCTCGACGGAGGCTCTTGATTGGGCTTCAGGCACTTGGCCGAGTCTGGTTGGCCGGCAACAGGTCAGTCCAGATCGGGGTCGAACAGGCACTGGGGATGTGTGGATGGAGAACAGGTTGCCTGAGGATCCAGCCTTGAAGCCGTTGGTCGATGTACACCGGAGTTGATTCAATGCACTCACCCTTGGGCGCCACTTTGGCTTGATCCACTGACACAAATAGCGGTCCGGGCAGATCAAACACCGTCCGGGACTCGCTTACAACACCTGTGTCCTTGCGGGCGAAACAGCTGTTTCTGCGTCCGCTCAGGTCGGTTGTCATGACCCCGGCTTCTTCCAGGCTCGCATGCCAAACGTTCATGACAACGGCTGGCCCCTCGGCTTTCGGGTGAGCGGCCAGGCAACTTTTGATTGCCGGCATGAAACGAGGATCGCTCAGAAACTGCGTCCAGTCGTTCGGCTCCGAGGCTTGTGTCTGAATCGTTTGGCCGAGCAAGAGGGTCAGCACGCCGGTCAGGAAAATCGCTTTGCGCATAGGAATATCCGCGAGAAAAGTTTGCGGATTCTGCACTCGCCTCTCGGGGCGTGAAGGGTAAAAGATGTTTCGAAATGCGGATAAACAGTCCCGGAATGCTGTGTAGGAATGGTCTGAAGGTAATCGGCTTCGGACGAGCTCCACAGATTACGGTTTCTTGCACCCTTGCCTACAACTACGCCAGAATCCGCCGACTTGTGCGCCTGGTATCCGGACTCTATCGTTCCGTGTCGCTGCAAATTCAGCGATCGGGTTTCGCAGCCCGGGTATCTCTAGACGCATAGCGTCCACCGTTCGTGATCAATTCACGTTATGGCGGCTGTGCGTGGGAGGCCTTCGGGTCTACCGGGTTCTAGAGTCCCGGTCTGCGACCCGCGTACAGCTGCCACCCTTCGTATCGCAGCGAGACTTGGCAGCTCCATTACTCTAGGAGCATCACCATGTTCAAACCCACGCCCAACCCCCCACGCAATCCCAGCCCGATGTTCTCCATCTCACCCGGCATCAACAACGAAACGCTGTTGGCTCACGCCTGCGAATCACTGGCCTCGGCGAGCGTCATGACCAATGACTTTGCTACGTTTCTGGAAGGCAGTCAGCGCAACACGGCATTGGCGATCGCACAGATCATCATGCTGGCCGAACTGGCAGTGAATCGAGTGCTGGATAACCTTGATCCGCTGGACTGAACATTGAGCCAAGGTGAGAGGCCTTCCCTGTGGCGAGGGGGCTTGCCCCCGTTGGGTTGCGAAGCGACCCCAAGGCAGACACTGCGGTCATACAGTTAAACCCCGTGAACCGGATTACGACTGCTCCGCAGCCGAACGGGGGCAAGCCCCCTCGCCACAATATCCCTTGCCTGACCAAATTGATGCAGGTGCCTATGTACTCTCCCGCACCTTCAACTCAAACCCCATGTCCTGCACCGGCCTGGCCACGGTATTGCCGGCCATCAGTGTCAGCATCTGCTCTGCCGCGCGACGGCCAATGGCCTCTCGTGGGGTGTTGATGCTGCTCAGGCGCGGGACCATATGTTCGGACATGGGCAAGTCGTTGAAACCGAGGATCGCCACCTGCTCGGGAATCCTGATTCCATTGCGCAAGGCTTCAAGCAGGGCGCCCTGGGCCAGGTCGTCGTTGCCGAAGAAGATCGCATCGACATCGGGGTGACTGGCCAGCAGTTGCAAAAACAGCTCGCCGCCCAGGCCAACCGAGGAAGAGCGTGGCGTCAATACTTCCAGGTCCGGGTCATACAAACCGGCTTTTTGCAGGGCTTTGCGGAAGCCTTCGCCGCGCAGCAACGTACGCTGATCCAGTTGTGCGCCGATGTAGGCCAGGCGTTTGCGACCACGCGACAGCAAGTGCTCGGCCGCCGTTTCACCCGCCGCCAGTTGCGAGAAACCGACACAGTTGAGCCCGGCGGCGCTGTCCAGTTCCATCATGTACACACAGGGAATGTTGCTGGCTTCGATCATCCGCCGCGAACTTTCGGTGCGGTCGAAACCGGTCAGCAACAAACCGCGCGGCTGATACGCCATGTAGTTGCGCAGCAGGTTTTCTTCTTCATCACGTGAGTAGTGGAAGTTGCCGATCAGCACTTCGAAGCCCTTGGGGCGCAAAACCTGATGAATGGCTTCCAGGGTATCGATGAACAAAAGGTTCGACAGCGAAGGCACCAATACCACCACTGACTGGCTCTGGGCCGAGGCCAGGGCACGGGCGGCGGGGTTGACCACATAGTTGAGTTCCAGCGCCGCTTTCTGGACTTTTTCCACCAGTTCAGTGGCCACCGTACTGACGCCACGCAGGGCGCGGGACGCGGTGATCGGGCTGACGCCGGCCAGGCGGGCTACTTCGTTAAGGGTAGGGCGGCCAGTGGTGCGGGTATTTTTATCGTTCTTGGTTAGGTTCATCGACGGCTTGCCAAACAAAATTCAAGGCACTAAGGTAGCGCTGTCTCGATGCAGCTGCAAATGCGTGAGCGGGGGTTCGCCTGATCCTCGCTTTTTGGCGTTGGGACTTAACCTGCTGCAACCCTTAAAATGACAAGAAAGGCGTCGGCAATATCTGCTTTTGGTCTAGTGTCATAACTGGCAAAGGTAGCGCTGTCTGCGCGCTGAGGTGTTACATGAATCATCCCATCACCGCCCTGGTCATCATGGGCGTTGCCGGTTGCGGCAAGACGTGCGTCAGCGAGGCCCTGTGCCAACTGAGCGGCGCCACGGCCATTGAAGGCGACTCTTTCCACCCTGCCGCCAATATCGAAAAGATGAGCGCGGGGATCCCCCTGAACGATGAAGACCGTGCCGGCTGGCTCGACAGCCTGTGCGATGAACTGCGCCGTGTCGACGCCAAGGGCCAACGCCCGGTGCTGACCTGTTCGGCGCTCAAACACATCTACCGCGAACGCCTGCGCAGTGCCTTGCCGGGCCTGGGCTTCGTGTTCCTTGAGCTGACCCCCGAAGTGGCCGCCGACCGCGTCTCCCATCGGCCCGGCCATTTCATGCCGTCGACCTTGATCGCCAGCCAGTTCGCCACCCTCGAATCGCCCGTGGGCGAGCCGTTGACCCTGGCGCTGGATGCTTCGACCCATAGCGTCGAGCAACTGGCTGCGCAGGCTCATGTCTGGTGGCAGGCGCACGGCCTGAAGCAGGCGGTATGACTGTGTTTACAAAGACAGCGCTGTCCTCACGGCTTCTGACTAACCCGCTTCAATAACAACAACAACCAGGAGACACCCCCAATGTTTGGCATGTCCCACGAGACGTTCCTGCTGCTCGACGCAGTGGTCACGGTGATCGGGCTTATCGTCCTGATCACCAAGTTCAAGTTCCACCCGTTCATTGCCCTGACCATTGCCGCCGCTTTCCTCGGGCTGACCTCCGGCATGCCGATCGGCACCATCATCAAGGCGTTCCAGGACGGCTTCGGTGGCGTACTCGGTTTTGTCGGCATCATCCTCGCGCTGGGCACGATGCTCGGCAAAATGATGGCCGAATCGGGCGGTGCAGATCAGATTGCGCAGACGTTGATCCGCGCCTTCGGCAAGGACAAGGTGCAGTGGGCGATGATGTTCGCCGCGTTCCTGGTTGGCATTCCGCTGTTCTTCGAAATCGGCTTCGTGTTGCTGATTCCGTTAGTGTTCATCGTGGCCCGCCGCACCGGCGTGTCGATCATCAAGATCGGTATCCCGCTGCTGGCCGGTCTGTCCGCGGTACACGGCCTGGTGCCGCCGCACCCGGGGCCGTTGCTGGCCATTGGCGTGTTCGGTGCCGACATCGGCAAGACCATTCTGTACGGCCTGATCGTGGCGCTGCCGACCGCTATCATTGCCGGTCCGATCTTCGGTACGTTCATTGCCAAGCACATCCCCGGTCATCCGAATCAGGAGCTGGTGGATCAACTGGCGCGCGAGTCGGATTCCGCCGATCTGCCGAGTTTTGGCATCACTCTGGTCACCGTGCTGTCGCCGGTGTTCCTGATGTTGCTCAAGACCTTTGCCGACGTAGTGCTGCCGGACGGCAACTTCTTCCGCACCTTCATGGACCTGATCGGTCACCCGATCTCGGCGCTGCTGCTGGCGTTGCTGCTGTCGCTGTACACCTTCGGCCACAAGCAGGGCATCGGTTCCCAACAGATCCTGAAATGGCTGGATGCGAGCCTGGCGCCGACCGCCGCGATCATTCTGATCATCGGTGCCGGTGGTGGCTTCAAGCAGATGCTGGTGACCAGCGGTGTGGGTAACGTGATCGGCAACATGGCGGTGGCCGCGCAGATCTCGCCGATCCTGCTGGCCTGGCTGGTAGCTGCGGTGATCCGTATTGCAACCGGTTCGGCGACCGTGGCGACCATTACCGGCGCGGGCATCGTGGTGCCGGTGGTGGGGATGATCCCGGGTGTGAACCGTGAGCTGCTGGTGCTGGCCACCGGTGCCGGTTCGTTGATCCTGTCCCACGTCAACGACGCCGGTTTCTGGCTGGTCAAGCAGTACTTCAACATGACCGTGGCCGAAACGTTCAAAACCTGGACCGCGATGGAAACCATCCTGTCGGTGGTGGGCCTGGGCTTTATCCTGTTGTTGTCGCTGTTCGTTTAAGGCGAACGCAAGACACAAAAAAACCGCAGCGATGCGGTTTTTTTGTGGGTGATCGATTTCAAGACTGAACATAGAACAAATGTGGGAGCGGGCTTGCTCGCGAAGGGGGAGTGTCAGTCGACCAAGATGTTGTTTGATACACCGCATTCGCGAGCAAGCCCGCTCCCACAATGTTATGTGTTGTCAGTTGGTTTTTGGTGCCAACCCATCCGCCCGGAACATCCCGCGAATTCCGCGGACAGCCTGACGAATCCGGTCCTGGTTTTCGATCAGCGCAAAGCGCACGTGATCATCGCCATATTCACCAAACCCGACGCCCGGCGAGACACACACTTTGGCTTCGGCCAGCAGTTTCTTGGCGAACTCCAGCGAGCCCAGGTGTGCATAGGCCTCGGGAATCTTCGCCCAGACGTACATCGAGGCTTTCGGGTTTTCCACCATCCAGCCCAGTTCGTGCAAACCCTTGACCAGCACGTTGCGGCGCTGCCGATACTGCTCGGCGATGTCGCGCACGCATTGCTGATCGCCTTCCAGCGCCGCAATCGCCGCCACTTGCAGCGGGGTGAAGGTGCCATAGTCGTGGTAGCTCTTGATCCGCGCCAGGGCGTTGACCAGTTCCGGATTGCCGACCATGAAGCCAATGCGCCAGCCGGCCATGTTGTAGCTCTTGGACAGGGTGAAAAACTCCACCGCGATGTCCTTGGCCCCTGGCACCTGCATGATCGACGGGGCTTTCCAACCGTCGTAGACGATGTCGGCGTAGGCCAGGTCGTGCACCACCAGCACGTCATACTGCTTGGCGAGGGCGATGACGCGCTCGAAGAAATCCAGCTCCACGCACTGGGCGGTGGGGTTGGACGGGAAGCCGAGGATCATCATCTTCGGTTTCGGGATCGAGCCACGAATGGCCCGTTCCAGTTCAGCGAAGAAATCCACGCCAGGAATCAGCGGCACCGACCGCACCTGGGCGCCGGCAATCACGGCACCGTAGATGTGAATCGGGTAGCTCGGGTTCGGTACCAGTACGGTATCGCCCTGATCCAGGGTGGCCAGCATCAGGTGCGCCAGGCCTTCCTTGGAACCGATGGTGACAATGGCTTCGCTTTCCGGGTCGATGTCGACCTCGTAGCGATCCTTGTACCAGTTGGAAATCGCCCGACGCAGGCGCGGAATGCCCTTGGAGGTGGAGTAGCCGTGGGTGTCTTCGCGCTGGGCCACAGTGACGAGTTTTTCGACAATGTGCGGCGGCGTGGCGCCGTCGGGGTTGCCCATGCTCAAGTCGATGATGTCTTCGCCACGACGACGGGCGGCCATCTTCAGCTCGGCGGTGATGTTGAAAACGTAAGGGGGGAGTCGATCGATGCGCGCAAAGCGGCGCGGCGAACCTTGTTCGGCCATTGTTGCCTCGGATAACGTAAGCGCCCGGAACCGTCCGAGCGACGCTGGTCACTGCGGTGACCTGTGGCGGAATGTACGGGGAGCTGTGGCAGACTGTCCAGCCTCAAAGTAAACAAATTTTTCCGAAGGATAGGGTTCGATGGAATTTACCAGCGGCTTCTTGCTGAGCCTTTCGCTGTGCCTGGATATCGGCGTGGCCAACATCGCGATGATCACTCTGGCCATGCAACGCGGCTATTTCCAGGGCTTTGCGCTGGGGCTCGGGACCTGTGTCGGCGATCTGATCTACGCGGTGCTGGCACTGGCTGGCATGACCGTGTTGCTGCAGTACGAAAGCGTGCGTTGGGTGTTGTGGATCGGTGGCTCGGCGCTGCTGGTGTACTTCGCGGCGAAGATGATTTATTCGGCGATCCACCACGAAGCGGTGCTGGCGCAATCGGCCGAGGTGGGGCACAACTCCCATCGCAAAGAGTTCTTTCGCGGGATTTTCCTGGCCATGTCGTCGCCCAGTGCGATTCTCTGGTTCGCTGCGGTGGGCGGTACGCTGATCGCTCGTTCCGGTGGCGGTGGCGCCCTCAGTTCCGCGCTGTTTCTCGGCGGTTTTCTCTGCGCGGGGATTCTCTGGTGTATCGGGCTGTGCTTCGCCGCGAGCCATGGCGGCAAGTTGCTGGGCGACAAGCTGCTGCGTTATTCCTATCTGGCATCGGCCGCGATCTTCTGTTATTTCGCGGTCTACGTGATCCTATCTGGCTACAACGAGTTCGTCGGTGCCGCTGCCGTCGAGCAATTGCACGCACTGTAATTGGGCGAATCGGGTTTGGCTTCTATACTCCCAGCCGAACCCATTTTATGTGTCAGGAGTCGAGTCATGGATGAATTAGCACGCGTCGAACTGACGCAACCGCGCTTCGAACACGGGCATTTCCTGCTGATTGCAGGGCTGGGCGGTCGATTCACCCAGCAAACCACCCGGGATATTCCAGCACTCTGGGATAAATTCATTCCCCACATCGGCAATGTTCCGGGGCAAAAAGGCGAAGTTACCTACGGCGTCTGCTGCAATTTCGACGGCAAGGGCGGCTTCGATTACATCGCTGGCGTCGAGATCAGCAAACTCGACGACTTGCCGGAAACCTATCGCTGGGTTGAAGTGCAGCCCCAGTATTACGCGGTGTTCGAGCACAAGGGGGCGCTGGACACCTTGCCACAGACCTTTCGCTACATCTTCGACACCTGGCTGCCACAGTCCGGACACCAGGCGCTGGATGCCCCGGAGTTCGAACGCTACAGCGAAGACTTCAACCCCAAGCTCAACACCGGCAAGCTGGAGATCTGGGTACCGATCAAAGCGTGAGATGTGCATCGAGAGGCGAATCAGCCGATTCGTCTCTCGATGTCCCACGACGGCTGATTTATCATCCCCGGCCTTTCCCACGCTGATCCCGAGCTGCCATGAACACTGTCATCCGCAACGTCACCCCCGCCGATCTGGACCGTTGCTTTGCCATCGAAACCGTTGCCTATGAAGGTGACGAAGCCGCTACCCGCGAGAAAATCGCCACCCGCATCGCCACCTGGTCCGAGGGTTTTATCGTCGCTGAGGTGGACGGCGTGGTCGCCGGTTTCATCAATTCCGGTGCGGCGTTTCAGGTGGAAATGTCGGACGAGGCGTTCAAGGAATTGATCGGCCACGACCCGGCCGGCCCGCATGTGGTGATCATGTCGGTGGTGGTGCATCCGGATTATCAGGGCCAAGGCCTGGCCAAGCGCCTGATGGGCGAATTCATCGAGCGCATGCGCGCGATGGGCAAGGTCAGCATCAACCTGATGTGCAAGGAACGGCATATTCCGTTGTACGCCGGTTTCAGCTTTGCCTACGTCAAACCCTCGGCGTCCGACCATGGCGGCATGGCGTGGCATGAGATGGTGCTGGAACTGTAAGCCCCCCTGTGGGAGCGGGCTTGCTCGCGAAGAGGCATCACATTCAATAATGATGTCGACTGAATAGTCCGCTATCGCGAGCAGGAGTTAGTAGTAGCCCTTAGTTTCAGGGTTAGTAAAGACTTTCCCGGACCGGAGCCGGAGCCAGCGGTTGTAGGTCTATGCATCGAACTGGCCGCCATTCAAACACTTGTGGAACGCACCGACACAGGGCAGGTGGGGTTGTGAATACTATATTCCGTTGAGTATGTTCCGTACGGCGCTTACCGCTTTATCAAGTACAGCCTCCTCACTGAGGTCGGTTGTATCAATCCGCACCCAACTTTCCAAACCGCATCGTTCGTAGCTGGATCGGACTCGATTTTGATACTCAATGAAGCTCTGAATGCGATCCTCATTACCTCCATCATAGGCTCCACTCTCGCTCAGGCGGAATGATTCTTTACGCTGTGCAGCGAGAACTGGGTCAACATCTAAGAAAATGACGAAATCCGGTTTTCTAATTGTCGAGAATACTACTAAGGCCTCTTCAGCCAAATCTTCGTTTTTAAGTAGGAAGCGAGCAAGGTACTTATAGTACCAACCATCTGCGATGCAACTCATGCCAGAGTCAACTAGTGGTCTTATGGCACCATAGTCTGTGGCCTGAAACCAAGCGGTTATCAAGGCCAGCCAATGTCTGTCACCTAGTTGTTCAAGTGGGGCTTGGTCGGGATAATCCCAAAGAACTTCACGAAGGCGGGACATATGGAACTCTGAATAACCTGACGATACCGGTGGACGGTTCTTGTCTATGTACTGTAGCGCCGCGTTGGACTCAAAAATTTTGTCATATGTGGCCCTTGCAACAGTGGATTTCCCGGCGCCATCCGTACCTTCAAAAGCGATAAATATTGCCGACTGAGATGTATCTTTCATGCGAAACCTCCCAAGTAAGCCTCGGTGTCCAGAGAGTTTCTACCACTTCCTTCTATTAACGGCCGAAATCCTTCTCTGCGATATATCTCTGACATTTTTTTACCGAGTGTATTCAGGAAATTCACAGATGGTCGCTCTCTTGTAGAATATTGCGAGCCAGCGTCAGGGTGGAACGCTGCAACTGCAGGAACTACTCCCATATCTCCAAAGTACTCTATGCCTTCAATGATTGATTCTAACGGTTCCATGCCGGCTACAAAACCTGCGTATACATTGCCGCGACCTAGAACGTCTACAGCAGCTTCAAAAGCGGCAAGAAATCGATCCCGAGTAAAATCACGAGATTTTCCTGGGCAAACTTCGGAAAATAGGTCTGAGTTGAATACCTCCAGACTCATTGACATGTTGTTGCCAACTGTTTTGAATCGCTCAAAAAGTCGAAAGTCCTTAGGAGGCATAGAGATCAAATGATAGTCTAAGTCGTTTTGTAGGTTTTTTTGTTTTATTCGTTCAAGTAAGTCTATATGCATTAAATATCCTTTGTCATAATTCGGGACTGTGCCGCCATTCAATAACACCCTCTTGAACCGGTTGTTCTCTTCTTCAATAGCTGTTGCTACTGCTTCCCCCGCTATATCACCTTTAACACGCATCTTATGATCAGATAAACTTTCTCTTGCAGGGCCCAGAGAGCAAAATTTGCATTCATGACCATCGTTGAAGTAATAACAATGACCAGGTGAGAAAATTCCGAGGGTCGAATCTCCGTATACAGTCAAGTTTCTTTCGAGCAGTTCGCCATTGCTCAAGCGTCTTCCGTAAGAACGTGGTCTCGCCGGAAATGTGATTTTTATCGTTTTGTTACCGTATCTTAGTGATGGCGTTTCTTCTGCTAAAAATACTCTGAGGTTTGAGTTGGGGTTATAGTTGGCGGCTGCAATAATCTGACCGCCAAGAATAATTTCCTGTGGGGTCCGGGTGCCAGAGCTAAGTATGATGCTATCACCTATTCCATATGCTCGCCTTTTTTCAATGTGATTTGTTTGGGCCTGAAAGTACTCTAGGAACTCCTGGGTAAAACTAACGCCGTTAGATAGTAACTCAAGTTTCAAATTTACTATTTCTAATAGCATGGTTCGTCTCCGTTTGAATTGCGCTATAAAATTATTTGTATCATTTTTTCTGAGGATAAGGCTATCAATGTTCCGTTGTCTGATAGAGAAGCTGTCGTTGGTGGTGAACAGAATCTGGGGTGACCTTTATCATCGAACAATGCTCCACCTGCCTCTCTGAGAATTAACTCTGCAGCGGCAATATCACAACTCCGCTCATGTCCCGGTGGACCTATGTCTATGAATGCATCAAGAGCTCCAGCGGCAATCAGGCATATTTCCAAAGAAGAGCATGAGTAAACGCGAATTTTAGCCGCCGACCATATAAGGCTTTGAATTTTATTTATGTCCCTACTACCTTTTGGACGATGAAATGAAATTCGCATTTCTTCTATTGAGTTGGGTTTTCGAGTCTTAAGCCGTTTTACAATTATTGGCGACTGAAGATAGGCGCCCTCGCCGTATGCAGCTGTGTAAACTAAATCTCTTGATATGTCGTAGACCCAGCCGAAGACATAATTTCCATCATGATAAAGTGCCACGCTAGATGTATAACCGGGAAAGCCTAGAACAGCATTGTGTGTCCCGTCTAAAGGGTCTATCAATAAGTAGAAGTCTCCGTGACTTCCAAATTTTATAGGCGAGGTATTTTCCTCGGAATAGATAGTTAATGGAATGCTGATACTCGAAAGACATTCAAATAGTATATTTTGGCAATCTATATCAAATTTGGTTTGAGTATTGTCCCAGATCTTGTTCTCATTTTTGAAATCTGGTAGGCATGACAGCGTTGCCGCCCAATAACGACGTAATTGCTTTCTGGCTTCATAAAGGCATTCTTCTAGTTCGGCTACATATTCACGCTTGAATAACGCTCTCATATTGGTTGCTCAGTTATTAATTGTGTATGCCAATTCTCTCTATCTAATCGTGAGGCGTGCGATCTGACCTCAAAAAGCTTTCCTGCGTAAATGGCATAGTCTGCGCTCATGAAGGCACTGAAGGTTTTTGGAAATAGTGCTAGAGTTTTAACGTCCAGTTCATAGCCTAGTTTTTTTCTGAGCATATTGGCTGCTGCTCTTAGGCTTCCCCCCGTATAAGCTTTATCTATAATCAACCATGGCTCATTCGATGATGATGTGTGAGGAAAAATGTCTAGGAAATCGTTGTCTCTAGTTAGCAAGCTTGGATCGTTTTGCCGATGGATCTCTGAAAAGAAGATGTTTCGATCTCCTGTCGTTGCCAGATAACCAAGTGCGAGTGGTAGACCAGCCGATAGTAAAAATATTTTATTTTTTGCTATCGTTTTAATTTTGTGCCAAATGGCATGATACTCATAAATGTATCTCGTATTGAGCGCTAGACTACTGTCCCAATGTTCGTGAGAGATGTATTCGCTGTAGAACTCACAGAATCGATTGTGAAAGTCTATCGTTTCGTCGTTTGTGGCTATCAGCAACCTGTTCTTTGCTATGCCTCGAATCGTTGGTTTCATCGAAGAGAACTGTTTGTTATGAGAGAAGTTAGAGAGTGCTTCTCTAATTAGAGAGTTTTTGTATTCGAGCAGTAAAGGTTTGGAGGGTCCAGAAATAGCTATTTCCGGGGACAGGCCGTCTCCTTTTATTTTACGAAGCTCACTCGAGTTTAGTTGACTCGTTCTTAGGTTTAGGTAATTCCATGTGTTCACTATTTCGTCGTCGGACAAATAGTTGAAGTTTGGCTCAATATTGCTCAAGTCGTAGATCATCACTTCTGGATGACGAAGTTCGAAAGAGGCTTTTTGAAGGTGACAGCCATTTAACAGTGCTTTGCGATAAGCGTAATAGTCATTTGTTTGCACACCGCTCAGTGTTCGCCAAGCGTGATGCTCACTAATAATGGTTATAAGGTTCGAGTTTGAGTTTTTAAAATAAGGTGAAGGGAGAGTACGCTTCATGGTTTGAATCTCACGAAAATTGAAACGTTATGGGCTTTAACTTATTTTTCAGTTCGTGTTTTGTTCTTGCAGGTTTTAAGTTTATTTTGCTGGTCTGTGGCTATGGTTTTTTTCTTTGATATTGACTTTAGTCGCCACAATAGAAGCAGCATTAGGATGAACGAGCAAAGCACTAAAGCTAAAAATATGGATTGCACCGTGTAATCGTAAAGTGATAGCAGGGAGACTGAAAAAACTATGCCAAAAATATTTAGTATTAATATGGTAAGCAATGTGGGAATCCAGAAGTCTTCCATGCTCCTCAATGTCATACGGGTCACAATGTAAACAAATTCAAATACTAAGAAAGGAATCGAGATGTGAATGTTATTTTCAATTAGTTTTCTGGTTGGCGCGTCTGACGTATAAATTATTGATATATATATTCATTTAAGAAGAAACAGCCAATTAACAAGGGTGTCAGTATTATTAGCCCAAGAGTTATTCCTTGGGTGTAGGTTTTTATGATCGATTGTATATCCATTGCAGTGTAATAGCGTGCTGCGACGATCCCCGTCGCGTTTCCCACTCCGATAGAAATCATATATATAATGCTAATGAAGTGGAGAGATGCCTGGTATGCGGATAAACTGCTGTCACTTAGGTTTTTTGAGATTATAGAAAGCATAAGGAAGAGAAAGCTTTCACCGCCAAGGCACAGTGCTATGGGGAGACCTCGAATCGTGTAATTAACATACTCTTTTTTGGGGAGGCATCTGGTGTGCAGAAAATTTTCAATATGTTGTTGTATTTTTAGATTGAAAAAAAATAACGCTAGAGCAGAAAAAATGCACCGTAAGGAAGAATATATCAGGATAAACTTGGATAAGGTTTTGCCTGACTCCATGGTAGTCAAGATGGCGCAGGCTACCAAAAGGGAGAAATTGAATAGCCATGTGAATATGACTTCGTATTGCGGTTTTTTGACTCCGTTAAAAAAATTGAAAATTGTTATCTGCAGATATATGGCAGGCATTGAGAGAGAAAGTGTTAGTAGTGCTTTGAATTCTTCTGTTTGACCTAAGCCTGCGAGCGAGTTGAGTGTTGTTGTGCTTGTAAAAAATATTGCGCCTATGATAAGTGCTCCAAATAAGATAGCAAATCTTATCGATACAATTATTTCTGATTCTATTCCGCTTGTATTTAAATCATATGACCCTGCCACTTTTAGTAATGTTGTTGAAAAGAAACCGAAGCCGACGACTGTTAGGAACGAAATTGATGCCAGGGCAAACGATGCGGAGCTAAGTGAATCTACAATAAAGTGGCCAACAAAAGAGAAGTATATTAATGAAGCTGTCAAATCGCCTATTCTGGAAAATATGAGCGGAATGGCTATTCGGAAAACGTCCATACATAGGCCACCGATGAAAATACCAATAACTGGTTGTTTTTTAACTTTGTTTGGGTTAATCCCATTCCTTTAGTAGGTTCACCAATTTTGGTGTTCCAGTTGCAGCGAAATATTTTTTTCTGAAGTAATACTCGCACATCGAAGCTTTGTGTTTTGTTTGCTTGCGTTCGTTAAATTCGTTGTCAAGTGCAATAAGTGACTTTTCTGTTGCTGGATAGATTTTTGATTTTTGTAGAAGGGTCTCAATTGCCAAAAATACCAAATCCATGTATTTGAGTGTTTCTTCAATGTATGACCTACATTCTGTTTCAGTGGCTGCGCCTTGTCTGGCCAAAATGAAGAATTTATTCTTTATTTCATCAAATCCTTCGACGCGATACATGTTTGAATAAACCCACTTGTAGTGCTTGTTCGTCGTGCCTGTAAGGTAGGTGAAGCTCATTGTGGTTTTTAACATCATGTCACGGACGATCTCACATCCCATCCAGAGGTTTCCTGATTGCCAGCAGCCTTGAACATCCTGAAATGCGTAAAAAACAGGAAGCTTTTCACGGTGAGCTACGTAGATATGTTTTTCCAGAGGTATTCTTGATTTTAAATCGTTAAATTTTTCTTCATTTTTCAAAGCGTGCCCAATAATTGATCTGTGGATAACATTGTTTTCAGTGTTCGTCAAAATAGGGGCATATAGAAAACGCTGGTCGGAAGATATTTCGTTGAATGCAATTTCTATTTTTTCAAATATCTCTTCTATCTCTGAAAATGTTATGTAGTCAGCGTCAATGTGAATGCTGGTGTCACCGTAAAAATCGGTTGTATTATGAACTTCTTCATACTGAGTGATGTGCCGATAATTTATGTCGGTCACAAAGGCGTGTTCAACTCCTTTTATGCTGTGTGCATTGGGGCGTTGATCGCAAAGAATGATGCAGTCGATGTCGGAATGTATGGTGCCGATTCCTTCAATTAAAGATCCGGAAACAATAAGCACGCTCGTGTCGTCTAAATATGCCTTTTGGCGTAGGTAGTCTTTCGGGATTGAAATTTTCCCATCTAATATTGTTATTTCGGTGTCGGATGTTTTTGATTGTGAGGTTTTTATTAAGGCGGTCATTGCGTGTCGCTCCTTGCACAATGTCGAATGTTTAGAGTGTTATCATTGGTAGCGTCTATAACCCTTAACTTTAAATGATGTTTTGCGTTTGAAATTTGGTGGTTGACTTGATTTCGTGGTAATAGCGGTCGTGGCTAAACCATAGTTTTAATAAGAGTTGCTCGTCAATATTCAGGAAGAAAATCAGAAGTGCCTTACAGGCTTTGACAGTCGGATGACTTTTTAGAGAAAGAAAAATCTTTTTTGGGGTGGGGAATTCTCCTACAGAATAATTCGCAATGCCTTGTAGGAGTAGCGTTGGATCTGTTGTGTCAGTAAAGACTGTTCCTCACTGGCATCGGTGTTTCGTGGTCGTAAATCTCGGCATCGAACTGCCTGACATTAAAGCGTTTGTGATACGCGGTCTTCACCGTCATCAACATCACCGTACGCTCGATCCGGTCAGGCGAGGAAGCGCTCGTGCATTATCCGTACAAATCCTGGCGTATCGCCGTTTGGCGAACTGTTGAGACTGTCGACGCCCACCGAACTGATAACCACCAGCAGCGAGGCGCAGACCATCGCCTGATGTTCCTAGTTGAGAAAGCTGATCTGTTTGCGCAGTGCTCGTTCGTGGGGAAGGCCGTAAATGGCTTTCAGCGCTTCGATTGATTAATCATCGTTGATCCTTCGACGATTTAGAAAAGCAACCCCATCCGCCGCTCATAACCGATCCGGCCCTTGTACGCCTCGCCACTGTCGACAAAGCCAAACCTTTCGTACAGGGCGATGGCAGCTTCGTTATCGGCATCCACCGACAGCTCCAGCCCCCTGATTTCCGGCCAGGCCAGGCGTGCCGCCTCGGGCAGCGCTTGCAGGCAGGCCTTGCCGTAGCCCTTGCCCTGGGCGTGCTGATCAACCTGTAGTGCATGCAGGGTGGCGCTGTGTTCATCGGCCCAGGCTGGCAACACCGGCGGGCGCTTGAGCAGCAGGAACGCGACGGGAACATCCTCCGCCAGCAGGGCGAAGCCCTTGACGCCGGGTCCGGGCCGGGACAGCAGGGTGTGCAGGGCACCGTGGATATCACCGGAGAACCTGATTTGCTCCGGATGCACTTCGATGGCCTCGACCTGTTGGCACTGCAGCGCATTCAGGCTTTCATAAGGCGCGAGTCGGGCTGTCACGGGAGTGTCCTTTTTCCTACATAAATGAGTCTTGGATTCTAGCGATTCTGGCCGTTTGGATTATTTTTATTTCTTCTGTCGATTTGCCGGATCGCCGGACGACTAAGGGTGTCTTCACTATAAAAACCACGGAGAACCACCATGAACTCGCAAACCCAGATCCACAACCTCATCGAAAACTATCGTCAGGCGGTCATGGCCAAGGACATTGAAAAAGTCATGGCCCTGTACGCCGATGACATCGTCTCCTTCGACGCGGTCAAGGCCCTGCAATTCAAAGGCAAGCCGGCGTATCGCGCGCATTGGCAGGCCTGCATGGAAATGTGCCCCGGCCCGCACATCTTCGAATTCCACGAAATCACCATCGAGCCGTCCCAGGAAATTGCGTTCGCTCACTGGCTGGCACATTGCGGTGGCACCAACGACAAGGGCGAAACCCAGGCCTGCTGGATGCGTGTCTCGCAGTGCTATCGACAGGAAGCCGGGCTGTGGCAGATTGTCCACGAACATTGGTCGGCGCCGTTCGACATGACCAGCGGCGCGACGTTGTTCGACCTCAAGCCCTGATCGTCGGGAAGCCGAGCCGGAATGCCAATCAGCGACCATAGTTGATCGTCCGATAAGGAGAGCGTGATGAAGTACTTATGCCTGGTCTACAGCGATGAGCGTCTGTTGCACTCGCTGCCGGAAAGCCCGAAGGACGAAGAGTGCATGGCCTATGCCGAGTCGATCCAGGGCAGTGGCCGGATGGTCGCCGCCGAGGCGCTGGAATCGGTGCAGACCGCCACCACCGTGCGCATGCGCAACGGCAAGATGTCGATCACCGACGGGCCATTCGCTGAAACCAAGGAGCAGTTGGCCGGCTTTTACCTGATCGATGCCAGGGACCTCAACGAAGCCATCCAGGTCGCCGGGAACATTCCGGCGGCCCGGGTCGGCAGTGTCGAAGTGCGCCCCGTTCGGCAGTTGAATCCTTAAGATGCCGGGGCTGCCGGTTCAGGTGCAGGTCGAGCGAGTCTACCGCGAAGACTCGCGACGGATTCTCGCGACCCTGATTCGCTTGCTGGGGGATTTCGACCTCGCCGAAGAAGCCTTGCACGAGGCTTTTTTCATCGCGGTCGAACGCTGGCAGCGTGACGGTGTGCCGGACAATCCGCGGGCCTGGCTGGTGTCCACCGGGCGCTTCAAGGCCATTGATGCCTTGCGTCGGCGCGCGCGTTTTGCTGCGTCGCAGCCTTTGCTGATCGCGCAACTGGAAGAACTGGAACAGGCAGACTGGAGTGTTGAAGACGTGGAAGACGATCGCCTGCGGCTGATCTTCACGTGCTGTCACCCGGCCCTGGCGGCAGACGCGCAAGTGCCGCTGACGCTGCGGGAAGTCTGCGACCTGACCACGGAAGAAATCGCCCGGGCCTTTCTCTCGGCCCCGGCCACCATCGCCCAGCGCATCGTGCGTGCCAAAGCGAAGATCCGCGACGCGAAAATCCCTTATCAAGTGCCGACGCTCGCTGAGTTGCCCGAGCGTCTGGACAGCGTGTTGCGGGTGATTTATCTGGTGTTTAACGAGGGTTACTCGGCGTCCATCGGGGGCGAACTGATCCGCGAGGAACTGACCCGCGAAGCGATTCGTCTCGGCCGATTGCTGGTGGAACTGTTGCCTGAGCCGGAGGTAATGGGCTTGCTGGCGTTGATGCTGCTGCACGAGTCGCGGCGCCCGGCCAGGACTTCCGCGAGCGGCGAGTTGATTGTGCTGGACGAGCAGGACCGTTCGCTGTGGGACGCCGGGTTGATCAGCGAAGGCTGCACGCTGATCGAACGGGCGCTGACCATGGGACGATTCGGACCGTATTGCCTGCAAGCGGCCATCGCGGCGGTGCATGCCGAAGCCTCGACGGCGGGGGAAACCGATTGGCCGCAGATTGTCGGCCTGTATGACGTGCTGCTGCGGGCGGTACCGTCACCGGTGATCGAGTTGAATCGTGCGGCGGCGATTTCGCAACGGGATGGACCGCTGGCGGGGCTGACGTTGGTCGACGCCATTCTGGATCGGGGAGAACTGCTGGATTACCACCTGGCGCATTCGGCGCGGGCGGAGTTTTGTCGGCAACTGGGTCGCAAGCAAGAGGCGCGGGCGGCGTGGGAACGGGCGCTGGAGTTGACCCGGCAAGAGCCGGAGCGGCGGTTTATCGAAGCGCGGTTGCAAGCGTTAGGTTGATGTGATCTTGCGGGCCTCTTCGCGAGCAAGCCCGCTCCCACAGGGATTGATGGCGTACTCGATACCTGTGGGAGCGGGCTTGCTCGCGAATGGCCGCGCCGCTATTCCAGCATCTTGCCCAGCAACCAGCTCCCCGCTGGCCCCGGCGGATTCAGCCGTGACCACAACGCATCCACCGACACTGTTTTCGGCCACCCGCGCACTTCCAGCTCCTGCAGCGTGCCGGGCCCGAACCGCTCGACCAGCCAGCGGGGCAATGGCGCCCAGCCGAATCCGCCCTGGGCCATTTCCAGCAGCATCAGATAACTCGGCGCTGACCAGACGCGGCCCTTCGCCCGACTGTCATAGGGATTGATGATGGTGGCCAGACGCAGCTCGCGGTGCTGCTGCAGCACGTCCTGATCGACGTAATCCAGCTTCGCCAACGGGTGTGCGGCGGACACGAACAAGGCGATTTCCGTGCGCTCGTCCACTGTCGAGCTGACCAGGTCCGGCGGGTAACTGTCCTGCATTTCGGCAAAGGCAATGTGCGCCCGGCCGCTTTGCACCAGTGACATCAGGTCATCGCACTCGGCGATCAGGCATTCGAGCTCCAGGTCCGGGTAACGCTGTTCGAAGGCACTGAGTGACGCCTCGAAGCGGTCCGACTGATAGGTGTCGGACAGCGCCACCGTCAGTTTCGCCTCCACCCCTTGGGACAGTTGGCTGGCGGTCATTTCCAGGCGACTGGTGGCGGCCAGTATGTCTTCGGCCCGTTGCAGCATGACGTGCCCGGCCGGGGTCAGTCCGGGCTTGCGGCTGCTGCGGTCGAACAGCGTCAGGTTCAGATCGATTTCCAGGCTGGCCACTGCCGCGCTGATGGTTGACTGACTGCGGCCCAGCTTGCGCGCCGCGGCGGAAAACGAGCCCTGGGTCGCCGCTTCGACAAACGCCAGCAACACTTCGTGAGAGGCCATAAACTATCGCCTTGATCGATGGTTATTGGTTATGAAGTATCGACGTAATGACAGATCATGGCAACCACAGTCACTCAAGGGAGTCTGGCCATGAGCGCCAACAAATCCATTACTGAACGTATTTTCCAAGCCATCGGTTTCGAACTGCTGGCCATCCTGATCTGTACCCCGTTGCTGGCCTGGATCATGCAGAAACCGATGCTGGAAATGGGTACGGTCACCGTCCTCATCGCCGCTCTGGCCCTCGCCTGGAACGTGGTCTTCAACGGTATGTTCGACCGGGTGCTCAAGCGCCTCGCCATCGCCCACAACGCCTGGGTTCGTGTCGTGCATGCGCTGTTGTTCGAAGGCGGTCTGGTCGCCCTCGGCGTGCCGCTGATTGCCTGGTGGCTGAGTGTCAGCCTGTGGCAGGCGTTCCTGCTGGATATCGGTGTGTTGCTGTTCTTCCTGCCATACACCTACATCTACCACTGGGGGTATGACGTGGTTCGGGAGCGGGTGTTGATGACTCGCGAGGTTTGCTAAATACCGTTTTTGTGGCGAGGGAGCTTGCTCCCGCTGGACCGCGAAGCGGTCCCAATCTTTGCGACTGCTTCGCAGTCGAACGGGAGCAAGCTCCCTCGCCACAGGGTTTTCAAACAGCCGTCGTCACTCGTTTTACAAAAACATCCCCCCCGACGCCTCGATACGCTGACCATTGATCCACTGACTGCCCGGCACCAGCAGCAGCGCAATCGCGGCGCCGATGTCATCCGGCAACCCGGCGCGACCCAGGGCGGTGTTGTTCGCCACCAGCGTGTTCAACCCGGGGTTGTCACGCACGGCGCCACCGCCGAAATCGGTTTCAATCGCGCCGGGTGCGAGGATATTCACCGCGATGTTGCGCGCACCGAGTTCCTTGGCCTGGTAGCGGGTCAACACTTCCATCGCGCCTTTCATTGCCGCGTAGGCGCTGTGGCCCGGCAGGCTGAAACGGGTCAGGCCACTGGAAATGTTGACGATGCGGCCGCCGTCATTGAGCAATGGCAACAAGGTTTGCGTGAGGAAAAACGGCCCCTTGAATTGGATTTTCACCAACTGGTCGAACTGCTCGACGGTGGTGTCGACGAAGTTGGCGTGCAGGCCGATCCCGGCGTTATTGACCAGAAAATCGAAGCGCTCGCGCCCGAAGTGGCTGTGCAGGACCTTCGCGACTTCGCTGCCGAAGGCGCTGAAATGCTCACTCCGGGCAACGTCCAGTTGCAGCATGGCGGCGCGACCGCCCAGGCCTTCAATTTCGGCCACCAGTGCCTGCGCCTCATCGGCGCGGCTGTTGTAGGTGCCGATGATGTCGATGCCTTGGGCGACCAGGTGCAGGGCTGCGTTTTTGCCGAGGCCGCGGCTGGCGCCGGTGATCAGTGCGATTTTACGGTTCATGGGACTTCCTCAGGTGCAGTGGGCGGTTGATGTGAGGAAGTTTATTTATCCGCTGATGGGTGATAAACAGAGTGAAACCGGAATCACTGGTCGGATAAGCCGAACAATCAATGAGCAGGCTGATGAACAAACTGGAACTTTTGCGCACCTTTGTCCGTGTCAGCGAGATGTCGAGTTTCACCCTGGCCGGAGAAAGCCTGGGCCTGCCTCGATCAACGGTGTCCGAGCATGTGCAGGCCCTGGAGGCATTGCTCGGAACACGGTTGTTGCAACGCACCACGCGCAAGGTGCAGGCGACCCAGGATGGCCTGGTGTTGTACGAGCGCAGCAAGGATCTGCTGTCGCATATGGACGAAATCGAGGGATTGTTTCGTCAGGACGAGGCGTCGCTGGTCGGGCGGGTTCGCATCGACCTGCCGAACATTCTGGCCCGCCGGGTGGTGATGCCGCGCTTGCCGGAGTTCATGGCGCGGCACCCGCTGCTTGAACTGGAAATCAGCAGCACCGACCGCCGGGTCGATCTGCTCGCCGAGGGGTTCGATTGCGTGCTGCGCATCGGTGCTCAACCGGATCAATCGGTGGTGGCGCGACACCTGTGTGACTTCACCATGGTCAATTGCGCCAGCCCTGCGTATTTGCAGCGCTATGGCGTGCCCGGGCGGCTGGAAGATCTGGCGCAGCATCGGCTGGTGCACTACGTCGGCGTACTGGGCGGGCGTTCTGAAGGGTTTGTGTACGTCGACAAGGGGCAGGTGCAGCGACTGCCGATGGCCGGCAGTGTCACGGTCAACAGCACCGATGCTTATGAGGCCGCGTGCCTGGGTGGTTTCGGCCTGATTCAGGCGCCGAGGATGGGCATGCACCAATACCTGCGAAGCGGCGAATTGGTGGAGGTGTTGCCGCAGTTCAACGCGCCGTCCATGGAGGCGTCGCTGCTGTATGCCCGGCAGCGGCATTTACCGTTGCGGGTCAGGGCGTTCATGGACTGGCTGGGAGAAGTGATCCGCTCAGAAGTCTGAAACCGGTCCATTTGTGGGTGCGGGCTTGCTCGCGAAAGCGGTGTGTCAGTCAACATCATTGCTGCATGACACACTGCTTTCGCGAGCAAGCCCGCTCCCACAGGTTTTTGCAGTTTGGATCAGACGTGGAAGTAACCCACGCATGAATCGAACGGCAGGCGCTTGAGTTCGATCTTGTTCAGGTCGAGTACTTCACGCAGGGCCTTGGTTTCGCCCGGGAAATTGCGGTAGGCGACTTCGTCGAGCACCACGATCGCGCCTTTGGGCATGTACGGCAGGAAGGTTTCCAGCGCGACTTTGGTCGACTCGTACAGGTCGGTGTCGAGGATCAGCATGGCCACGACCAGGTCCGGACGGGTCTTGATCCACTCCGGTACGGTCTTGACGATGTCACCCTTGACCAGCTCGCAGCGCGGAATGCGGTTGACCGGGCGCAACAGGTCGTTGGCGTCGATCATGTCCTGGATCAGCGACTGGTCGGTGTCGGCGAACATGGTCTCGTTGACGTCGGCCGGGTCTTCTTTCTTGTCGATGCTCTGGAAGCCTTCGAAGGTGTCGAAACCCACGATCGAGCGGTTGATCGCATACGGTTCGAGAATCATCGACAGGTGCATGTAGAGCATCAACGAGTTGCCCTTGTACACGCCGCACTCAATGATGGCGCCCGGTACTTCTGCGACCTTCTTGAACAGCTCCATGCGCGACAGCGCGGCGGTCACGCCAATGCGGTTGGCGAAGACGAACGGAGCGTCGGCCACGTATTCGGCATCGACCCGTTTCAGGACGTTGGTACGGGTTTCGTTGTACTGGGCCTCGGCGGGCGTGATGCGACGCTTGGTCATTGCTGGATTCCCTGGAAATTCGAAAAGTCGTGGACGTGGAAGTAGTCTTTGAAACCGGCGCCGACATCCGGGCAGGCGCTGTCGACGTTAATCGCGCCGCGCTGCTGCTTGAGGTCGTCGAGGTGCATCAGGCGAAAATCCACGCTGAAGCGGGTTTGTTGCGTGTAATTGGGAACGGTGCCGTGCAGGTGCGAACCGGAGAACACCAGCATCTCGGCGGTGTTGCCGGCGATGCGCAATTCGCAGGCGCTGTTGATCGCTTCGGTGGGCACCGGATGTTGGCGCGCCTCTTCCCTGACGTTGTCCTTGGCGCGCTGGCGTTGCACGTCGATCCAGTCAGACAGGCTCCACTGCGCCGAGGTGTTTTTCACCGGGGCGTCGAAGTAGGCCGGGTTGATCATCATGGTCTGGTCAGGCTGGATCGTGTAGACCGGCATCCAGGTATTGATCTGACAGTCGACACCGCCGTACCAGGTATCGCGATGGGGCTTGTAGGCATAGCTGACGCCGGCGTGCAGGTAGTCGTAGTTGGGCACGACGCGGATACGCGGTACGTCGAAAATGAACTCCTCGGGAGCCGCACCGATTTCGTCGGTGAAGCTGCGGATCAGCTCCTTGGCGCGCAGGCTATTGGTGAACTGGCCCTTGAGGCGAGTCACCAGCACCACGAACTCTTCCACCGGCATCAGTGTATGCAGCGCCTGGTGGTTGGTTTCGCCATCGAAGGCTGCCGTGATGCTTTCCTGGGCAAAGGTACAGAGTTCCTTTGCCGCTTTCAGTTCGGTGTTGAGGAAGATGTCGCCAGCGTAGATCGCACTTCTGAAATCAGCGTGCTTGTGCAACTGATTGATGAATAAGTTCACGGTTCTCACCCAGGAATACTTTGGCTCTCATAAGAGTCGGCAACACATTGGCAAACTGAAGCGCAATCCTTGAACGAAAGGAGCAATACCTCGATTGGGCGATGAAATGCTCACTTTTCCGCCGGGTGGAAAGCAAACGTCCCGCAGCGATTGCTCGCTGCGGGACGTGAGTCCAGGCGCGAAGTCTCAGAACAATTGAGTGAACAACCAGTACAGGCTGCCTGACAGCAGGATCGCCGCCGGCAAGGTCAGCACCCAGGCCATCAGCAGGTTGCGGATGGTCTTCATCTGCAAGCCGCCGCCGTTGGCGACCATGGTTCCGGCCACGCCCGAGGACAGCACATGAGTGGTCGACACCGGCAGGCCGAACATGTCGGCGGCGCCGATGGTCAGCATCGCCACGGTTTCTGCCGAGGCGCCCTGGGCGTAGGTCAGGTGGGTCTTGCCGATTTTCTCGCCGACGGTCACCACGATGCGCTTCCAGCCGACCATGGTGCCCAGGCCCAGGGCGATGGCCACCGCGATCTTTACCCACAACGGAATGAATCGCGTGGAGTTGTCGATCTGTTGCTTGAACAATTGCAGTTTGCCGTTGGTGTCGGCGTCGAAATTGCCGACCTTGTTCTTGTCCATCAGGCGAATGGTTTCGCTGCTCAAATACATGTCGTTACGCACGTTGCCCACGGCCTCGGCCGGGACTTTCGACAGCGAGCCATAACCCTTGACCTGGGTACCGATGCTGCCGGTCAGCGCAGCAAGCGCCGGCACCAGTTGCGGGGTCGCTTCCTTGCTGCGCACGTATTCGGACAACACCGCGCGCGGGTCGGCCGGGGCCGGCAGGGGAGCCGCCTTGACCAGCGCTTGCTGGGTCACTTCGGCGACCGCCGCGAACTGCAACGCTTGATCAGCCGGCATGGTGCGGTTTAGTGCGTAAGCCATTGGCAGCGTGCCCACCAGAATCAGCATGATCAGGCCCATGCCTTTCTGGCCGTCGTTGGAACCGTGGGCGAAGGACACGCCGGTGCAGGTCACGATCAACAGGCCGCGAATCCACCATGGCGGCGGGGTCTCGCCTTTAGGCTCCTTGTACAGCGCACGATTCTTCACGAAAGCGCGCAGGGCCAGCAACAGCAGCGCGGCGCAGCCGAAACCGACCAGTGGCGAAAGCAGCAGCGCATAACCGATTTTGGTGGCCTGGGCCCAGTCCACACCGCTGGTGCCGTCGCGGCCGTGCATCAGGGCGTTGGCCACGCCGACGCCGATGATCGAACCGATCAGGGTGTGCGAGGACGATGCCGGCAGACCCAGCCACCAGGTGCCGAGGTTCCACAGGATTGCAGCGATCAACAAGGCGAAGATCATTGCGAAACCGGCGGACGAGCCGACTTGCAGGATCAGCTCCACCGGCAGCAGGGCGATAATGCCGAACGCCACCGCGCCACTGGACAGCAGCACCCCGAGGAAGTTGAAAAAACCGGACCAGACCACCGCAACGTTCGGCGGCAGCGAGTTGGTGTAAATCACTGTGGCCACCGCGTTGGCGGTGTCGTGGAAGCCGTTGACGAACTCAAAGCCCAGGGCGATCAGCAGCGCCACGCCGAGCAATAGAAACGGCGTCCAGGTAGTCACCACCGTGCCGAGTTCGTTCATGTCGTGCATCAGGCTGTAAGCGGTAAACAACAAGCCGATGGCCAGCACGGCAAAAAACACCACGATGGTGAGCAAGCCGGGTTTTTTGTCGAATTGCGGTTTGGCACTACTGGCGGGCGCCGGGGCGGCGGTGAAGGAGGGCGTAGCCATCACGGACATTCCTGAGGAGGGAAGGAGTATCAGTGATAATCGTTGCTAATTGTTACAGGGAGACTGCTTTGGATCAGTGTTTGGGTTTTTTGCAGCCCGCTGATCTGAATCGGAGCAAACACCAAGACCGACGCTGACCTGTGGCGAGGGAGCTTGCTCCCGCTCGGGTGCGCAGCAGCCGTATATCTGATGAGCGCGGTTTACCTGATTGACCGCGGTGCCTGGTTTTAGGGTCGCTTCGCAACCCGGCGGGAGCAAGCTCCCTCGCCACAGGGTGTTAGCAGACGTCAATAATCCTGCTGCTTGCGAAACGCCCAGCGTCCGGCGATCACGGTAAAGGTCGCGACCAGCGCCACCAGGATCCAGAAACCTTCCGGATCACCGGCCAGCGGAATGCCGCCGACGTTCATGCCGAAGAAACCGGCGATGATGTTGATCGGCAGCGCCAACACCGTCACCACCGTGAGGGTGAACAGCGTACGGTTGGTCTGTTCGTTGATGTTGGCGGCGATCTCTTCCTGCAACAGCTTGATCCGCTCACCCAGCGCTGTGAGGTCGTTGATGATCAGTGCGAACTCTTCAGTGGATTTGCGCAGTTCCTTCACGTCTTCCTTTTGCAGCCATTGCGGCGGCCGGTTGAGCAGGCGCAGCAACGAGCCCGGCTCCAGCGCCAGCAGCCGTTGCAAACGCACCAGCACCCGACGATTGGCGCCCAGTTCCGCGCGGTTGGTCGACAGGCGCGAGGAGAGCAATTCGTCTTCGATCTGATCCACGCTCTGGCTGGTCTTGCGCACGATCTGGGTCAGCACTTCACCCTGGTCGCGCAACAGATGCACCAGCAACTCCAGCGGGGAGCGAAAACATTCCCGGGCCTTCACCGACGAGCGCAGTTTGTCCACCGAGTGCAGCGGTTGCAGGCGGGCGCTGATGATCAGCCGGCTGCGGGCGCACACCCACAGCGTCGAGACATCCGACGACACCAGGTTGCTGAGGTTGAACACCACGTCGTTGACCACCGCCAACAGCGCCGAATCGACATGCTCGATGCGCGTCGAGCGCGAACCCTCGTGCAGCGCTTCGAAAAACTCCTCGGGCAATTCCAGATGACTTTTCATCCAGCGCTCGCACGCGGCATGGGCGAGGTTCAGGTGCAGCCAGAGAAATTGCTCGTCGCTTTGCGGTTGTTGCAGGTACTGCAAGGCCTCGGCGGAATTGATTTCCCGACCGGCCTCACCGGGGCGAAAACTGAAACCGTAAAGCAGGCCGAACAGATCCGTGTCGCGATGGCTTTGATCGATGCTGTGGTTCATGAGGACTCGCAAGGGGAGGGCTCTATCGCTCTTATGTAGCAGCTGGCGAAGCCAGCGTTCGGCTGCGCAGCAGTCGTGAAATCAGGCAATGCAGTTCCATTGGAAGACCGCGTGTTCAAGTTGGCGACTGCTGCGCAGCCGAACGCAGGCTTCGCCAGCTGCTACAGGACACTTACAGGTTCACTTGAGCGGCATCATCGCAAGCCTGAATGACGTTTTTGTGACAGGAAAATAACGCCAAAAAACTGCTCTACCGGCGGTCGGAATGCTCTCAAGAACTGCTCTGGCACGCCGATCACGCTTGGGTTAAGTCGCGCGCCGCAGGCCTCGGCCGAGACCGCAGACAGGGAAGTCCGGACACCTTTCACGCCTTACCGGGGCGTGCCTCATTCCTGTCATGAGTACCATCCGATGCTTTTGCAAAAGTCCCTGAGAGCACAAATTCTCGCCCTGCTGAGTGGCAGCCTGCTGGCGATGCTGTTGATCGCCCTGGCGTGCTTTCACTTCCTGTCCAGCGGCGTGCAAAGCTACGCCAATCTGATCGAAGGTCCGTTGCATACCTCGCAATTGATCGATGAAGCCAACCTGCAATTCAAGGTGCAGGTGCAGGAGTGGAAAAACGTCCTGTTGCGTGGCAAGCAACCGGCGGACCTGAGCAAGTACTGGGGGCAATTCGAAGACCGTCAGCGCGATGTGCAAAACATCCTCGGCGAACTGGCCGCACAGAAAGGCATCGAGCCACAACTCAAGAGCCGCATCGAGCGCTTGCGTGACGAGCATCGCCAATTGGGTGCGGCCTATCAGAAGGGCCGGGACGCGTTCGTGGCAGCGGGTGGCGATCCGACGGCGGGCGACACGGCGGTCAAGGGCGTGGACCGCGCGACCAGCGATCAAATGAGCGAACTGGTCAGCGAGCTACGCAAGCAGGGCGCCGAGCAATCGACACTGATCAGTGCCAGTGCCGATCGCACGGTGTTGCTGGGGATCGTCGTGATGCTGGTTTCGGGGCTGCTGATCGGTCTGCTGAGCCTGTGGCTGGTCAACCGCAACCTGGTCGAGCCGATCCGCAAACTGATCGAATACGTGGCGCAACTCAGCCAGGGCCGTATTGCCGAGCGCGTGGCCAGCACCCGTCAGGACGAGTTGGGCAAACTGGCGATGGCCGCCAACACCCTGCGCGATTTCCTCGCCGAAACCTTCAGCCGTTTGCAGCGCAGCGCGTCGGACCTGGACAGCGCCAGCGGTGAGTTGAACTCGATCGCCACCGTAATGGCCGGCGGTACCAACGAGCAGTTCAACCGAACCGACCAGGTGGCCACGGCGATGAACGAAATGTCCGCTACCGCACAGGAAGTCGCCCGTCATGCCGCCGAAGCGGCGCGGGCCGCCGACGATGCCGACCAGTCTGCCCAGCAGGGCGAAAAAGTCATGCAGGGCACCATCCACACCATCACCCGGATGCGTGGCGAAATCGCCAACACCGCCACGGTTATCCGCCAACTGGAAACCGACAGCGGGCGCATCGGCAAGGTCCTGGAAGTGATCCGCGGCATCGCCGAACAGACCAACCTGCTGGCGCTCAACGCGGCCATCGAAGCGGCCCGAGCCGGTGAGGCCGGACGCGGTTTCGCGGTGGTGGCCGATGAAGTGCGCAGCCTGGCCCAGCGCACGGCGGCGTCGATCATCGAGATCAACCAGATCATCCAGACTGTGCAGACCGGTGCAATCGAAGCGGCCCAGGCGATTGAAAGCGGTCAGGCGCGCAGCGAGCAAAGTGTCGAACAAGTGACCCAGGCCGGTGCCATGCTCGAGCGCATCACCCTGGCCGTGGAAGCCATTCGCGACATGAACCGCCAGATCGCCACCGCTGCCGAAGAGCAAACCTCGGTGGCCGAAGACATCTCGCGCAACCTCACCGAGATCACCAGCATCGCCAGCACCAACCTGGACAACGTGCAGCGCACTGAAGCGGCAAGCCACAACCTGCACGGTTTGTCGGGGCAGTTGAACGAAGTGACGGCGCGCCTGAGCGCTTGAATCCAGGACGCACAAAAGCCGCACGACTTCTCAATCGTGTGGCTTTTGTGTGTTTCGGGATTAAGTGTCCTGTTTGTTTTTCAGGACCTTGCCGTTGGAGGCATCGATGTCCACGTCCCACTCGACGTTCTTGGCGTCACGCAGTTCGATTTCGTACTCGTAACCATTGAAGTGGTTGTCCAGTTCGGTTTTGGTGATCGTTGCACTTGGGTGCAGATCCAGCGCGATCTTGTTCAGATCCTCCAGCGGCTTGATCTTGCCGTCCTTGACCAGTTGCGGGATCTCATCGACCCGGACATCGGCCTGGGCCAGGCCCGTGGTGAGGGTCAGGGTTGCAGCGGCAAGTAAAGCAGTCAGGGTCTTCATGGGCGTCTTTCCAAGGGTGATCTGTTCAAGTGGGATCAGGCTAGCTTGTGTAACTTAATCCACCCTTAAAACCCCGACATGTCCTGCATCAATCCCTGTGGGAGCGTGGCTTGCCCGCGAAAGCGGAGTGTCAGTCAATGTGGATGTTGAAGCGGATGGCCCCTTCGCGAGCAAGCCCGCTCCCACAGGTTTTGCGCAATTCTGGATCAGTAGCCGTTGTTCTGTAGCACCTGCGCCACGCTCGCCGCCGCCGGGCGTTTATAGAACTTCAACAACTCGCTGGCGCGATTGGTGAAAATACCGTCGACACCGGCGTCCATGACTTTCTGGTAATCCACCGCATCGTCGATGGTGTAGACGTGCACCAGCAGGCCCTGATCGTGGGTGTACTGGTTCATCCACGGTTGCACCAGGTCCGAGTAACTCTGGTCGCCACCCTGGGTCAGTGCGGCGGACGGGCCGGTGCCGATGGCGCCCTGGGCCTTGGCGTAGTCGACCCAGCGCTGGAATTCGGCGTTGTCTTTCGGTTGTTGTGTGGCGTAGTAAGCGGCCTTGTCCTTGGCGCCGGACTCGGCAAAGGTCACCTTGGACTTGGGCTCGATACTGCCTTCACCGACCCACAACAGCAGGATCTTCGGCACCTTCGGCATTTCCTTTTGCAGCAGCTCGAGACTGCTCTTCTCGAAGGTCTGCAGGACCACCTTACCGTTGCCTTGGCCAACCGCCAGCTCGTTTTTCGCCGGTTTCGATTCGCTCGGGTTCAGCCAGCCGCGGGACTGGAGTTGCTCTTTCAGGTCATGCTCGATACCGGGAAACTGCTTCGGCTCCTTGGTCTCGATGTACAGGCCAGGCTTGTGCAGCGGGTTGCCCTGGGCAATGTCGATGATTTCATCGAGGGTCAGAATCTGCAGACCAGCGAAGGCAGGACGCGCACGATCCGGGTACGCGGCATTGAACCAGCTGCCTGCATCCAGGGTTTTCAACTCAGCCATGGTGAACGCGTTGGCCGGGCTGTCCTTGCGCTCGGGGAATTTGCTGGCGACATCGGTGGTGCGTTGCAGGTTGTTGTCGTGCAGGGCAAACAGTACGCCATCCTTGCTGCGTTGCAGATCCATTTCCAGATAATCGGCGCCCAGGTCGCGGGCCAGTTTGTAGGCGGCGGCGGTGGACTCCGGCGCATCGAACGATGCGCCACGGTGAGCGATCACCGCCGGATGCGGAATACCCAAGCGGGTTGCCAGTGCCGTGGGACCAGGTTCGCTGGCGGCCTGTGCCTGGCCGAAGCTGAGCAACAGGCTTAGTAACAAGGCGTTTTTAGTAAACGTTGCAGGCATGGTCGAGATCCTTTCGCAATGAATGTGCGCTCCCTTTTAACAACTGATCATTGCAGGCGCTATCGCGAGACCGACACAAACCTGTTTAAAGCTGATGTTCGTCAGCGTTTTCGTGCGCTTGTTTGCAGTACGCTGGGGCCTGCACATTTCCCCGGCAGAGGGAAAACCATTCGCTGGCCCTGTGTGTAAATCATCGATCTATCGTGAGGTTTACCATGCGCACCACTTCCCGACTCATCTGCCAGGCTACCGACCAACTCAAAGGCTTCGTCGGCCTCAACCGCAAGACCGGCCACTACATCGTTCGGTTCAGCGAAGACTCGTTCGGTATGGACGTGGCGGACGACGGCATTATCCCTGCCAGCGAATTCGTCTGGGCCGCGGGTCCCGGGCAAACCATGACCCTCAAGCGCGAATTGATCCAGTTGCTGCTGGACCAGAACATCGATGACCGGATCAACATCACCGAGCCATTGCGGGTGTACATGAACCGGCGGGACGTGCCGGAGATTTCGGCGGTTCGCAGCCTGGTTCAGGGTTGAGTTCTAGCGGTGACTGATCTGGCCTCTTCGCGAGCAAGCCCGCTCCCACAGGTTTTTGTGTCGGGAACATATCTTGCGTACCCCCACACCCCCTGTGGGAGCGGGCTTGCCCGCGAAGGCGGCCTAAATATCACCGCATCATTTACAGGCTGAACCCGTAATCCCGCTCAACCCGACACACCCGTGTATGACACCGCGCATACCAGGTCGAACGCCCACGCTCGCGAATCGCCGTATGCTCCGGATGATGCTTCCACGCCAGAATCGCCGCCTCACTGGCCCAGTACGACAC
>NZ_AKJM01000054.1 GCF_000282335.1 Pseudomonas sp. GM48
CTGGCCTCGTGCTGCCACTCCGTCAGCAGGCCTACCCGACGCGGCATCACCGAGGTCCAGAGATGACCGGCGCGGTAGTCGCAATCGAACTCATGCCGGCCGGGCAAATCACGCAGTTCGCGCGCGGCCCAGCGCATACCTTCCCACAGTCGCCGCGCCCGTTCGTAACCCAGCGCCGCTTCCAGCGGTGGCATGTCGCACGACCAGCCGAGAATCGCCTGCCCGCCATTGCGCCCCGAAGCGGCCCAGGCCACCCGACTGGCCTCGAGCAAGGTCACGCGCTTGCCGGCCAGCGCCAGGCGCAAAGCCGTATGCAATCCACTGAAACCGGCCCCGATGATTAGCACTTCGGTGTCTTGCTCACCTTCCAGCGCGGCTCGATTGAGCAGACGACCGGCACAAGAATGGGCGTAGTAACTGGCGACATGCTGAGTGGATTGCTGAAACATATAGCCTCGTGAAATTTTGTATTTTTAATTTCATGAAAAAATACACGGTAAATTTCATGCAGGCAAATGGCGCGCAAAAAAATCCCGCCCAGGAAGACCTGGACGGGATTTTTTGTGCAGACGCGTCGGCGAACGTATCAGGCAATCGGGATCAGCAAGGCCGCAGCACCGTCACGTTATTGCCGGCGTGACGCCCCGATTTTCGTTTTCCTGTTTTTACAAACAGTCGCGCACGATTTTACGCAGGTCGCCGGATTTGGCCCACGGTGGCCCCTGGTACAGCGAAACCTGACTGCCGTTTTTGTACTTCACAATATCCAGCACTTCGTCGGCCGTGATCACGCTGGGCGCGGTGATCCGGAATCCGTTGGATATCGAAACCTGGGTCGTATTCGGTACTTCCTTTTGCCAGGCTGGCAAAACGCACGCCGCATACTCTTTTGGCGTTTTCTCACTGTGCTTGCTGACATTCGGCTCGCCCGGCACCAGCGAAGCCGGCAATGAACATCCGGCCAGCAACGCCAGCACGACTCCCCCCATCAACATTCGCATGCTGCTTCCTTAAATTCGAAATAAAGAAAATGTAGCTCGCCGTCGTCCGTACATCCATCCCCGACGATTCAGCGACTGTCATTGATATCGGCTCCCCTCGTTAGTTCCTTGAGTTCAGATAAGCCATCCATCTTTCTTGAGTAGGACAGCGTACTTTCACGCTCGCGTTTATTTTCCCGACCAAAGGAAACCCCGCTGATTCAGACGAACACAACATCCGGTCGGGTAAACAGGTCTAAAATTCTGGTGTGCAGTATTCAGGAGGTCATCATGTGGCTTAACGAATCGGAACAGCAGCTTCGGCGTGATCTGCAAGGGCTTGCGTCAGATTTACGCTGGTCGGCAGTGGAGCTTCTTCGCATAGAGGAGCAATTGCGCCTGCTCGGCAACGAAGCTGACGCGCAAGCCGTTCAGAGACTGTGTTCTTTGTTTCAGGGCGATGAAGAGAAACTGTCCGGCTATGCCGAGGAAGTGAAAGCCAAGGTCATTAGCCGCAACAAGGCTCAATAGCGGGAGCGCTGCCATGAACAGGCCTCTATTCACGCTGGTCGTCGCACTGACCGCGTTGGCAGGCTGCAGCACCAACTCGATCTACCAGAACCAGCCGCTGGTGGCGAAGGTCGGCACCGGCATGACCCAGGAGCAAGTCCGGCAAATCGGCGGCCAGCCGCTGGCGATCAGCGATCGTACCGCCGAACCCGGTACGTGCTTTGACTACAAACTGACTCAGTCCGGCCATCAACAAACGTTCAATGTCAGCTTTGACGGCCGGGGCATGGTCGACCACAAAAGCTTTATGACGTGCGCGGAATGGAGCCACATGCAGCAAAAGGCCCGAGAACCCTCACGCCCCAGCGGTGGCGGTGGCTACTAGCGCCCTGTAGGAGCGAGCTTGCTCGCGATGGACTCAAGCGCGCCGAGTTTAGTCAGGAAACACGCGTTATCGTTAGCGACCATCGCGAGCGAGCTCGCTCCTACAGGAGATTGCCGTAGAACCGGGGCTTCGGTTGGGCTTCACTTAGCTTGATGGCTGCGCGCAGGCCTGCCGGCACGAGCCCTGTAGCCGGGCAGCGACGCGGCAAACGCCAGTGCTTCTTCCCGAGTGTCAAATGAACCCAGTCGGTCACCCCGGGTACATACCCGCCAAGGCCCATTGCTCACGCTGAGCACGTCATAGCCGTTCATGTGCATTTTGTTCAGCATCGGAACGCTCATAGTCACCTCCTCCTGGGCAGTGCTCTCAGGTTGACTTGCTTACCTTACACCCACCCTTCTCCAAAATACCGACCAGACATCGCCATGAAGATTCCCGAATCCGATTGAACCTGGATCCTAACCCTTGGCCAGCGCCGTCGCTGCCCTGTCGATGAATGCCGCCACTTCGGCGGGCATTGACGCCAAAGACGCATGGCTGGCATTCAACGTCAGAATTTCCCGGGCATTCAGCCGCGCCGCCATCCATTGCTGGTTTTGTGGCGCGATCATCCGGTCTGCGGTCGAAATCTGATACCACGATGGCTTTTTCTTCCAGGCCACCGTGCCAATGGTGTCACCGAAGGTACTCGCCAGCGGCGCCTTCTGGGTAAGCCCCATCACCAACCCTTCGGTCGCCGGCAGGTCCTGACAGAAGCTTTCATGGTAGAGCTCCGGCTTGACCCACAGGTAACCGTCGCTATCCGGCGTCAGGTTTGCCGCTGCCGCAGGCAGATGCCGTTGCGTGATGCCGCCGGGACTTTCACCGGCGTCCGGCGCGAACGCGGCGATGTACACAAGCCCGACCACATTCGGCAAATCACCCGCTTCAGTGATCACCGCGCCGCCATAGGAATGCCCCACCAGCAGCACCGGACCGGGCACCTGGGCGACCATCTTGCGCGTACGCTCGGCATCCTCGGCCAAGGACGTCAGCGGCAACTCGACAGCACGAATGTGCGTGTCGCCCCGGCTGAGCAATTTGACGATGACCTTGTTCCAATGGGCAGCGCCGCCCCAGAAACCATGGACCAGCACGATCGTGGGTTTATCACTCATCACCATGACTCCGTTGTTTGCGGACGGGATTGTCTGTCGCTCGCGTCAGCCTTGATCGCCGCCGCCCACGGGCATGACCATGCCGGTGATATAGGACGCTTCGTCGCTGGCCAGGAACAGAATAGCCCCCGCCTGCTCATCCAGGGTGCCGTAGCGTTTCATCAAACTGCTGTCGAGGGTCTGGTCGACGATCTGCTGATACCAGAGTTTTTCCTCCTCACTCTGCTCGGCACCGTTGCGGGGTATACGTCGCGGCGGTGCTTCGGTGCCGCCAGGAGCGGTGGCATTGACCCGCACGCCACGACCGGCGGTTTCGAACGCCAGACAAGCGGTCAAGGCATTCACCCCGCCTTTTGCTGCACCGTAGGGCACGCGGTTGAGGCTGCGGGTGGCGATGGAGGATACGTTGACGATCGCACCACTGCCCTGCTCCAGCATGAACGGCAGCGCAGCATGGCAACACCACAAGGTCGGGAACAGCGAACGGCGAACCTCGGCCTCGATCTGCGACGCTTCATAGTGCTCGAACGGCTTGGCCCAGATCGTGCCGCCGACGTTATTGATCAGCACGTCAAGACGATCGAAGCGCTCGACGGCGGTTTGCATCACCCGGCTGCATTCCTCGTATTGCTCAAGGTCGGCGGTCAGGGCCAGAACCTGGGTGGTCGACGCCAGCTGTTGCTGCACTTCGAACACCAGGTCGGAACGGTCCACCAGGATCAGCTTCGCCCCTTCTGCGGCCATGCGCTCGGCCACCCGCTGCCCGATGCCTTGGGCGGCGCCGGTGATCAGTGCGACTTTTTCGTGAAATCTGTTCATGTGTACCTCATCGGTCAATGACGATATATCGGTCGAAACCCAATCCTGTGGGAGCGGGCTTGCTCGCGAAAGCGGACTGACAAACGACATCAATGCTGAATGTTCCGGCCTCTTCGCGAGCAAGCCCGCTCCCACATTGGATCGACTCAAGCCGCGCTGGCGGCGAATTTTTCGTAGTAGAAGTTCGCAGGCGCAATGCCTTGCTCGCGAATGAACTGGCTGACCGCCTCGACCATCGGCGGCGGGCCGCACAGGTACACATCGACGTCGCCATCGTTCAAATGTTTTGGCTCGATGTGCTGGGTCACGTAGCCCTTGAGCGGGTGTTGGCTCTCGGGGCTGGCGACGCAGGCGCTGAAAGTGAAGTTGGGGATGCGCGCGGCAAAAGCTTCGAGTCGGTCGATTTCCACCAGGTCGAAATCGTGGGTCACGCCATAGATCAGATGCAGCGGATGATCACTGCCCTGCTCGGCGATTTTCTCCAGCATCGCGGTGAACGGCGCCAGCCCGGTGCCACCGGCCAGCAGCAACAGCGGCCGACGGATGTCGCGCAGGTAGAAACTGCCCAACGGCCCGGCCAGGCTCATGCTGTCGCCGGCCTTGGCCATGCCGGTCAGGAAACTGCTCATCAAGCCGCCCGGCACGTTGCGAATCAGGAAACTGACCTCGCCGTCGCGCTGCAACGAACTGAACGAATAGGCACGGGTCTGCGCGCTGCCGGGAATCCCCAGGTTCACATATTGCCCTGGCAGGAACGCCAGTTTGCTCAGCGCTTCGCCCTTGATCGACAGCGCGATGGTGCTGTCGGACAGTTGGCGCACGGCGCTGATGGTCGCGTCGTAGCTGGACTGGCGGGTACGGCAGACTTCCGAGGACGTCGGCACCCGTACCACGCAATCGCTCCGGGCACGCATCTGGCAGGTCAGGACAAAACCCTGCGCGGCCTCTTCTGGGCTGAGGGCGTCTTCGATGTACTCCTCGCCCAGATCGTAGGTGCCGGCTTCGGCAAAACACTTGCAGGTGCCGCAGGCGCCGTCGCGGCAGTCCAGCGGGATATTGATGCCTTGGCGGTACGCGGCATCGGCCACGGTTTCGCCGGCATTGGCGTCGATGAACCGGGTGACGCCGTCTTCAAAATTGAACGCAATGGAATGGGTCATGACGGCCGCCTCACAGGTGGTAAACATCGATGACCTGACGAACGTAGTCGTTCTTCAGGATCACTTTCTTGGCCAGGATCAGCGGGTTTTCACCGCGCACGTCGAGGGTGTAGAAACTGCTACCGAAATAGCTGTCGACGGTCTTGTAGCGAAAGCTCAGGGTGTGCCAGTTGAAACGCACCTTGCACAAACCGTCGGCCTGTTCGAGCAGCTCGATGTTGCTGATGTTGTGGGAAGTGCGAGTGTCCGGCACGCTGGCGCTGGAGCGCTCGGTCTTGATGCGGAAGACGCGGTCTTCCAGGCCGGTGCGGTTGCCGTACCAGATCAGCGAGATTTCCCGCTGTGGATCTTCGGTCAACTCGTCATTGTCGTCCCACGATGGCATCCAGAACGTCGCATCCGGTGCGTACAGCTCCAGCCATTCGTCCCACTGGCGGTCGTCGAGGTAGCGCGCTTCGCGGTAGAGAAAGTCGCGCACGGAGTCAAAGGATATGGTCATTGCACGTCCTCCACGGCGATCAGTTTCGACTGCTCGGCAGCAAGGGCCTTGAGCATGGTCTGCTGCCAGTACTTGTGTTGCAGCACGAACAGGCCTTCGTCTTCGGTGCGTACGCCGCTGAGCAGCGGATGCAGATCGATTTCCCTGGCCGCCTCATCGGCGCCTTCGATCCAGTGCTCGGCACCACGGGACATGTCGTTCCAGGTGGTGACGCTGCCCTGGTAGCTGGTCTGGCAGGAGCGGAACTCTTCCAGATCGTCCGGCGTAGCCATGCCGCTGACGTTGAAAAAATCCTCGTACTGACGAATCCGGCTCGAACGCGCGTGGTCGCTTTCGCCTTTGGGGGCGATGCAGTAAATGGTGATTTCCGTGCGGTTGACCGAGATCGGCCGGGCGATGCGGATCTGCGAGCTGAACTGGTCCATCAGGTACACGTTGGGGTACAGGCACAGGTTGCGCGAATTCTCGATCATCCAGTCGGCGCGGGCCTTGCCGAAATCCTGCGCCAGCTCATCGCGGCGCTCGTACAGCGGACGGTCCTCGGGGTTGGCCCAACGGGTCCAGAGCAGCATGTGGCCCTTGTCGAAGGAATAGAAACCACCGCCCTGTTTGGCCCAACTGCCGGCGCTCATGGTCGGGTTGCTGTCGCCGGCCTCGCGTTGCTTGCGCTGGTTCTGGGTGGCGGCGTAGTTCCAGTGCACGGAGCTGACGTGGTAGCCATCGGCGCCGTTTTCGGCGGTGAGCTTCCAGTTGCCTTCGTAGATGTAGCTCGACGAACCGCGCAACACTTCCAGGCCATCGGGGGATTGGTCGACGATCATGTCGATGATCTTCGCCGACTCGCCAAGGTGCTCGACCAGTGGCAGCACATCGGCTTTCAGGCTGCCGAACAGGAAGCCGCGATAGGACTCGAACCGCGCGACGCGGGTCAGGTCGTGGGAGCCTTCGCAGTTGAAGCTCGTGGGATAACCGGCGTTGGCCGGATCCTTGACCTTGAGCAGCTTGCCGGAGTTGTTGAAGGTCCAGCCGTGGAACGGACAGGTGTAGGAGCTCTTGTTGCCGGACTTGTGCCGGCACAGCGTCGCGCCACGGTGGCTGCAGGCGTTGATGAAGGCGTTGAGCACACCGTCCTTGTTGCGCGCGATGAAGATCGACTGGCGCCCCATGGTGGTGGTGTAGAAATCGTTGATGTTGGGGATCTGGCTTTCGTGGGCCAGGTACAGCCAGTTGCCTTCGAAGATGTGTTCCATCTCCAGATCGAACAACCGCGGGTCGGTGAACATCTCGCGTTTGCAGCGATAGAGGCCTTGCTCGGGATCGTCTTCAAGCAGGGAATGCAAATATTCGGGTCGCAGGGTCATGGCCACCGCCTCCATTGTTATTGTTCAGGCAGGGCCATGCTAGGACGGGGCGGCAGACTGGAATATCCGCGGGGTGCAGACCTTTATCCGTTTTGTGCAGGGTGCAAGGGTGGGGGGGGTTGGCAGAAGCCGGCTTGGAGATATACCTGTCCGGTCCTACACAGAACCTGTGGGAGCGGGCTTGCCCGCGAAGAGGCCGTGTCAGTCGACGTTTATCTTGCCTGACACACCGCCTTCGCGGGCAAGCCCGCTCCCACAGGGTTTCGAGGCGTTTGTGCAAATCGTATGAAGTCCCCGGTCAATGCCGGCGCTTGAGGGTGTCCGACGGCAACTCGCCGAACTGCTTGCGGTAGCTGTCGGAGAACCGGCCCAGGTGCAGGAAGCCGTAGTCCATCGCCACTTCCGTGACGTTGCGCACGTTGCAGGTCGGGTCGCTCAGGCAGGCGTTGATGCGCTCCAGGCGTTTCTGGCGCAGGTAGTTTTTCGGCGTAAGGCCGGCATTGCGCTCGAACAGGCCATACAGCGAGCGCAGGCTCATGTGGGCCTGGCGCGCCAGCTCTTCGCTGTCGATGTCCTGCTTGAGGTTGTTGGCGATGTAATCGGCAATCGCTTCGAACGTGGCCGTTTGCGAGCCCGGTTCGAGGCGGCAGACATTGGTTTTCATCAGGCTCAGCATCTTGCTGGCGATGATCTGCGCGTAATGCTCCTGCACCCTGGGAATCTGCTCGCTGGCCTCGGCCTCTTGGCAAATCATCGCCAGCAGGTTGACGAAACCTTCCAGCTCGCCCAGTTGATAACGGTTCTCCAGGAACCGCACGCCCTGCCCCGGATACTGCCAGCGCTGCTCATCGCAAACGGACTCGAACAACCGGGTGGGAATCTTCAGGATGAATTTTTCGCAATCGTTGGAGTACGTCAGGTCCACCGGATCATCGGGATTGATCAACAGCAGCTCGCCGGGGGCGAAGTAATGTTCCTGGCCATGCCCGCGCCACAGGCAATTGCCGCGCAGCAACACTTGCAGGTGATAGATGTTCTCCAGTGCGCCCGACGTCACCCGCACGCTGGCGCCGTAGCTGATGCGGCACAGGTCGAGGCTGGCGAATTTGCGGTGGTCGAGACTGGCCAGTGGCCGTCCCGCACGGGGCATGAGGATGCAATGGTTGCCGACGTGCTGATTGACGTAGCCCGACACCGCGTAAGGGTCGGCGTGGTCGAACACCCGGCTGCGCTGACTCAATAGTTGCGCTTGCATCATCAGGTCACTCTCGTTGTTGTTATGTGTTGTATCGGGCCATTCTAGAACCGAACCCCATGTAGGAGCGAGCTTGCTCGCGATGGACTTGAGAACGCCGCGTTTAGCCAGTAAACACGCGTTATCGTTGACGACCATCGCGAGCGAGCTCGCTCCTACAAGGGGCTGCGCTATCAGTCTTCCAGTGCGCGGACCCGCTCGTGGCGCTGCTGCTCCTCAGGCTGGGCAGACGACTGCAAGGTGAAGTCGAAGTCGATTTCGGCAAAGCGACCGCTCACACCATGGGCCGCCGCACGCTGCTGATCGTCGCTGAAGGTGATTTTGGCGATCAGTTCATCGCGGGTGGCGTAGGCGAAGTCGTCGTGCAGGTATTGATCGCCATCGAGGTTGATCTGGGTGGTCAGGTGGCGATGATCCGCTGCCGAAATAAAGAAGTGAATGTGCGCCGGACGCTGGCCATGACGGCCCAGTTGATCGAGCAGTTGCTGGGTCGGACCGTCCGGAGGGCAGCCATAACCCGACGGCACGATGCTGCGGAAACGATAGCGGCCTTCGGCATCGGTAACGATACGGCGACGCAGGTTGAACTCCGACTGTGTGGTATCGAAGTACGAGTAAGTACCACCGGTGTTGGCGTGCCAGACATCCACCACGGCACCGGCCAGGGGTTCGCCAGCGGTGTTGAACACGCGACCTTGCATGAACAGGGTCACGCCCGGATCGACGCCATCGTCGAGGCGCGCTTCGCCGACCGACAGCGGAGCACCGGCCACGTACAGCGGGCCTTCGATGGTGCGCGGCGTGCCGCCGGATTTGCCGGCCTGCTCATCTTCGGCGTCCATCAGCAGGTCGAGGTAATGCTCCAGGCCGAGCCCGGCCACCACCAGCCCGGCCTCCTGACGTGCGCCCAGCACGTTGAGGTAGTTGACGGCTTTCCAGAACTCTTCCGGGGTCACGGCCAGGTCTTCGATGATGTTCACCGAGTCACGCAGGATGCGATAGACCAGCGCTTTGGTCCGTGGATTGCCGGCGTCGTTGAGCAGGCCGCTGGCTTCTTCGAGAAATTTCTGGACTTCGGCAGTGTGGGAAATCTTGACGTTCATTTTGCAGGGTTCCTCATCTTGTAATTATTAGCGTAGCGAGCTGAGCAGGCTGGGCTCAGCGGTCATCGTCGCGAATGGAAGAAGGATGCCGGCACATCGCGTCGATTTCGATGGCCATGTACGGAAACAACGGCAATTGCATCAGCAGGTCATGCAATTCCTGAACGCTGTCGACATCGAACACGCTGTAGTTGGCGTAGTGCCCGGCGATGCGCCACAGGTGGCGCCACTTGCCCTGTTCTTGCAGGCGCTGGGCCAGGGCTTTTTCGTCAGCCTTGAGTGTGGCCGCCGCCTCCGGATTCATGTCGACCGGCAGGTTCACGGTCATTTTTACGTGAAACAGCATAATGCTCTCCTCAGGCTTGATGAGTGGTCTTGTCGCGACGGAAGAACGCCAGGCGCTCTTCATCCAGGCTCAGGCCCAGACCCGGTGTTTTCGGCACGTGCAGTTCAAAATCGCGATACACCAGCGGCTCGCTGAGAATGTCTTCGGTCAGCAGCAGCGGGCCGAACAGTTCGGTGTCCCACGCCAGTTTGTTCAGGGTGACGAAAGCATGGGCCGAGGCCATGGTGCCGATTCCACCTTCGAGCATGGTGCCACCGTAAAGGGCGATACCGGCTGCTTCAGCGATGCAGGCGGTGCGCAACACAGCACGCGGGCCACCATTCTTGGCAATCTTCAGGGCGAACACCGAGGCCGCGCCTTCGCGGGCTAGGTTGAACGCATCTTCCACGCATTCGATGGATTCGTCGGCCATGATCGGCGCCGGGCTCATGGCATTCAGGCGGGCCATGCCGGCGCGGTTGTTGCGCGAAATCGGCTGCTCGATCAAATCGATGCCATTGCTGCCGAGGATCCGGCAGGCCCGCAGCGCCACCGCTTCATCCCAGGCCTGATTGACGTCGACCCGCACGCTGGCGCGGTCACCCAGGGCTTTCTTGATGGCAATCACATGGGCCAGGTCACGATTGACCTCGCCGGCACCGATTTTCAGTTTGAAGATGCGGTGGCGGCGCAGGTCGAGCATTTTTTCCGCTTCGGCGATGTCTTTCCCGGTGTCGCCGCTGGCCAGGGTCCAGGCTACGGGCAGCGCATCGCGAACACGGCCACCGAGCAATTCGCTGACCGGCAGGCCCAGGCGTTTGCCCTGGGCGTCGAGCAGCGCGGTTTCGATACCGGATTTGGCGAAGGTGTTACCACGGATGCTGCGTTCCAGGCGCAGCATGGCGGCGTTGACGTTGCTGCTGTCCTGGCCGATCAACAGCGCTGCGAAGTGCGTGTCGATGTTGGTCTTGATGCTGTCCGGGCTTTCATTGCCGTAGGCCAGGCCACCGATGGTGGTGGATTCGCCGATGCCTTCGATGCCGTCGGCGCAACGCACGCGAATGATCACCAGGGTCTGGTTCTGCATGGTGTGCATCGCCAGCTTGTGCGGGCGGATGGTCGGCAGATCGACGATGATCGTCTCGATCGATTCAATGGCTGTTGCAAGCATTTCGATACCCGTCAGGTTCTTGAAGTTCTGAGTCGGATTCTCATACGGCTTTTTCCGGGCGGCCAATATAGAATTGGTCTGGCTTGATACCTAAAAGGTATTCAATTGAAAATCCGGAGGCCCCATGGAACTGCGTCACCTGCGTTACTTTCAGGTGCTGGCTCAAACCCTCAACTTCACTCGCGCCGCCGAGCGCTTGCACATCGCCCAACCGCCCTTGAGCCGGCAGATCCAGCAACTGGAAGATGAACTGGGGGTGATGTTGCTGGAGCGCGGCCGACCGCTGAAGCTGACCGACGCCGGGCGGTTTTTCCATGAGCACTCCACCGCCCTGCTCGAACAATTGAACAAGGTCTGCGACAACACCCGGCGTATCGGGCTGGGTGAGAAAACCTGGCTGGGTATCGGTTTTGCGCCATCGACCTTGTATGGCGTGCTGCCGGAACTGATCCGGCGGTTACGCAGCGACGAGCCGCTGGAGCTGGAGTTGGGGCTGTCGGAAATGACCACCTTGCAGCAGGTGCAGGCGCTCAAGGCCGGACGCATCGACATCGGCTTCGGCCGCATCCGCATTGACGACCCCGCTATCGTCCAGACCGTGCTGACCGAAGACCGCCTGGTCGCCGCCCTGCCCGCCGGCCACCCGTTGCTCGCCGGCCCCATCAGCCTGCGGGAACTGGCGAAGGAACCCTTTGTGCTGTACCCCGGCAATCCACGGCCGAGTTACGCCGACCATGTGATTGCCCTGTTTGAGTCCTACGGCGTGAGCATCCACGTCGCGCAATGGACGAACGAGCTGCAAACGGCGATCGGTCTGGTGGGGGCAGGAATCGGAGTCACGCTGGTACCGGCCTCGGTGCAATTGCTGCACCGCGACGACATCGGCTTCACCCCGCTGCTGGAAGACAACGCCACCTCGCCGATCATACTCAGCCGACGAGTGGGCGATGTGTCGCCGGGGTTGAACCATTGTTTGCGGATGATTGATGAGCTGCTGCCGCCAACAACATAAAGCAATAGAACAGGTGATCATCACCTGTGGCGAGGGAGCTTGCTCCCGCTGGGGTGCGCAGCGCCCCTAAAGCCACTGCGCGGTTACGCCGAAATGAACGTATGACTTTTTTTGGGGCTGCTGCGCACCCCGGCGGGAGCAAGCTCCCTCGCCACAGGGTCAGTGTTGCCACCGGATCAGCGAGTGATCAGCCCGAAAACGCCCGGCGCCCTGACTTCATCTCGGTACGCAACTCGCCGACAAAATCAGAGATGGCGCGCACGCTGGTCAGTTCGGCGGTCGAGACACCGCTGATCAGCAGCTCCACCCGCCCGGTGACGGGGTCGTAGACTTCGATACGCAGCAATCCGAGATTCTCCGTGCACTCGCACGACAGCGGTTCAAAACCGGACTCTACGATGTTGCAAAGAACTGAAATAGGCACCATGGCCGTTGCCTCGGCGACAGTTGATCGGATTGGATCCGTTTCAGGTTAGATACACTTTGCCGATTCTGCACCGGAAATCATTCCGGTTAGTGTTTTCCATCTCTCATTTCTGCACGTTTTTTCAATGGGTGTTTCCGCCCCAGATCCAGTTCCAGAAGCCCGGCAACTCGACCGGTTGCGAATCGTCGCGCACGGTACGCGCCATGGCAGCCCGCAGCAGCGCGGACTGATCGTCGTAAAACGGCTTGTCAGCGGTTTTCACGCCGGTCTCCCGGGCGCTGTCGAGAAGAATCTGCAAGTATTCACGGGTATGCCGGGCGGTGTAGCGATTGAGATCGTGGAACGTCACCACCACCGGAATCACCCCATCGACCACCGGCAATTCGCCACGGGCAATGCGTTCGCGTACTTCGGACATCGAGCGCAGCATGTGCGACCGGCGCCGGGGGCTGGCGTTGAAGCCCCAGATCTTGCCGTCATTGGCGCTCAAGTCCGTCAACAGCACATGCAGGCCATGCTGCTGATAAGCGGCAAAGGTGCGTTTGTCGTAGTTCCAGAATGGCGGGCGCAGCAGGATTGGCGGGGCACCGGTGATGGCAGCAATGTCGGCGCTGCCATCAGTGAGGGACTGCTCGAGTTCTTGCGGTTCCAGCGAGCGATGATTGGTGTGCCAGGGCGTCGCCGTGTGAAACCCCAGAATGTGACCTTCGGCATGTTCGCGACGCATGATGTCCCGGCCCAACTCGCTGCCACCGGCCCGCGGAGCACGGGTTTGCACGAAGAACACGGCTTTGATGCCCGGTTGCAGCGGGTTTTGCGCCAGGCTCTCAAGCACCGTGACGGTCGGATTCCACCAGCTCGACGCGCTGGGACCGTCATCGAAGGTCAGCAGAAACCGGATCGGTGGCTGTGCACTTAGACGCTGTTCGGTCTGCGGAGTCATTTCAATCGGCGCAGCGATACAGCCCAGCAGACCCACTGCCAAGGCGCATACCGTTAAACACTTGAACAACTGTTTCATCTTTTGCCTTGGGCCAGACCATCACGGTCGATACTTCAACTGGCAGGAATCCTTTGCCCGTTCATCCGTCGTCAGCCCGCATCGAGACGGCGGGCCGAGGTTGGATAACGTACACAGAGTTTGGTTCCAGTGCTTGCCAAGCCCGTTTCGTTGCCACCAACTAAACTGAAAAAAATGCTCAACCAGAGTGCCAGGCCATGTGCGGACGACTGTCGCAATACCGCGGGATTCACGACTTCGTGGCGGTGCTGAGCATCCCCGACGCGCTGATCAACCACGTTGGCAACGAACCCTTGGCGCACTATAACGCCGCGCCCACCACGCAACTCGCCCTGCTGCATCTGGAGAATGGGCGCCTGCACGCCGACGCGGTGCGTTGGGGCTGGCGTCCGCACTGGGCGACGGATCGAACGGAGCCGATCAATGCCCGGGTCGATAAAGTCGCCCACGGCCCGTACTTCCGGACAATCTGGCCCCATCGCGCAATCTGCCCGATTGATAACTGGTTCGAATGGGTCGATAGCGACGATTCGACGAAGCAACCCTGGCTGATCCGCCGACGGGATCACGCCCCGGTTTTCTGCGCGGCCATCGGCCAGTACCCCATCGGCGGAGCCCCTCACCGGGAGCACGACGGCTTCGTGATCCTCACCGCCGACAGCGCAGGTGGGATGCTTGACGTGCATGACCGACGACCAGTGGTGTTCTCGCCCAAGCTGGCGCGGGAATGGCTGGACCCGGACACGCCCAAGGAACGCGCCGAGGAAATGGCGTTATCCCAGGGCGAGGTCAGTGACATATTCGAGTGGTACAAGGTGGACAAGGCCGTTGGCAATGTCCGGAACCAGGGTGCTGCGCTAATCAATAAAATTCCATGAACCTGTCAGTAACGACAAAGCACCGCCTGAAAGGCGTAATGCTGTTCACCTAAGGACGAACACTGTATCTGTGCCGAGGGAGCCTGCTTGCGAAGAGGCCCTTACCGGCGCCTCATTACCCTTAGGCAATCACAATCCCCGCTCCCGACAAACTGTCCAGCCCCACTCCCACCAGCGTCACTGAGTCATTGCCAAACGTCAGCACGGTATCCTGTCCCACTGCCGTGGCATGGGCCCGGAAGTCGTCGTTCGGCATCACGCCCTGCACCCCGAGAAACACCAGTTTGTCGTTCGCCTGATAGCCGAGTACCCGGTCGTGGCCAAACGCGCCGCTGAACAGGAATGTATCGATCCCGCCACCCGATTCCAGCAGGTCGTTGCCTGTCCCACCGACGAACACGTCGTTGCCTTTGCCGCCGATCAAATGATCATTGCCGTCGAGGCCGAACAACCAGTCGCCGGTTGCCTGCGCCTTCAAGGTGTCATTCCCCGCTCCGCCCTTCACCGACGACGCGTAGTCAGTCAACTGATTGCCCACCGCAAGCCCGTTGGCTGTGACGCTGTGGGTCACGTCATCCTTGAACATCCCCCACAGGAAGCCCGGTTCCTTGCTCACGATGCTGCCAATGTCGCGGGTCATGCTGATACCGCCATTGGCATCGCGAATGTACAGGTTGCCGGCGCCATCGTTGGCAAAGTCGAAATTCTTCACTGACTGCTGCAAGTCGAGCACGTTGTAACCCTTGCCGCCCAACAGGATGTTGTAGCCACCGGCATCCCGGAAGGTGTCGTTGCCGTCGCGACCTTCCAGATAGTCGTTGCCCTTGCCGCCCTGGATCAGGTCATTGCCGTCACTGCCGATGATGAACGTGCTGCCCTTGTGGGTTTCAGCGTTGCGATTGAGATCCTGCACCCAGGTATTGGCCCGTGCCGGGTCCGAGAGGTTGGCCACGATGATGGTCGAGTCCTTGCTGGTGAGGTCGTAGAACTTTGACTCGATCACCCGGTTCATACCGTCGCCATAAGCGGTGGGCAAATGCGAAATCCAGGTCGGAATGTTAAGGATGGAAAACGGCAACAGATTCCAGGCGGTCGATGCGTAGTGGTCATTGAAGCTGACGATGTTGTTGGTGGCCGAGGCTTGATCGGCGTCGTGCACGCCGACCGATGACGGGTTGAACGCCGAGCCGTCGAGGGCGCGGAACACCGGGTCGTTTTCATAGCCGACGTTCAGTACTTTGTCGCTGCTGCTTTGAGTCGGCGAGGCGTAGGCGATGTAGTTTGAGTCCTGGAAAAAACCGCCCCATTTATCGCTGCTCAAATCCGCCAGGCTGTTGACCGCCAGGCCGCCGAGGCTGTGGCCACTGACCAGCACATCCTTGCCGGACAGACCGTTGGCCCGCGCAAATGCGGCAACGTCCGCCAGCAACGTGCCGAATGCTTCACCCACGTAGTTTTTCGCGTAATCCTTCGGGCCCAGCGCCGCCAGCAGGTCATTGATCACGTCGCCGATGGAGTCGCTGATCTGGTTTTCCCGTGGACCGCTGGTACCGCGAAAGGCGATGCCGATTTCCGTGAGGTGCCCCTGGGCGTCGTATTTGCCGAGAATCTCCACCTGGGCGCTGGTGTAGCCGGCCTTTTCACCGAAGAAGGTTCCCCGTGCGTCGACTTTGCCGTCATAGCCCAACTGCGCGGCGGTGACAGGAGTCCAACCGGCTTTCTGCACGGCGGCGAGTGCGGCTTTTTCCGAATCGGGGTTCCAGGGAATGCCGGGGATCACGCCTTGGGAATCGGTACCGCCGATCAACGCCGTCACCAGCGTCGCCGGCAGGCCAAGGCCGAATCCGTTGTGCTGATAACCGGTGGCAAAGCCGTTATCGAGGTTGTGATAGGAATACAGCGTGATTGCCATCGCGTCGGAAAACAGCGCTTTGGCATCCGTTGCGCCGAGGTTCTTGTAGTCGTACACACCCATGGGTATTGCCTCTCTCGTTGTTGGAATTGTCAGAGATCGCTCACAACCGGCGCATCCGTTCCCGGATGTCGTAGCAGCTGGCGAAGCCTGCGTTCGGCTGCGCAGCAGTCGTAAAACCTGTGCACGCGATCTACCTGGTGGACCGCATTGTCTGAATCCACGACTGCTGCGCAGCCGAACGCCGGCTTCGCCAGCTGCTACGGAAAAAGGTGGGGTTAGCGGGGCCTCGGGCCTTGTCCGAATGCCTCATCAACCCTGGCCAGATCCTGCTCATTCAGGGTTCCGGCGTAGTAGTGCAATTTCGTCCAGGCCATCAGGTAGTCGTAGCGGGCCTGGGCCAGGTCGCGGCGCGTGGTATAGAGCTGTTGTTCGGCGTTCAGCGCATCGAGATTGACCCGTTCGCCACCCAGAATGCTTTGCCTGGTCGATATCACCAGTGCTTCGGCGGAGATCAGGGCTTTCTGGTAGGCGCGCAATTTGCTCACGCCGGACAGGCAGGCGCTGAATTGCCGACGCAATTGGATTAGGGTGTCCCGGGTCTTGCCGTCCAGTTCGTACTCGGCCTGCTCCATCGCGCGACTGGCCTGACGGGTCGATGCCGAGACACCGCCGCCGGCATACAACGGCACGTTGATTTCGATGCCGATGGTGTTGGTGTCATAGCGCTGGTTGTAGGTGTTGCCGCTCTCTGACTCGTTCTGGCGCACCGTGGCGTAGGCACTGACCCTGGGCAAGTGCCCGGCACGGTTGCGTTCGACCTCATAACGCGCCACTTCCAGGGCCTGACGCTGGGAGGCCAGGTTCGGGTTGTTGGCCACCGCCAATTCGTGCCAGGTGTCGTAATTGGCCGGTTGCAGGGTGAAGCTCTGGAAGTGCTGATCCAGCGGCGCGAGATCGACGATGTCGACAGTCGGCACGCCGATCAGCGCCCCGAGTTCGCGCAGGGACGCATCCTGTTCGTTACGCGCCTCGATTTCCTCGGCGGTGGCCAGTTCGTAGCGCGATTCGGCTTCAAGAATGTCGGTGCGCGTGCCTTCGCCCTGACGGAACATCTGCTCGTTTTGCTGGAACTGCTGCTCGTAGGCTTTTTTCCTGGCCTGGGCGATGTCGATCTGGTCCTGGGCGAACAGCGCCTTGGTGTAGTTTTCCAGCACCCGCACCAGCAATTGCTGGCTTTTGCCGCGAAAGCTTTCATCGGCGAACAGTGCCTGCGCCACACCTTTGCGATAAGCCGCGTAGGCCTCGTAGTCGAGCAGCGGCTGTTGCAGGGTCAGGCTGGAGCCGTAACTGCTGTAATTGCGGTCATCGCTCTGGTTTTGCCCTCGCTCGTTGAGGTAGGTGACCTTGGAGTTGTTGCGGCCCTTGTTGTAGTTGTAACCCAGTTTCGGCAGCAGCCCGGCGCGGCCGATGGCGCGGTTCTCAAGGCCGGCATCGCGCTCCTTGATGGCGCCGAGGAACACCGGGTCATTACGCAACGCTTGTTCGTAGACATCGAACGGCCCCATGGCCGCTACCGCCGGGTTGCCCACGAGCAGCATCAACGCCGCCCCGAGCCTGGAAAGCTTATTCATACAGCCGAACATCCTTATTCCTCGGTCAACGCGGAGCCTGCCCGGTCGAGCAGCGGTTTGAACAGATAGTTGAGGAGTGAGCGTTCACCGGTGCGCACGAACATTTCCGCCGGCATGCCGGGCTTGATCACCAGGCCATTGAGTTTTTCCATGGCCTGATCGCTGACGCTGCTGCGCAGCACGTAGTACGGTGCGCCGGTTTTCTCGTCGACCATCTGGTCGGCGGAGATCAGGCTGACTTCGCCCGGTACCCGCGGGGTGCGGCTCTGGTTGAACGCGGTGAACAGGATGTCCACCGGCAAATGCGCCCCGACCTTGTCGATCAGGTTGACCGGCAGGCGTCCCTCCACTTCCAGGCGCGTGTCCTGAGGCACGATCTCCAGCAGGTTGTCGCCCTGGCGCACTACCGCGCCTACGGTGTGAACCCCCAGGTTCACGGCAATGCCATCAGCCGTGGCGATGATTTCGCTGTGCTGCAAGTCGAACCCGGCGGAGGTCAGTTGCTCCTCCAGGGTCACGCTTTTGAGCTGCGCATCGGCCAGTTGCGTGCGGACTTCCTTCTGGTACTCCTCGATGTGCTGTTGCAGCTTCAGCCGCGACTCGACAATGCCCTGCTCTACCCGACCGCTTTCACCGAGGTTTTCTGCCAACAGTTGCTGCACTTGCGACAGCTGCCGCTGGTACTCCATCAAACGGTTACGCGGGATGTAGCCGTTTTCCGCCAATGGCGTCAGATTGCTCAGTTGTTGTTGCAGGGAATCGGCCTGAGCGTTCAGGTCGGTGCGGGCACGGCGCATACCGGCCAGTTGCGCAGCCGCGCCTTCGATACTGGCGCGCAAGGCTGACTGCTCGCGGGCGAAGGCATCGCGACGGCTGCTGAACAACTGGCGCTGGCCTTCGAGTACCAATGCCAGACGCGGGTCGGGGTCGTTGCTCAACCCGGTGGGAAAATTCACCTGTTTCAGGTTGTCCCGCTCGCTTTGCCAACGCGCCAGACTGGCCCAGGCCATGCGGTACTGCGCTTGCAGCGATTGCACGTCCGCGGCCACCTGGGTCTGGTCGAGCCGGAACAACGGCTGCCCCTGTTTCACCGACTGCCCCTCGCGTACCAGAATCTGGCTGATCACGCCGCTGCTCATCGATTGCACGGCTTTGCGCTTGCCCGAAACCACTACCGTGCCTTGTACCGGAATGCCCTGATCGAGTGGCGCCAGGCTGGCCCAGATGAAGAAGCTGCCGGCGCCGACCAGGGCGAGCATCCAGCCCAGGCGGACGAAATAGCGGGCGTCGCGCTCGGGGCGCTCGGCGATGTCGACCTGTTCCATGTTGGCTTCATTGATGTGGCTCATACGCCCGAACTCCTTGTCGCGGGCTGATACTGCCGGCTCATGCTGAGCCCGCCCGACGGGTGCGCTGCCTTTTCCTGCTGGGCACCCGAGAGCGCCTTGAGCACCTCCTGACTCGCACCGAACGCCTGCAGGCGCCCGTCATTGAGCACCAGCAACTTGTCAGCCTGGGCCAGCGCGGAGGAGCGATGGGTCACCAGAATCACGCTGGTTCCCTGGGTTTTCATTTGCGCAATCGCGCTGGCCAGCGCCGCTTCGCCCACGGTGTCAAGGTTGGAATTGGGCTCATCCAGCACCACCAGGCTCGGCTGGCCATACAGTGCGCGGGCCAGGGCCACGCGCTGTTTCTGCCCGCCGGACAGACCGCTGCCATCCTCACCGAGCACGGTGTCGTAGCCCTGTGGCAGGCGCAGGATCAGCTCATGCACGCCGGCCTGCTGCGCGGCGGCCACGACTTTTTGCGGATCGGCGTCACGAAAACGCGCGATGTTTTGCGCGATGCTGCCGCTGAACAACTCGATGTCCTGCGGCAGATAACCGATGTAAGGCCCGAGGTCGTCACGGTTCCAGCGATGGATGTCCGCACCGTCGAGCCGCACCGTACCGCCCAGAGTCGGCCAGACGCCCACCAGTACCCGCGCCAGTGTGGACTTACCGGAACCCGAGGCACCGAGCACGCCCATCACCTCCCCGGCGGCCAGGCTGAAACTGACCAGGTGCAAGGTCGCAGCGCGTTGGCCCGGCGGTCCGGCGCTGACCTGTTCAAAAGTGATCTGGCCCTTCGGCGCTGGCAGCGCCATGGCGTCGTCACCCGGCGGGAAGGCTTGCAGCAAAGCATTCAGACGGCCATAAGCGAGTTTGGCGCCGCTCCACTGTTTCCACACGGCAATCAATTGATCGATGGGGCTCAACACGCGGCCCATCAGAATCGAGCCGGCGATCATCATTCCGGCGGTCATGTCGCCCTTGATCACCAGCAACGCGCCAAGGCCCAACACCAGCGATTGCAGGCACAGGCGCAGGGTTTTGCTCAAGGAGCTGATAACGGCGCCGGTGTCGCTGGCCTGGTTCTGCAGGCCGAGGTAACGCGAATGCACCTGGAACCAGCGATTGCGCAACGCCCCCAGCATGCCCATGGCCTGAATGGTTTCGGCGTTGTGCAGGTGACTGGTGGCCAGTTGGCTGGATTTCTGGGAGAGCAACGAGGCCTCGCCCAATGGTTTTTTGGTCATCGCCTCGTTGAGACACGCAAGTCCGATCAACAGGACCGCGCCTGCGGTGGCAAACACACCAAGCCAGACGTTGAACAAATAAATCACAAACAGGTAAACCGGAAACCACGGCGCATCGAAGAATGCGAACAGCGCGGGGCCGGTGACAAACTGGCGAATATGCGCCAGGTCGCCCAGCGATTGTCCGGCGTTGCCTTCGCCCTGGAACAGATTGCGCTCGAACGCCGCCTGATAGACCCGAAGGTTGAAGCGTCGCTCCAACTGGCTGCCAATACGGATAACGATGAAACTGCGAACCGCCTCCAGCAAACCGATAAAGGCAAAGAAGCCGACAATCATCAACGACAACATGACCAATGTCGTTTCATTCTGCGAAGACAATACCCGGTCATAGACCTGCAGCATGTAGATAGAGGGCGCCAACATCAGAATGTTGATCAGCGCAGTGAAACAACCAACGCTGAACAGAATGCTCTTGTAGTCACCCAGCGTCTTGATTAACGGTGCGGTGGCCGGGTTCTTCGCCATCTTCATGGGCTCTTCCTGAGGTGTTATCCCTTGCCTGCTTGGCGAGGTCGTTACTTGCACGTTAATTGCAACTTTCTGACACCGACAATGTGTCCAGGCTATTGAACTTTGCGCTTTAGGATAATGATCAGTCCGGACTTGGAAGTGCCCCGATACAGCCCTTCTCCTTGCCGGCTGAAGAACACGATTTTTGCGCCTTCCTTACCGGTAAGCGCGATTCCGTCCGGCTCCGTGAACCAACCGGTTGGTTGCTCGCTTAACCAGTCGCCCAGGCATTCGGCACCGTCCACGGTCTGGCTGGCGTTGAGTTCGATGGTGCAAACATCCAGAGGTTTGTCCTGCAGTGTCACCTGCCACTTTCCCGCGAGTTCCGACGGGTCCGCCAATTTCAGGCTGCGAGCCATGGCTACATCTCCAAAAAACATCATGAGCGTCGCTATCAGCCACGCGGTTGTCTTGCAGGTAAACGCGTTGCGAATCATAGGGCGCTTTACTCTTGGTCGCGGCTCAAGGGACAAAGGACGGCGCATCGGCGCCGCCCTCCTTACGCCTTGAATCAGGCCACGATGTCCGAGTACGCCGCCTGGCCTACGGTGCTGACCAGGAAGTCAGCCACGCCATGCCCGGAGAAGTCGATCGACAACAGGCTGTTGCCCCCCGAGGTATTCAACACCGCATCGCCGGCCGTGCCGGTGAAAGCGCTGACGAAATGCAGGCCGCCGCCATTGGTGATGCCGGTCAGGTCGATCTTGTCCAGACCACTGACGAAGTCGAGGATCTGATCGACAGCACCGGGTTTGGAGTCGCTGCTGGCCGCAAACACGAAGGTGTCGGAACCGGCACCGCCCCACAGTTTGTCCGCACCACCGGCACCGTAGAGGATGTCGTTGCCGGCACCGCCCTTCAGCTCGTTGGACACGCTGTTACCGATCAACAGGTCATTGCCTGCACCGCCAATGGCGTTCTCGACGGTGACACCCTTGGCGATGGAGACGTTACCCACCAGGCCGCCAACGTCGGAGAACGAGGCTTCATTGAGATTGATCTTCTGGTTCTGGGTGAATCCGGAGAAGTCCAGGGTGTCCTTGCCGCCGGCATCCCACACGGAAAACACCACTTTATCCGCTGACGAGGACGCGCTCAGGAAATCACGTCCCGCGTTGGAGTTGAATCCGTAAGTGGTGTCGCCCGTGCGAGTGGTGGTGTTGCCACCGTAGAGCTTCTGAATGGCCGCAATGTCGTCCATCAGCGGGCCGGACGAATAGGCTTCGACCCCGCCCTTGCTGAAATTCTGGCTGGTGTTGCTTTCACTCCAGTAGCTCATGACGCTGTAGCCGCGGGTATCTTGCCCGTAGGAAGCGTCATTGTAGGTCGGAGCGCCTTCGCCGGCGTTGTAGTCGCCAGGGTGGGCAAGACCCAGGGAGTGGCCGATTTCGTGGGTCAGGGTTTGCCGGCCATAGTTGTTCAGGTCCGGGGTTTTGTTGGGTGTGTAGCTGCTGTTGATCAGGTACCAGGAAGTCCCGTCATATCCGGCCCCGGTGCCCGGCAGGTAAGCAAACGCCGCCGCACCATCCTGGCCGCCGCTGTAGTTTCCGAACGTCATGTGACCGTCGCCGCCGCTAGTCTTATCGGTGAAGGTGACATTGGCCACATCGGCCCAGGATTGCATGGCAAGCACCGCCTGGCCCTTCTGCTGCGCGCTGAACTGACTGAACCCGGTAATCCCGTGCTTGTTCATCGTGCTCGACGACGCCGAAGTCAGGAAGGTATAGGTCAGTTCGATTTTGCCGCTGCCGTCCTTGTCCTGGTAAGCAGCGCCGTCGCGCAGCAACTGGGTAGCTGCCTGGTCGACGGAAAACGAGGGTTTGCCATTGACCGTGAGGTTGCCGCCCCGATCATACTGATGGCTGAAACTATTGATTTGATTGAATGCAGAACTACTGGCTGCCAATGCATTGACTGGCTGAAACGCCTGTTCGGCGGAATCAATAGCGTGATCTTTTACTTTCGACATAAACACACTTCCTTGTTTAGCTATGGAACAGTTTTTGTCAGATAACGACGATCCCTGGCGAGATCGTCCTATCACTCGCCCATTGAAGGCGAAAGAAAACTGACACAACTTGAAATCAAATGTCCACTATTTTTTTGACGTCAAAATGTGAGATTCCAGCAAGTGCCCGGAAACAATAGGTGTGCTCTGAAAGTATTATTTTGAAAGTTAATGCGCGAAAGAAATTGTCCGACAATCGACAATTTGATTATTAAATAAAAGTAAATTTTTTTGTGTGAAAACAGTCTGACTTTTCGCGTTTACTTAATGCGCTTCAGCCAACAAAACTAAACATTCAGTGAGTTAAACGCAGCTTACAAAACAAGTTGCACACGGCCTCCTGTAGCAGCTGGCGAAGGCCTCGCAACATTCCTGCTGAAAACCCGAACGACCGAATCACGACCGCTGCGCGGCCGAACGCAGGCTTCGCCAGCTGCTACAAAAAACCGGTCGTGCGCGGTCCCTGTAGCAGCTGCCGAAGGCGTCGCAATCCTGCTGTCGCAACGTGCCTGCTAGAAACCCGAATGACCAGATAACGACCGCTGCGCGGCCGAACGCAGGCTCCGCCAGCTGCTACAAAAAACCGGTCGTGCGCGGGCCCTGTAGCAGCTGCCGAAGGCGGCGTTCGGCGGCGAAGCCGTCGCAATCCTGGTGTCGTAACGTGCCTGCTGGAAACCCGAATGACCGAATCACGACCGCTGCGCGGCCGAACGCAGGCTTCGCCAGCTGCTACAAAAAACCGGTCGTGCGCAGGCCCTGTAGCAGCTGCCGAAGGCGGCGTTCGGCGGCGAAGCCGTCGCAATCCTGGTGTCGCAACGTGCCTGCTGGAAACCCGAATGACCGAATAACGACCGCTGCGCGGCCGAACGCAGGCTTCGCCAGCTGCTACGAAAAGCCGGTCGTGCGTAGTCATATCCGGTTGCGATAGGCGTCAACCAAACTGGGTTGCAACGCGCTAGATTCCAAGCCTCTTTTCAGCAGATAAGGGGTAATGGAATGCCTGTCAGTTCGAATGCCGGTCATCTGCGCATTGGTCGCTTTTCAGAGCCAGGACGCATTTATCTGATAACCACGGTGGTTCATCAACGGCAGTCGGTTTTTACCGATTGGCGAATGGGTAGACTGGTCGTCCAGGAGTTGAGCCATACACAAGAAGAAGGTTGGGTTGATTTTCTGGCCTGGGTCGTGATGCCAGATCATATGCATTGCCTGGTACAACTGCGGGATAAAACATTGGCCGAGCTGATGTGCCGAATCAAATCCCGCAGTAGCCTGGCCGTCAATCAAGCGCTGGAACGGCAAGGGCGCCTGTGGCAGAAGGGTTACCATGATCGAGCGGTTCGCCGAGAGGAAGATGTAAAAAATCTTGCTCGATATGTGATTGCCAATCCAATTCGGGCGGGACTGGTTGACCGAGTCCATGATTACCCACTGTGGGATGCGTGTTGGCTCTGATGTACTGAGCTGACAGGTCTGCGACTGCTTCGCCGCCGAACGTCGCCTTCGGCAACTGCTACAGATGACTTGGGCCTGTAGCAGCTGGCGAAGCCTGCGTTCGGCCGCGCAGCGGTCGTCATCCGTTCGTGGGGGGTTTCAATCGGGTGCATTGCTACGCCGGTCTGCGACTGCTTCGCAGCCGAACGTCGCCTTCGGCAACTGCTACAGAAGACTACATACGCTGAAGGCGGGGGCTTTGTCGTATTGGCTGATCAGAACTTGCGGTCAGGCTCTGACAGTTCTTTACCGTCGTCAGGATGCTTCCAGTCCGGTACCGAACGTTTTTGCTGCTCAATCTCTTCTTCCGTAGGCTCATCCTCGTCTTCTTCCAGGTCCGGACGCTTGGGTTTATTGGCCATGTTCACCTCTCCTCCTGAAGACATCGCTCATCAATTTTAAGCGTAGAACAGATCCCGGTGCCCCGCTCAGAGCCACCAGCGCAGTAAAAAGAAGAACCCCATGCTCAGCAGCATGCTGAGTAAAGTATTGCGCGTGTAAAGCACCAACCCGACTGCCACCAGCGAACTGATCAGATAGGGATTGTCCCAGTGCAGATTCAGCTGTTTTTGCGGCATGAACACAATCGGTCCGCAGATGGCGGTCAACATGCCCGGTACTGCAAACCCCAGGAACTGCCGGGCATTGCTGCTCAGGCGTACCGGCAGTCGCGGTTCCAGAAAAACATAGCGGTTGAGAAACACCAACACGCCCATTCCGACAATCACTGCCCAAACCATCATGTGCGTCCACCGTAGAATTTATTGCAGACAAACCCGGCAGTCATGCCCGCCAGCCCCGACAGCACCAGCGCCGAGCCCCATTGCCAATAGCTGAACAACACCGAGCAAAACAGCGACACCGCCACGCAAACCACGGTCGGCACGTTGCGCACCACCGGGGTGATCAGGGCGATGAAGGTCGCCGCGATGGAGAAATCCAGGCCCAGGTGTTCAAGACCGGGAATGCTGCTGCCGAGCACAATGCCCGCCAGGGTGAACAGGTTCCAGGCGATGTAGAACGTCAGGCCCACGCCCAGGGCGTACCAGCGGTTGAACTGCTGTTTGTCGTGCTGGCTGTTCAGGGCGAACAACTCGTCGGTGAGCAAAAAACCCAGGCCCGCGCGCCAGCGTCCCGGCAATGGCGAAATCACCGAACGCATGCTCATGCCATAAAGCAAATGCTGGGATGTCAGCAGCAGCGTGGTCAGCAGGATCGAAAAAATCCCGGCGCCACCCTTGAGCATGCCGATCGCCACCAACTGCGCCGCACCAGCAAACACAATGCTCGACAGGCCCTGGCCTTGAAGGGGTGTGAGATTGGCTTCGATGGCCATGGAACCGGCCAGCAAACCCCAGGGCGCGGTGGCCAGGGACAACGGCATGATCGCCGCGGCGCCGCGCAGAAAGGCGCTGCGCGGCATGATTGAGTTGGACATAACGTTCTACAGACAGGGAAAGACCCCAGACTTTGCCAGCTGCGGCGGCCAATGGCTTGAACAATCTTGCTCACTGATATGACTGCGTGCCATTCATCGGCTGTCTGCTTGATTCGCCACAGTGGCGGCAACATGATGGCGCTGCATTTTCACTCGGCACCACCGGCACTTCGCTGCATGCCACGGCGCTGGAGTTCGTCGAACAGTTCGACCAGTTGCTCTACAAGGCCAAGCACAATGGCCGGATGCGCGCCGAGTTCGCTGATTTTCGTGATTGACAAACGGCGCGCCGGCTTTTAAAACTGGGCGCCTCACTCAGGGTGTAAGCAAGTATGTCCGCAACCTTCAACCTCAACACTTCCGTCATTGGCTTGATTGCCAAGGCGCAAGGTTGCGTTGCGCACGCCCTCAAATCGAAGAAACAGTCGCTCATGTGACCGGGGCGCGCTGTCCCGTCAGATGAGCTGACAGGACATTGAGCGCGACGGACCACCCTCCCCTTGCTTACTCTCCTTCTACGCTCCTGACGGTGACGAAATCGGTCAACCATCAGGAGAAAGTGCATGTCAGCGTTTCAAGGTATCTGGGTTCCACTGGTCACACCGTTCCACAACGGTGCCATCGATTTCGTCAGCTTGCGCCGGCTGGTCAGCCATCTGCTGGAAAAAGGCGTCGACGGCTTCGTCGTTTGCGGCACCACCGGTGAGCCGGCGGCGATGGGCAAACATGAGCAACTGGCGGTGCTTGATGCGGTGCTGGAGCTGGTGCCGGCACAACAGGTGGTCATGGGCCTGGCCGGGAACAACCTGACCGAGTTGTTGCAGTTCCAGAGCGAGATTCTCAAGCGCCCGGTGGCTGGCCTGCTGGTGCCGGCGCCGTATTACATCCGCCCTTCCCAGGCCGGCCTCGAAGCGTTTTTCCGCACGGTCGCCGATGCCTCCAGCGTTCCGCTGATCCTCTATGATATCCCTTACCGTACCGGCGTGGCCTTCGAACAGGCGACCCTGCTCAATATCGTCGCCCACGAACGGATTGTCGCCATCAAGGATTGCGGCGGTAATTTTTCAAACACCCTCGCATTGCTCAATAGCGGCCATGTCGATGTGCTGTGCGGCGAAGACAACCAGATCTTCAATGCCCTGTGCCTGGGCGCCAAAGGCGCGATTGCCGCGTCGGCGCATGTCCACCCCGAACTGTTCGTGCAGTTGCACCGGCAGATCCGCGACAACCGGTTGGCCGATGGCCGCGCCACGTTTTTCCGTTTGCTGCCGTTGATCAACAGCCTGTTCCTGGAGCCCAACCCGGCCCCGGTGAAAACCGCACTGGCCCTGCAAGGCTTGATGGGTGACGAACTGCGCGCACCGATGCAACGCAGCAGTGAATCGATGACCGAGCGTTTGCAAGACGTACTCAGCGCATTGGACCGCGACATTCGATAGAGCGCCCGCCACCGGCCCGAGTACCATGGAGCGATTCGTTTACCCGCTCAGGGGCACCGACATGCTGTACCGAATCGCCGCCGACGGGCTGATGCTGTTGCACTTGCTGTTCATTGTGTTTGTGTTGTTCGGCGGGTTGCTGGTGCTCAAATGGCGCCCCCTGATCTGGTGGCATCCGCCCGCCGCGTTGTGGGGTATGGCGGTGGAGTTCTTCCACCTGCCCTGCCCGCTGACCGACTGGGAAAACCGCATGCGCCTTGGGGCCGGGCAAACCGGCTATGGGGGTGGATTCATCGAACATTACCTCTGGCCGGTCATCTATCCCGCCGGCCTGACACCCGGCATTCAGCTTGGATTGGGCAGCGTGGTGTTGGTGATCAACGTGCTGGTCTATCTTCGTTTGATCAAGCGATGGGCCACCTGAATCGTCAATCCCCCGTCAAGGACATGAAAACATGTTGTCGACAGAAGACCTGGCACTGCTCGAGGCCATCCGCCAAACCGGCAGCCTGTCGCGGGCGGCGGCGCACCTGGGCAAGGCGCCATCGACCGTGTCCTATGCGGCGCGGCAACTGGAAGAGCGCTTCGATGCGTTGCTGTTCGACCGTCGCCGCTACCGTTTGCAACTGACCCCGGCGGGCGAGTTGCTGGTCAACGAAGCGGCGCGGCTGATGCAGGACGTCTCGCGCCTGACGCAACGGGTCCGGCAAGTCGCCAACGGCTGGGAAAGCCGCTTGTGGATCGTGACCGACGAACTGCTGGAATTCGAAACCTTGATCCCGGTGATCCACGAATTCGATGCGCTGCAATCCGGCGTGCCGCTGCGCATCACCCAGGAAGTGCTCAAAGGGGTCTGGGAAGCCCTGCGCGAAGGCCGCGCGGATCTGGTCATCGGCGCCACCAATGAACCGCCGGCCATTGCGAATTTGCGCTGGATGCAACTGGGGGAAATGGAATGGGTGTTTGCGGTGTCACCCCGGCACCCGCTGGCCAAGGCCAAAGGCCCGATTACCCGGGCCATGGTCGCGCAACACCGGGCGATTGTGGTGGCCGACTCGTCCAGAGTCTCCGAGGGCAGCACCTACGGCGTCACCGGAGGGCAAACGGTGCTGGCCGTGCCGACCATGCGCGCGAAAATCCTCGCCCAGTGCAATGCGCTGGGGGTGGGCTGGCTACCGCGGCACCGGGTTGGCTCACTGCTGAAAAACGGCACGCTGGTTGAAAAACACATGGCTGACCCGCGCGAGCCGAACATCCTGTACGCAGGCTGGCGTGGTGATCACGACGGTCGCGCCCTGGGCTGGTGGCTGGAGCAGCTTGCAAAACCCAACCTGGCCACCCGACTGGTTCAGGGAACGGACCGGATTGCCTGACGCCCTACGCTCAGTTGGCAATCACGCTCATGTTCCGTCCGCTGGCCTTGGCCACGTACAGCGCCTTGTCTGCCGCATCAATCAGCTCTTCGGGCCGGACCTGGGAAGCGGCATTGCATGCACCCACGCCGACGCTGATTGTCACCGTGCCTTCGGAGCTGTCGCTGTGGGCAATACCGGCCTGCAGCACCGCGCGGCGGATTTTCTCCGCCACCAGGAATGCCCCCACATAGTCGGTGCCGGGCAGCACCACGGCGAACTCTTCGCCACCATAGCGGGCGGCCAGGCCACCGGGGCGCTTGATGTTGTCCGTGATGATCGCACTGACCTTGCGTAAACACTCGTCACCGGCAAGGTGGCCATAACGGTCGTTGAACGCTTTGAAATGATCGACATCAATCATCAGCAGCGCCAGATCGCTCAGGCTGCGCCGGGCACGGCCCAGCTCCACATCGATGAAAGCATCGAGCTGACGCCGGTTGGCCAGCCCCGTCAGCGCATCCTTGAGGGCCAACCCCTCCAGGTTGCGATTGACCTCCAGGAGTTTCTCCTGGGTGTCCAGCAACTCGACCTGCACCAGGTTCTGTTGCTTCATCAACTTGATGAGCCGCAGCCCCAGCACTCCGAGAATACTCAGCAACAGCGTGACGATGCCGGCGCTGAGCAGCGTCTCCACGCGCCAGCTGCCGAGCACTTCATCCTTGTTCAGTGCGGTAAAAACGATCAGCGGATAACCCTCGACCCGGCGATACGCCGTCACCCGCTCGACACCGTCGATGATCGACGTGATCGTGGCTGTACCCGCATCGCCCTTGGGCAACAACCGGGTGAACAACGGGCTCTTGGCGAGGCTGGTGCCGATATCTGTCTCTTTGAAGGGTCTGCGAATGACAATGGTGGCATTGTCGGCGATCAGGTTGATCACGCCGTTACTGCCCAAGTCGATGCTGTCGTAGAGCTGCAGGAAATGGCTGAGGTAAATCGTCGCCAGCGCCACGCCGGCAAAACTGCCATCAGGATGATTGACCCGGCGCGAAACCGTCATGATCCATTCACCGCTCGAACGGCTCTTGATCGATGGCCCGATGTGCGGCCCACGGCTGGGGTTATCGCGATGGAAGATGAAGTATTCGCGGTCGGAATTGTTGACGCCGGTTTGGTCGGCACCATTGGAATTGGCGATCCACTGCCCTTTTTCGTCGAACACGAACAAGCCATGGAGCTGGCTCAACTCACTGCGCTGGACATTGAGCAACTGCGGCAGCCGGGATGGGTCCACACCATCGTGTTCCAGACGATCGACCAGGGTGAACAGCAGCGTGTCGGCCTGCTTGATCGTTGCCTGTGCTTGCGATGCCAGGGTCTGCGCAAGGTTGGACATCGCCACTTCCTTGTCATGCAGCTGGTACTGGCGCGAGCTCCAGGCTTGCCAGATCACGATCGCTGTCATCGACAGGCACACCGCGGCCAGCAGGATCACCGCCGAGCGGACCTTGAGGCGGGTCACGGCTGGCCGGAGCATTTCAATATGATCGTTGATCGACGGATGTCCCATGATGCTCCCTGAGTGCCTGTGAACGGACGAACCTTCCTGATCGCCGTTGTGTTGCCCACTATGCCTGATCCAGGCTCGCAACGATGTTAGCGCGATGCCTGCTTTACCGCCTCCAGCCACGCCGGATCCAGCCGCGTCTGTTCGGTATCGATGCCCAGCGCTTGCATTCGTTCCATGTGCTGATCCATTTCGCGGATCAGTTGGCTGTGGTCGCTGGAGTTGCCATCGAGCTGATGCATCTGGTTCAAGCCCAAATGGTAGAAACGCAACAGCTTCATCGCAACCGGGTCGCCCTTTTCCACGGCCGTCGTTACATGATGCATGACATTGGTAACACTCATCAGGCTGCGCTTGAGCTGCCAACTGTAGACCGCAGGCGCCATCCACGCCTGGCGCCAGAACACCTTGCGCATCAGCGCCGCCATCGCCAGCACGGCAACAAACACGCCACCGACGTTGAAGCGCAGATTGTCGCCCCCCGGTGTGCCGAACAGCGCCACCGCCGCCGTGGACAGCACCATCGCCAGCGCCAGAAAGATCAGGGCGATGATAAGCGTGCTGCGCCGTGTCTGTTGCCGGTAGGTGTTGGCGTTCATTGGCTGGATTTCGAACATTGCGTCGGGTTTCCTGAGCTTCAATGGTAAAAAGGGGTCTGAGGCAAAAAGACAGCGGGCCATTATCGCCTCTGCGAGGGATTTAGCTATGCTGGGGCTCCTTTTCATCTTTTCATCGTCAAGCGGGGGACATGGCGAGACCGTGCAGTTCGTGCCATCTTCTTTCATGAATACACATTATTCGGATGCCATTCGTTGTTGCTGTGTGAATGACATCGTTTTAAGGATCATTGAATGACCCAACGCCAAGTTATCAACGCCTCCGTCAGTCCCAAGGGCAGCCTGGAAACGCTCTCGCAACGGGAAGTCCAGCAATTGAGCGAAGCCGGTTCCGGCAGCACCTACACCCTCTTCCGCCAGTGCGCCCTGGCCATCCTCAACACCGGCGCCCATGTCGATAACGCCAAGACCATCCTTGAAGCCTATAAAGATTTTGAAATCCGTATTCACCAGCAGGACCGCGGCGTACGCCTGGAACTGCTGAACGCTCCCGCCGACGCCTTCGTCGATGGCGAAATGATCGCCAGCACCCGGGAAATGCTGTTCAGCGCCCTGCGTGACATCGTCTACACCGAAAACGAACTCGACAGCCAACGCATCGACCTGAGCAACTCCCAGGGCATCAGCGACTACGTGTTCCACCTGCTGCGCAACGCCCGCACCCTGCGCCCCGGCGTCGAGCCGAAGATCGTGGTGTGCTGGGGCGGACATTCGATCAATACCGAAGAATACAAATACACCAAGAAAGTCGGCCACGAACTGGGCCTGCGCAGCCTGGACATCTGCACCGGTTGCGGCCCCGGCGTGATGAAAGGCCCGATGAAAGGCGCCACCATCGCCCACGCCAAGCAACGCATCCACGGCGGCCGCTACCTGGGCCTGACCGAGCCCGGGATCATCGCCGCCGAAGCGCCGAACCCGATCGTCAACGAACTGGTGATCCTGCCGGACATCGAAAAACGCCTGGAAGCCTTCGTCCGCGTCGGCCACGGCATCATCATCTTCCCGGGCGGTGCCGGTACCGCCGAAGAGTTCCTGTACCTGCTCGGTATCCTGATGCACCCGGGCAATGAAGGCCTGCCCTTCCCGGTCGTCCTCACCGGGCCGAAACATGCCGCGCCGTACCTGGAACAACTGGACGCGTTCGTCGGCGCCACCCTGGGTGACGCCGCCAAGCAGCACTACCAGATCATCATCGATGACCCGGCTGAAGTGGCGCGCCAGATGACCCAGGGTCTCAAGGCGGTCAAGCAATTCCGCCGCGAGCGCAACGATGCGTTCCACTTCAACTGGCTGCTGAAAATCGATGAAGGCTTCCAGCGCCCGTTCGACCCGACCCACGAAAACATGGCCAACCTAAAACTGAGCCTCGACCTGCCGTCCCACGAACTGGCGGCCAACCTGCGCCGCGCGTTCTCCGGCATCGTCGCCGGCAACGTCAAGGACAAGGGCATCCGCCTGATCGAAGAACACGGGCCCTACCAGATCCGTGGCGACGCGGCGATCATGCAACCGCTGGACCTGCTGCTCAAAGCCTTCGTCGCCCAGCACCGCATGAAACTGCCGGGCGGCGCGGCGTATGTGCCGTGCTATCGGGTGGTGGCGTAACCCTTCTCGGTGTAACGACACCGATGTGAGCTTTACCGTCGCGAGCCGCAGTGAAAGCTGCGGTTCGCTTACTTCTATGGAAAGAAAAAACATGCGCCAACGCGATTCAGCGCGACTGCTGCTGATCAATCCTTCAAAACAGGTTCTGCTGTTTCACTTCCAGCACAAAAACGATGCCCTCGCGGGCCAAAGCCACTGGGCGACACCCGGTGGCGGGCTTGAGCCGGGTGAATCCTTTGAGGCTGCGGCGGTTCGTGAACTGTTTGAAGAAACCGGGCTGAATGTCGCTGCCGTGGGAGCCAGCGTTGCAGAGCGGCGTTTTTCGATGATGTTGCCCAGTGGTGAAACGGTGCTGTCGGTTGAACGGTATTTTGTGGTTCATACCGACAGTGAACGTCTGTCCCGTGAGGGGTGGACAGCTAACGAAGTTCGGGTAATGGCAGGCCATAAATGGTGGTCCGTAGCCGAGCTACGAGAGACCCGCGAAACGGTGTGGCCGGAGCAGTTGATAGAGATGCTGGAAAGCGCGTGATGCATGGGCGATAGCCACACAGCCAAGCAATCTGACATACACAATCCATGTGGCGAGGGAGCTTGCTCCCGCTCGACTGCGCAGCAGTCGTAAACCGGCTAATGCGGTATATCTCAGGGTATGGTGTCTACCGGTTTGGGGCCGCTTCGCGCCCCAGCGGGAGCAAGCTCCCTCGCCACATTTCTGATGTGAGCCAGAGGATTGTCGTTGGCTGTAAGGCCGCCATCGCGAGCAAGCTCGCTCCCACAGCAGGGCGGGGATATACATGGGTTTTGCGCCTGACACTGGTCAACTGTGGGAGCGGGCTTGCTCGCGAAAGCGGAGTGTCAGCCAACAGAGATGTTGAATGATCAACCGCATTCGCGAGCAAGCCC
>NZ_AKJM01000055.1 GCF_000282335.1 Pseudomonas sp. GM48
GGCGGTCGAACTGTTCCCCTGCCACGGTGCCAGGACCTGTGCCTGGGCCGTGGAACCGGCCAGTTCGTTGAGTTGCAGCACGGCATGGGGCAGGCGTTGACGGATCTGCGTCAGCGCCTTGCGTAAATTGTCGCCGTCCAGCCTCGTCAGCAGCGCGAGGCGGTCGGCGAGGGGGTAGCCCAAATGATGCAGGACTCGAAACGGCAAACGCGCAAAGCGCTCCACCGACGCCACCAGCGGCAGACACAACGCCAGTTCTTCACCCAGCCAGCCGAGCAGCACATGCAATTGCTCGCCGGGTTTGAGCGCCTGCTCCGAGGCGCACATCCAGGCCAGTGTGTTGAACGGCGTGTGGTCCGTTATCCGCAACCGCAGCGCCTCATAAGCCTCTGCCGGAAAGTCGGGGGCGCACAGTGACGTGCGCCATTCGAATCGTGCAGACATAAGGTCAGCTCGCCTCGGCTGGAACAGGAGAGGGCGCCGGTTTGCGCAAGGCATCCAGGCGTGAACCGCTGTAGCGGGTTTCGCGGAAGAAGCGCCAGCCGAACAGGTGGTAGATGTTCATGATCCGTCCTTGCTCGTGATACCCCATGCGGATGTGCAGCTTGAGCGCGGGAATGTTGTGGGACTCGCAGATATCCACCACTTTGTTGCAGCCCTGATCAGCCATGGCTTTCCACAGGTTCAGCTGGAAATCGACTGACAGCGTGGTGCCCCGGTAGGCACGAATCTGTTCGAGACCGAACAGGAAGAACTCACCTGGCTTCACCGGGAACAGGCAGCCGTAGTAATGACGGTCGAGATAATCGCGTTTGCTGCCCCAGATAAAGGCCACGGTATCGCCGTTTTCATCCAGGTACATGTGCCCGGTGTACCCTTCGGACGCCAACTCGGCCATGGTGCCCACGCGATCACCGAAGTGTTTGGCAAACGCCACGGCGTTCTGTGGGGTGATGGTTTCCAGTCGCAGCGGTGTATAGGGCCGAAGCGTGTGTGGCGGTACCGGGCTCACCAGATCGCGCTCCATCCACAACAGTTCTTCGTGGAAAAATACGTAGTGTTTCCACACCTTGGCGACAGTGGCGCGCAGGCCTTTTTGCTTGATGTGATCGCTGAGTTTTTTTAGAACATTCATGTTTTTGACTCCTGACGGTGTCGGTCATGAGTGGAGTGATTCGGTGCGCGACGAATCGTCCACGGGGCAAAAATCAACGACGTTCATGAGGTGCTCCAGCTGAGGGCAAACAGGGTTTCTCCTGGTAAATCGAAACTGATGCGACCCTCCAGGCATTTGAAAGATGCGTCGCGACTGTGGTTGTCGGCGCCGAAAAAGCGCAATGATCCCTGGGTCAATGGACATTCCGCGCCGGCCAGGCTCACACGTTGCAAGCGTGAGCCTTTGTTGACGCCCAGCAGGCTGCGTTGGAGCCCGGCAGACATGGCCAGCACGTCAACCTCGAAGGCGTCGTTCTCCAGCCGCATGACATCGTGTAGCCAATGCTTGCGGATAAATTGCTGCGCCAGGCCTACGGGCTTGAGCTCGAATTCATTCTCGCCGAGCACGCGGAACATGCCCTTGGGATACTCGGGTTCGTCGTCGGCCTGGAACCAGCCGAGCATGTCGAGCAAGCCATCCTGGGAAGCATTGATGATGACCGAGGCCCACCATAACGAGGCGTAGTGGGTTTCCTGATCGTAAGGGCTGAGACTGGCCCCGCTGGACATGTTGGTCTGGTCCAGCAACAAGGCTTTGCGCGGTCGTCCCTGGGTGTCGAGCCCCACCAGCTCTGCCGCTTTGCGTACGCTATCGCGGTAGACACGGGTCGCCAGCAGGTCGCGGATCATCCATTCGTGCCAGGCCAGCGCATCGATCTTGTCGCCGGACTCGGCCAGCAAGCGTCGGGCCCAGTCGATGCCGCGCTTGTCGGCGGCATTGTCGACGAACGGGCCATTGACGAACCGGGAGCTGGCCGGCATGGCGATGCGTACGCCGGCCTTGGCGTTGTCCGGGTTGCTGCGCACTTGCCAGGCCATGCTGTTGAAGATGCGCTGGTAGCTGGCGTAGTCCGGGTAGTTGAGGTTCGGTTCGTCGGCAAAACCGATGTAATGCGTGCCCTTGCCGCCAAGTGCGCGTGTGGCGGCGAGCCAGGCGTCGAGGCCGGCGTTGCTGGTGGTGTCGGCGCGCAGGTCGGCCCGGCGCTGACGGCCGGCCAGCAGGGTGATGTCCTGAGTGATGCCGAAACGATCCTGATACAGCCGGCGGAACACGTCTTCGTAATGCGGCCGCGTCGCCATGATATCGACCAGGCTGTAATAGGTTCCGGCCTGTGGTTGCAGGGCATCGAGCACGGCGAAACTGGAATCCGGCGGTCGCGCATAGGGCAGGGCGATACCCAGGTTCGGGGTCTTGCCGAGCACGTCTTTATGCAGCGTCAGCCGGGTCTGGCCTTCGTCTTCGTGCAAGGGTTTGAGCTGTTGCGGGTTCTGGGCGAACAGGTTGACCGTGCCGTCGAGCCAGAATGCGACCTTGCCGCTGCCGCGCAGGTGCAGGCGCCAGACTTGATCGGTGGTTGCAACGGGCAACTCGACTTTGTCGAACTGCCAATAGACGGGGTAAGGCTTGAGAGGCAGCGAGAACTGTTGGCCGTCACTCACGCGCTGCGCTTGCAACGCGCCGACGCCGCCGTGGAATTTGCCGGCCAGTACCGCGTGTTCACCGGCCGCGACCTTGAAATACAACTCGTCACCGTCCCGGGGCTCAGAGCTGAAATGCACCTTGGCCGGGGCGAACAGTGCGACGGTGTGGTCGTCGTGCTCAACCGTATAACGACGGAAGCTGTAGCCAGGAATTTCCAGTCGATAACTGGCGGCGCCCGGCGCCAGGTCCCAGCGTTGACTACCGCTGGGCTCATTGGCGGCAATCAGTCGTTCGTTCTGCAGTTTGCCCTGGCCGTCGAGCAAGTAGAGGTGTTCTTCGTTGGCTTCAGCCTGCCACACCGGGGCCCAGAACACGGTCAGGGTGTCGGGGCGGTCCGTTTGCAGGTACAGGCTGCCGTCGCGGATATCGGCCCAACGCATGGGTTCAGCTTCGGCGCTCAGCCCGAGGCCGAGACTCATCAGCAATAACAGGCGTTTCATGCAGATTTCCGTTGCAGCATCAGCAACATCGGCGCGATGTCGCCGGGCAGGACGATGAGCGTTTGCCAGACCGGTACATGGCTCAACCGGCAATACACCACCAACAGCGCCAGGGTCACGGCCAGGTACGCGATAGAGGACGCCACTGCTGCGCCGACGATGCCGTAAGTCGGAATCAGCAGCACATTGAGCGCCAGGTTGAGCAGGGCACTGAGTCCCATCAACAACGAAATTGTGCCGGGCCGGTTTTTGCCCAGCAGGTCCAGACGCAGAATGCTCATGTAGCACAGCCCCAACAGGCCTGGCAGCAGCGCTAGCAATGCAGGATAGGCAGGCTGATAGGCCTCGCCAAACAGCGTCACGATCAACCATTCACCGACGACTGCCATGGTCAGGCAAGCGCCGAGCATCACCGTAGCGGTCAAGCGCAAGGCCAGTGGCGTGACTATTTCGATGCCTTCTTCCTGTTGCAGCAGGCGCTTCATCAGTGGCGTGGTCACTGCTTCCGGAACGATCAGCAGCAACTCGGCGGCCGCGCTGGCCATGGCGTAGTGCCCCAGCGCCGTGGTGCCGAGCAGGGCGCCGATGAACAGATAGTCGGAGCGCAGAATCACTTGCTGGAACAGCAGGTCCGGATGACTGCGGGCGCTGTAGCGCAGCAGTTCGTTTTGACTGGCACGGTCCCATTGCAGGCTCAGCGGATGCTCGCGCTTGAGCCAGACCCAACCGGCCAGCACCACCAGGCTGATCCCCGTCAGCCAACTGATCAACGCCGCTTCCAGGGCCGCGGTTTTCCACATCCAGTAGAGGGCAAGGAACACCAGCAGCGGCGCCAGCGACTCGATCAGGCGCAAGACATTGAAGGCAACTACGCCACCCGAGGCGTTGTGCAGGGTCAGCAAACCGCTTTTGAGCACGGTCAGTGGCACCGCCAGCAGCAGCAGCCAGGCGAGCAGACCCAATTGCGTGGTGATGTCCATTTCACTGCCGAACTCGCGGGTCAGCGTCACCACCAGCAAGGTCAGCAACGCCGCCAGCAGACAACCGAACAGCAGCACCTGACTGAGCAGCAAGCCCATCGGTCGTTGCTTGGCCGCCTGGTAGCCCACCGCTGAATTCAAACCGCCGCTGGTGGCAGCGCTGATCAGGTCGGGCAGGGTGTTGAGCAAGGCAAACAAGCCCCGTTCGCTGGGGCCGAGAATCCGCGCCAGCAACACGTTACGCAGCAAGCGCAGGGCGATCATCGCCAGTTTGGTGCCCATGCTCAGGGCCAGATGCTTGAGGTAGTTGCTGCGGCTCATGGGCGTGCCCCACGGTAGATGCGCCAGGACAGCAACTCGGGATTGCGTGCGGTGCGCTGGCTGACACCGAAGCGTGGCAGGGCCAGTGGGTCTCCGGCCCCTCGATAAATGCCGGTGCCGGTACCCAGGGCAAACGGGAAGTCATGCCTGGCCACCTGTTGCCGGACCCGCGCATCGTTGTCGCCATTGGGGTAGCAGTAAACCGGCAACGGCTGGTTGCAGCCGTGAAGCAACGCATCGCGACTGCGGCTCAGTTCTTCATCCAGGCGTTGATCGTCGAGACCGGTGAGGATGGCGTGGCTGGCACCGTGGGGGCCGAAGCGCACCAGGCCGGACGCTTCCAGGTTGCGCACTTGCTGCCAGTCCAGCGCCTGGGGCAACGACTCCTGCGGGCAGTCGTCGGTCAGGCGATTGAGGTCCAGCGGCGACAGGGTTTTCAGGCTCTGCAAAAAGTTCAGCAACGCCAGGCTGCGGCGTTGCTGATCCGGGTCATCGCATTGTGTCGGCAACGGGCGCCCCAGGTGCTGCAAGCGTTCGATCAGGTGCAGGCGTGCCTGTTCGCCATGGCTGTTCCACAGGGTTTCGCCAATGCTTTCCCACCAGAAGCGCTGGCGGCTGCCAATGAAATCGGTGGACAGAAAGATGCTCGCCGGCACCTGGTGTTTTTGCAGCAGCGGGAACGCGTTCAGCGCATTGTCACGCCAGCCGTCGTCGAAAGTCAGCGCCACTTTCGGCCGCTCCGAGCGCGGTGTGTCGGGTTGCAGAATGTCCATCAGCGGCACGCAGTCGAAGTGTTTTTTCAACCACACCAGCAGATGTTCAAACGCCTTTGGCCCGACGCACAGTTCATTGCGATGGGGCAGTTCGGCGGCCTGGTCGCTGGTCAGCACCCGGTGCAGCATCAGGATCACCCCGGCGCCGTGCAGTTGATTGCGCCCGACCGGGGAGTTGAGGTACAGCCAGCCACTGGTGCGTTTTAACAGTTGTTTGATCGCCACGGCACGCGCCTCTCATCGATTTTGCTCGGGGTTCCATTGGGCGTAACGCTGACCGCGCAGGAACTGCCACAGGCCGATGCTCATTCCGGCAAGGGTCACCAGGAGGAACGCGGCGAGGCGAAAGGGTTTGGGCAAGCGGTGTTGCGTATCCAGCAGGCCGGCAATGGCCATCGTGTAACCGAGCAGTTGCGCGATCAGGCTCAGGCGATAAAAACCGTGATCCTCCCACAGCCAGAAGTTGCTCAGCAGCAACGGCAGCAACAGGATCGGCGCCAGACGCCGGATCAGCTTGTGGCTGATCAAGGCAATCGCATACAGGCCGTGGGTCAGCGGATTGAGCAGCTCCCGGCGCTGGGCCAGGCTTTGCAAGCCACCCACTGTGACCCGCTGGCGGCGACGGAATTGCTTGTCGGCTTCGTCCACACCCTGGTCAATTACCTGGGCCTGGGGTACGTAGACAATCCGCTTGAACGCCACCGGCGCGCAGGTGCTGATAAAGAAATCGTCGTTGACCTCCGCCGGCACGTTCTGGAACAACTCGCGGCGCAGGGCGAGCAACGCGCCATCGGCGGAGACCATGCAGCCGGTGCGATTTTCCACGTAGCGCAGCCAGCCTTCGTAATGCCGATACAGGCTGTCGCCAACACTCAAGCCCTTGCCGGTCACGGGGATCACCATATGCCCGGCGCAACCACCGACCTGTGGGTCGTTGAGCGGCGCGAGCAAATGGCCGAGGGTGTCGGTGGACCATTGGTTGTCGGCGTCGGTGAACACCAGGATCGCGCCGCTGCTGATCGCGACCGCGGCATTGAGCGTCGCCGCCTTGCCCTGGCGGGGCAGGTCGAGCACGCTGATGCGCGGGTCATTGACCTTGTGTGCACAGGCCACGGTGTCGTCGGTCGAGCCGTCACTGGCGAGGATGATGTGCAGCGAGCGGGCCTGATAATCCTGGGCCAGCACGGTGCGCAGTTTTTCTTCGATATGCCGCGCTTCGTTGTGCGCGGCAATCACGATGCTCACGTCCATCGGTTGTGCCGGTCCGTGGCGCGGTGCCGGGTAAAACGGCGCCAGCAACGTCAGTATCAGGGGATAGCCGAGATAGGCGTAAACCGGTAGCAACAGGCACAACCAGTAAATGAATTCAGCCACGGGCGGGCCTCCTGGCATTCCAATGACAAAGACTGAGGATAAACGCGGCACCCGCCAGGTGCAGGCGTACCCAGTGCAGGCCCCAGAGTTGCAGGGTCAGGAGCATGTCGCGGTGCCTGGCACTCTGGCGCACGCTCAGCGCCAGTGCGGGCAGGACGGTCAGCAGCAGCAACAGCGCCCCATGAAGGGGGAAACCGTTGAACAGGGCGAAAATGGCCGCGAAATCGATCACCCAGACGGCAATCGACAGCAGCGGAAACCGCAGTAACCGCAGGCTGGGTCCATGGGTACGCAGCAGTTGCAGATGACTGCCCTGGCGCCACAGTTCCTTGCTCGTCCATTCCCGCCAACTGCCTTCGTAGCCCCAATGCAGCGCCACGCTTTGGTTGACCGAGAGCAATCTGGCGCCAGCATCGGACAGACGCATGGTCAGTTCCTTGTCCTCGCCGGTGCGCAGTTGTTCATTGAATCCACCGACCTTGTCGAACCAGCGACGGCGCATCAGCAGGTTGGAACTGGGCAGCCATTGTGCGACATGCAGCGGCTGCGTATCGGGGCGCAAAGTACGGCGCTGCCAGGCGTCGGCGTACCACGGCGCTTCGGCCGGGGTGTGCAGGTCAAGGCCAATGACGTCGGCCTGGCCGCCGGACTCGAGGCTGAACAGCAGCTTGAGCCAGTTCTCCGGCATCTCGATGTCGGCATCGATAAAGGCCAGCCATTCACCGCTGGCGATCGCCGCTCCGCGATTGCGCAATGCACCGATGAACAGGCCGGGCAGGACCAGGACCTGGGCGCCGAACTGCCGGGCGATGTCCGGCCCCTGGTCGTCGGAGCCGTTGTCGACCACGATCAACTCGCACTCGACGTTGGCCGCCTCGGCGGCATGTCGTGCTGCGAGCAGGGTCCGGGCGATGTGCCGCTCCTCGTTGTACATCGGGATGACGATGCTGATGCGGTTCATGCCTTGACCTCCGTCGGCGGGGTCTCTTCGGCTTTAGTGCGCAGCACGCAGGTCAACGCGAGCATGATCCACAGGTACTTATGGTTCGGTGCGCTGAGGAACATCAGGAACAACGTCAACGACAGAAAACTCATGCCGAGGTGGGTCATCAAATCGGCCTGATGCCCGTCTAGTCGCAACAGCCAGGCGCGGCGGGCGCGAATCAGGTTGTACAGACCCAGGGCCAGCATGCCGACGAACATCAGGCCGGCGGGAATCCCCAGTTCACTGAAGATCTCCAGGTAGGTGTTGTGGGCGCGACGGTACAGGTCCTCGGTCTTGCCGGAGACGGAAAAGGTCTTGGCATAACCGGTGGTGGCGTAGTGCAGCGGAAACGTGCCGGGGCCGGTGCCAAGCAACGGGTTCCCGGCGATCATGGCGCTGCCGACCACAATGTAGGAGGCGCGTCGGCCCAGGGACGGGTCCTGACTCTTGGCCCCGGAGCTGAGGATGCTCAGCGACTGGATACGCGCCACGTAACCGGCCGGCATTGCATAGAGCCCCAGCGGAATCACAATCGCCAGGCCGAGCATGGCAAAGCCCAGGTGGCGCGGACGAATACGCGGCAACTGCGCACGGTAATGCCAGGCGCCGATCAACAGGCTGAGGAACAGCACCACCAGCCCCGAACGGGATTCGGTCCTGGTCATGCCGCGCAGCAACAGGAGGAAGCAGACACCCCAGAACCACCGGTGCAGCAGGTTCGGGCTGCGGACCACCAGCAACAACGCCATGGGCACGGCGAAGGCGATCATCAGGGCAAAGTTGTTCGGGTCGTTTTGCAAGCCGGAGGCACGGCCCACGTCCTGGTACTTGGCGGAGAACATGGCCATGGCGCAGGTCACCGCGACACTGATGGCAACCAGTTTGGCGAACAGGTCGAGGTTCAACTCACGCCCGACCAGCAGGGTGATGACAAACAGAATCAGGCCGATGCTCAATTCGCGCAGGTGGCCCAGGGACATGTCCATGTCGTCGGTATTCAACAGGCTCAGCAGGTACAGCAACATGAACCCGACCAGGAAACGCCAGATATTGCTGCGCAGGCGATCGGCCGGCAGTTGGTGAATCGCCAGTTGCAGCATCAGGATCAGCGCCAGCGAGGCCCCGAGGAACTTGGAGCCTGATAACGCGCTGCCCGTGAACAGCCCCTCGAAAGGCAGGATGGCGACAATGCCCAGCAGGCCCCAGGCAGGTTTGCGGTATAGCACCGCGACACCCACCAGGCCCAGCACCGCTCCCGGCGCCAGATACGGATAAGGGCTGACCAGCAAACCGAGGCAGACCAGGCCGAGCAAACTGACGATCGAGAGCGGAACAATCACGCGCGTGCCTCCCGTGCAGTCCGGATGTAAAGCTGCGACCAGCGTTCGGCCAGGGCCTTGAGGTCGTAATGATCCCGTTGCGTGCGTTTTGCGTTGTCGATCAACTCACCGGCCAGGGCCGGGTCAGCCAGCAGCGCGCCGATCTGGCGGGCGAGGGCGGCGCTGTCGGTGGGCGCGGCGAGCAGGCCGTTGTGGCGGTCCTGCAAGACATCGGGAATCCCGCCGACGCCGAAGGCCACCACCGGCACCCCGGCCTGCATCGCTTCGAGCAGAATCATGGGCGTGCCTTCGGTGCGCGAGCTGATCACCAGCGCATCGAGTTGTCGCCACCACGCACGCATGTCGGTCTGGTAGCCCGGCAGCGTGATGCGCGCCGGCAAACCCGCTTCGTCGATTCGCGCCAGCAGGCTTTCCCGCTCCGGCCCATCGCCGAGCATCACCGCATCCAGTTGCGGGTACTGCTGACACAACGGGATCAGCGCATCGAGAAACAGGTCAGGGCCTTTTTCGCTGCTAAGGCGCCCGACGTAGCCAGCCAGCCAGCGTTGACGTGCGCCACTGTGCGGCAGCAGGTCGTTGGCCTCCGGCAGGCCGTTGGGGATCACCTGCAACTTGTCCGTACGCACATTGGCCTGACGGTGCAGCGCGGCAATGCTTTCGGCGACACACACCACCCGGTCCACCGAGGCCGTGCGGCACAGTTGCAGGCTCAGCCAGGTGTAGAACTTCTGCTTGCGACTGCGTGGGGTGAAGCCGTGCTGGGTGATCACCAGCGGCAGGCGCAACAATGTGGCGCCGACCCAGCCGAACAACAAACCTTTGAAGTTGTGCGTATTGATCAATGGCCGCTGGTCCCGGCGCTGGCGCAAATGCCTCAGCAACGCGCCCAGGCCCGCACAGCCGAGGCAATCCACGCCGGCCTCGCGAAAACGCGCGATCAGTTCTGGCGGCGCATCGAGAAACAGCACCTGGTGCTGCCCCGGCGTCGCCAGGCAATGATCCAGCAGCATCCGCTCGGCCCCATAGAAGCCGCCACTGCTGAGCAAATGAATGATCGGCAGTTCGCGCGTGGTGCCGAGCGGCGCGTTCAATTGCGTACCCAGTGCACGAGGGCCGGAACACTCCAGTTCTTGTGCGGGTTGTTCGGCAGGGTGTTTTGATCGTTGATCACCAGCAACACCGGCAAGCCCAGTTCATGGGTGATTTGCGCAGGGTGCTTGAAGCGGTGGTCGAAGAACTCACGCACATAGACCAGGGCAATCGCCAGCAGCAAACCGGTGAACAGGCCGAACGGAATGATCAGCATCGGTTTGGGGAACGCCGCTTCGGTCGGTTCGAACGGCGGGCTGAGCACCCGTGCGTTGGACAGGTCGTGGTCCAGCGCGCGCGCCGTGCTGCTTTCGGCGAAGCGCTGGGCATAGGTGGAGAACGCCGCGTGCAGCGCGTTGATCTCGGTGTCCATCTGCCGCAGCTTGCTCCGGGTTTCCTGCAACTGATGGATGCGATTCTTGAACTCGGCAATGCGCGCGGTTTTCTGGTCGATGACCGAGCTGATCGTCGCCAGGTCGCTGGTGCGCTCCTGAATCCGGTTGCTGACAATCTTCAGGAATTGCCCACGGGTCCGGATGATTTGCTCGCGGGCCAGTTGCATCGGCTCACTGCCGGGCTGAAAGACCGCCAGGTCATCCATGTAGCGGCCGACCAGGGTCGTCAGTCGCTCACCCAGTTGCTTGATCTCGCGGTCTTCGAAGGCGACGTTGTCGACCGTGGTGGTGAAGGTGTAGGGGAAGGTGTAGTCGTTGAATCTGGCGTTGTTGGCGACGGCCAGATTGGCCTTCAGGTAATCGAGCCAGCGCTGGCTTTGCAGCAGTCGGTCCTGATACAGGTTGAGCGCCTGTTCCTCGGTGTTGATCGCGTTGAGGCGGAACGTGATTTCTTCCTTGGGGTCGGACGAACCGATGCTTTCGAGCAAGGCCAGGCGATTGGCTTCCAGGCCGTCGAGACGCACCTGGTACTGCAATTTCTTGGTCTCGTAGAAGCTCTGCGGCAGGTCGATCGATTGCATTTCCTGGCGGCTGACCAGGTAGTTTTGCAGCAGGGCGGCGACGAATCGAGTGCCTTGGGCCGGGTCAGGGAAGCTGTAGACGATCGAGATCACGTTGGAGCCCGGCAAGGTTTCAACCTTGAGGGCAGCGGACGCTTGCTGCGTGAGGGCATCGAGCAGGGTGTCGCGTACCGGATCGGTCTGCAGCCCGAGCAGGCTGCGAACCGGGTTGATCAGGTGTTCGCGAACGGGGTTGCTCACAAACCGTTTGAACGGCTGCGCCAGCAATTTGTTGAAGGTGCTCACGGGCAACGTGTACTCACCCTTTTCGCGCAACTCGCCGATGGTCTGGCGGATCAATGCCGGCGAACGGAGGATATTGCTCTCGGTCTCCATGTCCGCCAGCGATGGCGGAATGAAGGACGCGTTTTCCTGATTGAGGGTGCTGGTGGCATCCCCCTGGGAGATTTTCTTGGACTGCACGATCACCTGGGCGGTGATATCGAAGCTCTGCTTGAGCAACAGCGGCAAGACCACGGCAATCATGGCAAAGACCAGGAATACTCGCTTCACCAACTGCTTGTTGGCGAAGAAAATCCTGAAGAACTCATGCAGGTAGTTTTCCTTTGGATTCATGGGGGGACCTGAGAGTTAGTTGTTGCCGCTGCTGTCGTTTTTGTTATCGACGCGGTAGCTGAAGCTGAAGCCCACACCCTGGAACAACACGACGTCCGCCAGTTGCCGCGCGAGCTCACCGGCGCTGGCCAGTTTGGTCTTGGGCACGTACAGCATGTCGTCAGCTTGCAGGTAGGCGATTTGGGTGGCGTCGCCGGACAAGGCTTTTTCTACGTCGTAACGGTGCGCGACCACCTGATTGCCGTTGCGCCGCATGATCATCACCGAGTCCAGGCGCGCCTTGGCGTTGGAACCGCGGGCCATGGTCAGGGCTTCGAGCACCGACACCGGGCGGCGGATCGGATAGGAGCCCGGCTGGCCGACTTCACCCAGTACATAGATTTCGTTGCTGGCGGTGGACTTGAGCAGCACGTCCACGGTCATGCGACCCGGCAGGGTGGCATAGCGTTGATTGAGGTAGGCCTCCAGTTGGCTGACGGTCATGCCTTGCAGCGGCACGGCACCGATTTCCGGGAAACTGGCGTAGCCGTCGGTGCCCACGATGATTTCCCGGCTCATGCCGGTGACGGGGTGGTTGAGCACGGACTTGAGGTTCTGTTCATTGGTCAGCGGGGTCACCAGGATCACTGACAGCTGATTGCGGTTGGGCTGGAATAGCTGTTTGCGGTCGTAGGCGCGCTGAATCGCATCCCGTGCCTCGTCGCGGGTCAGGCCCTCGATTTTCACTGTGGTGTTGGCCCCCGGCAGTTCAATGGTGCCATCGGGCAGCACCAACTGGTTGCCGTTGAACTGGCTGGCGGCGGTGAAGTTCAGCGCGATCATGTCCCCGGACTGCACGCGATAGGCAGCCGAGCCGCTGGTGCTGATGTGGAAGATCACGTCCAGCACATCCTGTGGGCGCAGGGTCTTCTCGACCTTGGGCACGTCACTGGCCTGGGCGTTGGCCGGTGGGGCCGTGAGGATTTGTACCGGCATGCTTTGTGAGTCGTCGGAGGAAGTGCTGGAGCAACCTGCAAGGGGCAGCAACAGCAGGACAAGCATCTTGGCGTTCATGGCGTCATCCTTGTCTGATTGCTCACAGGTTTTTGTACAGCCATTCGGGCATGTAGTACTTGCGTCGGTTGAACACGCTGCCAACCAGCTTCGCTCCCGCCTGGCTCAAGCGCTGGGCCGCGGCCTGGGCCACTTCCCAGCGGGTGTCTTCCGAGCGCACGACCAGGACCACGCCGTCCGCCTGGGTGCTGATGACCAGGGTGTCGGAGGCCGAATACACCGCGTCGCCGTCGATCACCACGAAGCGGTAGCGGATGCCCAGTTGATCGAGCAGCGGGCTCAGGCGCTCGGGTGTCAGGTGTTCGTTGCCACGGGAGTAACGGCCGAATGGCAGAACGTGAAAGGGCAGGCTGGAGACGTCCACCACGCAGTCCTGCAACAAGGGCGGGCTCTGGGTGTTGAACAACAGGTCGCGAAACCCCCGTTCCTTGTTCAGCCCCAACTGTTGCGTGAGATTGGTCGCCGACTGGCTGGCATCCACCAGCAGCACCAGGCCGCTGCTCATCTTCGCCAGTTGACTGGCCAGTGCCAGGGCGCTGGTGGTGGTGCCAGCGCCGGGGTTGGCGGCGGTCAGGAAAAGGATCCGCAGGTTCTGGTCAAGCACGGTCGATGTCAGATTGGACTCGCTCGGGCTGACAATGCTGAGGCTTTTAGCCGTTGAACCGTCCATTTAACTCGCTCCGTGGCCGCTGAAAACTTTGAAGGGGGTTTTCAGCAGGATCTTCAAATCAAGCAGCAGGCTCTGCTGGGCGATGTAGGTGAGGTCCAACTCGACGCGCTGGTCGAAATCGATATTGCTGCGCCCGGAGATTTGCCACAGGCCGGTCATGCCGGGGTAGATACTCAGGCGAGCGAGGTGTTTGTCCTTGTAGCGGTAGGCGTTGAACGAAGTCGGCCTGGGGCCTACCAGGCGCATGTCGCCGGTCACCACGTTGAACAGGTTCGGCAGCTCGTCGAGACTTGTGCGCCGCAGGAAACCACCGATACGGGTGATGCGCGGATCCTTGTCGATCTTGAAATCGATGGCGTCGGCGCCGTGCTTGTTCAGGTGCCGCAAGGACTCCTTGAGCTCCTCGGCGTTGGTGACCATGGTGCGGAACTTGTACATGCCGAACAGGCGGCCGCGGTAGCCGGTGCGTTTCTGCACGAACATCACCGGCCCCGGGCTGGTGAGTTTGATGGCCAGCGCGAGCCCCAGCAGCACCGGGGAAATCAGCACCAGGGCCAGCAGCGCGGCGAAGCAGGCCAGGACGCGGTTGGTGCGTGACAAGGTCCACGGCCGGCCACCTTCGCGACCGGTCATCCAGCCACGACCCTGCATGTGGATGGCGGCATCCATGCGCCTGCGCTGCTCGGGGTCCAGGCGCTTGTCCCTATGCATTTTTTCAAGGGGCACACTTTTTTCGTGTTCAGACATAAATTCTCCGCAGCATTAAGCCGTGTGCGGCGTGGGCGACAGGCAGTCAATCGTTAGTGAGGAACCAGGCAGCGAAGCACCTCAGTTCCTCATCCAGCTCGATAGGCGGCTGGAAATCGGTAGCAGGGGCCAGGTCGCTGGCAAACAGCGCCTCTACGGCCGGCGTATCGGCCAGGTCAACCGTTGATAGCGGTAAAGGGTGTGCCTGCTCCTGCTCCTGCACCGAACGCATGGGATCGTGCTTGAATTGCGGGTCGTAGTAGCTGTTGAAGTTGTCCAGGCCGAACACATGGTGCCCATCGTGCAACCGTCGCAGCACGCAATGGGCATCAATAAAACCGGTCGCTCCGGTGTCGAGAGTCTTCATGGCCGTACGTCCTCGGGCACGATGTGGCGCAGGCCAATGCCGCTGTAATGCAGGCCGGCGGCCGCCACCTGTTCCGGGCTGTACAGGTTGCGCCCGTCCACGATCACCCGGTTACGCAGTTTGCTCGCCAGCCTGTCGAAGTCGACCACGCGGAAGTTCTTCCACTCGGTGCAGATCACCAGGGCGTCAGCGTCTTCGAGTGTGTCATCGCGGGTGGCGCACAGGTGCAGGTCGTCGCGGTAACCGTAAATGCGCCGGCATTCGGACATGGCTTCCGGGTCGTAAGCCTGCACGCTCGCGCCTTCGGCCCAGAGTGCTTCCATCAGGTAGCGGCTGGGTGCTTCGCGCATGTCATCGGTGTTGGGTTTGAACGCCAGGCCCCATATGGCGATGGATTTGCCGGCCAGCCCACCGGGAAATTGCGCCTTGAGTTTGCTGAACAGAATATGCCGCTGGTGGTCGTTGACGTCGGTCACGCTACGCAGCAACTTCAGGGGCATTCCGGCGTTTTCGGCGGTGTGCAACAGGGCGCGCAGGTCCTTGGGGAAGCACGAACCGCCGAAGCCGCAGCCGGGGTAGATGAAGTGGTAACCGATGCGCGGGTCCGAACCGATGCCTTTGCGCACGGCTGCGATATCGGCCCCCAGCAACTCGGTGAGGTTGGCCAGTTCGTTCATGAAGCTGATGCGCGTGGCCAGCATCGCGTTCGCCGCGTACTTGGTCAGCTCGGCGCTGCGGTTGTCCATGAACATCAATTTGTCGTGGTTGCGGCAGAACGGCGCGTAGAGCTCGCTCATCTGATCACGGGCTTGATCATCACCGGTGCCGACGATGATCCGGTCCGGGCGCATGCAATCGGCCAGAGCACTGCCTTCCTTGAGAAACTCCGGGTTGGACACTACCCGTACCTTCAGCGAACCTTTGCCGCGGCGCTGCAACTCTTCAATGGCAGTCGCGCTGACCTGATCCGCCGTGCCGACCGGCACCGTGGACTTGATGATCAGGGTGCGGTCGGCTTCCATGAAACTGGCGATCTGCCGGGTCACGTTCAGCACATGGCTGAGGTCGGCTGAACCGTCTTCGTCGGCGGGCGTACCGACGGCGATGAAAATCAGCTCGGCGTGCTCCACCGCATCGCTGGCCTGGGTGGTGAAGAGCAGGCGACCGGCCTTGATGTTTTCTTCAAGGGTGCCGGACAGCCCCGGCTCACTGATCGGTGGCACGGCCTGTTGCAGTTGCCGGATCTTGTTCGGATCGATGTCGACACACAGGACGCGATGTCCGACATCGGCTAGTGCAGCTGCTTGTATCAGGCCGACATAGCCCGTACCAAATACGCTCACGTCCATATTAGCGCCTCGTAAAACGGTGGAGAGTTGCAAAACAAGACTGTCAAAAGGGGTATAGACCAGCCTCGGCAAACCGTGTCGGCAAACCGGCATGTAAAAGGGGCAAGACACCCCCAAATGTGGGTGCTATAGCCATCAAAGTCGCACCACTATTGGGTTTCTCCCCCGACTTTGCCTGTTTGGCGAAAATATCAAGAAAGCGACAGACGGTCATAAGCCTCGAAATACAAGGGTTGTAGCTGCTTGAGTGTGTCAGGTTTGAGTCACTGAATTTATGACGATTTTGCCCAAAGTCCGACAGTTCTTACGCACGGATGGCGCAATGCCATTGTTATAAAATGTCCAGCTATCTATTGGTCGAGTGCCTGTCGAGTCATAGCCAATTCAATGATGCTGTCTTCGTCAGCCAGCCGCCTTTGAGCGGCAACGGGCGTCAATCCACCCCGGTGGTATCAAACCTGGCGTCGGCGGTTTGCGGGTTGGTCTTGGGGTCGTGCAGCAGTGAGAAACCCCGGTCCAGCAAGGTGCGACCGATAAACCGCGACCCCACTTCGTTCAAGTGCGAATCGTCCAGGTACAGCAATTGACCCTCAATGACCGGACTGCACACACCGGCCGGGCATATCACTTGATTGGGGTCGATAAAACGGATCTGCGGGAACCTGGCCCGCACGTCCGCCCAATAGGGCGCCAGTGCACTCTGGGCGACCGAGCATTTGCGTTTGGTGCCGAACATCAGCCGGCGGATCGGGCAGCTCGCCGCCTTTTCAATGTGCTGGTTGTTCAGGATGACGATCACCTGGCCACTGTTCTCCACCACCCGCTGGATGCTCGCTTCGACGAGAACCCTGGCCTGTGCGTCCTTGGGCCAGATCGCCGCCAGCACCACATAGCGATATTTGTTCTGCTCGATCAGGCTGAACACTCGTTCGTTGCGTTTCGCACAATGGGCTGCATATACCGCGGGCATTTCGGCGGTGAAGCCGAGAATCGGCGGGCAGGAGTCCATGGTGTAGTCCATGAGCATGATGTTGTTGGGTTTGGCCAGAATGTCGACCATGCCGGTGAAGTGATTGGCAAACGAGTCGCCGATCAAGATGCCGTCCAGTTCTTCCTTGGTTGCGCCCAACCGGCAGTGGTCATTGGGTTCGGTCTTGTACAGCGCATTGGGCACGTGGCACCCGCTGCGGACCTCGGCGGGCTTGCTCAGGGTCATCGCTTCAAGCGCTGCAACCCCGGGGTTGAAGCGTTGTGGAAAACCGTTGAACTGCAGGCTCAGCCCCGCCAGTACCGCCAGCCCCAACGCCGGAAGGGCAAACCGGCGGGTGAAGACCCGGGCAAAGCGCAGGCTTGCCCCGTTACGTCGAAACGGCACTTCGACATAACGCCAGGACAGCCACGAAAGCAGGATAGAGGTGGCGATCAGCATCACGCCGACGGGCAGGTCGATGGGGATTTCCACGTAGTTCAGGAAGGCAATCAGCGGCCAGTGCCACAAATACAGCGAGTAGGAGATCAGGCCGATAAACACCATGGGCCGGCTGGTGAGCAAGCGTGAATGGCAGTCACCGCTGCCGGCCAGGATCAGCAGGGCGGCGCCCAGGCAAGGGATCAGGGCGTTGATCCCGGGAAAGGTGGAGTCGGGGTTCAAGGCAAACAACGAGAAACCGATCAGCAGGTAGCCCGCCAGCGCATAACCATGGGCCGTGAGTTTGCCGATCACACGCGGTTGGTGCAGGTAGATCCCCAGCAGCCCGCCCAGCATCAGTTCGAAAAAGCGCGTGGGCAGCAGGTAGTAGGCGGCCGTGGCAAAGACCCCGGTTGCGTATTCGGAAAATCCCACTGCCAGCACAACGCCAATGGCCAGTATGGGCAACACGTAACGGGGCGCCAGGCGATACAGCAGCACGATGAACAGCGGCCAGATGACGTAGAACTGCTCTTCGATACCCAGTGACCAGGTGTGCAGCAACGGCGCTTCGCTGGCATCGGCGGCGAAGTAGTTACCGTACTTGACCCAGATATAGATATTCGAGGCGCCCAGCAGCGAGAGCAGGGCGCTGACATTGAGCCGGATCAGGTCGACAGGAGACAGGATGAAGGTCCCGGCGATCACCGTCGCCAGCAGCACTGTCGCCAGTGCCGGCACGATGCGGTTGATGCGGCGCTGATAAAAGCCCTTCAGCGAGAACGTGTTGCGCTTGACCTCGGAAAAGACCTGGGAGGTGATCAGGAATCCGGAGATGACAAAGAAGATGTCGACGCCAACGAAGCCGCCGGGCAACAGGCCGGCCTTGAGGTGATGCAGCAGCACTGCAATTACCGCAACAGCACGCAGCCCGTCGATGTCGGAGCGGTACTTGCCTTGAGCCATGCGCCTGACCATCCCTGAAACCGAAGCCATCCATTGACGTCCGACCCATGACAACCGCTGTCAAGATTTTGGACGCTCACCCCACCCATCATTTGTAGCTGGAAAATGGGTGGACGCAAAAACCAAAAGCACCCGTGGCGCACGAGCGTGGTTTTTCATTGGCTTCGCCGGGCTCGATACAAGCCCGGCGCGCACTCCAGCCAACGCAGGCACGCACGGTTGAAGCTTTGCACATCGCTGTAGCCCAGGCAGTCGGAAATCTCCACCAGTTCCAGATCTGTCCCCTGCAAAAAGTCTTCGGCCCGGTAGCGGCGGTACTCGTCGAGCAACTCTGAAAAGCTCCAGCCCAACGCCTTCAAGCGTCGGGCTGCGGTGCGCTCGAGCAAATGCTGGGCGGTACAGAATTGCTGCCAGTTGGCCTCGGCGAGGTCGGTGATCAAATGGTCGCAGACTTGCTCCAGCAAGGTCGGTTCGCTATTGCGTCGGGTCTGCTCCAGCAGTTCGACCAGCGTGTGTTCCAGTTCATGATTGCCCGGCGTCAACGGGATGACGAACAGCTGCGGATCGAGGCGGATCGAGTGCTGCGCCTGCCCCCATTGCACCGATGCGCGAAAGGCTTGTTCATGTTCCCGCGGGTTGGCCGTGCAAGCACCGACCAGGCCAACGTCGAGAATCGGGTCCCGTTCCAGGCCACTGGCGAGGAATTTGCGCCGTAACATGCTGCACAGACTGATGAGTATGTAATCGGCGGTCGCTGCACTGGCTTTCACGCTGCCGCAGTCGAGCAGGCACAGTTCGATGCGGTCTGCGCCGCGCACAATCTGCGCCCGGAAGTGCCCGTTGAAAAACGGAAAGAAGTGCACGAAATACTGGCAGGCGCTGTCCAGTGAGGCGGCCACGTCGAACAGGTATGTCAGGCCATTGGTGGCGGTGGATACGAAACGCCGACCGGCCGCCAGGCCGATCAGCGGGTCGCCGCTCTGTTCCAGGGCAAACGCCCAGAAGCGCCGCGACATGAACAGTGGGATGCGCATAAATGGCGTGCGCAACTCGAACAGGCTGCGACGAAACAGACCTTCGATGCTATCGCGGGACACACCGCGAGCCAGCAACTCTTCGATGGCCGGCAGCAGGGTCGGCGCGTAGAACGCATTGGGTATTGATTGGTCGTGCAGTGGCTGATCGCTTTTTGTCATGTAGGGCTCACAGCTTGTTCCGGAACACTGGTTAGGCTGCCCGACGTTAAGCGATTTGCCGGAGCAAGACCATGCTTGATTTACGCCAGCTCGATTTGAACCTGTTGCTTGCCTTCGATGCAATTTACCAGCAGCGCAGCGTCACCCGTGCCGCCGAGGTGATGTGCCTGTCGCAACCGGCCATGAGCAATGCGTTGCGTCGCCTGCGCGAACTGTGCGGCGATCCGCTGTTCATCAAGAGTCGTCTGGGGGTAACGCCGACACTGGTCGCCCATCGTCTGGCCGACTACGTGCGTGCCGCGCTCGAGTCGCTGCGCGATGGCTTGCGCATGATTCCCGCTGCGCGGCAGAACAATCCGCTGTTGCGCATCAGTTGTCTGGATTGCCTGCAACCGGTATTGCTCGATGCCTTGCTCGAATCGCCCCACGCCGATTGGCAGGTGCGTTACTTCCAGCCCCGGCGCGCGTGAAACCCTGTGGGAGCGGGCTTGCTCGCGAAAGCGGTGTGTCATTCACTAATGATGTCGACTGACACGGCCCCTTCGCGAGCAAGCCCGCTCCCACAGGTATTGCGTGTAGTTCAGATGCACTTAATTCGATGCCAGCAAACGTTGGTCAACCGTCAGCACCGCCTCAACCATCGCCAGCGCTGCCGGTGTCAGGGAATGCCCGGCGCGGCTGACGATGCCGTAGTGCAGTTGCAGGCCGGGATCATCCTTGGGCACATCGGCAAATTCCAGCAGGCGGATCTGGCCCTGATCGACCAGTTCGGCAAGGGCCTCCACGGTGGCGATGCCGACCGCGTCGGAGCGCATGACCACGCGGCGGATGGCATCGAATTGCGCGCACTCAACGCTCGGGTTGAAGTCTGCCTCGCCCTGCACGTCGGCGAGGATCTTGCGGATCATTGGCGGTATCCGCGTGCCGACCACCGCGTAATCGAGCAGGGTGCGCAGGGACAGGTTTTCGCGCCTGGCCAGTGGATGACCGATGCGGCAAAAGAACTGTCCGTTGCGCGGGCGCAGCAGTTGCACCTGATATTGCGGGTCGCCGGTGAAGTAGCGTGCGTCGGCCACCAGAAATTCGATTTGCTGTTCCCGTAGCCACAGCGCCAATTGTTCCCAGTCACCTTGATGGAAACTGATGCGGATCGCCGGATGAGCCTGGATGAACTCCGCCAGTGCCTCGGGTACCAGTAACTGGGCCGGGTAGGGACCGCAGCCGAAGCGCAACTCGCCACCGGTCAGGCCGTTGTATTGCGTCAGTTCGTTGTGCAAGGCCTGGCTGCCGGCGAGCAGCCGCCGGGCATGTTGCAGCACCAGTTCACCCTGGCCGGTCAGGCGGAATTCGCGGCTGCTGCGCTCCACCAGCACGCAGTCGAGATCACGTTCCAGGGTCTGGATGCTACGACTGAAAGCGGGTTGGCTGAGATTGATGGCCTCGGCGGCACGACCGAAATTGCGGTAATCGGCCAGTGCGACAAGGTGGCGGAGTTGGCGTAGGTCCATCATGCGTCTCCTGCATTCTGCGGATGCTTTTAATGCATTGGATCGATAGCACAGAGGCTGGCATAAGTACACGCCTGTCTTCTCGTCGTTGCTTGCCATGACCAGCCAACCGTTCATTTCCAGCGCCTTCACCCGCACCATTCTCAGCCATGCGCGGCAGTCCGGCCTGTGCCAGGACCAACTGCTGCAACGGGCCGGTATTTGCCTGTCGTTGCTCGACGGGCAGGACTTGCAGGTGCCCGCGCATCTGGTCGAACGCCTGTGGCGTGAATGCGAACGTGCGGGCGCGGGTGCATCGTTTGGCTGCGATCTGGTCAACGGCATGGCGACCACCACGCTGCGGGGTTTGAACATTTTGCTGGACTCCGCCGCGACCCTGCGCGCAAGCCTGGCGTGCTTCACCGATTTTCTGCCTCGGGTGACCAACTACGTGGTGGCGGAGCTGGAGGAGGGTGGTGGGCAGGCTCGCTTGCACTTGCGCAGTGCCGATCAACAGCCGCATTTTTTTGGTCTCGATGCGGCGACGCTGACGTTGGTGCGCAACATCGCCCGACGCCTGGGGCGTGCCCCGGCCGAGGTGTTCGTCGCCGTCCGCCTGACTCCACAACAAGCGGCCGGGCAGTGGTTGCGCAGTGTTGGTATCGAGGTGCTGGAGGGGACACATCCGTGTCTGAGCCTGGCAGCGACCAGTCTCGATGAGCCGTTGCTGGGGGCTAATGCGTTTTTGCATCAGAGCATGTTGCGGCACTGGCAGACCGCCGCGGCGCAACACACCCGTAGCGACAGTCTGGAGCTGGCGCGGCACTGGTTGACGGCGGGGGATCAGCCGATTGAGCGGATTGCCGAGAGGCTGGGGTATCGGCAGCCGAGTAATTTCATTCGGGCGTTCCGCAAGCAGTTCGGGATTACGCCTAAGCAGTTTCGCCTTGGTTTGTAGATCAGGGGAGCGGGCTTTGGTGATCGAGTACATAGCGCGCCCACCCCCGGATGAACGCCGGAACGAGGCCTGCCGAGGGGGATCAAGAGCTGCAGGCGAGCTAACGCTTGGCCTTTGCTCTTCTGTGGGAGCGGGCTTGCTCGCGAATGCGGTTGATCATTCAACATCTCTGTTGGCTGACACTCC
>NZ_AKJM01000056.1 GCF_000282335.1 Pseudomonas sp. GM48
GCCTGCGAGGCTGCGTTCGGCTGCGCAGCAGTCGTAAAACCCTGAGCCCCCGGTCTTCCTGAAGAACCGCGCCGGCTGATCTTACGACTGCTGCGCAGCCGAACGCAGGCTTCGCCAGCTGCTACAAAGAGCGTGTTTTGCCTGGGGTTTATTGTGTTTCCGGATATGCGTTGCACGAAATTTTCACAAAGTGTCCAAGACAATTCGCCCGCGCCAACATTGCGGGCAGTAATCAATGGCAATGCCGCCGTTGATCGTGCAACATTTGCGCACCGCGCAATCCCCGGGGCCTGGTATTGGCCAAAAAGAGGGCAGGGCGCAGCTGTATTTTTGAAACTTCAACTTCCAATGGGTCCTAAAACGACATGGCAATCCCGGACGCCCTGAATCAGCAGCGAGCTTCTAGTCGCCTGCTGCAACCGACCGTCAAATCGCATCTGGCCTACACGCTGTTGTGTGCCCTGGTCATGATGGTCATGTTCAGCCTGCTGCGCGTCGCGCTGCTGGTTTACAACCGCTCGATGATCCTCGACACACCGGCTTCGACTTTCCTCGAGGCATTCGCCAACGGTCTGCGTTTCGACGTGCGTCTGGTGGTCTATCTCAGTATTCCGTTGCTGCTGGCATTGTTCAGCGCCCGGGCCATGGCGGCACGCGGGCTGTTCCGTCTGTGGCTGACGATCGTCTCCAGCATTGCGCTGTTCCTGGGCCTGATGGAGATGGACTTCTATCGTGAGTTCCACCAGCGCCTCAACGGCCTGGTCTTCCAGTACGTCAAGGAAGATCCGAAAACCGTGATGAGCATGCTCTGGTACGGTTTCCCGGTGGTCCGTTACCTGCTGGCATGGGCCGTGGGTACCTGGATCCTGAGCCTGGCATTCAAGGGCGCCGACCGTGCGACCCGTCCCCGTGGCCCGTTCAGTGGCGGCAGCATCGGCACGCGCCAGGTTGCACCGTGGTATGCGCGAATTGCGGTATTCGTGGTTTGTTTGCTGGTTTGCGTAGTCGCCGCGCGTGGCACTCTGCGCCAGGGCCCGCCGCTACGCTGGGGTGACGTCTATACCACCAACTCGAACTTCGCCAACCAGTTGGGCCTCAACGGCACCCTGCAATTGGTGGCTGCCGCCAAGAGCCGGATCTCCGAAGAACGCGACAACATCTGGAAGGCCACCCTGCCTCAAGAGCAAGCCCAACAGATCGTGCGTGACATGCTGGTGCTGCCGGACGAAAAACTGGTCGAGGCCGATATGGCCGCCGTACGTCGTGACTACACGCCGCCGGCCGACAAGACCCTGCCGATCAAGAACGTCGTTGTGATCCTGATGGAAAGCATGGCCGGTCACTCGGTGGGTGCTTTGGGCGGGCCGGGCAACATCACGCCGTACCTCGACAAACTGTCGAAGGAAGGCCTGCTGTTCGACCGTTTCTTCTCCAACGGTACCCATACCCACCAGGGCATGTTCGCCACCATGGGTTGCTTCCCGAACCTGCCGGGTTTCGAATACCTGATGCAGACCCCGGAAGGCAGCCACAAGCTGTCCGGCCTGCCGCAGTTGCTTAGTGCCCGTCACTATGACGACGTGTACGTCTACAACGGCGATTTCGCCTGGGACAACCAGTCGGGTTTCTTCAGCAACCAGGGCATGACCAACTTCATCGGCCGTAACGATTTCGTGAATCCGGTGTTCTCCGACCCGACCTGGGGCGTGTCCGACCAGGATATGTTCGATCGCAGCCTGCAAGAGCTCAAGGCGCGTGAAAACGGCAAACCGTTCTACGCCTTGCTGCAAACCCTGTCCAACCACACGCCTTATGCCTTGCCGACACCATTGCCGGTCGAGCCGGTGACCAATCGCGGAAACCTGAACGAACACTTGACCGCCATGCGTTACGCGGACTGGGCATTGGGCCAGTTCTTTGAAAAGGCCCGCAAGGAGCCGTACTTCAAGGAAACCCTGTTTGTCATCGTGGGTGACCACGGTTTCGGCAACGAACAGCAAATCACCGAAATGGACCTGGGCCGCTTCAACGTGCCGATGTTGATGATCGCACCGGGCATCCAGGAGAAGTTCGGCCAGCGCGACCACACAGTGGGCACCCAGATCGACATCGTGCCGACCATCATGGGCCGCCTGGGCGGCGAAACTCGCCAGCAATGCTGGGGCCGCGACCTGCTCAACCTGCCTGAAGGCGATAAGGGTTTTGGTGTGATCAAACCTTCGGGTAACGAGCAGACCACGGCCATCCTCAGCGACGACCGGATCCTTGTGTTGCCGAAGGAAAAGGACATGGCGCCGAAGTTGTACCAGTACGAAATGGGCGCTACGCCGCACGCCGAGATCATTGCGGATGCAGCGCGTTCCGCTGAGTTGAAACTCAAGCTCGAAGCGTTCCTGCAAACCGCGACCAAGAGCCTGCTGGACAACACCGCCGGTGTAGTTCACGGCACGCCGCAATAAGTTGTGACGCAATAGAAAAGAGGCCCTTCAAGGGCCTCTTTTTTTGCCTTGCGGATTTTATATTCGGCCGAGCAAGAGCAGGATCAACAACACCGCCAACACCACGCCGATAATTCCGGACGGGCCATAACCCCAACTTCTGGAGTGCGGGAAGACCGGCAAACCACCGATCAGTAACAGGATCAGGATGACGAGAAGTATTGTGCCCATGTCTATTTCCTTGTCGAAAATGCAGTGGGTTGACCATGCCAATCTAGGTCAGCGGGAATAAAGTAAATTCAAGCTGCTTAAAAATTTCGACTCTTGCACTTACAGGATAATTCCAGGTTTTTTTGAAGTATTTCGAACAGGCTCTTATTTCGTTTGTGGTTGCCTTGGTTACTTCAGGCGTGCCCGCGGTTTGCCCGGGCCATTCAGCAATCTGATGGAGCGTGGGTCGGGGAGTTTCCTTCGCTACACTCGATGCATCTTCGAGAACAACAAGGCTGTTTGCTATGCAAAATCGCATGATGATCACTGGTGCAGGCTCTGGCCTGGGTCGCGAAATCGCGCTGCGCTGGGCGCGTGAAGGCTGGCAACTGGCCTTGTCGGACGTCAGCGAGCCCGGTTTGCAGGAAACCCTGAAGCTGGTCCGTGAAGCCGGCGGTGATGGTTTTATCCAGCGCTGCGACGTGCGCGATTACAGCCAGCTGACGGCGTTCGCCCAGGCTTGTGAAGTCAAGCTCGGCGGTATCGATGTCATCGTCAACAACGCGGGTGTGGCGTCTGGCGGGTTCTTCAGTGAATTGTCTCTGGAGGATTGGGACTGGCAGATCGCGATCAACCTGATGGGCGTGGTCAAGGGCTGCAAGGCTTTCCTGCCGCTGCTGGAAAAAAGCAAAGGCAAGATCATCAACATCGCGTCCATGGCCGCGCTGATGCAAGGCCCGGCAATGAGCAACTACAACGTGGCCAAGGCGGGCGTGGTGGCGTTGTCCGAAAGCCTGCTGATCGAGCTGGCGCATCAGGAAATCGGCGTGCATGTGGTGTGTCCGTCGTTCTTCCAGACCAACCTGCTGGACTCCTTCCGCGGCCCGACCCCGGCCATGAAAGCCCAGGTCGGCAAGTTGCTGGAAAGTTCGCCGATCAGCGCCGCCGACATCGCCGATTACATCTACCGGCAGGTCGCCACCGGCGAGTTCATGATCCTGCCCCACGAACAGGGCCGCATGGCCTGGGCGATGAAACAGAAGAACCCGCAGTTGCTCTACAACGAAATGACGGTCATGGCCGATAAAATGCGCGCCAAGGCCAGGCAATCCGCAAGCTGATCTTGCCCATAGGCAACGCGGTGGTTAGGGTGGCCGCCATTGGCCATCCTCGCGAGACATTTGCATGCTCAATTACCTGTGGTTTTTCCTCGCAGCGCTGTTCGAAATTGCCGGTTGCTTTGCCTTCTGGATGTGGCTGCGCCAGGGTAAAAGCATGTGGTGGGTGGTGCCGGCGCTTCTCAGCCTGACCCTGTTCGCCCTGCTGCTGACCCGTATCGAAGCCGCCTATGCCGGCCGCGCCTATGCCGCTTACGGTGGCATCTACATCATTGCGTCAATTGGCTGGTTGGCCGTGGTCGAGCGGATTCGTCCGCTGGGTTCGGACTGGCTTGGCGTGGCGCTGTGTGTGATTGGCGCGAGCATCATTCTTTTCGGGCCGCGATTCTCCGCGTCCTGACAGAACGGCCCTACAATCACCCGGCGTGTCAGACTTTTCCGTCAGCGGGGTGGCTCAGGGGCTGTCAGTCTGGTCCGGTTTGCTGTCGGAGCATTGTAGGCGTACGACGGGCCGGGCATCTTCAAGGGCCAGTAACCCCTGAAGGACACTCCTCATGCTCGTACTCAGTCGCGTTGTGGGCGAAACCATTTCCATCGGTGACAACATTTGCGTGCGCGTTCTCGCGATCAACGGAAACAACGTTCGCTTTGGCGTCGAGGCGCCTCAGGACGTCAATGTGCACCGCTCCGAAATCTACGAACGCATCCAGAACAAACTGGAGAAAACCAAGGGACGCTGAAGGCTTCAGTCAAACAGGTGCTTGGGCACGTCGTGCTTGAGCATCAGTTGGCATTGTTCGCTTTCCGGGTCGAAGACAATCAGTGCCTGCCCCTTGGTCAAGGCCTGGCGCACGCGTAGTACGCGGGTTTCCAGCGGTGTGTCGTCACCATTGTCGGTGCCGTCGCGGGTCACGAAATCCTCGATCAGACGGGTGAGGGTGTCGACTTCAAGTTGGTCGTGGGGAATCAGCATAGGCACCTCGATTGGATCAATGGCGCGATGCTACGGCGATTGGGCGAGGACGGCCAGCCCGGGATCCTGTGTTGTCTGACAGATTGCCTTCGCGAGCAAGCCCGCTCCCACATTCGACCGCATTTTCCTGGAGTAACTCGGTCAACTGTGGGAGCGGGCTTGCTCGCGAAGGCGCCGGACCAGACACCGAATGTCTCCGCGTTTCAACTCAGTTCTCCGACCGCTGCCCCACCAGGCTGTCCACCGACGGCACCCGCGTATCGCTTTCCATTTGGGTGTCGTGTTCAAGTTGATGACTGAAGCGATCCAGTGAGCCCTTGGCCGGTTGCGCATCACTGGCAAACACTGGCGGGCTGAGGATGTACGCGCCGAGCAGGCGGCTCAGGGCGGCGAGGCTGTCGATGTGGGTGCGCTCGTAGCCGTGGGTGGCGTCGCAGCCGAAGGCGAGCAGGGCGGTGCGAATGTCGTGGCCGGCGGTGACCGCCGAATGGGCGTCGCTGAAGTAGTAGCGGAACAGGTCGCGGCGTGCCGGCAACTCGTTGTCACTGGCCAGGCGCAGGAGATGGCGCGACAGGTGATAGTCATACGGCCCGCCGGAATCCTGCATCGCGATGCTCACGGCGTGCTCGCTGGAGTGTTGGCCTGGCGCGACTGGTGCGATGTCGATGCCGACGAACTCACTGACGTCCCAGGGCAACGCCGCTGCCGCGCCGCTGCCGGTTTCCTCGGTGATGGTGAACAGCGGATGGCAGTCGATCATCAGGTCTTCGCCACTGTCGACGATGGCTTTGAGCGCCGCCAGCAGTGCGGCTACCCCGGCCTTGTCATCGAGGTGGCGGGCGCTGATGTGGCCGCTTTCGGTGAACTCCGGCAACGGGTCGAAGGCGACGAAATCGCCGACGCTGATCCCCAGCGACTCGCAGTCGGCGCGGGTGGCGCAGTAGGCATCCAGACGCAATTCGATGTGGTCCCAACTGATCGGCATCTCATCCACGGCGGTATTGAATGCGTGCCCGGAAGCCATCAGCGGCAAGACACTGCCGCGGATCACGCCATTGTCGGTAAACAGGCTGACCCGACTGCCTTCGGCAAAGCGGCTGGACCAACAGCCGACTGGCGCGAGGCTCAGGCGGCCGTTGTCCTTTACCGCACGCACTGCTGCGCCGATGGTGTCCAGGTGGGCGGAAACGGCGCGGTCGGGGCTGTTTTTCTTGCCTTTGAGCGTGGCGCGGATGGTGCCGCGACGGGTCATTTCGAAGGGAATCCCGAGTTCTTCAAGGCGTTCGGCGACATAGCGCACGATGGTATCGGTGAACCCGGTGGGGCTGGGAATGGCGAGCATTTCCAGCAGGACTTTTTGCAGGTAGACGAGGTCCGGTTCGGGGATTTTACTGGTCATGGAAACTCCTGATGAGTTGAGGCGCCTTTCAGGCCGCCTTCGCGAGCAAGCCCGCTCCCACAGGGAAACGCGATCAAAAGTGGGAGCGGGCTTGCTCGCGAAGAGGCCAGTCCAGACACCACAGAACTAAGGCACCACCGGCTGACTGTGCGGAAACAGCAAATCCACAAACCGCTCCGCCGTGGGTTGCGGTTCGTGATTGGCCAGCCCGGCCCGCTCGTTGGCTTCGATAAACACGTAATCCGCCTGGTCAGCGGCGGACACCATCAGGTCAAGGCCGACCATGGGAATGTCCAGCGCCCGCGCTGACCGCACGGCGGCGTCCACCAGCGTCGGATGCAGGATCGCCGTCACGTCCTCAAGAACGCCACCTGTATGGAGGTTCGCCGTACGCCGTACGAACAGATGCTCGCCGGTCGGCAGAATGCTGCTGTAGTCGTATCCGGCGGCATGCAAGGTGCGCAGGGTTTCCTGGTCCAGCGGGATCTTGCTTTCGCCGCCCGTGGCCGCTTGTCGCCGCCGGCTCTGGGCTTTGATCAAGGCGCCGATGGAGTGCTGGCCGTCGCCGACTACTTCAGCCGGCCGGCGAATGGCGGCCGCGACCACTTCAAAACCGATCACCAGGATTCGCAGGTCGAGGCCTTCGTGGAAGCTTTCCAGCAGCACGCGGCTGTCAAAGCGGCGGGCGGCCTCGATGGCTTGCTGAACTTCGTCGATGGTTTGCAAATCCACTGCCACACCTTGGCCCTGTTCACCGTCCAGCGGTTTGACCACCACGCGCAGGTGCTCATCGAGAAACGCCAGATTGTCATCGGCGTTACCCGCCAGTTGCTGCGCCGGCAGGTTCAAGCCGGCAGCCTTGAGCACTTTGTGGGTCAGGCTTTTGTCCTGGCACAGGCTCATGCTGATGGCGCTGGTCAGGTCGCTCAGGGATTCACGGCAGCGTACCCGGCGCCCGCCATGGCTGAGGGTGAACATCCCGGCGTCAGCGTCATCGACCTGCACATCGATGCCACGACGATGAGCTTCCTCGACAATGATCCGCGCGTACGGGTTGAACGCCGCTTCCGGGCCTGGCCCGAGAAACAGCGGCTGATTGATGCCGTTCTTGCGCTTGATGGCGAAGGTCGAGAGGTTGCGAAAACCGAGTTTGGCGTAAAGGCTTTTCGCCTGGCGGTTGTCGTGCAGTACGGACAGGTCAAGGTAAGCGAGACCGCGACTCATGAAGTGTTCGATCAAGTGCCGCACCAGCACTTCACCGACACCCGGCCGCGCACAATGCGGGTCGACCGCCAGGCACCACAGGCTGCTGCCGTTTTCCGGATCGTTGAAGGCCTTGTGGTGGTTCAAGCCCATGACGCTGCCGATGACCGCGTCACTGTCCTCGTCTTCGGCCAGCCAGTACACCGGGCCACCCAGGTGGCGCGCAGTGAGCCGGGTGGCATCGATCGGCAGCATGCCGCGCGCCTGGTACAGCTGGTTGATGGCCTGCCAGTCGGCGTCGCTTTGTGCGCGCCGGATGCGAAAACCGCGAAACACCCGGGTGGCCTGGCGGTAATCGCTGAACCACAGGCGCAAGGTATCGGACGGGTCAAGGAACAGCAGGGTCGGCTCCAGCCCCAGTACTTGCTGGGGGGCGGCGACGTACAGGGCAATGTCCCGTTCGCCGGGCTGCTCGTTGAGCAACTCCCCGGCGAGGCTCGCGGCATCGGCAAAGGTGTGGCCGATCAGCAAGCGGCCCCAGCCACAATGCACGGCGATCGGCGCTCCGCCGAGTTCACTGCCGTCCTCGGCCAGACGTGCCTGCAAGCGTTCGTAGGAAGGCGACTGGCCGCGCAACAGGCGTTGGCTGAAAGCCGTGGCGTGAGGTTTCATCGGTCAGATTCCTTGTTCGCTGAGCCACAGGTTGAAAGCCGCCAGTTGCCACAGCTTCGAGCCGCGCAAGGGCGTCAATTGTCCCTGTGGATCGGTCAGCAGACGGTCGAGCATCGCAGGCTTGAACAGGCCGCGATCCTGGCTGGGATCGAGCAGCAACTCGCGCACCCAGCCCAGCGTATCGCCCTGCAAATGCTTGAGGCCCGGCACCGGGAAGTAACCTTTCTTGCGGTCGATCACTTCACTGGGAATCACTTGGCGTGCGGCTTCCTTCAACACTTGCTTGCCACCGTCCGGCAGTTTGAAACGCCCCGGAATCCGTGCCGACAACTCCACCAGGCGGTAGTCGAGAAACGGCGTGCGCGCTTCCAGGCCCCAGGCCATGGTCATGTTGTCGACGCGTTTGACCGGGTCGTCCACCAGCATCACCGTGCTGTCCAGGCGCAAGGCCTTGTCCACCGCCGCATCGGCACCGGGGCTTGCGAAATGGGCTTTGACGAAGTCACCGGCGGCGTCATGCGCGGTCAGCCATTGCGGTTGCACGGTGGCGGCGTAGTCGTCGTAACTGCGGTCGAAAAACGCTTCGCGGTACGCGGCATACGGATCGCTCGCACCGTCCACTTGCGGATACCAGTGGTAACCGGCGAACAGTTCGTCGGCGCCCTGGCCGCTCTGTACCACTTTGCAGTGTTTGGCCACTTCCCGGGACAGCAGGTAGAAGGCGATGCAGTCATGGCTGACCATCGGTTCGCTCATGGCCCGGAACGCGGCAGGCAGCTGTTCGATGATCTCTTTTTCATCGATGCGCAACTGGTGATGCTGCGTGCCGTAGTGTTGGGCGATCAGGTCGGAATACTGGAACTCGTCACCGCGCTCGCCACCGGCATCCTGAAACCCGATGGAGAAGGTCGACAGATTGTCCACGCCGACTTCCCGCAACAAGCCCACCAGCAAACTCGAGTCGACGCCACCGGACAGCAGCACGCCGACATCCACTGCCGCGCGTTGGCGGATGGCAACCGCTTCGCGGGTGCTGTCGAGCACACGGTCGCGCCAGTCTTCGAGGGTCAGATTCATCTCATCGGCGTGAGGGCCGTAGGGCAGCGTCCACCAGGTTTTCTGCTCGGTGCGGCCATCGGCTTCGATGCGTATCCAGGTGGCGGGTGGCAGTTTTTCAATACCCGCCAGCAAGGTGCGCGGTGCCGGGACTACAGAGTGGAAATTCAGATAGTGATTAAGCGCCACGGGATCGAGGAGCGGATCGATGTCGCCGCCCTTGAGCAATGCCGGCAGCGCCGAAGCAAAGCGCAAACGCTGGCCGGTGCGCGACAGGTACAACGGTTTAACGCCGAGACGGTCGCGGGCTATGAACAGACGTTGGGCATCGCGCTCCCAGATGGCAAAGGCGAACATGCCGTTGAGTTTCGGCAGCAAGGCTTCGCCCCAGGCGTGATAACCCTTGAGCAGCACTTCGGTGTCGCCACCGGAATAGAAGACGTAACCCAAGCTTTCAAGTTCTGCGCGCAGCTCCGGAAAGTTGTAGATCGCCCCGTTGAAGGCCAGGGACAAGCCCAATTGCGGGTCGATCATCGGCTGCGCCGAGCCGTCCGACAGGTCCATGATTTTCAGGCGCCGGTGGCCCAGGGCAATCGGCCCCTGGCTATGAAAACCCCAGGCGTCGGGGCCGCGAGGGGCCAGGTGATGGGTGATTCGTTCAATGGCTGCAAGGTCTGCAGGTTGATGATCAAAACGTAACTCGCCAGCTAATCCGCACATAAATTCCTTACCGGTTTTTCCGTTGGGGAGGGTCAATCGATACCGCGCCCAAATGGCGGGTACTCAGAAAGTGACCCTCCTCGGTAAGGGGAGTTTTAGATCGATGGGTTATATGCGCGACTGACCACGGCCGAATCCCCCCGTGAGGGCGACTTCGGCTGCTGTATCGACTACTTGCCGCGGATCAAACGCCGCAAGGCAAACCGGTTGGGATGGCAGGCCTCAGCCACGCTTCTGGGCAAGGGCAGGGGTTCGTTATCCAGCCAGGCGGCGAGCAATTCACCGGACAACGGCGCGGTGATCAGACCCCGCGAGCCGTGGCCGCTGTTGACATATAAACCGTCGAACCATGGGCATGGGATATCCGGCACTTGCCGGGCGTCCTTGCCCAGCGCGGCATAGGCTTGGGCGAAGGCCTGTTCGTCGGCCAGCGGACCGACGATCGGCAAATAGTCGGGACTGGTGCAGCGGAAGGCAGCGCGACCTTGAAGGCTTTCAGGGTCGATACGATCGATCTCCAGCCGCGTGACCAGATCGTGGGAAATCTCTTCGAGCATGGCCAGATTGCCCAGGTGCTCTGCCGTGGTGGGTGTCAGGTCTTCGCTCTTGAAGTCGAAACTGGCCCCCAGGGTGTGCTCGCCGAACCGCGCGGGGGCGACATAGCCTTCGGCACACACCACTGTGCCAAGGGACTGGCTTTGCGGGGTTTGCGCCAGACGCGTGATTTGTCCGCGAATGCGTTTGAGCGGTAACCCGGCGCTCTCGGGGAAACGCTGGATTTCAGCAGCACCGGCAAGCACCACCACTGGCGCGCTGGCGAGCAGGCCTTTGCCGTCCCAGGCCTGCCACTGGTCCTCAACCTTGCGCAGTTCCAGCGCATCGTGATGGGTGAGCAATTGAATCTGTGGATGCGCAGCCTGCCACCGGCACAGCGCCGGTGGGTGAACCCAGCCGCCTTCGGGATAGAACAGGCCCCCGTGTGCCAGCCCGATGCCGGCCAGGGCCTGTGCCTCGGGTTGATCCACCAAGTGCAACAGATCCGCAGGAAACGCTTGCGCCAATTGCATCTGGCGTTCGGCTTCCTTGGCGTTGAAGGCCAGTTGCAACACGCCGCAATCGTCCCAGTCGCAGCCCCGTTGCAAGTGTTCGAGCAGTCGTCGGGTATAGCCGAAACCGCTGACGATCATTTGCGACAGCGCCGTGCCATGGGCGGATAACTTCAGGTAGAGCACGCCCTGTGGGTTGCCCGAGGCTTCCTGGGCGATGTCGTCGTGGCGCTCCAGCAAGGTCACTTGCCAGCCCCGCGCGGCGAGGCTGGCGGCACTGGCACAACCAGCCAGCCCGGCACCGATCACCAGTGCCCGGCGTTCGCCGGTCAGCGGAGCCGGGCGGGCAAACCAGGGTTTATCCGGGGCAGGGGCAGGCGTTTCCTGCGGCCAGCCGAGAAACTCGCCGCGCAGGATTTCCCATTTGTGGCCGATGCCGGGGATGCGTTTCATCTTGAAGCCGGCGGCGTTGAGCAGGCGCCGCACCCAACCGGTGCTGGTGAAGGTGCTGATGGAAGCGCCGGGGGCGGCCAGGCGTGCGAGTTCGGCAAACAGTTCGGCGGTCCACATGTCGGGGTTTTTCGCCGGAGCGAAACCGTCGAGGAACCAGGCGTCGATCCGGGCATCGAGTTGGGGCAGTTGTTCCAGCGCGTCGCCGATCAGCAGGGTCAGGGTGACACGGCCGTTATCCAGCGTCAGGCGCTGAAAACCCTGGTGGATCGCCACGTACTGCGCCAGCAACTGATCGGCAAACACCTTGAGTTCCGGCCACAGCGCCAGGGCACGCTGTAAGTCAGCCGGGCTCAGCGGGTACTTTTCGACACTGACAAAATGCAGCCGCGCACGGGCCGCCGCGTGTTGCTCGAACACCTGCCAGGCACACAGAAAATTCAGCCCCGTGCCAAACCCCGTCTCACCGATGACCAGGCGCCCGCCCTGCGGCAACGCAGCAAAACGTTCGGCCAAACGGTTCTGTTCGATGAACACATAGCGGGTTTCATCCAGCCCCGACTGATCGGAGAAGTACACATCGTCGAACACTCGCGAGTACGGACGACCTTGGTCGTCCCAGTCGAGTTGGGCGTGGGGCAGTACAGGTCTCATGGCAGGCTCGGCAACGGCAAGGCCGCCATTCTAGCCGATCGACGGGGTGTTGCTTGATCCGTGGCAAGGCGTGCATTGGCTGAGTCATCGAAAATCGATGGCCTGCACAAAAAACTGTGGCGAGGGAGCTTGCTCCCGCTCGGTTGCGAAGCAGCCGCACTGGTCCCGGTCCCCTTGATAAAGGGTTTGGGACGGCTTCGCCGTCCAGCGGGAGCAAGCTCCCTCGCCACAGGCTCCGTATCTGCCCCAAGAATGGATTTCTTCCACGTAGAAGAGGTCCATCCGCTAGTCTTGCTCACATCTGGAAGGGAGCCGCTCATGTTTGAATCTGCCGAAATCGATCACGCCATCGACAAAGACACCTATGACGCCGAAGTACCGGCCCTGCGCGAAGCGTTGCTCGAAGCGCAATTCGAATTGCAGCAGCAACGCCGCTTTCCGGTGATCATTTTGATCAACGGCATCGAAGGTGCCGGCAAGGGCGAGACGATCAAGGTGCTCAATGAGTGGATGGACCCGCGCCTGATTGAGGTCCGCACGTTCGACCAGCAAACCGACGAAGAGCTGGCACGGCCACCGGCCTGGCGGTACTGGCGGATGCTTCCGGCCAAGGGCCGCATGGGGATTTTCTTCGGCAACTGGTACAGCCAGATGCTGCAGGGACGGGTCCATGGCGAATTCAAGGACCCACGACTCGACCAGGCGATCAACGGGGCCGAGCGCCTGGAAAAAATGCTCTGTGACGAAGGTGCGCTGATCTTCAAGTTCTGGTTCCACCTCTCCAAGAAGCAAATGAAGGCACGCCTCAAGGCATTGGCCGACGACCCGCTGCACAGCTGGCGCATCAGCCCGCTGGACTGGCAGCAGTCGCAAACCTACGACCGCTTCGTGAAGTACGGTGAGCGGGTCTTGCGCCGCACCAGTCGCGACTATGCACCCTGGCATGTGATCGCCGGGGCGGATGCACATTATCGCAACCTGGCCGTGGGGCGGATTCTGCTGGCGGGCCTGCACGGCGCATTGAAGCGGCCGACGATCCATCCTGAAAAGGTCAGCGCCGCGCCCGTATTCCCCAGTGTCGATCAGGTGAATTTGCTCGACAGCCTGGACCTGACCCTGAACCTGGACAAGGAAGATTACGAAGAACAGCTGATCACCGAGCAGGCGCGGTTTTCCGGGCTGATGCGTGACAAACGCATGCGCCGGCACGCACTGGTGGCGGTATTCGAAGGCAACGACGCAGCCGGCAAGGGCGGGGCGATCCGCCGGGTAGCGGCGGCACTGGACCCACGTCAGTACAGCATCGTACCGATTGCCGCACCCACCGAAGAAGAACGGGCGCAACCGTATCTGTGGCGCTTCTGGCGTCATCTTCCGGCCCGGGGCAAGTTCACCGTGTTCGACCGCTCCTGGTATGGCCGGGTGTTGGTGGAGCGTGTCGAAGGTTTTTGCAGCCCGGCGGACTGGCTGCGTGCCTACGGTGAAATCAACGATTTCGAAGAGCAGGTCACCGACGCCAGGGTGATCGTGGTCAAGTTCTGGCTGTCCATCGACAAACAGACACAACTGGAACGCTTCCAGGAGCGCGAAGAGATCTCGTTCAAGCGCTTCAAGATCACCGAGGACGATTGGCGCAACCGTGAAAAATGGGATGACTATCGGGCGGCGGTCGGCGACATGGTTGACCGTACCAGCACCGAAATTGCGCCATGGACCCTGGTGGAAGCCAACGACAAGCGCTGGGCGCGGGTCAAGGTGCTGCGCACCATTAACCAGGCACTGGAGCAGGCGTTCGAAAGGTCCGACCGTCAAGAGCGCAAGAAGCATAAGGACAAGGATTGAGGCGATGGTTACGCATACGCGAGGTGAATGATTGTCGCGGTCGGTGAAGAGGTGGACTTATGCTCGGTCCACACTCAACCGACAACAACAATGAGGTATGCCATGCGTGAAGTGGTGATCGTCGACAGCGTGCGGACCGGCCTGGCCAAATCCTTTCGCGGTAAATTCAACATGACCCGCCCGGACGACATGGCGGCACACTGTGTAGATGCGCTGTTGGCGCGCACCGGTATCGATCCGGCGAGCGTCGAGGACTGCGTCGTCGGTGCCGGCTCCAATGAAGGCGCACAGGGTTTCAATATCGGTCGCAACGTCGCGGTGTTGTCTCGCCTGGGTGTCGGCACGGCCGGCATGACCCTCAACCGGTTCTGTTCCTCGGGCTTGCAGGCGATCGCTATCGCTGCCAACCAGATCGCTTCGGGTTGCAGCGACATCATCGTTGCCGGTGGCGTCGAATCCATCAGCCTGACCATGAAAAGCGTCAATACCGATAACCTGATCAACCCGCTGCTCAAGGAACAGGTGCCGGGCATCTACTTTCCGATGGGCCAGACCGCTGAAATCGTCGCGCGTCGGTACAGCGTCAGCCGTGAAGAGCAGGATTTGTACGCCCTGCAAAGCCAGCAGCGTACCGCCCAGGCTCAAGCCGCCGGGCTGTTCACTGATGAAATCGTGCCAATGGCGGTGAAATACCGCGTCGAAGACAAGACCACCGGTCAGGTACAGGTCCTCGACGGCATCGTCGACCGCGATGACTGCAACCGCCCGGACACTACCCTGGAAAGTTTGGCAGGGTTGAAACCGGTATTCGCCGAAGATGGCTCGGTCACGGCGGGCAACTCGTCGCAGCTGTCTGACGGCGCGTCCATGACTCTGGTGATGAGCCTGGAAAAAGCGCTGGAACTGGGGCTCAAACCGAAAGCGTTCTTCCGCGGTTTTACCGTGGCCGGTTGTGCGCCGGACGAGATGGGCATCGGCCCGGTGTTTTCGGTACCGAAACTGCTCAAGGCCAAAGGCTTGCGGATTGACGACATCGACCTGTGGGAACTCAACGAAGCGTTTGCCTCGCAGTGCCTGTACAGCCGCAATCGCCTGGAAATCGACAATGCCCGGTACAACGTCAACGGCGGCTCGATTTCCATCGGCCACCCGTTTGGCATGACCGGTTCGCGCCAGGTCGGGCATCTCGTTCGTGAGTTGCAGCGACGCAATCTGCGTTACGGCATCGTCACCATGTGCGTGGGTGGCGGGATGGGGGCTACGGGGTTGTTTGAAGCTGTGCGCTAGGTCTCCGCACTTTGTGTTGACTGCCATATAGCTTTCGCGAGCAAGCCCGCTCCCACATTTGACCGTGTACACCGTTCAATGTGGGAGCGGGCTTGCTCGCGAATGCAGGCGCCGCGGTCTTTCACATTGCGACCCGCACAGTTTCAATCGCGGCCAGACCATAACTGTCCCTGTGTGCGTCGCCGCTCTACGCCTAGAATGACCACTCCTGTTCGTCGGCGCTGGGGTTCACATGCACATTTCATCGGGTCGCTGGGTTTACGGTCTGTTCCTGGCCTTGCTGACCGCGTTGTTGTGGGGAATCCTGCCGATCAAGCTCAAGCAGGTATTGCTGGTGATGGACCCGGTGACGGTGACCTGGTTTCGCCTGATGGTATCCGGCGGCTGCCTGTTCATTTACCTGGCGGCCACCAGGCGCCTGCCCAGCCGTAAAGTGCTCGGTCCGCGAGGTGGCTGGCTGGTGCTGATGGCGGTACTCGGCCTGGTCGGTAACTATGTGTTGTATTTGATGGGCCTGAACCTGCTCAGCCCCGGCACGGCGCAACTGGTGGTGCAAATGGGGCCGATCATGCTGCTGATCGCCAGCCTGTTTGTGTTCAAGGAGCGTTTCAGCCTGGGGCAGGGGATCGGGCTGCTGGTGCTGCTGATCGGTTTTGCGCTGTTTTTCAACCAGCGCCTGAGTGAGTTGCTCACGTCGCTGACCGACTACACCGCCGGCGTGCTGCTGGTGCTGCTGGCGTCCACGGTCTGGACCTTCTATGCCCTGGGCCAGAAGCAATTGCTGACAGTGTGGAATTCGCTGCAGGTGATGATGGTGATCTACCTGTTTTGTGCGCTGTTGTTGACGCCGTGGGTGCATCCGCTTGAAGCACTGCAATTGAACCCGCTGCAGGGTTGGTTGCTGCTGGCATGCTGCCTCAACACCCTGATTGCCTATGGCGCGTTTGCCGAGGCCCTGGCCCATTGGGAAGCCTCCCGGGTCAGCGCGACGCTGGCCATCACGCCGCTGGTGACTTTTGCGGCGGTTGCCATGGCGGCATGGCTGTGGCCCGACTATGTGCATGCCGAGACGATCAATGGGTTGGGTTATGGCGGTGCGGTGCTGGTGGTGCTGGGGTCGGCGCTGGTGGCGTTGGGGCCGTCGTTGATTGCCGGGTTGCGGGCGCGGCGGATGCGGATGGCGGTCGGTCGGTAGACCGTATTATCGTTCTTCGCGAGCAAGCCCGCTCCCACATTGAACTGCGAACGCGGTCAAATGTGGGAGCGGGCTTGCTCGCGAAGACGGACTATCAGGCGCTACAGATTCAGCCCTTGGCCCCAGCCTCCAGCATGTTCTCCGGCCTTACCCAGGCATCGAACTCTTCATCAGTCAGATACCCGAGCTGCAACGCCGCCTCGCGCAAGGTCAGGCCTTCACCGTAGGCCTTCTTGGCGATCTCCGCCGATTTGTCATAGCCAATGTGCGGGTTGAGCGCCGTCACCAGCATCAGGCCTCGTTCCAGGTGTTCAGCCATTTTTTCCGCATCCGGCTCCAGACCCGCCACGCAGTGCTGCTGGAAGTTGCTGCAACCATCGCCCAGCAAGCGGATCGATTGCAGCAGGTTATGGATGATCACCGGTTTGAACACGTTCAACTGCAAATGGCCCTGACTGGCCGCAAAGCCGATGGCGACGTCATTGCCCAAGACCTGGCAGGCCAGCATCGACAACGCTTCGCACTGGGTCGGGTTGACCTTGCCCGGCATGATCGAACTGCCTGGTTCATTGGCTGGCAGCTTGACTTCGGCGAAGCCGGCGCGTGGACCGGAACCCAGCAGGCGCAAATCGTTGGCGATTTTCATCAGCGTCACGGCGAGGGTTTTCAGCGCACCGGACAGCGTGGTCAGCGGCTCATGGCCAGCCAGAGCGGCGAACTTGTTCGGCGCGGTGATAAACGGCAAGCCGGAGAGGGCGGCCAACTCTGCGGCGATGGCCTCACCGAACCCGTGAGGGGAATTCAGCCCGGTGCCGACGGCCGTTCCGCCCTGGGCCAGCTCGCAGACCGCGGGCAGCGCGCTGCGGATCGCCCGCTCGGCGTAATCGAGTTGCGCGATGAACGCCGAGATTTCCTGGCCGAAGCTGATCGGTGTCGCATCCATCATGTGGGTGCGGCCGGTCTTGACCAGTTTCATGTGGCGAGCAGCCAGCTCGGCCAGCCCGCCGGACAGCTCGCTGATCGCCGGCAGCAAGTGATGTTGCACCGCCTGGGCGGCCGCGATGTGCATGGCGGTGGGGAAGCAGTCGTTGGAACTCTGGGAGCGATTGACGTGGTCGTTGGGGTGTACCGGGGACTTGCCGCCGCGCGGGTTGCCGGCCAGCTCGTTGGCACGGCCGGCGATCACTTCGTTGACGTTCATGTTGCTCTGGGTGCCGCTGCCGGTTTGCCAGACCACCAGCGGAAACTGGTCGTCGTGGTCGCCGGCGAGCACTTCGTCGGCCGCCTGCTCGATCAGGCGGGCGATATCGGCGGGCACGTCGCCATTGCGATCATTGACCCGTGCTGCGGCTTTCTTGATCAGTGCCAGGGCATGCAGCACTGCCAGCGGCATGCGCTCGTTGCCGATGGCAAAGTTGATCAGCGAGCGTTGCGTCTGAGCGCCCCAGTAGGCTTCATCCGGGACTTCAACCTGGCCGAGGCTGTCGGTTTCGATACGGCTCATCTTGCTCACTCCTGTAGGTCCGATTGCGCAGTTTAGGCCGTGATCGACGGCCGTGGTTCCATCAGTCTGAATTTGACCATTCAACCCCTCTAAATCAGGCGCGACAAGGCGTGGGGTTGAGCGACAGAGTTTTTTAGGCGCAGAATGGACGCCCTTGGGGTCTTACCTCGCCAGCTAGAAAAGGAAACCCGATGACTCGTCTTCGTGCCATCTGTACCGCCGTTGCTTTGGTCTGCGCCAGCGGCCAGGTTTTTGCCGACACCGCCAGCCATAACGCCAGTGCCGAGGCTTTCCTGACCATGGCGCACGCGGACAAACTGGGCACCCCGGTGTACATGCAAGTACAGCAGATGTTTGCCCAGCGTTTCGAACAGACTAAAGCCCCTGAGTCGAAAAAAGCCGTGCTGGAAACCTACCAGGCCAAGGCCAACGCCGCTCTGGACCAGGCCATTGGCTGGAACAAGCTGAAACCGGACATGGTCAAGCTCTATACCAGCAATTTCAGCGAATCCGAGCTCAAGGACCTGGTCGCGTTCTACCAGTCGCCACTGGGCAAGAAAGTCCTGGAGAAAATGCCTCAGCTGACCCAGCAATCGGCCCAGCTGACCCAGGCCAAGCTGGAAAGCGCAGTGCCGGTGGTCAACAAGCTGCTGGCTGACATGACAGCCGAGCTGACCCCGAAAGACGCGGCTGCGCCAGTCAAGAAAAAGCCTTAAGCGGAGTTCGGTATGACCATGCAACAACGCATTGAATCGACGCTGGGTCTGCTCCAGCCCCAGCATCTGCAAGTGCTGGATGAAAGCCACATGCACAGCCGCGGGTTGCAGACCCATTTCAAGGCTGTGGTGGTCAGTACGCAGTTTGAAGGCCTGAACCGGGTCAAGCGTCACCAGAAAGTCTACGGCACGCTCGGCGAACTGATGGGCGAGTTCCATGCGTTGGCACTGCATACCTACACGCCAGAGGAATGGGCACAGATCGACGCGGCTCCGGCCTCGCCGACCTGTGCTGGCGGCAGCAAGCACTAAACACCGGTTTTTTGCTAGAATCCGCAACGCGCCGCTCACCCGGCGCGTTTTTTTTCGCATCCGGTTCACCCCTTACGAGGGTAGCCACCTGGAGATTTACCCATGACACAACAGATTGTCGTGGCGGCACTGTATAAGTTCGTCACCCTGGAAGATTACGTCGCCCTGCGCGAGCCTCTGCTGCAAGCGATGGTCGACAATGGCATCAAAGGCACGCTGCTGATTGCCGAAGAAGGTATCAACGGCACCGTGTCCGGCAGCCGCGAAGGTATCGACGGGCTGATGGCCTGGCTCAAGAACGACCCGCGCATGGATGACATCGACCATAAAGAGTCGTACTGCGACGAGCAGCCGTTCTACCGCACCAAAGTCAAACTCAAGAAAGAAATCGTCACCCTCGGCGTGGACGGCGTGGATCCGAACAAAAAGGTCGGCACCTACGTCGATCCGCAGGACTGGAACGCGCTGATCAGCGACCCGGAAGTACTGTTGATCGACACTCGTAACGATTACGAAGTCTCGATCGGTACTTTCGAAGGCGCTATCGACCCGAAAACCACCAGTTTTCGCGAATTTCCCGACTACATCAAAGCCAACTTCGACCCGGCCGTGCACAAGAAGGTCGCGATGTTCTGCACCGGCGGCATCCGCTGCGAGAAGGCGTCGAGCTACATGCTCAGCGAAGGTTTTGATGAGGTCTACCACCTCAAGGGCGGCATCCTGAAGTACCTCGAAGAGGTGCCGCAGGAAGAAACCAAGTGGCAGGGCGACTGCTTCGTGTTCGACAACCGCGTGACCGTGCGCCATGACCTGAGCGAAGGCGACTACGATCAATGTCATGCCTGCCGCACACCGGTCAGCATCGAAGACCGCGCGTCCGAGCATTACGTGGCCGGCATCAGTTGCCCGCATTGCTGGGATAAGCTGAGTGAGAAGACCCGTCGCAGTGCCATCGACCGGCAGAAACAGATCGAACTGGCCAAGGCTCGCAACATGCCTCACCCGATCGGCTACAACTACAAGCAAGCATCCTCCGAGGCCTGAATCATGTCTGCGCGCCTGCTCTATGTGATGGACCCGATGTGCTCCTGGTGCTGGGGGTTTGCCCCGGTGGCCAACGCACTGGTCGAGCAGGCGCAAGCCGCAGGCGTGAAGGTGCACTTGATAGTGGGCGGCTTGCGCACCGGTAGCGGTGCGGCGCTGGAGCCGAGTACCCGGCGCTATATCCTTGAGCACTGGCAGGCGGTCACCGAGGCCACCGGCCAGCCCTTCAAGCTCGAAGGCGCGCTGCCCGACGGTTTTGTCTACGATACCGAGCCTGCCTGCCGGGCCTTGGTGACGGCGCGCAGCCTGGCGCCGGATTGCGCGTGGAAATTGCTCGGGCTGATTCAGCACGCGTTTTATGCCGAAGGTCGCGATGTCACGCAAGCCAGCGTGCTGGTGGAGTTGGCGGAGCAGGCCGGTTTGCCACGTATCGAGTTCGCCGGCGCTTTCGACCGGGCCGATATGCATACGGCCACCGCTGCCGATTTCACCTGGGTCCAGGACCTGGGCATTGCCGGTTTCCCCACCATGCTGGCTGAGCGTAAAGGTCAACTGGCGTTGTTGACCAATGGCTATCAGCCTTTGAGCGAGTTGTCCCCGTTGCTCGGCCGCTGGCTGGAGCGTGCTGCCTGTGCATGACCCGTCCGATGGTGTCTCAACCGCTAAACTTGTCGACCGCCTGAGCTGGGCGGAAATCCGTCGTCTGGCCCTGCATCACAAGAAATCCCTGTGGATCGCCAACGGCGTGGCCGTGTTGGCGACCTTGTGCAGCGTGCCGATTCCCTTGCTCCTGCCGTTGCTGGTGGATGAGGTGTTGCTGGGTCACGGTGATGCCGCGCTGAAGATCATGAACCATGCGCTGCCTGAAGAATGGCAGAAGGCCGCGGGCTATATCGGCCTGATGCTGTTGGTGACCTTGACCCTGCGTTGCACGGCGTTACTGTTCAACGTGGTGCAGGCGAAACTGTTCGCCGGGCTGGCCAAGGACATCGTCTATCGCATTCGTGTGCGGCTGATCGAACGGCTCAAGCGTATTTCCCTCGGTGAATATGAAAGCCTGGGCAGCGGCACGGTGACCACGCACCTTGTGACTGACCTGGACACGCTGGACAAATTTGTCGGTGAAACCCTCAGCCGTTTCCTCGTGGCCATGCTGACCCTGGTCGGCACTGCCGGCATTCTGATGTGGATGCACTGGAAGCTGGCATTGCTGATTCTGCTGTTCAACCCGCTGGTGATCTACGCCACGGTGCAGCTGGGCAAGCGGGTCAAGCACCTGAAGAAACTCGAGAACGACAGCACCTCGCGCTTCACCCAGGCACTGACCGAAACGCTGGATGCGATCCAGGAAGTTCGCGCCGGCAACCGCCAGGGGTTTTTCCTCGGTCGCCTGGGGCAACGCGCCCGGGACGTGCGTGACTATGCGGTGAATTCGCAGTGGAAAACCGACGCGTCGAACCGTGCCAGCGGTTTGCTGTTCCAGTTCGGCATCGATATTTTCCGGGCCGCGGCGATGCTCACCGTGCTGTTTTCCGACCTTTCAATCGGCCAGATGCTCGCGGTATTCAGCTACCTGTGGTTCATGATCGGTCCGGTGGAGCAACTGCTGAACCTGCAATATGCCTACTACGCTGCCGGCGGTGCGCTGTCGCGGATCAATGAGCTGCTGTCCCGCGCCGATGAGCCCGAATACCCGGGCGGAGTCGATCCGTTCAACGGTCGCGAGACGGTCGGGCTGGAAGTGCAAGGGTTGAGTTTCGGTTACGGTGATGAACTGGTCTTGAACCAGATGAACCTGTCCATCGCCCCTGGCGAAAAGGTCGCGATCGTCGGTGCCAGTGGCGGCGGCAAGAGCACGCTGGTGCAGTTGCTGCTTGGTCTGTACACGCCGCAGGCCGGGACCATCCGTTTTGGCGGTTCGACCCAGCAGGAAATTGGCCTGGAAACCGTGCGGGAAAATGTAGCTGTGGTCCTGCAACATCCGGCGCTGTTCAACGACACCATACGGGCCAACCTGACCATGGGCCGTTTACGCAGTGACGAGGCCTGCTGGCAGGCGCTGGAAATTGCCCAATTGCACGGTACGGTCCGGGATTTGCCCAATGGCCTGGACAGCATCGTCGGGCGCTCTGGTGTGCGTTTGTCCGGCGGGCAGCGCCAACGCCTGGCCATCGCCCGGATGGTGCTGGCCGAACCCAAAGTGGTGATTCTGGACGAGGCTACCTCGGCACTGGACGCCGCCACCGAATACAACCTGCATCAGGCCTTGGCGCGATTCCTGAGCAATCGCACCACTTTGATCATTGCCCACCGCCTTTCTGCCGTAAAACAGGCCGATCGTGTGCTGGTATTCGACAGTGGGCAGGTCGCAGAGGATGGCGATCATCAGCAACTGATTGCTGACGGTGGTCTGTACGCCAAGCTTTACGGTCATCTGCAGCGGTTGTAGCGAGATGACATCAAGGTTGCAGGACGTTACTTCAATGTTATAAAAACCATCGTCGCGACCGGATTTAGCGGCCGCGATACTCCCTCCGAGCATAGCTTGTCGCTTGCCGGGATCGGAATCGCCCCCTAGTCTAGCTAAAGCGATTTCGTCCGGAAGACGAGCAAGCAGTGCTAAAGCAAGGGATCTCATGAATCAAACGCGGACTCTCGGTACGCCACGGTTGTTAGGCATTGTCTGGCCTTTTATCGCCGTTGTGTTATTTCAGGCCCTGTTGGGGGGCGTCAGTCTTTACGTACTGTCAGCGGTCCGTGGCTATGTCGCCGGTGAAAGCCTGTGGTCCAAGGGCCAGAAAGACGCCATCTATTACCTCAACCTCTACGCCGACAGTGGCGACGAAGCGATTTTTCATAAATACCAGAACGCCATTTCCGTGCCTCAGGGCGGGCATGAATTGCGTGTGGCGCTGGATCATCAGCCGCCGAACATCGAGGCCGCACGAGTGGCGATCCTCAAGGGCGGCAACCATCCTGACGACGTGTCCAGCCTGATCTGGCTGTACCTCAATTTCCGGCACTTCAGCTACCTCGAAAAAGCCATCGATCGCTGGACGGTGGGTGATGCCTACCTGGTCCAGCTCGATGCCGTTGCGCGGGACATGCATCAGCACATCACTGCCGGCCCGGCCTCCAGTACGGATGTTCAGCGCTGGAAGGAGCAGATTTTCGCCATCAACGACGGCGTGACGCCGGCGGCGAAGGCGTTCAGCGATGCCTTGGGTGAAGGTTCGCGGGTGATACTGCGTTTGTTGCTGATGACGAATCTGGCCACCGCCCTGGGCTTGATTGCATTGGCATTGATGCGCACCCATAAACTGCTCAAGCAGCGCCATGCCTTCGCCGATGCTCTGCAACTGGAGAAAGAACGGGCGCAGATCACCCTGCAATCGATTGGCGACGGAGTGATCACCACGGATGTTTCAGGTGCGATTGCCTACATGAATCCGGCGGCCGAGGCGTTGACCCACTGGAAGGCCGAGCAGGCGACGGGGTTGCCGCTGGCTGCGCTGTTCAACCTGCTGGACGAAAATGCCCAGACCGATGGTTTCACCCTGATCGAACATATTCTGAGCGGCCAGCTCAGTGGCGGCAGTGAGCATTCCAAGCTGATTCAACGCCTGGACGGCAGCACGGTATCGGTCACGCTGGTGGGGGCGCCGATCCGCAATGCCGGCAAAGTCAGCGGGACGGTGCTGGTGCTGCATGACATGACCCAGGAGCGGCAATACATCGCCAATCTGTCGTGGCAGGCGACCCACGACGCCTTGACCGGGCTTGCCAACCGCCGCGAATTCGAATATCGACTGGAACAGGCGCTGCACAATCTGACCCGCTACCCGGGTCGCCATGCCCTGATGTTCCTCGATCTGGATCAATTCAAACTGGTCAACGATACCTGCGGCCACGCGGCGGGCGATGAACTGTTGCGGCATATCTGTGCGCTGTTGCAATCCGGACTGCGCGAAGGCGATACCCTGGCGCGCCTTGGTGGCGACGAGTTCGGCATCCTGCTGGAAAACTGCGCTCCGGAAGCGGCGGAGAAAATTGCCGAGAGTCTGCGTCAGACCGTGCAGAATCTGCATTTTGTCTGGAAGGGCCGGCCTTTCGTGACCACTGTCAGTATCGGCCTGGTCCATGTTGCGCAGAATCCGACAACGCTCGAAACCTCGCTGCGTGCTGCCGACATGGCGTGCTACATGGCCAAGGAAAAAGGCCGGAACCGGGTCCAGGTCTACCATCCGGATGACTCGGAACTGTCCCTGCGCTTCGGCGAAATGGCCTGGGTGCAGCGTTTGCACATTGCGCTGGAAGAAGACCGCTTCTGCCTGTACGCCCAGGAAATAGCACCCTTGGGCTATATCGATCAGGACGGCGGACACATTGAAATTCTGCTGCGATTACATGATGAAGCGGGGCGGATGATTTTGCCTGACAGCTTCATCCCGGCTGCCGAACGTTATGGCCTGATGAGTTCGCTGGATCGTTGGGTTGTGCAGAACGTGTTCAAGATCATTGCCCAATGCCGGGCCGAACAAGGCCACCGGCCGCTGGCCATGTGTGCGATCAATCTGTCAGGCGCGACGATCGGGGATGAAGCGTTTCTGGACTTTTTGCGCGAACAGTTTGTGACGTATTCGATTCCGCCTGAAATGATTTGTTTTGAAATTACTGAAACCAGTGCTATTTCAAATCTTGGCAGCGCCATTCGATTCATTAATGAACTCAAAGGCTTAGGATGCCATTTTTCACTGGATGATTTTTGTGCCGGAATGTCCTCATTCGCGTATCTGAAACATTTGCCTGTAGACTTCCTGAAGATCGACGGGAGTTTCGTAAAGGATATGCTGGACGACCCGATTAACCGCGCCATGGTCGAAGTGATCAATCACATCGGCCATGTGATGGGTAAGCGCACGATTGCCGAGTTTGTTGAAACGCCCCAGATCGAGCAGGCATTGCTGGAAATCGGGGTGGATTACGCTCAAGGGTATGTGATTGAACGCCCGCATCTGTTTACCAGCGATAGCTTGCTAAGTCGTCCTGCCAGGCCTCAACCGCTGTTGTTCAAGGCGCCTGGCACGTTCCGTTGAAACTCCTGCCGGTCTTACAATCACAATCAAAAGGAGCTCGACAGTGATCGACACATTCAACCGAACCGGACCGCTCATGGAAGCTACAAGTTATCCTGCCTGGGCCCAGCGCCTGATCCAGGATTGCAGCGAGAGCAAGCGCCGGGTTGTCGAACACGAACTGTACCAACGCATGCGAGACAACAAGCTCAGTGCGAAGACCATGCGCCAATACCTGATCGGTGGCTGGCCGGTGGTCGAACAGTTCGCGTTGTATATGGCACAAAACCTGACCAAGACCCGTTTTGCCCGTCATCCTGGCGAAGACATGGCCCGTCGCTGGCTGATGCGCAATATCCGCGTCGAATTGAACCACGCCGATTACTGGGTGCACTGGAGCCGCGCGCACGGTGTCACCCTGGAAGACTTGCAGGCCCAGCAGGTGGCCCCTGAGCTTCACGCCTTGAGCCATTGGTGCTGGCACACCAGTTCAGCCGACTCACTGATCGTTGCGATTGCCGCCACCAACTACGCCATCGAAGGGGCGACCGGGGAATGGTCGGCGGTAGTTTGTTCCAACGGTATCTACGCAGCCTCGTTCCCCGAGGAAGATCGCAAACGGGCGATGAAATGGCTGAAGATGCATGCCCAGTACGACGACGCCCATCCATGGGAAGCCCTGGAAATCATCTGCACATTGGCGGGCACCAACCCGAGCAGATCCCTGCAGATGGAGCTGCGTCAGGCCGTTTGCAAGAGCTACGATTACATGTACCTGTTTCTCGAACGTTGCATGCAACTGGAACACGCAGAGAGAGCGCCGGTCGTTCGTGAGCGGTTGGCACTGGCCGAAGGCTGATACAGCCATCACGCAATAAAACTGTGGGAGCGGGCTTGCTCGCGAAAGCGGAGTGTCATTCAGCTCAGATATCAGCTGATACGCCGCCTTCGCGAGCAAGCCCGCTCCCACATTGGTTTGTGTGGTGGCTGAAAAATCAGCCCGCCATCTTCAGCCGGTTACGTCCTTCGCGCTTGGCCACATACAAAGCGCTGTCTGCCCGTCGCAACAGGCTTTCGGCAGACTCACCGGGCAAAAGGGTCGAACAGCCAATGCTGACCGTCAGCACGATCATATGACCATCGGCCAGATACTCTTCAGACTGCACTGCAAACCGCAGCCGCTCACCGACCATCGCCGCGGCCTCGCGGCAGGTGTTCGACAGCAGGATCAGGAATTCTTCACCGCCATAGCGGAACACCATGTCCACGTTGCGCAGCTGGTTTTTGATTGAGGCGGCGACCGCCTTGAGCACGTCATCGCCAGTGCTGTGGCCATGGGTATCATTGACTTGCTTGAAATGATCGATGTCCAGCATCAGCACTGACAACGGTTGCAGATGGCGCCGGGACAGCTCGATTTCCCTTTGCAGCGTTTGGTCCATGGCGATGCGGTTACCGGCGCCCGTCAGAGGGTCGCGCAGTGCGCTTTGGGTGGCGGTACGGTAAAGCAGCGCGTTGCGCATCGGGAATAGCAGCGCGGCCAGCAGTGATTCGAGATTGCCTTGTTCCTGTTCGCTGAAACGCTGATTGCGGCGGAAAATCAGCTCACCCAGGTGTTCACCTTCGTGACTGAGGCTGTAACTGATTGAATGGTGGCCGCGTTGGCCGAACTCCAGGCGCAGGTCACTGCTCTTGTGCTGGTAGCTCAAGGCGTCCAACGGCACCAATCGCTGAATTTCGCGATAAAACGTCCCAAGAATGCGTTGCGGCTCAAGACTGGTTTGCAACTGCAGGTTCAGTTGCTGGCGCAATTGCGCAAGGCTGACGGGCCTTTCCAGAAGGGGCGGCTGCTGACCAAAGCCCAGGCGCTGCAATTTGGCGCTATCGAAGTCAATTGCGTTGGTCTGGGAAGGTGGTTTCATAAGGCGTGCGCCCCTAAGCAGTAAGGCTGTCTTACAAGCAGGGTGAGAGCGGCTTAGGGCTGCGCGTCGTACTGGTCCGTCAGTCCCGTAGGACATTTCGTACAAGTTTAATCCGCTTTGTGGAAGATGAGTAACTTCTGCACTCACGCTTCACCCCGTCTGCTTTCACGTTGCGTGTCTGAGCAAACTTAGAGCGAAAGTCGTGCCATTCGGTTCATCCAAATAAAATCTGTACTAAATCAATGTGTTGAGATTTATTTGCGACACGTGTAGCGCTGCACGTGACGTTTGTTTGACAGGTGTCTGGCTCGAATGCGTGGGCCTTCGAGTGCCGCGTCGGGAAGCCGGCGCGGCACAAAAAAGCGACGCACGGTCGTTACTGGGCGTTGAACGCCTGGCCGTTGATACCGGTGCTGTCCGGGCCCATCAGGTAAAGGTAGACCGGCATGATCTCCTCGGGCGTCGGGTTGTTCAGCGGATTTTCACCCGGGTAAGCCTGGGCGCGCATGCTGGTGCGAGTGGCGCCCGGGTTGATGCTGTTGGAGCGTACCGGGGCCACGGTATCGACTTCGTCAGCCAGGGTTTGCATCAGGCCTTCGGTGGCGAACTTGGAGACACCGTAAGCACCCCAGTATGCGCGTCCCTTGCGGCCGACACTGCTGGAAGTGAACACAACCGAGGCATCCTGCGACAGCTTGAGCAATGGCAGCAGTGTGCTCGTGAGCATGAACATGGCATTGACGTTGACTTGCATGACCCGCATGAAGTTTTCGCCAGAAAGTTGCTCGATCGGCGTGCGCGGGCCGATGATCGAAGCATTGTGCAGCAGGCCGTCGAGATGCCCGAATTCGCTCTCGATCATTGCGGCCAGCTCATCGTACTGATGGGGCAGGGCGGTTTCGAGGTTGAACGGGATGACCGCCGCTTGTGGATGGCCGGCGGCTTCGATTTCGTCGTAAACCTGAGTCAGGTTGGCTTCGGACTTGCCCAGCAATAGTACGGTTGCGCCGTGGGCCGCGTAGGTTTTTGCCGCGGCGGCGCCGATGCCGCGTCCTGCGCCGGTGACCAGAATGACCCGGTCCTTGAGCAGTTCGGGGCGGGCGGAATAATCAAACATAAAAAACCTCAACACAATTAATGCGGACACCGAAACCTGTGGCGAGGGAGCTTGCTCCCGCTCGGCTGCGAAGCAGTCGTAAAACCAGTCTATGCGGTGTGTCTGACAGAAATGCGGTTGCAGATGAAGGGGCCGCTCCGCGACCCAGCGGGAGCAAGCTCCCTCGCCACAAAATCTGATTCGATTCAGCAGCCACAAAGCGCGCTATCGAGCACTTTGCGCAACTCCAGCGGGTGGTCGACAACCACGTCCGCTCCCCAGTGACGCGGGTTATCGTCCGGGTGGATATAGCCGAAGGTCACCGCAGCAGTCTTGGTACCGGCATCACGGCCCGACTCGATGTCGCGCAAATCGTCGCCTACGAACAGCACGCTGGCGGGGTCCAGGTCGAGCATCTTGCAGGCCAGGATCAATGGCTCCGGATCCGGTTTGCTGTTCTTCACGTGATCCGGGCAGATCAGCAGCGCCGAACGTTCGGCCAGCCCCAGCTGTTGCATGATCGGTTCGGCGAAACGCAATGGTTTGTTAGTGACCACGCCCCAGATCAGGTTGGCTTTTTCGATGTCGGCGAGCAATTCAGCCATGCCGTCGAACAGCTTGCTGTGAACGGCGCAACCCACGAGGTAGCGCTCCAGGAACTCCAGGCGCAACGCTTCGAAACCCGGCGATTCCGGGTCCATGGCGAAGGTCACTGCGACCATAGCCTTGGCGCCACCGGAAATCTCGTCGCGAATGTGCTTGTCGTTCATCGGTGGCAAGCCGCGGTCGGCACGCATCGCCTGGCAGATCGCAATGAAGTCCGGCGCGGTGTCGAGCAGGGTGCCGTCCATGTCGAAAAGAACTGCTCTGATTGGCATCGGCTTACTCCTCGCGCAGGGTCTGGATCATGTAGTTGACGTCCACGTCAGCCGCCAGTTTGTAGTGCTTGGTCAGCGGGTTGTAGGTCAGGCCGATGATGTCCTTGACGGTCAGGCCGGCCATGCGGCTCCAGGCACCGAGTTCGGAAGGGCGGATGAATTTCTTGAAGTCGTGGGTGCCGCGCGGCAGCAGCTTCATGATGTATTCGGCGCCGACGATGGCGAACAGGTACGCCTTCGGGTTGCGGTTGATGGTGGAGAAGAACACCTGGCCGCCGGGCTTGACCATGCGGAAGCAGGCGCGGATCACCGAAGACGGGTCCGGCACGTGCTCAAGCATTTCCAGGCAGGTGACCACGTCGAACTGCTCGGGCATTTCCTCGGCCAGGGCTTCAGCGGTGATCTGCCGGTATTCGACGTTGACGCCCGACTCCAGTTGATGCAACTGGGCAACCGCCAGCGGCGCTTCGCCCATGTCGATACCCATGACGGTCGCGCCGCGCTGGGCCATGGCTTCGCTGAGGATGCCGCCGCCGCAACCCACGTCGAGGACTTTTTTGCCGGCCAGGTTGACCCGTTCGTCAATCCAGTTGACCCGCAGCGGGTTGATGTCGTGCAGCGGTTTGAATTCGCTTTCGCGATCCCACCAGCGATGGGCCAGGGCCTCGAATTTGGCGATTTCGGCGTAGTCGACGTTGCTCATGGTTTAAGTCCTCTAAAACTTGAAAAATCCTGTTGCCCCGGGTGTGTTCCGGGGTGCTTACGATTCGATACGGCCGCTGATGCGCTGGCCCCAGGCCTTCGCGACAGCGCCAAGCTGTTGTTCATCCAGGCGTGTCAGGCGACGGTCGTCGAGCAGTTGCTTGCCGGCCACCCAAAGGTGTTTCACGCAGTCCCGGCCGGTGGCGTATATAAGCTGCGAAACCGGGTCATAGACCGGCTGCTGGGCCAGGCCGGAGAGGTCGAAAGCCACCATGTCCGCGGCCTTGCCGATTTCCAGCGAGCCGGTTTCGGCCTCGATACCCAAAGCCCGGGCGCCGTTGAGGGTGGCCATGCGCAAGGCGCGATGGGCATCCAGCGCGGTGGCCGAGCCGGCGACAGCCTTGGCCAGCAGGGCCGCGGTGCGGGTTTCGCCGAGCAGGTCCAGGTCATTGTTGCTCGCCGCGCCGTCGGTGCCGACTGCGACATTGACCCCGGCCTCCCACAAACGCTCAACGGGACAGAAGCCGCTGGCCAGCTTCAGGTTCGACTCCGGGCAATGAATCACATTGCTGTTGCTTTCTACCAGCAGTGCCAGGTCTTCATCGCTAATCTGGGTCATGTGCACCGCCTGGAAGCGCGGCCCCAGCAAGCCCAGGCGCGCCAGGCGGGCCAGCGGGCGTTCACCGCGCTGCTCGACCGATTGCTGCACCTCGAACGCTGTTTCATGCACGTGCATGTGGATCGAGGCGTCCAGTTCTTCGGCGATCACCCGGATTTTTTCCAGGTTTTCGTCGCCCACGGTGTAGGGTGCGTGGGGGCCGAAGGTGATTTTGATGCGCTCGTGGTGCTTGAGATCGCCAAACAGTTCAACGCCCTGACGAATGGCTTCGTCCGCCGTAGCGGCGCCCGGAATCGGGAAATCGAGGATTGGAATCGCGATTTGCGCGCGAATACCGCTGTTGTGCACGCGCTCACTGGCAACCTTAGGGAAGAAGTACATGTCAGAGAAACAGGTGATGCCACCTTTGATTTGCTCAGCGATGGCAAGGTCGGTGCCGTCGCGCACAAAGTCCTCGTCGACCCATTTGGCTTCGGCGGGCCAGATGTGGTTTTCCAGCCAGGTCATCAATGGCAGGTCATCGGCCAGGCCACGGAACAGCGTCATCGCCGCGTGCCCGTGGGCATTGATCAGGCCGGGGCTGAGCAACATGTCGGGCAATTCGCGGATTTCGGTTGCGTTAAGCTTCAGGGCGGCAGAACGTGGGCCGATAAACACGATGCGTCCATCACGGATGCCCACGCCATGTTCTTTGAGGACAACACCAGCGGGTTCGACGGGTACCAGCCAGGTCGGCAGCAACAACAGGTCGAGCGCAGCGGCAGTGTTCGGCATCGAGGGTCGGTTCCAGTGCTTTTGTAAAGGATGGCGAAGTATACCCGAGCGTCTTCGCGGGGGGATCGCTATAATCGGCGGCTTTTGTTCATGAGTGCGGGGTGAGGGATGCGCGATCGACTGTTGGCTGCGGAAAAGGTAAAGGCCATCGATTGGCGTGATGGCGCTCTCCATCTGCTGGATCAGCGTATTTTGCCGTTCGAGGAAACCTGGATCGCCTACACCAGCGCCGCTGGCGTGGCCGAGGCCATTCGCTCGATGGTGGTGCGCGGTGCTCCGGCGATTGGTATCAGTGCCGCCTATGGCATTGTGCTGGCGGCGCGCGCCCGGATTGCCGAAGGCGGCGACTGGTACGCAGCGCTGGAAGAGGATTTTGCGCTGTTGGCCGATTCCCGTCCTACCGCCGTTAACCTGTTCTGGGCGCTGGGCCGCATGCACGACCGGCTGGATCGCCTGAAAGACAATGCCGATCCGCTGGAGGTGCTGGAGGCCGAGGCCATTGCCATTCACGAAAGTGATCGCGAAGCCAACCTGACCATGGCGCAACTGGGTGTCGATCTGATCCGCAAGCATCAGGGCAACGCCCAGGCGATCCTGACCCACTGCAACACCGGCGCGCTGGCCACGGGCGGCTTCGGCACGGCGCTGGGGGTGATTCGTGCTGCGTTCATCGAGGGCATGGTCGAACGAGTGTATGTCGACGAAACCCGCCCATGGCTGCAGGGCTCACGGCTGACCGCCTGGGAACTGGCCAATGAAGGTATTCCCGTGACCCTCAATGTCGATTCCGCCGCGGCGCATATCATGAAGACCAAAGGCCCTACCTGGGTCATCGTCGGCGCTGACCGGATCACTGCCAATGGCGATGTGGCCAACAAGATCGGTACCTATCAACTGGCCGTCAACGCCATGCACCACGGTGTGCGCTTCATGGTGGTGGCGCCCAGTTCGACCATTGACATGCACCTGGCCAGCGGTGACGACATTCCGATTGAGGAGCGTGACGGCCGGGAGTTGCTGGATGTCGGCGGCAAGCGAGTCGGGGCCGATGTCGATGCCTTTAACCCGGTGTTCGATGTAACTCCGGCAGACCTGATCGATGTCATCGTTACCGAAAAAGGCATCGTTGAGCGCCCGGATACGGCGAAAATGGCGCAGTTGATGTGCCGCAAACGTCTGCATTGATGATTCAGGGTGCCTGATACATTGCCTTCGCGAGCAAGCCCGCTCCCACACTCGACCTGGTCTAACTGGAGAACTCGGTCAAATGTGGGAGCGGGCTTGCTCGCGAAGAGGCCCTGATGGCCAGCAAAAAATCCCCTATTTAGTCCGAGAATCTTCAATTAATAAGGCTCTAAGCCTCTCTCGTCCCCTTCAAGCCTGTCACCGGTCAACTAACTACTCTCCATGCGCATCTAGGGGATAGGTGCGTGGCGGCTCTTGTGATAACATCCGGCGGTTTCCAGAGTTGCCCCACGGGGTGACCTTTACTGCGCAGATCCATGGCATAACTCGTTGATTTGTCGTAAGTCGGTACATGGCACTCAGCCTGTATCGGCGAGCTTCGTTGGTCCCATATGGATGTGACGAAGTTTCACCAGAAAAAGGAATCAGGCTTCTCATGGGCGAACTGGCCAAAGAAATCCTCCCGGTCAATATCGAAGACGAGCTGAAGCAGTCCTACCTCGACTACGCGATGAGCGTAATTGTCGGGCGGGCACTGCCGGATGCGCGCGATGGCTTGAAGCCCGTGCACCGGCGTGTGCTGTTCGCGATGAGCGAGCTGGGCAACGACTTCAACAAGCCGTACAAGAAATCTGCCCGTGTTGTCGGTGACGTGATCGGTAAGTATCACCCGCACGGTGATACCGCGGTGTACGACACCATCGTTCGGATGGCGCAGCCATTCTCCCTGCGCTACCTGCTGGTAGACGGCCAGGGCAACTTCGGTTCGGTGGACGGCGACAACGCCGCAGCCATGCGATACACCGAAGTGCGCATGACCAAGCTGGCGCACGAGCTGCTGGCCGACCTGCATAAAGAAACCGTGGACTGGGTGCCGAACTACGACGGCACCGAAATGATCCCGGCGGTCATGCCGACCCGTATTCCCAACCTGTTGGTCAACGGCTCCAGCGGTATCGCCGTGGGTATGGCGACCAACATTCCGCCGCACAACCTCGGTGAAGTCATCGACGGTTGCCTGGCGCTCATCGACAACCCCGAGCTGACCGTCGACGAGCTGATGCAATACATCCCCGGTCCGGACTTCCCGACCGCTGCGATCATCAACGGTCGCGCCGGCATCATCGAAGCCTACCGCACCGGTCGCGGCCGCATTTACATGCGCGCCCGCTCGATGATCGAAGACATCGACAAGGTCGGTGGCCGTCAGCAGATCGTCATCACCGAACTCCCATACCAGCTGAACAAGGCGCGTCTGATCGAAAAGATCGCCGAGCTGGTCAAAGAGAAGAAGCTCGAAGGCATCACCGAACTGCGCGACGAGTCCGACAAGGACGGTATGCGCGTCGTGATCGAACTGCGTCGCGGCGAAGTGCCTGAGGTGATCCTCAACAACCTCTACGCCCAGACCCAGCTGCAAGCGGTGTTCGGCATCAACATCGTCGCGCTGATCGACGGCCGTCCGCGGATCCTGAACCTTAAGGATCTGCTGGAAGCCTTCGTGCGTCACCGTCGCGAAGTGGTTACCCGTCGTACCGTGTTCGAACTGCGCAAGGCGCGCGAGCGTGGCCACATTCTTGAAGGTCAAGCGGTTGCCCTGTCGAACATCGACCCGGTCATCGCACTGATCAAGGCATCGCCAACGCCATCGGAAGCCAAGGAAGCGCTGGTCAGCACCCCTTGGGAATCCTCGGCTGTGGTGGCGATGGTCGAGCGTGCCGGCGCCGATTCGTGCCGTCCGGAAAACCTCGATCCGCAATACGGTCTGCGCGACGGCAAGTACTTCCTGTCGCCGGAACAGGCGCAAGCCATTCTGGAACTGCGTCTGCACCGCCTGACCGGTCTGGAGCACGAAAAGCTGCTGGCCGAGTATCAAGAGATCCTCAACCAGATCGGCGAACTGATCCGCATCCTCAACAGCGCCACGCGCCTGATGGAAGTGATCCGCGAAGAGCTGGAAGTGATTCGCGCGGAATACGGCGACGTACGTCGCACCGAGATTCTCGATGCCCGTCTCGACCTGACCCTGGGTGACATGATCCCGGAAGAAGAGCGCGTCGTGACCATTTCCCACGGTGGCTACGCCAAGACCCAGCCGCTGGCTGCGTACCAGGCCCAGCGTCGTGGCGGTAAAGGCAAGTCGGCCACCGGCGTCAAGGATGAGGATTACATCGCTCACCTGCTGGTTGCCAACAGCCACACCACGCTGCTGCTGTTCTCCAGCAAGGGCAAGGTGTACTGGCTGAAGACCTACGAAATCCCTGAAGCGTCCCGCGCTGCCCGTGGTCGTCCGCTGGTCAACCTGCTGCCGCTGGATGACGGTGAATACATCACCACCATGCTGCCGGTCGAGGAATACACCGAAGGTCACTACATCTTCATGGCCACCGCCAACGGCACCGTGAAGAAGACCCCGCTGGAATCCTTCAGCCGTCAACGCAGCGTTGGTCTGATCGCCTTGGAGCTGGATGAAGGCGACGTATTGATCAGCGCAGCCATCACCGATGGCGAGCGCGAAGTGATGTTGTTCTCCGACGGCGGCAAAGTGACCCGCTTCAAGGAATCCGACGTTCGCGCCATGGGCCGTACCGCCCGCGGTGTGCGCGGCATGCGTCTGCCGGAAGGCCAGAAGCTGATTTCCATGCTGATCCCGGAAGAAGGCAGCCAGATCCTCACCGCTTCCGAGCGTGGTTTCGGCAAGCGTACGGCGATCACCGAGTTCCCTGAGTACAAGCGTGGCGGTCAGGGCGTTATCGCCATGGTCAGCAACGAGCGTAACGGCCGTCTGGTCGGTGCGGTTCAGGTGCTCGACGGCGAGGAAATCATGCTGATTTCCGATCAGGGCACCCTGGTGCGCACCCGTGTCGACGAAGTGTCCAGCCTGGGCCGTAACACCCAGGGCGTGACCTTGATCAAGCTGGCCAACGATGAAACGCTGGTTGGGCTGGAGCGGGTTCAGGAACCGTCGGAAGTCGAAGGTGAAGAACTCGAAGGTGAAGAGGGTGACGGGTTTGTCGGAGAGGTCGTAATTGCCGACGTTGCCGAAGACCAGCAACTCGACGCCGCTGCTGACGAAGAACCACAGGAATAAGCGGGTAAGCAGGGGGCGGATGAAAATTCGCCCCCTTGTTGTTTGTCCGTACGGAAATACTGAAATCCCATGTAGGAGCGAGCTTGCTCGCGATGGTCGTCAACGATAACGCAGGGCGTCTGGTGCACCCTTGTGCTCTCAGGTTTTTCGCGAGCAAGCTCGCTCCTACAGTGATACCACCAAATCAGAGCGAGATTGGATGTGAGCAAGAGAGCCTATAACTTCTGTGCCGGTCCTGCGGCGCTTCCCGAAGCTGTCCTGCAGCGCGCCCAGGGTGAACTCCTCGACTGGCACGGCAAGGGCCTGTCGGTTATGGAAATGAGCCATCGCAGCGATGAGTTCGTGTCCATTGCCACCAAGGCCGAGCAGGATCTGCGTGATCTGCTGAATATCCCCTCGAACTATAAAGTGCTGTTCCTGCAAGGTGGCGCCAGCCAGCAATTTGCTCAGATTCCTCTGAACCTGTTGCCGGAAAACGGCTCTGCCGACTATATCGACACCGGTATCTGGTCGCAGAAAGCCATCGAAGAAGCTTCGCGCTTCGGCCACGTCAACGTTGCCGGCACCGCCAAGCCCTACGACTATTTCGCCATTCCCGGCCAGAACGAATGGACGCTGTCGAAAGACGCGGCTTACGTTCATTACGCGCCGAACGAAACCATTGGCGGCCTGGAATTCCAATGGATTCCCGAGACCGGTGACGTTCCGCTGGTGGCTGACATGTCCTCCGACATCCTGTCGCGTCCGGTGGATGTTTCGCGTTTCGGCATGATCTACGCCGGCGCGCAGAAAAACATCGGCCCGAGCGGCATCGTGGTCAACATCGTTCGCGAAGACCTGCTGGGCAACGCCCGCTCCATTTGCCCGACTATGCTCAATTACAAGGTCGCGGCCGACAACGGCTCGATGTACAACACACCGCCAACCCTGGCGTGGTACTTGTCCGGCCTGGTGTTCGAGTGGCTGAAAGAGCAGGGCGGTGTCGAAGCCATCGGCAAGCTCAATGAAGTCAAGCAGCGCACGCTGTATAGCTTCATCGATGCCAGCGGCCTGTACAGCAACCCGATCAACAAGTCGGACCGCTCGTGGATGAACGTGCCATTCCGCCTGGCAGATGATCGTCTGGACAAGCCGTTCCTGGCCGGTGCCGACGAGCGTGGTCTGTTGAACCTCAAGGGTCACCGTTCCGTGGGCGGTATGCGCGCCTCCATCTATAACGCCGTCGACATCAACGCCGTCAACGCGCTGGTTTCGTACATGGCAGAGTTCGAGAAGGAACACGGCTAATGTCTGAGCAAGAACTCAAGGCACTGCGTCTGCGCATTGATGCCCTGGACGAAAAGGTCCTGGAGCTGATCAGTGAGCGTGCGCGCTGCGCCCAGGAAGTCGCGCGAGTAAAGATGGCCTCGCTGGCCGAAGGCGAAGTGCCGGTGTTCTATCGTCCTGAGCGTGAAGCTCAGGTGCTCAAGCGTGTCATGGAGCGCAATCAGGGGCCGCTGGGCAACGAAGAGATGGCGCGGTTGTTCCGCGAAATCATGTCTTCGTGCCTGGCGCTCGAGCAGCCGCTGAAAGTGGCGTACCTCGGTCCTGAGGGCACCTTCACCCAAGCGGCGGCCATGAAGCACTTCGGCCACGCCGTGATCAGCAAGCCGATGGCGGCGATCGACGAAGTATTCCGTGAAGTGGCAGCCGGTGCGGTGAATTTTGGCGTGGTGCCGGTGGAAAACTCTACCGAGGGTGCGGTCAACCACACTCTCGACAGCTTCCTCGAACACGACATGGTGATCTGCGGCGAAGTCGAGCTGCGTATCCACCATCACCTGTTGGTCGGTGAAAATACCAAGACCGACAGCATTAGCCGTATTTATTCCCACGCCCAATCACTGGCCCAGTGTCGCAAGTGGCTGGATGCCCATTACCCGAATGTCGAGCGCGTGGCGGTGTCCAGCAACGCCGAAGCCGCCAAGCGGGTCAAGGGCGAGTGGAACTCGGCGGCGATTGCCGGCGACATGGCGGCCGATCTGTATGGGCTGACCCGATTGGCCGAGAAGATCGAGGATCGCCCGGATAACTCCACGCGTTTCCTCATGATCGGCAATCAGGAAGTGCCGCCGACCGGCGACGACAAGACATCCATCATCGTTTCGATGAGCAACAAGCCCGGTGCGCTTCATGAGTTGCTGGTGCCGTTCCACGACAATGGCATCGACCTGACGCGAATCGAGACTCGTCCGTCGCGCAGCGGTAAATGGACCTACGTGTTCTTCATCGATTTCGTCGGCCACCATCGCGACCCGCTGGTCAAAGGGGTGCTGGAAAAGATCAGTCAGGAAGCAGTGGCACTCAAAGTGCTGGGTTCCTACCCGAAAGCAGTTCTCTAAGGGGCGGTAGCAAATGAGTGGCAATTTCCTCGCTCTGGCACAGCCGGGCGTGCAACAACTTTCGCCTTATGTTCCGGGCAAGCCCGTGGACGAACTGGCTCGTGAGCTGGACCTCGATCCAGCCAGCATCGTCAAGCTGGCGAGCAACGAAAACCCGCTGGGTCCCGGCCCCAAGGCGCTGGCGGCTATCCGTGAGGCGCTGGCCGAGCTGACCCGCTATCCGGACGGCAATGGTTTTGCGCTCAAGACCCTGCTGGCCGAACAGTGCCGCGTAGAGCTTAACCAGGTGACGTTGGGCAATGGTTCCAACGACATCCTGGAACTGGTTGCGCGTGCCTATCTGGCGCCTGGCCTCAATGCCGTGTTCAGCGAGCATGCGTTCGCGGTCTACCCGATTGCTACTCAGGCAGTCGGCGCGCAGGCCAAGGTGGTTCCGGCCAAGGATTGGGGGCATGACCTGCCTGCCATGCTGGCAGCGATCGATGCCAATACCCGCGTGGTCTTCATCGCCAACCCGAACAACCCGACCGGGACCTGGTTCGACGCCGAGGCACTGGACGAATTCCTGCAGGATGTTCCGGAGCATGTGCTGGTCGTACTGGACGAGGCCTACATCGAGTACGCCGAAGGCAGCGATCTGCCGGATGGCCTGGACTTCCTGGCGGCTTATCCGAACCTGCTGGTTTCCCGTACCTTCTCCAAGGCCTATGGCCTGGCGGCACTGCGCGTGGGTTATGGCTTGTCCACGGCGGTGGTCGCAGACGTGCTGAACCGTGTACGCCAGCCGTTCAACGTCAACAGCCTGGCCCTGGCCGCTGCTTGTGCGGCGTTGAAGGACGAAGAATATCTGGCGCAAAGTCGCCAGTTGAACGAGTCCGGCATGCAGCAACTGGAAGCCGGTTTCCGTGAACTGGGGCTGAGCTGGATTGCGTCCAAAGGCAATTTCATCTGCGTCGATCTCGGTCAAGTCGCGGCCCCGGTGTTCCAGGGCTTGCTTCGTGAAGGCGTGATCGTGCGTCCGGTGGCCAATTACGGCATGCCGAATCACCTGCGCATCACCATTGGCCTGCCGGCAGAGAACAGCCGCTTCCTTGAGGCGCTGACCAAGGTTCTGGCTCGTGGTTGATGTCACTGCGCTGCAATCTGCTGAGCCTATGATCGGTCGCCTGGTGGTGGTCGGTCTTGGGTTGATCGGCGGTTCGTTTGCCAAGGGCTTGCGTGAAAGCGGCATGTGCCGCGAAGTGGTTGGGGTCGATCTCGATCCGCAATCGCGCAAGCTCGCGGTCGAGTTGGGTGTGGTGGATCGCTGCGAGGAAGACCTGGGCGTTGCTTGTCAGGGCGCCGACGTCATTCAGTTGGCGGTGCCGATCCTGGCCATGGAGAAAGTGCTCGCGCGTCTGGCCGGCATGGACCTGGGGCAAGCGATTCTGACCGATGTCGGCAGTGCCAAGGGCAATGTGGTGCGTGCGGCCACCGAAGCATTTGGCAGTATGCCGTCGTGCTTCGTGCCGGGGCACCCGATTGCCGGTTCCGAGCAAAGCGGGGTGGAAGCCTCCAATGCCGAGCTGTTCCGTCGCCACAAAGTGATCCTCACGCCGCTGGCGCAAACCGATCCGGCAGCTCTGGCGGTAGTCGATCGCCTGTGGCGCGAGTTGGGCGCCGATGTCGAACACATGCAGGTCGAGCGTCACGACGAAGTGCTGGCCGCGACCAGCCATCTGCCGCACTTGCTGGCGTTCGGCCTGGTCGATTCGTTGGCCAAGCGCAATGAAAATCTTGAGATCTTCCGTTACGCTGCGGGCGGTTTCCGCGATTTCACAAGAATCGCCGGAAGCGACCCGGTCATGTGGCACGACATCTTCCTCGCCAACCGTGAAGCTGTCCTGCGCACACTCGATACATTTCGCAGCGATCTCGACGCCTTGCGCGACGCGGTCGATGCAGGGGATGGGCACCAGTTGTTGGGCGTTTTCACTCGCGCCCGGGTTGCCCGCGAGCATTTCAGTAAAATCCTGGCCCGCAGGGCCTATGTGGACGCTATGAATTCCAACGATCTGATTTTCCTGGCTCAACCTGGTGGCCGCCTGTCCGGTCGGATTCGCGTACCAGGTGACAAATCGATTTCACACCGCTCGATCATGCTTGGTTCCCTGGCTGAAGGCGTCACCGAAGTCGAAGGCTTCCTCGAGGGCGAAGATGCCCTGGCGACCTTGCAGGCATTCCGTGACATGGGCGTGGTCATTGAAGGCCCGCACCATGGTCGCGTGACCATTCATGGCGTCGGCCTGCATGGCCTGAAGCCTGCACCTGGCCCGATCTATCTGGGCAACTCCGGTACTTCGATGCGCCTGCTGTCCGGCCTGCTGGCCGCGCAGAATTTCGACAGCACCCTGACCGGCGATGCTTCGCTGTCCAAGCGTCCGATGAATCGCGTGGCCAATCCGCTGCGTGAAATGGGCGCCGTGATCGAAACTGCCGCTGAAGGTCGTCCACCGATGATCATCCGTGGTGGCAACAAGCTCAAGGGTCTGACCTACACCATGCCAATGGCCAGTGCCCAGGTTAAGTCCTGCCTGCTGCTGGCCGGTCTGTATGCTGAAGGCAAGACCACCGTGACCGAGCCGGCGCCTACCCGCGACCATACCGAGCGCATGCTCCGTGGCTTCGGCTACCCGGTAACGGTCAACGGTGCGACCGCATCGGTCGAGTCCGGCAACAAGCTGACCGCGACCCACATTGAAGTCCCGGGTGATATCTCGTCTTCGGCGTTCTTTCTGGTGGCGGCATCGATCGCTGAGGGTTCGGAGCTGGTGCTGGAGCACGTCGGCATCAACCCGACTCGAACCGGTGTGATCGACATCCTGCGCCTGATGGGCGCCGACATCACCCTGGAAAACCAGCGTGAAGTGGGTGGCGAGCCGGTAGCAGACTTGCGCGTACGTGCAGCTAAACTCAAAGGTATCGAGATTCCCGAGGCGCTGGTTCCACTGGCCATCGACGAGTTCCCGGTGCTGTTCGTCGCCGCCGCATGCGCCGAAGGGCGCACCGTGCTGCGTGGTGCCGAAGAGCTGCGGGTCAAGGAGTCGGATCGTATCCAGGTCATGGCGGACGGTTTGCTGGCGCTGGGCGTCAAGTGCGAGCCAACCCCGGATGGCATCATCATCGACGGCGGCCAGATCGGCGGCGGTGAAGTGCACGGTCATGGCGATCACCGTATTGCCATGGCATTCAGCGTTGCTTCGCTGCGCGCCAGTGCACCTATCCGCATTCATGATTGTGCCAACGTCGCGACGTCGTTCCCGAACTTCCTGGCGCTGTGCGCACAGGTCGGAATTCGCGTGGCGCAAGAGGCACAGTCGTGATCAACATTGCACCGGTCATCACCATCGATGGGCCAAGCGGCTCGGGCAAGGGTACGGTAGCCGGGATCCTGGCCAAGCGCCTGGGCTGGAACCTGCTGGATTCCGGTGCGTTGTACCGATTGCTGGCCTTCGCTGCGCATAACCATGGTGTCGACCTGACCAATGAAGAGCTGCTGAAGAAACTCGCCGCTCATCTGGATGTGCAATTCATCGCCGCGACGGACGGTCAGTTGCAACGCATCATTCTGGAAGGTGATGAAGTCAGCGATGTCATTCGCACCGAAAGCGTCGGTTCCGGCGCCTCCCAGGTGGCTGCGCTGCCCGCTGTACGTGAGGCGCTGCTGCAGCGCCAGCGTGCTTTTCAGGAAGCGCCGGGCCTTGTGGCGGATGGTCGCGACATGGGCACAGTGGTTTTTCCTGATGCGCCGCTGAAGATTTTTCTGACCGCCAGCGCCGAGGAGCGGGCACGCCGTCGATATTTGCAGTTGAAGGGCAAAGTCGAGGGTGTTAGTCTGTCGAGTCTGCTAGATGAGATACGTGCGCGCGATGAGCGTGACACCCAGCGAGCGGTAGCCCCGCTCAAACCGGCGGCTGACGCCATACAGCTGGATTCCACGGAATTATCCATCGACCAGGTGCTGGAACGCATCATGAGCGAGATCGCCATTCGCGATATCGCCGGGTGACCAAGAAGGCCGCAGGGGACCAGTCATAGTCCTGCGGTGGCTTCTTTTAAATGAAACTAACCCATACCGTCTGGGGTGTGGAGATGGGCGTATTCTTCGCCCTCATCAACAGGAATTAAAATGAGCGAAAGCTTTGCGGAACTCTTTGAAGAAAGCCTAAAAACCCTGAACCTTCAGGCAGGCTCCATCATCACCGGTGTTATCGTTGATATCGATTACCAAGCTCGCTGGGTAACCGTTCACGCTGGCCTGAAGTCTGAAGCACTCATCCCGCTTGAGCAGTTCTACAACGACGCTGGCGAACTGAACATCAACGTCGGTGACGAAGTTCACGTTGCTCTGGACTCGGTTGAAGACGGCTTTGGTGAAACCAAGCTGTCCCGTGAAAAAGCCAAGCGCGCTGAATGCTGGATTGTTCTGGAAGCAGCCTTCGCAGCCGAAGAAGTGGTCAAGGGCGTTATCAACGGTAAGGTTAAAGGCGGCTTCACTGTCGACGTTAACGGCATCCGTGCGTTCCTGCCAGGTTCTCTGGTTGACGTCCGTCCAGTGCGCGACACCACGCACCTGGAAGGCAAAGAGCTGGAATTCAAGGTCATCAAGCTGGACCAGAAGCGCAACAACGTTGTCGTTTCCCGTCGCAGCGTCCTGGAAGCCGAGAACTCCGCCGAGCGCGAAGCTCTGCTGGAATCCCTGCAGGAAGGCCAACAAGTCAAAGGTATCGTCAAGAACCTCACCGATTACGGCGCATTCGTCGATCTGGGTGGCGTCGATGGCCTGCTGCACATTACCGACATGGCTTGGAAGCGTATCAAGCATCCTTCCGAAATCGTCAACGTTGGCGACGAGATCGATGTCAAGGTTCTGAAGTACGATCGCGAGCGCAATCGTGTTTCCCTGGGCCTGAAGCAACTGGGCGAAGATCCATGGGTTGCTATCAAAGCCCGTTACCCAGAAAGCACTCGCGTTACCGCTCGTGTAACCAACCTGACCGACTACGGCTGCTTCGCTGAGCTGGAAGAAGGCGTTGAAGGTCTGGTACACGTTTCCGAAATGGACTGGACCAACAAGAACATCCACCCTTCGAAAGTCGTACAAGTCGGCGACGAAGTGGAAGTTATGGTTCTGGACATCGACGAAGAGCGTCGTCGTATCTCCCTGGGCATCAAGCAGTGCAAATCTAACCCATGGGAAGATTTCTCTGGTCAGTTCAACAAGGGCGATAAAATCTCCGGCACCATCAAGTCGATCACCGATTTCGGTATCTTCATTGGTCTGGACGGCGGCATCGACGGCCTGGTTCACCTGTCCGACATCTCCTGGAACGAAGTGGGCGAAGAAGCCGTACGCCGCTTCAAGAAGGGCGACGAGCTGGACACCGTTATCCTGTCGGTTGACCCAGAGCGCGAGCGCATCTCCCTGGGTATCAAGCAACTGGAAAGCGATCCGTTCTCCGAGTACGTTCAAGAGAACGACAAAGGCGCCATCGTTAAAGGCATCGTGAAGGAAGTTGACGCTAAAGGCGCCATCATCACTCTGGCCGACGATATCGAAGCAACTCTGAAAGCCTCCGAAATCAGCCGTGACCGCGTTGAAGACGCGCGCAACGTTCTGAAAGAAGGCGAAGAAGTAGAAGCCAAGATCATCAGCGTTGACCGCAAGAGCCGTGTAATCCAGCTCTCGATCAAGTCGAAAGACGTTGAAGACGAGAAAGAAGCAATCCAGAGCCTGCGCGACAAGCCAGTAGCTACTGATGCTCCTGTGGCCACCACTCTGGGTGACCTGCTGCGTGCACAAATGGAAAAACAGAACTAAGTTCTGACTTTCTGTACAAAAGGGCGACTTCGGTCGCCCTTTTTTGTGTCTGGAATTTGGTGGGTCGCGCCGGTTTTACCAGCTCGAGTCGTGAACCAAAAATGCTGAGAAATTGTCTGATTGTTTAATCGGATCAAACGCTTATTAGCAGCTAGTCTTTAGCCTGAGACAAATGATCGCCCGGTAGGCTTTCTGGCAAAAGGATGTGAATGAACAAGCTCATTGTCGCAGTAGCGGTTCTGGCGCTAGCGGGTTGTACCACCAACGCCAAAACTCACGTGGTGCATGGGGTTAGCGGGATTGAGGTTGATTGTTCGGGGATCGGTTCTAAATGGGAGAGGTGTTACAAGCGCGCAGCTAAGGAGTGCAAGGGGCTGGGCTACAAAGTTTTGGCGAGGTCTGATGATGTCAAGGAAGAGGAGGAGGGTTTTCCTTTTGGGTTCAACCCGGCAGGCTTCCTGACGCGCACTATGTTGGTGATTTGCCGATGAGAGGTTGTGGTTGCTCGGAAGTCTTCCTTCTTCCAGGAATCAGGCATTTTGAGGTGGTGGGATAGATGGCAAAACTCGGGCTGTTCAAAATCTTGCGGGCGTGCTAAAACCTTTGAAGCGCTGACCTAGCTGCTTGAAAAAGAAGGGAAAAATATGACGAAGTCGGAGTTGATCGAACGAATTGTCACCCATCAAGGGCTGCTCTCATCCAAGGATGTGGAGTTGGCCATCAAGACCATGCTTGAGCAAATGTCCCAATGTCTGGCTACCGGGGATCGTATCGAGATCCGGGGGTTTGGCAGCTTCTCTCTGCACTACCGCGCACCACGGGTCGGCCGTAACCCGAAAACCGGCCAGTCTGTCAGTCTCGACGGCAAGTTCGTTCCCCATTTCAAACCGGGTAAAGAGCTTAGGGATCGGGTGAATGAGGAAGAGGATGAGGATGATGCTGGTGAGTTTTAATGCGTTTTCCGGGGTAGGCTCTAATGAATAGTTTCAGAAAGGCTGTCCTAGGGCTGTGCTTACTAGTTCTTTTTGCTACTATTCTGGTTTTTATGCTTGAAAATCAGCAGCTTACCTCTATTTCTTTTTTGGGGATGACAACGCAGCCGCTCCCGGTTTCTGTTTTCGTAGCGATATTTTTGCTAGGTGGTATTTTGCTTGGTCCGCTTTTGGCGATGGCTTTTAAGCAAAGGCGAAGCCGTACCTGATTGAGCTGAAGATTTGCTGAGCTGAGTGATCAATCTGTAGTGGAAATTAAGAATTTTGAATAGTAAAGAATCCAATGACATGGGCGAGATTGATATCTCCGATATTTTTCGCGTGCTATGGAAAAAAAAATGGACGATTTTCGCTACTACAAGCGTAGTAACCTTGATTGCAGTAGCCTACGTTTTTTTGGCTCGCCCAGTTTATGAGGCAAGTGCAATTACTATGCCTCCTACTTACAAAGATATTGCGAATCTAAATTACGGCCGAGGCAGCGAAACAGAGCTGGTTCCTATTACCGTTAAAGATGTTTACTCGATTTTTTTGCAGAGTTTGAGAGGCGAGACTCTCCGTCAAACATTCATTGCTGAAGTAATGGCACCCGGATCAAGTAAAGACGAGGGCGAGGCTCGCAGTAATCTTCTGTATTCCGAGCTTTCCAAGCTCTTGGTTGTGTCTCAGACAAGAAAAGATCTTCCTGATGAGTATGTGGTTACTATTCAAAGCAGTAACCCCGACCAAGCTGCGCAATGGGCGCAAGAATATATTCATCGAGCAGGTAAGTTGGCGGAGCAGGAAATAATAAAAAACGTTTTATATGAGGCGGATGTCAAAGTTCGCAGTCTTGATCGACAGATTGCCGATTTGCGTGAAAATGCTCAAAAAGTCCGAGAGGATACCATCACAAAACTGCGTGAAGCTCTTCGGGTTGCGAGCGCCATTGGATTGGAGAAGCCTCCTATTATTACTGGCAATCCCGCGGTTCAAATCGCTGGCAGCGTCGATGGGCAGCTCATTTACATGCGTGGCACTAAAGCGCTGGAAGCGGAAATTGAAAACCTGGAGGCGCGAGGTGAGAATGACCCTTTCATTGGGCGTCTGCGGGATCTTGAGTCAAAGCGGGCGTTTTACAAGTCCATTTCTTCAAATCTTCAGGATGTTGTCGCCTATCGCATGGATGGAGATGCTAAGCCACCGCTCAACCCTATAAAGCCTAAAAAATCTTTAATAATTATGCTCAGTTTTCTCTTTGGCGTGTTGTTGGGGGTGGGCTTTGTCTTGGTGCTCTATTTCCTTTCTTCGAATTCATCCAAGAGGTCTGTTTTTTCTCAGTAAAGATGTGGTAATCCTTGTCATATCAATGACTGGCGGATTGATCAATTTTTCGCACGTATCATGATGCGGTTGCTTATCAATGGGGGGGGGGCACTCGAAGTGATTAGGGTAATGCATACTCTTCAGTTTTTTGTTGATATCCTGCACTTTTGACTCTTTTTCTGCCCCTCCCCCCCATTCGTAACATCTATCAAGCTATTTAGTTGAAGAAGTTGCTGGCTATTTGTCGGCATTCTGAAGATTCGGCCTTGATTTTTCATTCTGGGGACTCCCATTTAAACCTGCAGCTTTGCCATGTGCCCGTTCGTCTGGTGATCAGAGTCTATGCTTTTTGCTCGGTTTTGCGTTGCTTGAGCGTACCACCGATAAATTCCGACGGATTTTGCTCGAAAGGAGTGAATTTGTGCTTGATGGTCAGATTGTCGAATTGTGTGGCAGCGATGCTACGTGTGCACAGGTATAATCAATTTTTTGTAGCAGTACGGACACAGTCCGATGGGGGTTTTGAATGGCCTGGTCGGCGGGTTTCGGTATTGCTTTCGAGCCCGATTACTGAGAGTTATTTGCCATTTCAAGGCGTAGGCCCGGTTTGTATCGGCAGCGTGCCTTGAGCAAGGCGTTCTGGCTGATGAGTGAGGGTTGACTCTGGAGCGGTAAGTGTGTTGAATTTTCGGGTTTTTCTCAGTCGTACGTTGTTGTGTGGCCAGCATTTCTCATCTGGTAGCATGTAAAGGTGTGTTTGATGGTGGTACTGATGGTTGCTTGGATAAAGGAATTCAGGGGGCGTACCTTTTGTTGCTCCATTCGTATTGGCACGTGTGCTTAGGTGATGGATTACCCAGCAGTGGATGCCACTGCTTGGGTGTAGCTTTCTTGGCGTGATTCCAGGCTGCAAGAAAAAGGGCACTGCGATGAGGTTTGAAGTTTGGCAAGGTTGAAAGCTGGTATCCATTTCGCCTCCTCAATACTAGTGAAGGCCGTAGCAGGACTCATAGTAATAAAACTACTGGCTTGGAAGTTGGGGCCGGATGGTTTTGGATTGCTTGGTCAGCTCATGACGCTGGTTGCTATTACGGGCATGTTTGCTGGCGGTGGAATAACCAATGGTTTGATCAAGGTCCTGGCGGAATCACCTGTTGCATCGAAGGAAGGGAAGGCCTGGTTTGCTACGGCATTTACACTAACGACCGTAATCTCTGCAATTGTTGCACTGTTTTTGATGCTTTTCTCCAGCGCACTTTCAAGTCGTTTGATGCAGGGAGGGTTTACCGCTCTTTTCGTAGGCCTTGGGTTGGTACAAGCGATTGTGGGTTACGCAAGCTTGGTTCAGGCAGAGGCAAGCAGTCGTGGTGAGAGCGTTTTCTATGCGAAGGTCAATATATTAGGAACCGTACTTGGTACGCTTGTGTTGGCCCTCGCAGTCAACTCGTTTGGTTTTGACGGTGCTGCGTACTCGGTAATGCTAATGCCGGCATTAACCGCAATTGTCACATTGTTGTTTATGGCTTCAGGCCGGAGAGAGCTATTCCATTTTTCTAGATTCCTGGTCGATAGGGTTAGAATGCGTCACCTGTTGTCTTTTTCAGTTTTGGCTTTGGTAGGTTCTACATCCGTTCCAGTTGCGCAAATTTTGATGCGTGATGGTATGGCGCAGAAGTTTGGCTGGGAGCAGGTGGGGTTGTGGCAGGGTGTGATTAAGCTGTCTGATGTCTATATGCAGTTCGTTGGTGTTGTTTTGATGAACTATGTGTTGCCTCGGTATGCATCAGCAGCAAATCTTAACTTGGTTATTAAAGAGTTTAAAATCAGTCTATTGTGGTTGTTGTCAGCTCTCATGTTAGGTTTTATCGCTCTTTATAGTCTGAAAAATATTGTTGTTAGGTTGGTTTTTTCAAACGAATTTCTTCCGATGACTGACTATTTTTTACCTCAAATGGTTGGAGATGTTTTTCGAACGATCGCGTCTGCAATATCTTTGATATTCATGGCTAGAGGTGCTGTGCGAGTGTCGATAATATTCGAATTTGCACAAGGTATATTTATTTTTAGCGTGTTTCTCATGCTGCTGAGTACTTTTGGGTCTATGGCTCCAGTGTATGCACACGTGATTACTTACGGGTTGCTTTCCATATTCATGGCCGTAGGGCTGGGATTTTGGTTTAAGAGAGGGAAATCATGAAGATTCTTATGATGTGTACCAAGTTTTCATTGTCTGAAAATGATCCTTGGCTTACAAATGAATTGGCCGATTCTTTCCAGGAGTTGGGGCATGAGGTGACCGTGCTATGTCTCGACTGGTCGGCAAAACCCGGCAGCACCCGTTCGAATCTAAAGCTGGGAAACGGGGTCGAAGTGATTTCGATCCCTCCGGTGTTGGTGAGTTCCCCATTTGGGTTCGTTACTCGTATCCTGAAGTGGAGCCTCTCGTCATTTTCTGCATATTCGATTTCGCGAAAGCTGGTCAAACAACGCAAATTTGATGCGCTGATTGGGTTTTCACCTGCCATTACCATGGCTTTGCCAATTATGTTGTTGGCCCGAAACAAAAAGCTTACGTCGCTATTGATTCAGTGGGATTTTTTTCCGCATCATCATCGACAAATCGGTTTATTTTCGTCTGGTGTTTCTTTCTTTGTAGCAAGAAAGGTTGAAGAGACGCTGATACGCAAATTCGATGTGATTGCGTGTATGTCGCCCGCGAACGAAACTTATCTTCGTACTCATTACCCTATTCGCGATGAGCAAAAAATTTGCATCACCCCGGTGTGGGGGAAAGAAACTACATTGCCAGGGGTGGATCGTACCGATATTCGCCAAAAGTATTCTTTGCCGCAGGATAGGCCGCTTGTTGTTTTTGGTGGTCAACTCGTTCACGGTCGAGGTCTTGAAGACCTGATAGGGGCCGCTAAGCTTTCGCAGCAGCGTGGCTCTCCCGTAACGTTTCTCGTGATCGGGAGTGGTTCCCTTGAGTCGCTTGTGGAGGCAAGTATCGAGCAATGCTGTGGAAATCTTATCTGGATTCCACGTATACCTCGAGATGAGTATGTGGGGTTGATAAAATCCTGTGATCTCGCTCTTGTATGTACGGTCAGGGATGTTGATGTCCCAAGCTTTCCATCTAAAACGATAGATTATTTGAGAGTGGGTTTGCCTATTATCGCGTCGGTAGAGTCCTCTACGGATTATGGGGACTATATAACCTCATTAGGCGTAGGCATCAGTGTTGACGCTGGAGAACCTGATATGTTGCTCGAGTCTATCGAGGTGTTGCTACACGATACTGATAAAATGAGGGTGATGAGTGAGTTGGGGCCGGTGCGTTTTAAAGAGGTGTTTGAAGTGAAGCACATTACGTCCCAACTTCTTGATTTGGTCGTATAGCTCTGTGCTTATGGAGTGTGATTTATGTCCAATGAATTAGGTAAGGTTCTTCTGCCTCCTCTTATGTTGGGCATGGCCTGTGCTTTGCTGGTGACTGTAGAAAGTGACGATGGCTCGCAGTGGGTGACTATCTTTCCGCGGCTAACTAGCGATCTAGGTTTTCCGGGAGTTACTCTGCCAATAGTCGTGATGGGGCTTTTCTGGTGCGACGCCTGGAAAAATGCAGTACTGTGGAAAATGAGTGCTAAAGCCTTGGTGCTCTTGTGCCTGTTTGTGTATTTGTCGGTGTTAAATACACTAGCTAACAATCAATCGGCACACGTGTCAGATTTGTTTTTTTGCATTGTATTCCTGATGTTTGTTGTCATCAGTTTTAAAGGCAGAAAATATGAGTCTTCTTGTGGCTGTTTGAAACAAATAATGTTGTGAGGGTATTATGTTTCAGAATAAGACGCTTTTGATCACCGGTGGTACCGGGTCCTTTGGTAATGCTGTCTTGAAGCGCTTTCTTGATACCGATATTGCCGAGATTCGCATATTTAGTCGGGATGAAAAAAAGCAGGATGACATGCGTAAGCATTACGCGAGCTCCAAGCTGAAGTTCTATATTGGTGATGTTCGTGATTACCAGAGCGTCCTGAATGCCACTCGTGGCGTCGATTACATTTTCCACGCGGCGGCGCTCAAGCAGGTTCCATCCTGCGAGTTCCACCCTATGGAGGCTGTGAAGACCAATGTCCTGGGTACGGAGAACGTACTTGAGGCGGCTATTCAGAATGGTGTCAAGCGGGTTGTTTGCTTGAGCACTGACAAGGCCGTTTATCCCATCAATGCAATGGGAATCTCCAAGGCGATGATGGAGAAGGTGATGGTGGCCAAGTCGCGTAGTGCTGATGATGAGAAGACTGTCATTTGCGGAACGCGCTACGGCAACGTCATGGCTTCGCGAGGTTCGGTTATTCCGCTGTTCATTCAGCAGATTCGCGACGGCAAGCCTTTGACCCTGACCGACCCTAGCATGACTCGCTTTATGATGACTCTGGCGGATGCGGTGGATTTGGTATTGTACGCTTTTGAGCACGGCAACAATGGCGACCTGTTTGTGCAGAAAGCGCCAGCAGCTACAGTAGAAATTCTTGCCAATGCGCTGACTCAAATGCTCAATCTGCCGGAGCACCCGATTCAAGTGATCGGTACTCGCCATGGTGAAAAGCTGTATGAAGCGCTGTTGAGTCGTGAAGAAATGGCCTGCGCGGAAGATCGTGGTGATTACTTCCGAGTGCCGCCTGATCTACGCGATTTGAACTACGCAAAATTTGTGGAGCAAGGGGAGGAAAAGATTTCTCGCACTGAAGATTATAACTCCCATAATACCGAGAGACTGGATATCGAAGGTATGAAGAACCTGCTGTTGAAGCTGGGCTTTATGCGCGCTATTCAGCGTGGTGAATACGCGACGCCGGAGGAGTGAAACCATGAAAGTGCTGGTCACCGGTTCCAATGGTTTTATGGGCAAGAACTTGATAGCGCATCTGAACGAGCGTGCTGATATTGAAGTCGTCCGGTTCACTCGGGACGATAGTATCAATCAGTTATTGACACTAATAAGTAGTGTGGATTTTGTATTTCACTTGGCAGGAGTGAATCGACCACAAGATCCGGAAGAATTCAAGGCTGGTAATACGGACTTGACGCAAGCTCTTTGTGAAGCGGTATCAGCATGCGGTAAACCGGTGCCAGTACTTTATACTTCGTCCATTCAGGCTGAGCAGGATAATCCGTACGGCCATAGCAAGCTTGGTGCTGAAGAGGCGCTGACAGCGCTCGCGGAAAAGTCTGGTTCACCCGTTTACTTGTTCAGGCTTCCAAATGTCTTTGGCAAGTGGGCTCGGCCGAATTATAACTCGGCAGTTGCAACGTTTTGCCATAATATTGCGCGTGGACTGCCGGTTACTATCAATGACCCACACGCAAATATTAATCTTGTCTATATCGATGATGTTATCAAGTACTTCATTTCAGCGATGGATGGAAAGTTGTCAGATGATGGATTCGTAGACGTCCAGCCTCAATACTGTATCAGTGTTGGAGCTCTGGCAAAGCAGTTGGAGGCGTTTCGCGAAAGTCGTGACACCTTGATCACTGAGCCGGTAGGTACTGGCTTGGTACGTGCGCTTTACTCCACCTATGTCAGCTATTTACCTCCCGAGAGTTTCACCTACCAGGTTCCAAAGTACGGTGATCCTAGAGGGGTATTTGTCGAGATGCTGAAAACCGGAGACAGTGGTCAATTTTCATACTTCACCGCTCATCCGGGTGTTACACGTGGTGGTCACTACCATCATTCGAAAACTGAAAAGTTTTTGGTAATAAAAGGCAGGGCTTGCTTTCGCTTTAGGCATATCGTATCTGACGAGTTTTATGAGTTGTTCACCAGCGGTGATCAACCGGAAATCGTTGAGACGGTTCCGGGTTGGACTCATGACATCACCAATGCCGGGGATGAGGAGATGATTGTGATGCTTTGGGCGAACGAAATTTTTGATCGCGAGCTACCGGACACGTACGCACGTCCGGTCGGCAGCGAGGCCTAGGTTGGAAATGCTCTCTGCTTTGATCGCCTGAGCGAGCAGGGCGGGGAGTAATTTTTCGCGTGACCCTGCAGTGTTAATTTGATGATACATGCTGGCGTATGTTCGTTCAGGCGATGCGGGCTATTAAGATGACAGGTCTAATTAGATCACGGTAAGATGGACGTAACGGTTAATAAATTTTAAATGTTCGGATCGTTAGTCGCCGTCTTTGGTCAGCAGGTGTTAAGGAAAGGATTGTCATGTTTTTTTATCTTGGTATTGGTGTCTTGCTTTGGGTCATAACAATTCCAGGACTGTTCATTAACACGAAGACTGGCATGAGCTTTTTCGTAGCATTACTCGCCTTTTGGTTAATTTGCGCGTTTAGGTTCGAAACAGGCTTCGATTGGTTGGTTTATGAGCAATATTATAATGCCGTAGAAAATTCCGTGTTTATGGACTTTCCGCGAGATGTAGTCTCAATGGAACCACTTTTCTATTTGTTGAATTACCTTGTTTCTCGGGTTGGTGACTTTCAGTTTTTTCTGTTTTTAGTTGGTACTTTCAATACATATTGTGCGTGCAGGTTTTTTTATCGGTTTGATTCGCGTGTTTCACTTGGTTTGGCTTTTGTTTTTTGTTGGGTGTATATTCCATTGGAGATGGGGACGATACGTCAGTCTATTGCTGTTTCCATTATGCTTTTGTCAATGGAAAGCTTTATTTTCGGACGGTCGAAGAAAGCCTTTTTTGGTTTTTTCATTGCTATGGGTTTTCAGTACTCGGCGCTAATGTATGCGCCCATATTCTTTCTTCGCGGAATTCGTTACCTGATCACGCATGTATGGATCTATATCGCAGTCTGTTTGCTTTTTTATAGTGTTGGTATCGGTTCAGGCCAAGTTGCTCTCAGCTTGGGGGCCGTCGCAAATATTCCGTTCGTTTCCGAGAAACTCAGTGTCTATACTGGTTTTGGTTTTTCCCAGCGCTCAATAGCGGGGGCCGGTTACTTGGTTTTGAATTGTATGTTGCTTGGGTTGGCCAAGCTGTATCTGAAAGAGATAACGCGTCGAGAGTTAGTGTTAATTGGTGCGCTTATATGTTTGATCGGTGCGCAATCATTTTTGTTTGATTTTGCTCTAATATGGAACCGCATTCAATATCTGGCTTGTTTTGCTCAGGCGGTAATCATATACGACATTCTCAGGCAGTTGCGGGAGCCTGGTCGCGCAATTGTAGCTGCAAGTGTCGCGGTTGTTAGTCTCGCTTCACTGTTGTTTTTTGTTTCTGCCGGTTCTGCGATGCCATTTACTCCCTATCAGTCATATATAAAATATGTGCTGACCAATGAAGAGGGTGATGGTCGACTGCGAACGCAACAGTATTACGAAGACTTCAACGCTGCGAATAAGGTAAGCGAGTGATGGTGCCAGGGGCGCTGTCTACTGACGACGTGCTGGTGTCGGGGTCGGGGCGCGATGCTAAAATGATCACCTTTGGGTGGTGCGCCGACGATACTCAAAGAATTGGACTCAAATGTGTCATTATGCCAGCCCAGTGAGAGCGCAGTCCTCAGTCAGGCTTGGTCAGCAGCTGTGACAAAAGCAAAGGTTACGCAGTGATGTGTGACGGGGTTGCCAACGAGTTAAACGCTTTTATCGTGCTGGCTGATGATGAAAGCGCTGGCTAGTGTTAATTACTTATCTATCAATTTTTGAAATGTGACGTTTAAAATCATGAAAAAATTAAAAGTCGTAACCGTAGTGGGAACCCGTCCGGAAATCATTCGTCTGTCGCGCGTAATGGCTGCTCTGGATCAGTATTGTGATCACGTACTTGTCCATACCGGGCAGAATTACGATTACGAACTGAATGAAATTTTCTTTCAGGACTTAGGGATCCGCAAGCCTGATCATTTTCTGAACGCTGCGGGTGCCACTGGCGCCGAAACTATCGGTAACGTGATTATTAGTGTGGACCGCGTCCTGGCCGAGATTGAGCCAGAGGCTCTGTTGGTCTTGGGAGACACAAATAGCTGTATGGCAGTCATTCCTGCCAAGCGCCGCAAGATCCCGACCTTCCATATGGAAGCTGGTAATCGCTGTTTCGACATGCGTGTGCCCGAAGAAATCAATCGTCGTATTGTCGATCATACTGCGGATATCAATCTGACTTACAGTACGATCGCTCGTGATTACTTGCTGCGTGAAGGTCTTTCGCCTGACATGGTAATCAAGACCGGTAGCCCGATGTTTGAAGTGCTCAATTATTATCGTGAAGGCATTGAAGCGTCGGATGTCCTTGCTCGTCTCGGTCTGGAGAAGGGTAAGTTTTTCGTCGTTAGCGCACACCGCGAAGAGAATATCGATTCCGATAAAAACTTCGGCAAGCTAGTCGAGGTTCTGAATACGGTCGCCGAGCATTATGGCTATCCCGTTATTGTTTCAACCCATCCACGTACCCAGAAGCGGGTTGACGCAATGGGTGTCAAGTTCCATGAAAGTGTTCGCTTGCTCAAGCCATTGGGGTTCAAGGACTACAACAAGTTGCAGCTTGATTCCAAGGCAGTCCTTTCTGACAGCGGTACGATCAACGAAGAATCTTCCATTCTTAACTTCCCTGCGTTGAATATTCGGGAAGCTCATGAGCGTCCAGAGGGTATGGAAGAGGCCGCGGTAATGATGGTTGGTCTCGAGGTCGAACGGGTGATGCAGGGCTTGCAAGTGCTGGAAGGTCAGGATCGTGACGAAGAGCGTACGCTGCGACTTGTAGCGGACTACAGCATGCCTAACGTGGCTGAGAAAGTGGTTCGAATCATTCACAGCTATCGTGATTATGTCATGCGGACCGTTTGGAGAAGGTACTAATACGAATGACCATTCGTGTTTTACTGTTCACTCAGTGGTTTGATCCTGAGCCAACGTTCAAAGGGCTTGTTTTTGCTCGTGAGTTAGTTGCGCAGGGTTTTGAAGTCGAGGTTGTCACCGGGTTTCCAAACTATCCCGGTGGTAAATTGTATCCTGGCTATAGGATCAAACCCTTGCAGCGTGAAGTCATCGATGGTGTCCATGTGACGCGTGTACCACTCTACCCAAGTCACGGGCAGAGTGGTGTCGGCCGACTTTTTAACTACATAAGCTTTGCAGCCAGTATTTTGCTGTATGGCCTTTTTCGAGCGAAAAAACCGGATGTCATTTATGCCTACCATCCTCCATTGACGGTAGGTATTGCTGCTGCGCTGGTTCGTTTTTTTCGGCGTGTGCCCGTGGTATACGATATTCAGGATATGTGGCCTGACACGCTCAAGGCCACAGGGATGTTTTCCAACGAAAAGCTCCTGAAAATTGTCTCTCGCGTCTGCGATTGGGTATACGCTCACGTAGACCAGATTGTCGTATTGTCTCCTGGTTTCAAACATCTATTGATCGAGCGGGGAGTGCCTTCGAAAAAAATCGATGTCATCTACAACTGGTGTGCCGAAGATATGGTTCGTTCCACTTCGAGTAATCCACCGGCCAATTTTCCAGTGACTTCGAAGTTTCGAATTCTGTTTGCTGGAAATATGGGCAAGGCGCAGTCGCTTGATACAGTCATTGCAGCTGCGCAGTTGTTGCAGGAAAAGGCCAGTCAAGTAGCGTTTATCTTCCTGGGCGGGGGAGTTGAGGCCTCCAGGCTGGAAGCACTTGCTAAAAGCAGGCAGCTCGACAATGTATTCTTCCTACCTGCTGTTCCGATGACTGAAGTGGGAACCTATCTTTCCAGCGCTGATGCCTTGCTTGTACATTTGAAGAAGGATCCGTTGTTCACCATCACTATTCCTTCTAAAACTCAGGCGTATATGGCGGCCGGTAAGCCGATCTTGATGGCGGTAGACGGTGATGCTGCCGATCTTGTGCGCGACGCCGGTTGTGGAGTTGTCAGCGAGTCAGACAATCCGCAGGCACTTGCGGACGCGGTCCTGGCCTTGATAGATGTCTCGGAACAAGGGCATAAGGACATGTCTGAAAACGGATTGGCGTTCTATCACAGAGAGCTGTCCTTGCATGTCGGTGTCAAGCGTTTTGGTGAGCACTTCAAGCGTTTGTCGAAATGAACTCCAACGCTTTTTCCACAACAATAATTTGTCTTTCAAGGACTTCCGATGTCAAAACGCTTCTTCGATATTGTGGCTTCCGTAGCCGGGTTGATTATCTTGTCTCCCGTGATCGCGGTTGTCGCATACCTGATTCGCAAGCGATTGGGATCTCCGATTTTGTTTCGACAAGTCAGACCGGGTCTTGGTGGTAAACCCTTTGAGATGGTTAAGTTTCGCACTATGCGGGATGCGTTGGACGCCAATGGTAATCCGTTACCTGATTCTGAGCGAATGACAGATTTTGGAAGATTTCTTCGATCCAGCAGTTTGGATGAGTTACCGGAGTTGTGGAACGTCATCAAGGGGGATATGAGTTTGGTAGGGCCTCGCCCGCTATTGATGGAATATCTGCCTCTGTACGATGAAGTGCAGGTTCGCAGGCATGATGCGCGACCCGGGGTTACCGGGTGGGCACAGATAAATGGTCGCAATGCGTTGTCTTGGGAAGAAAAATTCAAACTTGATGTTTGGTATGTAGACAATCAGTCGCTGTGGCTCGACCTGAAAATTATTTTTCTCACCATAAAAAAAGTTTTGATCAGGGATGGGATCAGTGCTGAGGGTGAAGTAACAATGACCAAGTTCACCGGGTCAAAAAAATGAAGAGGCTGGCAATTCTTGGTGCGAGTGGACATGGAAAAGTTGTCGCTGACACGGCGGAGAGTTGTGGATGGCAAGTCATAGAGTTCTTTGACGACGCATGGCCACAAGTGCCTTCCATCGGGGTTTGGCCGGTCGTTGGAAACACCAGAGACTTGCTCGGCCGTGTAGAGGAGTTTGATGGAGTTCTGGTTGCTATTGGCAACAATAGTGTCCGTCGACGTAAAATGGACGAACTGAAAGCTTCAGGCGCACAATTTCCTGTTTTGATGCACCCTTCTTCGATCATAAGCCGATACGCTAAGATCGGCTCCGGAACCGTGGTGTTTGCATCTGCAGTAGTCAATGCCTATGCGATCGTTGGTGAAGGGGCAATTCTGAACACCGGCTGCAGCATTGATCACGACTGTGTTCTTGGGGCGTGCGTGCATGTCAGTCCAGGTGCGCGGCTGGCTGGTTCAGTAACCGTCGGCGACGGAAGCTGGATTGGTATCGGTGCCTGTGTCAGACAGGTGCTCAGCATAGGTTCTAACGTGATGGTGGGGGCCGGAGCCGCGGTAATCTGCGATATCTCTGATAACATGACGGTCGCAGGAGTGCCCGCTCGAGCGATTGCAAGATCCTGAGTGTTTAACCATCGGATACACGTGACTGATTGGCCGTCCTGGATTGTCGATGGTTCTTTATAAATTATGTGTGGCAGGTAAAAACCGTGTTGAATACTCCATTTTCTCCTTGGCCTTCGTTCACTGAGGAAGAGGCCGATGCCGTTCGCGACGTAGTGCTTTCCAATAAGGTCAACTACTGGACCGGGCAGGAATGCCGCGAGTTCGAGAAAGAGTTCGCCGCATGGGCAGGCACTGAATATGCCGTCGCCCTGGCGAACGGCACTGTAGCACTTGACCTTGCGCTGGTTGCGCTGGGTATTGGGCGTGGAGACGAAGTCATCGTCACGCCTCGCACCTTCCTCGCCTCAGTTTCCAGCATTGTCAATGCCGGTGCGATTCCGGTCTTCGCTGAGGTCGACCGCGATACCCAGAACATTACCGCACAGACGATCCAGGCCGTCTTGACCCCTCGTACCCGGGGTATTATTTGTGTGCATTTGGCCGGCTGGCCGTGTGATATGGATCCGATCATGGAGTTGGCAGCACTTCATGATATCAAGGTAATCGAAGATTGCGCCCAGGCACACGGTGCGAAGTATAAGGGACGCCCTGTAGGTTCCATTGGTCATATAGGCGCCTGGTCGTTTTGCCAGGACAAAATCATGACCACTGGGGGGGAGGGGGGGATGGTCACGACGAATGACCGCACCCTCTGGTTGAAAATGTGGGCATTCAAGGATCATGGCAAGAGCTGGGAAGCCATTTACGAAGGAGACCATCAACCAGGCTTCCGGTGGTTGCATGAGAGCTTTGGTACGAACTGGCGGATGCTGGAAGTGCAAGCGGTCATAGGCCGGATTCAGCTTCGTCGCATGGCGCAGTGGCGTGCTAGCCGAATCAATTATGCAGAACGTATTTGGTCGCAGGCTCGAGAGCTTAAAGGTTTGCGTGCTCCAGCGGTTTCCGAAAGCTATGCTCACGCTGCCTATAAATGTTATGTGTTCGTTGAGCCGCAGCAGTTGAAGGCTGACTGGAACCGAGACCGTATTCTGTCCGAGATTTCTGCTCTTGGCGTTCCATGTTTTTCGGGTTCTTGCTCTGAGGTATACCTCGAGAAAGCGTTCGACGATACGGGCTGGCGTCCAGAAGTACGACTAGCTATTGCGAAAGAGCTGGGTGAGACAAGCTTGATGTTCTTGGTACACCCGACGTTGACTGAAGTTGAAATCGAAAAGACCTGCGAGGTGATTCGCAGTGTTATGCAGCAAGCCGTGAAGCCTTAGACCTGTTTTGGGACTCACAATCTCCTTTTGGTGCGAGTCGGTTCTTGCTGGTGGGGAAAAGGGGATGGCGAAAAGCCGCCTGATATTCGCAATATCTGATCCCCTTTTCCTCACAGTTTTCAGTTCTTGCCGGTAGTATCGTTCGAGGCCTCATTCCTTGCACACGCCCCGTGATGGTGATTTAGCTCCCTTATGGCGCTACCGGTTTCAATGTTTTGAACCAGATAGGTTATTTCAAGGTTACGAGAGCGTCGGAGACGTACACTCGTCAGCATGATCAATAGGTGAGTGGTTCGAGGTGTACGACGGGATTATGGATAAATTGCGCAAACTGTTGCTTGAGCTGCCACGCCGTCAAAAACGGCTCATTCAGGTTGTGGCCGACGTCGTTCTTGTGTGGTTAGCCTTATGGATGGCGTTTATTGTGCGTCTGGGACCAGACGAGATGATCAACCCGTTTATTCAGCACGTCTGGCTATTTGTTAGCGCTGCTGTGATTGCTATTCCTCTTTTCATTCGCTTTGGCATGTACCGTGCTGTCATGCGCTACTTCGGCAACGATGCGCTGATTGCGATCATCAAGGCGGTCAGCTTGTCGGCGCTGATTCTTGGCGTAGTTGTTTATTGGTATAGCAATCACCAAAACATCATCCCACGCTCAATCATTTTCAACTACTGGTGGTTGAGTCTGATCATGATCGGCGGGCTTCGCCTGGCCATGCGCCAGTACTTCTTGGGCGACTGGTTCAGTGCGGCTCAGCATGTCCCGTTTACCAATCGGGACGATGGCTTGCCGAAGGTTGCCATTTACGGTGCGGGCTCAGCCGGTAATCAGCTGGTCGTTGCCTTGCGGATGGGGCGCGTCATGCGCCCGGTGGCGTTTATCGATGACGATAGCGGGATTGCCGATAGGGTTATTTCTGGTTTGCAGGTCTATAAACCCAAGCATATCCAGCAGATGATCGATAACACCGGGGCCCAGGAAATCCTGCTGGCCATCCCTTCGTCAAACCGTGGGCGGCGGCGTGAAATTCTTGGTTATCTCGAAGGTTTCCCGCTTCACGTTCGAAGCGTTCCCGGTTTCATGGACCTGGCCAGCGGACGGGTAAAGGTCGACGACATCCAGGAAGTGGACATCGCTGACCTCTTGGGTCGGGATACGGTTCCGGCCCAGGGTGACTTGCTTGAACATTGCATCAAGGGACAGTCTGTTCTTGTCACCGGGGCCGGTGGCTCCATTGGTTCAGAGTTATGCCGACAGATTCTTGCCCTGCATCCAACTACGCTGCTGTTGTTCGAGCACAGTGAATTCAATCTCTACAGCATCTTGTCCGAACTTGAACAGCGGATTGCTCGTGAGTCTTTGTCCGTCCGTCTATTGCCTATTCTCGGTTCCGTGCGCAATCCGGAGAAGTTGCTCGACGTGATGAAAACGTGGCGTGTAGACACTGTCTACCATGCCGCCGCGTATAAACACGTGCCGATGGTTGAACACAATATTGCCGAGGGTGTGCTAAATAATGTAATCGGCACACTCAATACCGCTCAAGCGGCGTTAATGGCGGGTGTCGCCAACTTTGTTTTGATATCGACAGATAAAGCGGTGCGCCCGACAAACGTAATGGGCAGTACCAAGCGCCTTGCCGAATTGACGTTGCAAGCATTGAGTCGTGAGTTGGCTCCGGTGCTGTTCGGAGATACGAGCAACGTTTCGCGTGTGAACAAGACACGCTTCACGATGGTGCGGTTTGGTAACGTCCTCGGATCGTCGGGTTCGGTCATTCCGTTGTTTCATAAACAGATCAAGTCGGGCGGTCCGCTGACTGTTACGCATCCGAAGATCACTCGTTATTTCATGACCATCCCTGAAGCGGCGCAGCTGGTGATTCAGGCGGGCTCCATGGGGCAGGGCGGTGATGTTTTTGTCCTGGACATGGGCGAGCCCGTGAGGATCGTCGAGCTGGCCGAAAAGATGATCCATTTGTCCGGCCTGAGCGTCCGCTCGGAAAAAAACCTGCATGGCGACATCGCTATCGAGTTCACCGGGCTGCGTCCGGGCGAGAAGCTTTACGAAGAGCTGCTGATCGGTGACAACGTGGCGGCCACTCAGCACCCGATGATCATGACTGCCAACGAGGATCACCTGTCTTGGGATTTGCTGAAGGTCAGGTTGACCGAGTTGCTCGCTGCGGTGGATCAGGACGATTATGCGCGCGTCCGCCAGCTGTTGCGCGACACGGTCAGCGGCTATGCCCCAGACGGAGAGATTGTCGACTGGATCTACCAGCAGCGTCGCCTCGAACCCTGATTGTTTCATATCCTGTAACGTACACATTTTTGACAGGCCCATGACATAGCCTAAGTTTAGAGAGCAGCTTCGGAAAAGCTGCTTTTTTCAATTCATGTCATGGAGCATCATCATGCGTAAAGGTTACTTCTACTCTTTGGTTTTTGCCCTTTTGAGCGGCGCTTCTGTTGCAGCTATTGCTGCTCCGGAAGCTAAGGCTGTTGAGTCTTCCGTGGTCACGGAAGCTGCTACTAGAGCGAAGGCCCATAAAGTTGATCTGAATGGTGCAGATGCGCCAACACTTCAACGTGAGCTAGCCGGTGTTGGAGAGGCGAAGGCCAAGGCAATTGTTACGTATCGTGATAATAATGGGCCATTTGCGTCAGTAGATGAACTCCTTGAGGTCAAGGGGATTGGTAAGGCAATTCTGGAAAGTAACCGAGATAAGATTGACGTGAATTAATCGCGAGATGTCAGAAAAAGGCCGATCATTGATCGGCCTTTTTATTGGAGCGGGCAGTAAGCTTGCAGGCTTTTAGTCTGTAGAGCGTTTGTCAGTCGATTTTTTTAGGCAGCATGATTGTCCGGGCAGCAACGAGCAATGTTCCGAGGATCAGTCCGAACATTAAACCTAAGCCAACGATTAACGCTTTCCTCGGCTTGATAGGGCCTGGCGGGGGAGACGCCGGTTTGTCGATGTTAACCAGATTAAATTGTTCAAAATTGACATGCAGGTTTTTCAGGTGTGCCAGCTCTTCCCGGATCTCACCTAAGCCTTTTAAGAACAGTTCTTCGTTACTGCGCTGTTTAAGCAGGGCAACTTTCCGGTTATTGGCGAGGAGGCTGAGCTCTTTCTGGATTTCATCAACGCGAGGTTCAGTAAAATCATCGGAGTTTCGGGAGGCGAGTGTTGTGCGCTCTGCTTCCAGTGCCGACTGCCCCATAAAATACAGAGGGATTTGTTGGTTGCTTACTTCTGTGCGAATCATGTTGCCTTGCCTTGTCTGCCCAGCCTCTCCAAGGGCAGATGGCGTGGTAGGGGCAACAATTCCCAGTTTTTTGGCAATCGATATTGCCTCATCCAACTGTTTTACACGATTTTGTCGACGAGTTTGCAATTGTTGCCGCAGGGCTTTGAGTTCGTCTTGTAGAGTTTCTTTTTTTAACTGATCCTTTTCAAGGAGTTCTGCGATTTGCGAGTCTTTTTCGGCCTCGTATGCAGCTTTCTTGGATAACAGCTTTCTTTCTGTTTGCGCGATCCGGTTCTCAACAAGAGTTTTAAAGTCCGCTTCGACCTTCTCTTTTTCGCGTTTGACTACAAACTTGGTAAAGTCGTTAACAATAGCCACCCCATCCACGCCAGATGGATACTCTACGCTAAATTGAATTGCCTCCGAAAAATTAGTGGTTTTTTTAGGGTCGATCTGCTCAATCGTAAACGCATTAGTACTGAAATGTTCGATAGTCTCTTCAATTGATTTGCCGTCGTCTTGTATAGGGGCGAGCAAATCCGGATTGGCCTGGAAGAAACTTAAGCGTTCGGTATAAGAACCCATGGCCGAACCAATACGTTTTAAGGCTTGTTCTGGTTGGATCTTATAAAGACCGGATTCGTTTAACATATCCAAGTCTGCAGTCGCTGCAGGCCTGATTTCGCTCTGCACTTTATATTGAGGTCGCGCCGTTAATGCATAAGTTACTGCGATTGCTGTGGAAAGCCCGGTGAAGAGTAGAATAATCCTTCTTTGCTTCCATACGTCGCGAAGAAACTCTGCAATATCGATTTCATGACGCTCAATGTCAGGACGTATTTTTGTAGGGAAGTTCATGAAACCCTCAAATTACAAAAAATCAGCTGGCGTCGAGTAATGCCCTATCGATCTTCGCTGACTGTGGTGGTGAAAAAATATTTAGAAATATTTTGCATTCTCCCGTATCTACATTCTGCCGGCAAGCTGTTGACAAGTTAAACAGCTATTTCTGCAGTCTCTTCCTACTCGGCGGAACCGGCAGAATCCACGGAAAGCAGCAGCCAGGTCTTTGATGCGTCGCTGTAGGGGTTCGAATTACTGGTGTGCTGAAGGAAGGGACAGGAAGGGGCCATATTTGGGGGGTTGTCCGCTTGTCTGCGCACAAAAATTACGTGTGCAACAAACCGGTTAAATTATGCATATAATAAAAACCTCGTTCTCATCCGAGTAAGCCCAGGAGCACAGTCATGAATTCAACCCAGTTCCAAGGTACAGCCCTCGTCACTGGAGCTTCATCCGGCATCGGGGCGGTCTACGCCAAGCGTTTGGCTGCGCGTGGTTTTAATTTGTTGCTGGTTGCTCGCGATCAGGATCGCCTTGAAACCGCCGCCACCAAGCTGCGCGCCGAGCATGGTGTTCACGTGGAAGTGCTCAAGGCCGATTTGACCCAAAGCGAGGACGTTCTGAAGCTCGAACAACGCTTACGCAGCGATTCAAGTATCAGCCTTTTGCTCAATAACGCGGGTGTGGCAGCGGACGGACTATTGGCTAATGCCGATCTGGATCAACTGGAACGCTTGATTCAGTTGAACGTCACAACCGTCACGCGGCTTGCCTCAGCAGCAGCTGCAAGCTTTGCCAAGGCGGGGCGAGGAACGATCATTAACATTGCTTCAGTTGTCGCGCTGTTCCCCGAGCGCTTCAACGCGACGTACAGTGCCAGCAAGGCATATGTTCTGAGCTTGACTCAGTCTTTGAACGCCGAACTGGACGGCACCGGCGTCAAGGTTCAAGCCGTTCTGCCAGGCGTCACACGTACTGAAATATGGGAACGCTCCGGTATCGATGCTTCACAAATTCCGGCGGATATGGTGATGGAGGCGGGGGAGATGGTTGATGCCGCGTTGGCGGGCCTGGATCAGGGTGAGTTGATCACCATTCCTTCGTTACCGGACGCAGCCGATTGGGATGCCTTTGTAGCGGCGCGTCTAGTCCTGGCGCCGAATCTTTCCAAAAGCAAAGCAGCCGCACGTTACAAGTGAGGCGCAATCCATTGGCTAGAGGTGTGAGCGGTATGAGTGATCGTCGAGTGGTTGTTACGGGCATGGGGCTGGTGTCTCCGTTGGGCAGTGGTGTTGATGCTGTCTGGGAACGTCTGTTGGCGGGACGTTCAGGTTTGCGAAATTTGCCTGACAGCGTAGTAGCCGATTTGCCGGCCAAGGTCGGTGGGGTGGTGCCAACACTGGCAGATGATGCGAAGGCCGGTTTCGATCCGGACCTCGCAACGCCGCCCAAAGAACAGAAAAAAATGGACCGATTCATTTTGTTCGCGATGGAGGCTGCGCGTCAGGCTCTGGAGCAGGCCGGCTGGCAGGCGCTCGACGCCGGAGCCCGGGAGCGCACGGCAACCATCATCGGGTCCGGCGTCGGTGGTTTTGGCGCGATTGCGGATGCGGTACGTACGACCGACAGCCGTGGGCCGAGACGCTTGTCTCCGTTCACAATTCCTTCGTTTTTGGTCAATCTGGCGGCCGGCCATGTCTCGATAGCGCATGGCTTCAAAGGTCCATTGGGTGCGCCAGTTACGGCTTGCGCTGCTGGTGTGCAGGCAATCGGCGATGCCGCGCGTTTGATTCGCGCGGGTGAGGCGGATATCGCGGTGTGCGGTGGTGCGGAAGCGGCGATCGATCGGGTCAGCCTTGCCGGGTTCGCGGCTGCTCGCGCCTTGTCCAGTGCTTACAACGACACACCTGAGCGCGCTTCACGGCCTTTCGACAGTGGTCGCGATGGCTTTGTCATGGGAGAAGGGGCCGGGCTGCTGGTCATCGAGTCTCTGGACCATGCGCTGGCCCGTGGCGCCCGACCTCTGGCGGAGCTGGTCGGCTACGGCACCAGCGCCGATGCCTATCACCTGACCGCAGGCCCCGAGGACGGCAGTGGTGCGCGGCGAGCGATGTCGTTGGCATTGGCACAGGCAGGTGTTTCACCGGCTCAGGTTCAGCATCTGAATGCTCATGCAACCTCGACCCCAGTGGGTGATCTGGGTGAGCTGGCGGCGATCAAGGCGTTGTTCGGTGCGCAAAACGGCATCGCCGTGACATCGACCAAGTCGGCGACCGGGCATTTGCTCGGTGCAGCGGGAGGACTCGAAGCGATCTTTACGCTGCTGGCGATCCGCGACCAGATCGTGCCGGCGACCCTCAATTTCGAGAACCCGGACCCTGCCACTGAAGGTGTGGACATCGTTCATGGCAATGCGCGGCCGATGGCCATCGAATATGCGTTGTCCAACGGCTTCGGATTTGGCGGGGTCAATGCCAGTGTGCTGTTCAAGCGTTGGCAGGGTTAGTCCTGCGAGTGTTTGAGGTGTTCGCGTGCGACGTCGAGAATCCGTTGGGCAAACTCGGCGTCGGCAACGCTGCGGGATAGCAATAAGGCGCCGACCAGTGTAGACATGATGACGATGCTGCGGTCGGCGGTGCGCTCTCCGACGAGGGTGTTCTGGATCTGATCGAGTCGCGCCTGCAGCACGACGTCGCTGGTTGGACTCGGTTGGCCACGCAGCCCCAGTTCCGAAGAAATGGTCAGCAGCGGGCAGCCTTCCTGAGGCGAGGTTTGATGCCATTCGGACAGGTAAGCGTCAATGAAGGCTTCGAGTGGATGCTCCTCGGCGAAGATTTGCGCGCACAATTTGTCGACTTGTTCGCCAGCCTCCTGCAAGGCTTTTTCCACCAGTTCGTCTTTGGACTTGAAGTGCGAGTAAAAGCCACCGTGGGTCAAGCCCAGTGCTTTCATCAGAGGTTGCAGCCCGGTCGCGCCGATACCGTCGCGTCGAAATCGCGCTGAAGCTTCTTTGATTATGCGTTGGTGGGTCTGGGCTTTATGGTCCTGCGAGTAACGCATCTGATATCTCCGCATCAATGCGGCCATATTAACCAATGAAAATTGCATGGTGACTGTACTTCTACTTCTAAAAGACATGCAGATGCTTCGATATGGGCACAAAGCAGCATGATTTCAGGCGTTTTACGCAAAAACAAACCCCGCCGTTCAAGGCGGGGTTTTCAGTCAGCGGTCCTGCGCTTCCTTGGCGTCCATTTCCGCATTGCGTTCGGCGACGCGCTTACGTTGCTCTTCGGTCAGTTCGACCTTGTTGGCGGTGTCACGCAGTAGCATCAGACCACCAACGATCGAGCCGATGGCAACGACCAGAATCAACCAGGCATACCAGGGCATAGGACTCTCCTTGAAAGCAGGCGGGTTGGCGAGGGTTCGCCAACCGATCGTGCATATCACTATGAGTGATGGGGTTTCAACGCAGTTCCATCGCTGTCACCCACATTCTATGCCTGTTGTTCAAGGTTCACTCGAACGCTTTCAATGTCCGGTCAACATCACATCCGCCGGTGCGTCGACGCGCAATTGCGCGGTGCGCATGAAGTACACGAAACCGGCCGCGATGCAGGCACTGACTGCCTCAATGCAGGTGCGGGCAGCGGATGATGCTCAGCTTTGTTCAGCAAGGCACTCGCGCAGCGCCGTTTGCCAGTCAGGTTGACTGACCCCCCAATCGCGCTGCAAGCGACTGCAATCCAGGCGCGAGTTGAGCGGCCGGGCTGCGGGTGTCGGGTAGTCGCTGGACGGAATCGGTAGCAGGTCGGCGCAGGGTTTGCCCTGTTGTCGCAATTCTTCGCCGATCGCCTGGGCGAAGCCGAACCAGGAGGTTTCACCTTGAGCGGTCAGGTGATAAGTCCCCCAGTTGGCAACTTCGTTCGCCTGCCAGCGTTCAATCAGGGCAAGGGTGCTGTTGGCAATTGTACCGGCCCATGTAGGTGCTCCGATTTGATCGGCGACTACACGTAACTCCGGCTTCTCTTGCAGCAAACGCTGCATTGTCAGCAGAAAGTTGCGGCCATGGGTTGAATAGACCCAACTGGTACGCAGGATCAGATGTTTACCTTGTATGTCCCTGATGGCCTGTTCACCGGCCAGTTTGCTCTTGCCGTACACCCCGAGTGGATTTGGCGCGTCGTCCTCGGTGTAAGGTCCGGCCTTCATCCCGTCGAATACATAGTCTGTTGAGTAATGTATTAACGGAATGTCGAGAGCCCGCGCTTCTTCGGCAAGGATGCCGGGAGCTACCGCGTTAATGGCAAAAGCTGTTTGCGGCTCGCTTTCTGCCAGATCAACCGCTGTATGGGCCGCCGCGTTGATGATCAGGTCGGGCCTGATGTTTTGCACCTGACGGCGGATCTGATCGGATTGCGCGAGGTCGAGCTGATCGCGCCCCAATACGATCAGTTCGCCGACAGCACCCAGCCGCCGTTGCAACTCATGCGAGACCTGACCGTGCCGGCCATTGATGAGTATTTTCACGGGTACAGTCCAGTCTCGTTACCGGGCAAATCGGGCTCACACAGGTTCATTGTTCTTCCCCTGCCAGTTTGGCCAGGTATTGGCCATAGCCCGTCTTGCCGAAGTACCGGGCGCGTTCCAGCAGCTGTTCACGGTCGATCCAGCCATTTTCATAGGCTATTTCTTCGAGACAGGCGACTTTGAGGCCTTGGCGGTGTTCGATGGTCTGCACGTATTGAGAGGCTTCGAGCAAGCTGTCGTGGGTGCCGGTATCGAGCCAGGCGAAACCCCGACCAAAACGCTCGACCTGCAGATCGCCACGTTGCAGATAGGCGTTGTTGACGTCAGTGATTTCCAGCTCGCCGCGAGGCGAGGGTTTTACTGCCTTGGCAATCTCGATCACATCGTTGTCGTAGAAATACAGGCCGGTAACGGCATAACTGGATTTCGGCTTTTTCGGTTTTTCTTCGATCGAAAGCGCACGGCCATCGCGGTCGAAATCGATGACACCGAAGCGCTCGGGGTCTTTGACCCAATAACCGAACACGGTGGCGCCGGAGGAGCGTTTTGCCGCGTTCTGCAATTGTTCGCCAAAGTGCTGACCATGGAAGATGTTGTCGCCCAGGATCAGGCACACAGGGTCATCGCCAATGAACTCTTCGCCAATCAGAAAAGCCTGGGCCAGACCGTCCGGTGAGGGCTGCTCGGCAAAGCTGAAATTCACCCCGAACTGGCTGCCGTCACCCAGCAGATTGCGATACTGCGGCAGATCCTGCGGGGTGGAGATCAGCAGGATGTCCTTGATGCCGGCCAGCATCAGCACCGAGATCGGATAGTAGATCATGGGCTTGTCGTAGACCGGCAACAGTTGCTTCGACACGCCGAGCGTAATCGGGTGCAGGCGTGTGCCCGAGCCACCCGCCAAAACGATGCCTTTCATCATGCGAGCAACTCCTTGGAATTGATGGCCCCGAGGCGTTCGCCCTGATAGCTGCCATCTTGAACACGGCGGCACCAATCCATGTTGTCCAGGTACCATTGAACGGTTTTGCGCAAGCCGGTTTCGAAGGTTTCTTCGGGCACCCAGCCCAGTTCGCGTTCAATCTTGCTGGCGTCGATTGCATAGCGTAAGTCATGACCAGGACGATCCTGGACGAACGTGATCAGGTCGGCGTAATACGCAACGCCCTCAGGCTTGTGCGGTGCCAGCTCTTCAAGCAGGGCACAGATGCCACGCACCACGTCGATGTTCTTTTGTTCGTTGTGCCCGCCGATGTTGTAGGTCTCGCCGACGGTGCCGGTGGTCACCACGTTGAGCAGTGCCCGGGCGTGATCTTCGACGAACAGCCAGTCGCGCACTTGCAGGCCATTGCCATACACCGGCAGCGGCTTGCCGGCCAGGGCATTGAGGATGACCAGCGGAATCAGTTTCTCGGGGAAGTGGAACGGCCCGTAATTGTTCGAGCAATTGGTCAGCAACACCGGCAGGCCATAGGTTCGCTGCCAGGCGCGGACCAGGTGGTCGGACGCCGCCTTGCTGGCGGAGTAGGGCGAGCTCGGCGCGTAGGGCGTCGTTTCCGTAAACAGATCATCGACACCGTGCAGGTCGCCGTAAACCTCGTCAGTGGAAATGTGATGAAAGCGGAAGGCGCTTTTCTCAGGCTCCGGGAGGGCTTGCCAATAGGCGCGGGTCGCTTCGAGCAGGCTGTAGGTGCCGACGATGTTGGTCTGGATAAACTCCGATGGCCCGTCGATGGAGCGATCGACGTGGGACTCCGCTGCCAGGTGCATGATCGCATGAGGCTGGAAGCGCGCCAGCACCGCTCTGACGGTTGCCTGATCAACAATATCGGCCTGAACAAACTCGTAGCGAGGGTTGTTGGCAATGCTGGTCAGCGATTCGAGATTGCCGGCATAAGTCAGTTTGTCCAGGTTGAGCACATCATGCTCAGTGTGTTGGATCAGCTCGCGAACAAGGGCCGAGCCTATGAAGCCGGCTCCGCCGGTAATAAGGATACGCACGTTGGGCCAGCCTTTTTCAGTAATGCGGATAGCGGTAGCTTGCAGGCGCGAGCAGGGAGGTGCAAGAGTTCTTGACCCCATTAAGTTGCGTCGTGCCGGTCGTGCTGGATTATCCATGACTTGCAGCGGTCACTCACTACTCTCGCGCACAATTTAGAGTTTTACCTGCGCCACTCCCGGTGTTTTCTGTACTGGAGTTCCTTTTCGCACCCTGTAACCCCGGCGTAAACCCACTCTTTACGCTTTCTTTATGCCCCGCGCGCACCCTCGATCTCGTTCCTTTACAGCCTCTTTTCCGACAATGACTCCACACGCGGCAATACGCCGTAACACGGAGAACTTCCATGAGCGTTCTGGACGGGGTGTCGCTGCTGCTGGCAGTGGGACTGTTCATCTATCTGTTGGTTGCGCTGTTGCGCGCGGACCGGAACTAGGAGCGGCTATGCACAGTTATGACTATTGGCTGATCCTCGGTTTTTTCGCCCTGGTATTGGTCCCGGCGCCGTTTCTAGGGCGCTTCTACTACAAAGTAATGGAGGGCCAGCGCACGTGGCTGACGCCGGTCCTCGGGCCGGTCGAACGTGGCTGTTACCGGCTGGCGGGGGTTGACCCGCAAGCCGAACAGAGCTGGCGGAAATACGCCTTGGCTTTGCTTGCCTTCAACCTCGCGGGCTTCTTGCTTTTGTTCGCCATCCTGTTGTTCCAGGACCACCTGCCGCTGAACCCGCAGAACCTGCCGGGCCAGGAGTGGACGCTGGCGTTCAATACCGCCATCAGCTTCATGACCAACACCAACTGGCAGGCCTACAGCGGTGAAGCATCCCTGAGCTATTTGAGCCAGATGGTCGGCCTCACCGTGCAGAACTTCGTCAGTGCCGCTACCGGCCTGGCGGTATTGGTCGCGTTGTGTCGCGGTATCGGTCGCAAATCGACAAAAAGCCTCGGTAACTTCTGGGTCGACATGACTCGCGCCACCCTCTACGGCTTGCTGCCATTGTGCCTTCTGCTGGCGCTGTACCTGGTTTGGCAGGGCGTGCCGCAAACCTTCGCGCAGTATGTGAATGCGGTGACGATGCAAGGCGTTGATCAAGTGATCCCGCTCGGCCCGGCCGCCAGCCAGATTGCGATCAAGCAACTGGGCACCAACGGTGGCGGTTTCTTCGGCGTGAACTCGGCGCATCCGTTCGAGAACCCGACGGCGTGGAGCAATCTGTTTGAGCTGGCGTCGATCATCCTGATCCCTGTGGCGCTGGTGTTTACCTTTGGCCACTACGTGAAAGACCTGCGTCAGAGTCGAGCGATCATCGCCTGCATGCTGGCGCTGTTCCTGATCGGCGGCGCGACGTCGCTGTGGGCCGAATACCAACCGAACCCGGCCCTGAACAACGTCGCCGTCGAACAGACTGCGCCGCTGGAAGGCAAGGAAGCGCGCTTCGGCACCACCGGCACTGTGTTGTGGTCGGTGACCACCACGGCCGCGTCCAACGGCTCGGTGAACGGCATGCACGACAGCCTCAACCCGCTGAGCGGCATGGTGGCGCTGGTCAACATGATGGTCGGCGAGGTGATCTTCGGTGGCGTTGGCGCCGGGCTCTACGGCATGTTGCTCAACGTGTTGATCGCAGTGTTCCTCGCCGGCCTGATGATCGGCCGCACCCCGGAATACCTCGGCAAGAAACTGCAAGCCAGGGAAGTGCAATTGCTGGTGGTGACCCTGATGGTCATGCCGATTGGCGTACTGGTGCTCGGTGCGATTGCCGCCAGCCTGCCAGGCCCGGTGGCTGCCGTGAGCAACCCTGGCGCCCATGGTTTCAGTCAGTTGCTCTACGCCTATACCTCGGCCAGCGCCAACAACGGTTCTGCCTTCGGTGGCTTCGGCGCCAATACTCCGTTCCACAACCTGATGCTGGGCCTTGGCATGTTGATCGGTCGCTTCGGCTACATCCTCCCGGTTCTGGCCCTGGCCGGCAGCCTGGCGATGAAGAAAACCGCGCCGATCGGGCAGAACAGCTTCCCGACCCACGGCCCGCTGTTCGTGACCTTGCTGACTGTGACCATTTTGCTGGTGGGCGGCCTGACCTTCTTGCCGACGTTGGCGCTGGGTCCTATCGCTGAACATCTGAGCATGGGCTTCTGAGGATTATTTGATGAATATGCCCGTAATTAAACCGGTCGCCATGAAAGCGCCGGAACAACCGAAAACCGCGATCTCGGCCCTGTGGCGCCCGGCGCTGCTGCAAGCCTTCGTCAAGCTCGACCCACGGCAATTGCAGCGTGCGCCGGTGATGCTGGTTGTTGAACTCACCGCGATCCTGACCACCGTACTGTGCTTCATTCCCGACACGGCGGTGCCGACTTTCGTCGCCGCACAAATTGCCGTGTGGCTGTGGTTCACCGTGCTGTTCGCCAACTTCGCCGAAGCCTTGGCCGAAGGCCGCGGCAAGGCCCGCGCCGACAGCCTCAAGGCCGGTAGCGAAGGCTTGAGCGCCCGGCGCAAAACCGGCAACGGCAGCTTTCAGGTGGTGCCCGCCGCCAGCCTGCGCAAAGGGGACGTGGTGCGCGTCGAAGCGGGGGAAATGATTCCCGGTGACGGCGAGGTAATTGAAGGTATCGCAGCGGTCAACGAAGCGGCGATTACCGGTGAATCGGCCCCCGTGATTCGCGAGTCCGGTGGCGATCGCTCGGCCGTTACCGGCAACACCCGACTGGTGTCCGACTGGCTGCTGGTGAAGATCACCGCCAACCCCGGTGAATCGACCCTGGATCGCATGATCGCCCTGGTCGAAGGCGCCAAGCGCCAGAAAACTCCGAACGAAGTAGCGCTCGACATCCTGCTGATCGGCCTGACCCTGATCTTCCTGCTGGTGGTCGTCACCCTGCAACCGTTCGCCCACTTCGCCAATGGCAGCCTGCCGCTGGTGTTCCTGGTGGCGCTGTTGGTCACGTTAATCCCGACCACCATCGGCGGTTTGCTGTCGGCCATTGGTATCGCCGGGATGGATCGACTGGTGCGCCTGAACGTGATCGCCAAGTCCGGTCGTGCGGTGGAAGCGGCGGGGGACGTGCACGTCCTGCTGTTGGACAAGACCGGCACCATCACCTTCGGTAACCGTCGTTGCTCGGCGGTGTATGCCGCGCCTGGTGTGCCAGCGAGGGAACTGGCCGAAGGCGCATTGCTGGCTTCGCTGGCCGACGATACTGCGGAAGGCAAGTCGATCGTCGAGTACCTGCGCGGCACTCATCCGCAGCCGGAGCCGTCCGCCGACGAGCTGACAGCCGTGCCATTCAGCGCCGAAACCCGCTTGTCCGGTGTCGACTATCAAGGGCGCGTGTACCGCAAAGGCGCGGTGGATTCGTTGCTGGCGTTCGTGGGCCTCAAGCGTGCCGATCTGGCGGCACCGTTGTCCCGTGAAATCGACAAGATCGCCCAAAGCGGCGGCACCCCGTTGCTGGTGTGTGCCGACGGTAAGCTGCTCGGCGCGATCCACCTCAAGGACGTGGTCAAGCCCGGCATTCGCGAGCGTTTCGCCGAGCTGCGCAAGCTGGGCATTCGCACCGTCATGGTCACCGGCGACAACCCGCTGACCGCCGCCGCCATCGCTGCCGAAGCGGGTGTGGACGATGTGCTGGCCGAAGCCACACCGGAGAAAAAACTGGCGCGCATTCGTCACGAGCAAAACGACGGTCGCCTGGTCGCCATGTGCGGCGACGGCGCCAACGACGCCCCGGCCCTGGCCCAGGCGGACGTCGGCATGGCGATGAACGACGGCACGCAAGCGGCACGTGAAGCGGCCAACATGGTCGACCTCGACAGCGACCCGACCAAGCTGCTGGACGTGGTACAGATCGGCAAGGAATTGCTGGTCACCCGCGGTGCGCTGACGACCTTTTCCATCGCCAACGACGTGGCCAAGTACTTCGCGATTCTGCCGGCGCTGTTCGCCGCGATCTACCCGCAACTGGGCGTGCTCAACGTGATGCACCTGAGCAGTCCGCAGAGCGCGATTCTGTCGGCGATCGTGTTCAACGCCCTGATCATCGTGGTGCTGATTCCTCTGGCACTGCGCGGTGTGCGGGTACAAGCGGCGAGTGCGGCGGCGTTGCTGCGACGCAATCTGCTGATCTACGGGCTGGGCGGGATTCTGGTGCCGTTCGTGGGCATCAAGGCAATCGACATGCTGTTGACGGCGTTGCATTTGGTTTGACCCATGGTGAGCGCTTCGCGCTCGATCGCCAGCAAGCCGGCTCCTACAGGTCTCGCGAACGACACCCCCTGTAGGAGCTAGCTTGCTAGCGATGGACGTTAACGATAACGCGTTCTGTCTGGATAAACGCGGCGCTCTCCGGTTCTTCGCGAGCAAGCTCGCTCCTACAATTCGAGGATTTTGAAATGTCCACATTGATACGCCCGGCCCTGAGCCTGCTGGTCCTGATGACGCTGATCACTGGCGTCGCTTATCCACTGGTGGTCACCGGGGTGGCCCAGGTGGCTTTCCCGGATCAGGCCAACGGCAGCCTGGTACGTGATGCCGAGGGCAAGGTCCGCGGCTCTTCGCTGATCGCCCAGGATTTCGTCGGCGACGCCTGGTTCCACCCGCGCCCTTCGGCCGGTGCCTTTGCTACCGTGTCGAGCAGTGCCAGCAACCTGTCGCCCAGCAACCCGGCCCTGGCCACGCGGGTGATCGACGATGCCAATAAACTGCTGGTGCCAGGCCAGGGGCCGGTGCCATTGGCGCTGGTCACTACGTCTGGCAGCGGTCTCGATCCGCACTTGCCACCGGCCGCGATTGCCTATCAACTGGCGCGTGTCGCGACGGCACGTAACCTGCCGGTAGCGACCCTGCAGCAACTGCTGGACGCCCACATCGAGCAGCCACTGGTAGGCCCGCCGGTGGTGAATGTGCTTGAGTTGAACCTGGCGCTGGAAAAACTGTAAATCCGTGGTGGAGCCATTCGCGAGCAAGCCCGCTCCCACAGGAGTACGCATTCCAATGTGGGAGCGGGCTTGCTCGCGAAGGCGGTAGAACGGTCACCCATTCCCTTCAAGAAAAAAGAGAGCTTCAAGCATGAGCAACTCCGGCCGCGCCGACGCGCTGTTAGCAGACCTGCCCCGCGATGGCCGTGGACGGCTCAAGGTGTTTCTCGGCGCCGCGCCGGGTGTCGGCAAGACCTACGCCATGTTGCAAGCGGCCCACACCCAGTTACGCCAAGGGGTGAAAGTCATTGCCGGTGTCGTCGAAACCCACGGCCGCGCCGAAACCGAAGTACTGCTCAGCGGTTTACCGCAGCTGCCGTTGGTGCGCTCGGAATACCGTGGTGTGTTGCTCGAAGAAATGGACCTCGACGGCCTGCTCAAAGCCAAACCGAAACTGGTGCTGGTCGACGAGCTGGCGCACACCAACGCGCCCGGCAGCCGTCACGAAAAGCGCTGGCAAGACATTCAGGAACTGCTCGCCGCCGGCATTGATGTGTACACCACGGTCAACGTCCAGCATCTGGAAAGCCTCAATGACCAGGTGCGCGGCATTACTGGCGTGCAGGTCCGCGAAACCCTGCCGGACTGGGTACTGCAGGAAGCCTATGAACTGCTGTTGATCGACTTGCCGCCACGGGAGCTGCTGGAGCGCCTGCGTGATGGCAAGGTCTATGTGCCGGAGCAGGCGCGGGCGGCCATCGATGCGTTCTTTTCCCAGACCAACCTGACGGCCTTGCGCGAACTGGCGATGCAAACTGCAGCGGCTCAGGTCGATAACGATCTGGCCCAGGGCTATCGCCAACTCGGTCAAGCGGCGCCAGCCGTGCGCGGGCGTTTGCTGGTGGGGGTCGACGGCGATGCCCAGGCCGAGCGCCTGGTGCGGCATGCCAGTCGCGTGGCCCAGCGGCGGCACCTGCCCTGGAGCCTGGTGCACGTGGACAACGGCCGCGTGCCTGACGAGCAATCGCGCCTGCGCCTGCAAAGCGCCCAGCAACTGGCTGAGCGGCTGGGGGGCGAAGTGGTGTTGCTACGAGCCGGTGAAGTGGCGAAAACCCTGATCCAGCATGCCGCCGAACGTCGCGCCAGCCTGGTGCTGGTTGGTCAGTCCCGGCCGCGCTTGCGCCGCCGTCTGTTCGGCGGCGGGCTGGCGGCGCGGCTGCTGCGCAATGCTCGGGGACTGGAAATCAACGTTCTCGATAGCGATCACCAACAGCATCAACCCCATCAGCGGTCGATGCAGTCGCTGGTCTGGTTCGACTACGCGCTGGCCGTGTTCGCGACGGTTCTGGCCAGTGCCCTGGCCTGGGCCGTGGCGAGTGTTCTGCCGCTGCCAAATATTTCACTGGTGTTCCTTGCCGCCGTTTTGCTGGTGGCGGTGCGCAGCAGTCTCGGGCCGGCTCTGGCCTGTGCGGCGCTGTCGTTTCTGACTTATGACTTCCTGTTCATTCCACCGAATTTCTCTTTCAGCATCCAGCGCGAAGAAGACGTGCTGACCTTGCTGTTCTTCCTGCTGATGGCGGCCCTCACCGGTAACCTCGCGGCGCGCCAGCGCAGGCAATTGCAGGCACTGCGCGATACCCAGGAAGAAACTACCGAATTGCTTGACCTGTCGCGCAAACTCACCGCCGCCACCGACCGTCAGGCCGTGGTCAGCGCGGCCGCCCAGCACCTCAACGGTTGGAGTGATGTGCAACTGTGCCTGCTCAATCGCGACGGGCAAAGCGGCTGGAAGGTTGAAACCGGTGGCCCGCTGGACTTCACCGAAGCCGAACGCGCCGCCGCCGATTGGGCCTGGCAGCACGATCAACCGGCGGGTGCGGGCACCGGCACATTGCCGTTCGGCCGCTGGTGGTGGTGGCCGTTATCGGTGGAGGACGGCCCGCTGGCGTTGCTCGGCGTATGCGCCAGGGAAGGTCAGGTCCTGAGCGGCCAGCGTCGACGCTTGTTGACCGCGCTGAGCCAGCCGCTGGCCCAGGCGCTGGCCCGGGCGCAACTGGCCGATGATCTGGAAGCGGCACGGCTGCACGGCGAAACCGAGCAACTGCGCAGTGCCTTGCTGGCTTCGGTGTCCCACGATTTGCGCACACCGCTGACGTCCATGCGCGGCAGTATCGACAGCCTGCTGGCCCTGGGTGAAGCGATCCCGCTGGAGGATCGGCGTGAACTGCTCGAAGGCACCCGCGATGAAGCCGAGCGCCTCGATCGCTACATCCAAAACTTGCTCGACATGACCCGGCTCGGCCACGGAGCCCTGAAGCTGGCGCGGGACTGGGTGTCGCCGGCGGACATCGTCGGCAGCGCGCTCAATCGCCTGCGGGCAGTCCTTGCGACGTTGCAAGTCAGCACCGACGTGCCGGCCGAATTACCGTTGCTGTACGTGCATGCCGCACTGATCGAACAGGCACTGGTCAACGTGCTGGAAAACGCCGCGCGGTTTTCGCCGCCCCACGGGCGTTTGCAACTGCGCGCCGGGGCTGACGACGGTGAGCTGTTTTTTTCGGTCAGTGATGAGGGACCGGGGATTCCGGAGGCGGAACGGGCGAAGATTTTCGACATGTTCTACACCGCGGCGCGAGGTGATCGTGGCGGGCAGGGCACTGGACTGGGGCTGGCGATTTGTCAGGGCATGGTCGGTGCCCATGGCGGGCGCATCAGCGTCGCCGACGGCATCGAAGGGCGTGGCACCTGCATTTCCTTACATCTGCCGCTACAGGCTCAGCCGGGATACGAAGGTGAAGCCTGAACGTGTGTGCGCTACTCTCTTGCCACTTCTTAGTGTCGATGTGAATTCATGAGCCAGACCGCGACCATTTTGGTCATCGATGACGAACCGCAGATCCGTAAATTCCTGCGCATCAGCCTCGTGTCCCAGGGCTATAGAGTGCTGGAGGCCGGTACCGGCAGCGAAGGATTGGCACAAGCTGCGCTGAACAAACCGGATTTGCTGGTGCTCGACCTCGGCTTGCCGGACATGGACGGCCAACAGGTATTACGTGATTTTCGCGAGTGGTCGACGGTTCCGGTGCTGGTGCTCTCCGTGCGCGCCGGTGAAGGGCAGAAAGTCGAGGCCCTGGATGGCGGCGCCAATGACTACGTGACCAAGCCGTTCGGTATTCAGGAGTTCCTGGCACGGATTCGTGCGTTGTTGCGCCAGGCGCCCGTGGGCGAAGCCCAGCCAGCGGCACTGGCCTTCGGTCCGTTGACCGTTGACCTGGCGTATCGCCGGGTGCTGCTCGACGGTGCCGAAGTCGCGCTGACTCGCAAGGAATACGCCGTGCTGGCGCAACTGGCGCGGCATCCCGGGCGGGTGATCACCCAGCAGCAATTGCTCAAGGACATCTGGGGACCGACTCACACCGAAGACACCCACTACCTGCGCATCGTGGTCGGGCACTTGCGCCAGAAACTGGCGGATGATCCGACCCAACCAAGGTTCATCGTGACCGAGGCAGGGGTGGGGTATCGGTTGTTGAGTGAGTAGTTTTGAAATTTTGTGGTGACTATCAGGGCCTCTTCGCGAGCAAGCCCGCTCCCACAATGACCGCGTCGGTCACAATTCATGTATACGACGCGA